>NZ_VUMN01000013.1 GCF_009696165.1 Stecheria intestinalis | reverse complement strand
AGTATTCTTCATTTTCCTGACGCGTCAATCCTTTCATGAAAATCACCTCCAGGTTTCTGATTGATAATCACAATCAGTCTACCCAGAGGTGCTCTTCATTTCAGTTCACCTTGTATTAGACGCTTACTACTAGAAAGTGAAAGGGGCTGCTTGCATAGAGCCCTTTTAGGTAAAGAGATGAAGAATAGAATTGTTGATCCAGATAAATGGTTGACGGTTATGGCATTGGCGTTTGGTATAGAGATTTATCGGTTCTTGTCTCAGCGGAACATTCCGGATCTTTCTGCTCTGGATTTCTATGTGCTGAATGCACTGAACAGCTCTCTGGTTGAGAACCTGCTCTGCTGGCTGGTGCCGCTGCTTGCGGCATTCGCCTGCGGCAAGCAGTTCAATGCGTATTATCCGCTCAGAAAAGCAATCTTCACCAGAACGGATCGGAAGAAGTTCGTTCTGCAGAAGGCGGCAGAGTCAGCAGTAAGTTCATTTCTTCTGGTGCTGTTTTTCTATCTCTGCTGTTTTCTCTTTGATGTGATTATTGCAGAAACTGCCTGCCCGGGAATCCATTTCGGGGTTTCTCTGAATCCGGACAGCGTGATGTTTCCGGAATTGTATTATGCACATCCGATCCTCTATTTAGCTTATTATGTGCTGATGATTTCCGGATATGCAGCTGCTTTCGGCATGGCCGGTTTCCTGATCAGCTGCTTTACCAGAAACAGGGTTGCCGTTGCGATTGGTCCGTTTGCGGTAATGATTGTTCTTTCGATCGGACTGATGGTGATTCCGAATGGATATGGGGCGCTGTTTGATTTCACTTCCGTTTCGCTGCTTCGTAAAAGCACTCTGAACTATGTTTCCAAGCCTGTTCAGTCCTTTTTCAATTTTATCGGCCCGCTGATCTACCTTGTGCTTTTCCGGCTGCTGATCAGGTCTGCTGCCGGAAAGGAGAAGCCATGGCAATAGAATGTTTCCGGCTCCTGCAGAAAATCAGACGCTTTCAGATTCTGCTGATTGTTTCTCTGATCCTTGTGATTTCTGCATATCTGTTTGCAGTCTATGGCTGGAATAGCAGGGATTCATTTCTGTTTGCGATCAATGATTATATTCTGCCGCTGATGATGATACCGCTGTATTTCATTGCATGCATGGAAGCAGATCATGTCCTTCATCTGCAGTCTGTGCAGGTCAGAAGAGATCGTACTGGCAGGAAGATGGATCAGTTTCTGACAGAGATGCTCATTCTTGCCGAGTACATGGCTCTTTATCTGGTTCTTCCAGTCATGATCGCAGGGTTCCAGTCACCGATGGTTTCCTGGTTTCTGAACAACAGTCTTTGCATGATGCTGTTTGCCGGAGCTCTCAGACTGATGCTGATGCAGGTGGTGAATTGCAGCACGGCAGCGTTTCTGGCAGTTCTGATTCATATTGTGCTGAAAGTGATCAACAACTGGGTGTTCCTTGCTGGGACTCCTTTGCTGGATACTCCGGCAGGAGTATGGATCCGCTGGGGAATCAGTATCTTGGGTTATTTCTTATTTTTAATGAACAGGAAGTGGGACTATGATCAGAAGAGAACTGACGCTGACTGAGGTCGGCAAGCGATTCGGAAACCAGGAAATTCTCCGGAATGTGAATCTCTCGATCTCCGGAGGAACCGTAATGGGATTGAAGGGAAGAAACGGCTCCGGGAAATCCGTGCTGCTGAAATGCATGTGCGGACTGATGGCACCTTCAGAAGGAACCATTACGTATAACGGGAAAGCCGTTTCTTCAGATACGATTTCTGATTTCAATTTCGGCGTGTCCATTGAGAAGCCGGAACTGATCAATGATCTCAGCGGACTTGCTAATATCAGGTTTCTGGCTTCTTTCCGCAAAGTGGTTTCAAATGCACAGATTCAGGCCTGGTTTGAACGGTTCGGACTGAGCTCTGCTAGGAACAAGAAGGCTGGAGACTATTCCCTTGGGATGAAGCAGAAGCTGATGCTGATTCAGGCATTCATGGAAGATCCGGATGTGATTCTGCTGGATGAGGTCACGAATAGTCTGGATCTGCAGTCAAGAGAGATTCTGTTTGACGTGATCCGGGAAGAGCGAGCAAAGGGAAAAGTGATCCTGCTGGTAGATCATGACCTGGAAGAACTGAAGGAAATCAGCGATTCCATCATCACGATCGAGAAAGGAGAGATCCGGCCATGGGACTTCAGAAAATAGCAGGAGGACTGCTGGTATTCTCTCTGCTTTCTGCAGGCGGAGGATACTTTCTGCGCGGAAGCTACCCGATCACACCATCTGAGGAACTGGAGCAGGTTTATCCGGTCTCAGTAAGTCCGATTGCTGCTGTGTTTTCGTATACAGATCGCACGGAAGAATATAGCAGTTCCTTTCTGCAGGGAGAAATCATTGAAGGAACTCCATTATCCAGAAAATGTTCCGGAGCTTCCATCATCACCACCGTACAGGTCAGCCAGGTATTTTCAGGAGAACTGGAAGCAGGAAAGATGATTCAGGTCATTGAACCATATTCGCTGGCTGGAGAGATGGAATCCACTTATTCGGGATATCTTCCGATGATGATGAACCAGGAGTATCTGCTGAATCTTTCCAGGCTTTCCGGAAATCTGTATGCCATCCGGGCAAATGAGCTTGGGTGCTATCCTGCAGCCGCCTTCAGTACCATAGAGCTGAGTGAGGACATGACGCTTGGGGCAGATCGGCAGTATGAGACAGTTCTGATACTTTCAGAGAACTATGCTTCGGAGGTTCTGTCTGCTTCAGAAACAGATGGATACCGGCAGGCAAGAAAGGATTCCATGCAGAGAGCTCAAAGTTATCTGGGAACTGATGCCGGATGATTTCAGCATCCCTTTTCGGGTATAACCGTTCTTAGCTTGTGTATATGATGCACAGGCTTTTTTTGTATTCGTTCTGATTCAGTGGATCATTCTGTCTGTGCATTCGCTTCTCTTTGCATCATGGCACAAAATGAAGTGATGATGGGACTTGACACTCCCACAGGCTTCAGCCGTGGGAGTGTCAATTGCAGGAAGAGTCGTCTGGTGCGAAGGCTCCTGTGGCTCTGGCAATCCGCACAAGCGGTTCCGTGCAGAATCCGGTCTTCGGGAATACCAGAATGACGGCTGGTGTTTTATACTTTTGCTATGAAGAAATTTACGGTGATTGCACGCCCGGATCCGGAATCCGAGAGATTGAAAAAAGAACTGATCCAVCGCCTGAATGGGAAGGATCATGTGCTGGATGAAGAACATCCTGAGATCGTGTTCGTAGTCGGAGGGGATGGAACGTTCCTCTATGCGATTCACTATTATCTGGAACAGCTGGATCATGTGCAGTTCTATGGGATTCATACCGGGACGCTGGGATTCTATACGGATTATCATGATGGCGAATTTAAATTATTCCTGAATGCATATCTGAATGGCTCATGCTGGGAGAAAGACTATCCGATGCTGAGAGCGGATACGGATCTCGGCACATATTACGGGGTCAATGAGATCCGGGTAGAGAATGCGGCAAGAACGCAGGATATGAATGTCATCATCAATGGCAGGAAGTTCGAGGAGTTCAGAGGTACTGGATTATGCATCTCTACTCAGCTGGGCAGTACTGCTTATAATCGCTCGCTTGGCGGAGCGGTGATCCAGGATGGTCTGGATCTGATCCAGATGTCCGAGATCGGCGGAATTCATCATAATAAATATCGTTCTCTCGGGGCTTCGTTCGTGATGAAGCGGGAGACGGAAATCAGGCTGGAGTCGCATAGTTTCACAGGAGCGCTTCTGGGAGCGGATTCTGAGGTGTTCAGCATGGATGCGATGCATGAAGTGAAGATTGCTGTTTCAGACCATAAGAAGGTCAGAATGCTGAAGAGCAGAGATATCTCCTATTTTGATCGTCTGCAGAGTCTGTTCTAGGGACTGAAGAATCATGATAAAATAGGTCAATAAGGAGCTTTCAGATGCGCAATTGGCATTCACTGTATGAAATCTTGTACTTTCCGATCTGTGTGATGCTGGCAGCACAGGTTCTGCTCGGACTCGGAAATCTGCTTACGAATGAAGTATTCGAATCGTTTATCCGGATTGATAATGAATTCATCACCCTGCTTGCTCAGACCGGAATGCGTCTCGGCACGTTTCTGCTGGTGAATTTCCCGCTGCTGTTTCTGATCAGGCTGGTAGCGAGAAAGAATGGCAGTGCGACCACGATCATCTCGGCATTTTCGGGCTATGTGGTCTTCCAGATTGTCACGATGTACTTCGCGACGCCTTCTATGCCGACGACAGCTTATTCCTCGATCTTAGGAATCTCATTCACGGCTGCTTCGACGGCCTTGATGAGCGGCGGCGTGCATTATCCGCTGCAGACGGGACTTGCAGCTACGGCCATTGTTTCGATTATCACGCTGCGCAGCTATTCCAGATCCAGGATCCGCAGTGAATACGGTTTTTTCTCGTTTATTTCAAAAGATACGTTCTGCGTGATCAGAACGATGTTTTTCAGCACGATCTTCGGCATCATCATCGCTTATATCTGGCCATATATCATTGAGGCTCTGCAGGCAGCGATCACTTATATTGCCAGCGATACGACGAATCCGGCGAATCTTGCGGTATTTGGAATCATGGAGCGTATGCTGAGCGTGCTGAATCTCGGCACGATCATCCGGTCGCCGTTCTGGTACGGGACCAGCGGCGGTTCCTGGATTTCCATGGCAGGAACGAATATTGCCGGTGATGTGAATATCTGGACTGCGCAGCTTGCGGCAGGATCGATTTCAGGAATGACCGGAAGGTTCATCACGCCGTATTATGTGCTCAATTTGTTTGCGATTCCGGGGCTTCTGTGGGGAATGTATTCGATGCAGACAGATCGGCTGGAGCGCAGAAGAACGAGAATGCTTTATATTCTTGTCACAGCGATGTCGTTATTGAGCGGCACGCTGCTGCCGGTGGAACTGATGCTGTTTTTCCTCTGCCCGCTGCTGTTTCTGTTTCATATCGGATATACCGGAGTTCTGTTCGGGGTATTCCAGTCAATGCATACGTATCTCGGATTCAATTACAGCGGGACAAGCACGATCACGGCAATGCCAGGAACGCTGCTGGAGTATCTGAGCTATATCGGAAACAGTTCACTGACTGATACGCTGATTAAAATCCTGATTGTCGGAGGAATTTCCTTCCTGATCTATTTTTTCTTCACGAGGCTCTATTTCCGCCGTCTGGCCCTGGACGTATTCCATACGGGCGGAAAGGATCGGCTGGTCATGGGAACCGTTGAAGCACTTGGCGGAATCGAGAACGTGAAGCTGATTCATTCTTCGGCAGACCGGGTTGTGGTCAGCCTGTATGATCCGACGAAACTGAATGTCAATAAGCTGCGCGAGCTCGGCAGCATCCGGATCACGGAAACCAGAGCGGGATATTCAATTGCATATGGAGCAGCTTCAACAATGGTGAGAATCGGCATCATTGAATATATGCGTGACAGCATCCGCAGCGTCAATCGGTAAAAGTTGAAAAGCGGTCATAGCGTCATTAAAATGAAGACCGGATAAGGAGATTGTCTATGGAAAATCGGCTTCCTGAAAAACTGACTGCTCTGCGCAAGCACCTGAATTATGCGCAGGGAGATCTGGCCGCCAGACTTGGCGTGACCGTCCAGGAATATATGAACTGGGAGAATGGAAATTCTGTTCCTTCGATTTTCCTTCTCAAGGCTCTGGCTGATCTGTACGGGGTTCCTCTGCAGGATCTGGCGGATAATGCGCGTTCGGTTACTCTGCCGAGGCTGGATGAGGACTTTGACAGCGTGCAGATTCCATTTGCGGATCTGATGAATCCGGATGCACAGCCTGGCAATATCAATCAGACGCGCATGGATATCGATCAGACCATGCGGTTTGAGGAGAATACGCCCAAGACAGATGATACGCTGGAAGTGACTAAGACCAGAGATCTCCGAGATGCAGCTTCTGCAGATTCCGGTTCCTTTGAGTCCACAACTGTCAACAGGATTGTTGATGATGATTCCGAAGAGGGAGAGGAAGCAGAAGAAGAGGAAGAAGTAAAAGAAGCTCCGCGCAAGCCGAAGCAGGCAGCTGCGAAGAAGAAGCAGCCTGCTAAGATGGATCAGAAGAGACTGTATCTTCTGATTGCGATTGCGGCAGCCGCAGTGATTCTGATTGTCATGATCGTGAATATGCTCGGGGGCAGAAGCAGTGATACGCTCTCGGCGGGTGATACAAACCGTCTGGCTCTGGGCAATACCTTCTCGATCTATGTCGAAGATGGCGGAGATGTCACGAAGATGGGGACTTCGGTTCCGGCAATTGAAACCGGAGATCTTGTTCAGGTCAGTGCCGGTCCTACGTGGGCAATCGGCCTGAAGAAGGACGGAACGGCTACCTGTGCCGGATCGAGCAGTGCCTGCTCGGTCTCCAAATGGACGGATCTGACCATGGTGGCTGCCGGAACTTCTCATTCTGCTGCCGTGAAGTCTGATGGCACAGTCGTCTGCTCGGGCAGTGACGATGCATGTTCCGTCAGCGACTGGACGAATATCAGCAAGGTTTATGCAGGCAATGAATTCACGATCGGCATGACGACGGACAAGACGCTCAAGGTTGCAGGAACGCTCAGTGTTTCTTCTCAGCTGGAGTCTCTGACCAAGGTGCAGAGTGTTTCAATCAGCGATTCGTATATTCTCGTTCTGTTCTCGAACGGAACCGTCAGCTGCTACAGCATCAGCGGAACAGCGCCTGATACTTCGAAATGGAGCGGCATGACGCAGGTGGCAGCTGGGAATACCTTCGTGGCAGGACTTTCCGGCGGCAAGATTACCGTGATTTCAGATTCTGATGACAGCAAGATCAGCGATAGCATTAAGAACTTCAGCGGCGTGAAGTATATTGCCGCAAGAGGAAATACGCTGGTCGCATTAAGTTCTTCCGGAACGATTGTCGGTGCCGGCGATAACAATTACAGCGTGTATACGGAAAGCAGTGAAGCTGCTCCGACTCCTTCTGCAGAAACAGAGAAGCTTGCTCAGGCTGCGAATGTGCAGTTCTCCGTGACCGCCGCAAATCTCACGATTACCTGGAATGCAGTTCAGAATGCGGATTATTATACGGTGACTGTCAGCACGACTCCGCAGACTTCTGTGAAGGCGGCGAAGAATTCCGCAAGCATTTCTTCTGATAAGCTCGACAACGGAACGACTTATACGATCACGATCACTTCATGTTCCAACAACACAGACAAGTATGCGAATTCCGATGCTCTGTCTGTCAGCTATACTTACACCGCAAATCAGATCAAGCTGGCAACTCCGAGTGCCAAGGCAGTGCAGAGCAGTTCGAATACGGATGTGACAGTAAGCTGGGATGCAGTTCCAAACGCGGATTCCTACACCGTTCAGTTCCAGGATTATTCGAATACCGTAAAGGATACTTCCGTCACCCTGAGCAATATGCCTGTCGGAACCTATACGATTCAGGTTATTGCCAACCCTGCAGATGGCGAGAAGAAGTATGCAAGCAGCGATGCCGGTTCAGTGTCCATTGAGGTCAAGACGATCACAACGCCGCTCGGCACGACGAGTCTGAACTCTTATGCAGTCAATCCGGATCACAGCTGGACGATTACGTGGAATGCTGTATCAGGGGCTGCTTCGTACAATGTGACGATCAATAGCGTGACCCATAATACGACGACGAATTCCATTAACTGGACGGATGCGCTGAGCAATGGCACTAGCTATTCCATTACTGTAGAAGCAGTTCCTGCTGATACGACAAAGTATTCTTCTTCTACCAGCAATCTCGGAAATATTACCTACCAGTATACTGATCCGACTCCGACTCCGACTCCAGCTCCGACAGCGACACCGGACAGCGGCAGCGGCGGCGATGGTCAGAACGGCAGCAACTGATTGAAAGGAGACCGTCATGGCAATTGCAGATAATAGCGACAAGGTCTGGTATTACGCCAAGGAAGATGGGCAGAAGTATGGCCCGTATACCGATGAAGAACTGATCAAACTGATCCGGAACGGAATCCTGTCCGAGAATGATCTGATCTGGATGACGGACCTGGATGACTGGATTTCGGTCGGCAATTCGATTTACAGCTTCTATCTTACACATTAAGAGGGTTCAGAACCCTCTTTTGTGTTACTGTAAGGGCATGGAAAACTTTGATTTCAGAATACCGACAGAAGTGCTGTTCGGAAAAGGACAGATTGAGCATCTTGCGGATGCGATGAGACCGTATGGGGATACGGTGCTGCTCTGCTATGGCGGAGGATCCATCAGGAAGAACGGAGTATACGACGACATTCAGAGAGTGCTGAAGGGATTTACGATCGTGGAATTATCGGGCATTGAGCCCAATCCCCGGATTTCCACGGTAATCAGGGGAAGAGATCTCTGCCGTAAAAACCAGGTGAAGATTGTTCTGGCAGCGGGCGGAGGATCGGTGCTGGATTGTGCCAAGATGGTTGCGGACTGTGCCGTGAATGATGCAGATCCATGGGAGATGGTCATGAATCCTGCTCTGATTCACAGGGCACTGCCGGTGTTTACGGTGCTTACGCTTGCGGCTACGGGCTCTGAGATGAACAATACGGCTGTGATTTCCTGGCCGGAGAAGAAGCTGAAGAAGGGCTGCAAGTCTCCGTATCACTATCCGGTTCTTTCAATCTGTGATCCTTCTTATACGTTCTCGGTCTCCAGAAGACAGACTGCGGCTGGTTCTGCTGATATCATGAGTCATATCATGGAGAACTATTTCAGCCGGGTGGAAGATGCGGTGATTGCCGATGAGCTGGCCGAAGGTCTGCTCAGGACTGTGATCCAGGAACTTCCGAAGGCACTAGGAGATCCTCATAATTATTCTGCAAGGGCAAATCTGATGTGGGCAGGAACACTCGGCATCAGTCAGATCACTTCTGCCGGAAAGAAAGGATCCTGGAGCTGCCATCCGATCAGCCATGAGCTGAGTGCATTTTATGATGTGAATCATGGCGAATCCCTGGCGATCATCACTCCGCACTGGATGAGAAGAATCCTCACACCTGCGACCGTGACGAGATTCGATCGGTTTGCAGAGAAGGTATGGAATATCCAGGAAGAAGATCCGATGAAGGAAGCAGAGATGGGAATTGATGCACTGCAGGCTTTCTTTGCGTCGTGCGGACTTCCTTCAACGCTTCGCGAGATCGGGATTCCGGATGATTCTCTGGCAGAATCGATGACAGATGAGGCAATCCGCATGAAAGGATTCGATTCTGCTTTCGTGAATCTCAGCAGAGAAGATATACTTGGAATTATCAGGGATAGCTTATGAAACTGAATCAGAGGATGGAGATAGATCCTTCTCCGGAAGAGAAGGAAAGACAGGAAAGAACGCAGAAGCTGGTCTATAGCTTCGTGAATATCACGATGTGGGCTTCTGTGATCATCATCGGCATTCTGATCGCGACTGCGCCATCGGAAGTTCCGGATGGGGCACCAGAGTATGTGCATCCGAAGGCGTATTATACGCTGATGTTCACCGAGTCGATTCTCGGCGTCATCTGCATGAATCTGCCATCGAAGGTGGAGAAGAATCTGAAGATCAGAATTCCATCAGGAATGCTGATTCCGTTTGAGATCTTCCTGTACTGTGCAATCTTCCTGGGAGAGACAAGAAGTTTCTATTACAATGTTCCGCATTGGGATACATTCCTGCATTTCTTCAGTGCAGGCATGCTGGGTACGCTTGCATTCTCCATCATCTCGATTCTGAATGACAGCGAGCATGTGCCATTCAATCTGTCCCCGGGGTTCATCGCATTGTTTGCATTCTGTTTTGCAGTGACCTGCGGCGCATTGTGGGAGATTTATGAATTCACGTTTGATGGCATTCTCGGATTGAATATGCAGAAGTTCATGACTGAGGATGGGGTTCCGTTTGTCGGGAGAGCCGCATTGGCAGATACGATGAAAGACATTATCGTGGATGTATGCGGTGCTGCTCTTGTATCGCTGTTCGGCTATTTTTCAATGCGCAAATATACCACGAAGTGGGTAGATAATCTGCAGCTGAAAAGGGCAGAGCCGAAAGACCCGCCTCTCAAGGAGATTCCTATGCAGAAGGAGTCTGAAAGGAAGGAGAAGATCAGTGAACCGGAACTGACTATCCGTTCTTCTGAGAAAGATGCGAAAGAGTTCATCAGAGATTTCCCGAATGCCGCAGACATACCGGATTCAGAAGTGAAGAAGGATTGCTGATATCGACATGATCAGGATCCTTTTTCTGACTTGGCAGCCTGGCAGAGAAGAAATTTTTTGCGTGGTTCCGGGTGTCGTATAATAGGAGAGAATTTCAGGAGAATCAGGCGATGAAGAACAGACAGACAGGGAAAGAACTGCTTGCAGGAATACTATGTGTGATGCTGGCGGGATGCGGAGGCAGCACTTCTTCAGCAGAAGCGACTGCATCACCCTCTGCGAGCAGTCAGCCAGCTGGTGTGGCTGCTGCACCGGGGCCGCGCAGAGAATATACGAACAATGAGACCCCGGGGAATGCTCTGGAGGTGAATGGCAAGAAGGCTGCTTATGACAGGATTTCCGTCACGAAGATCGGCGATGGCACTGAAGAATCCGAAGCGAATGCGGATAATGCGGCGATCAGCGTGAAGAACAGCGGACAGGCGACAGTTTCCAATGCGGAGATTGAGACGAATGGAACGTATGCATACGGGCTCTGCAGCAACGGCAGCGGCACAGCGGTTCAGATTTCTGATTCCACGGTGTTCACGAGTGCTTCGTATTCAGATGGAATCCGGGCTGCTTCCGGTTCTTCGGTATCGGCATCCAATCTGGCTGTTACGACGCATGGCGATTACTCGCCAGCGTTGCAGGCGGATGGAGATCAGAGCAAGCTGACCGTGGATGGCGGGACCTATTCAGCATATGGAATCCTTGCCCCGGCGATTCAGAGCAGCGGCAGTGTTACGGTTTCCGGTGCCGAGCTTTCGGCAATCGTATCTCCGGCTGTGATCATTGACGGGCCGCATGAGGTCACGCTGGTGAACTGCACCGTGACGGGAGATCATACGAGGACGGCAGAAGATATTCATCCGAGCACCTATCTCACGTATCAGCGCGGTTCGAATTATGTGGATGTCAATGAGTATCAGGCAGTGCTGTTCTATCAGACATCCGGAAATACGGATGGGAAGTCTGCTTCGTTCACGATGAACGGCGGAACGCTGAACTVTGAATACGGAACGGTTTTCCGGGCTTATTCCAGTGCGGATGTGTATCTGAATGATGTGGCGATCAATCCGTATGACAGCAATCTTCTGATTGCTTCGCAGGGAGCTGGCTCAAGCGGTGCCAATGTGAACTTCACGGCTGAGAATCAGCAGCTGAATGGAAACTTCACGATCAGCAGCGGATCGACGCTGAACCTGATGCTGAATGACGGAACGGTATTCAATGGGGCGGTCAATCCTTACAGCGGCTATGGCGGCGAGGTATATGTAGACCTGGAAGGAAATGCAGAGTGGACGCTGACCGCAGACAGCTACGTCAGCGGGCTGACTTGTTCAAAGACGGCAGTGAAACTGAATGGCTTCACGCTGACCGTGAATGGCGAAGCATATACGGAAGGAACCGCGATGAACGGAACCGAAGTGGCGAAGGAAGAGACGACTTATACGACACCAACTCCGACCCCTACGCCGACGATCTGGACTGCTCCGGAGACGACGGCACCGGCAAGTGAGGAAGGAACGGAACAGACCTGGTAAACTCTGACGGGTTAGGATATAATTCGGATAAACCTGAGAACGGAACTAGTATCTGCAGGAAAACGCGCAAGAGAGTGGCATGCATGGTGGAAGTGCCTGGCGGAAGAGCTGCAGGGAATGCATCCGGGAGGGACTGCCCGATAAGGTAGGGCAGAACGTAGATGTCCTGCGTTAAGGGGCAGCCGCAGTAAAAGTGGAAAAGCAGAAGCGCCTTTTATGGGCGCTTCTTTTCGGGAGGAGACAATGATCAGACTTTATAACACGAAGGATCTTCAGGTAGAGGAATTCAAGCCGATTCATGAGGGACATGTGGACATGTATGTATGCGGACCTACGGTCTACAACTATGCGCATATCGGCAATGCCAGGCCGATGGTCGTCTTTGATGTGCTGAAGCGTCTGTTTGAGGCAGAGGGATATACGGTGAAGTATGTTTCGAACTTCACGGATGTGGATGACAAGATCATCAATAAGGCAATTGAGGAAAATGTCAGCGAATCGGTGATCACGGATCGCTATATCAAGGCATATCAGGATCTGAGAAAGCAGCTGAATACAGAGCTTCCGGATGTGACGCCGAGAGTTACGGAGACGATGGATGGCATCATCTCCTTCATTGCGGATCTGGTGAAAGCCGGGGCTGCATATGTCGCTGACAATGGCGATGTGTACTACAGCGTGGACAGTGATCCGAAGTATGGAGAGATTTCGCATCAGAAGCTGGATTACCTGGAGGCAGGTGCCCGCATCGATGTGAATGAGGGAAAGAAAAATCCGTATGACTTTGCCTTATGGAAGAAGACAGACAAGGGCATCCAGTGGGACAGCCCGTGGGGAAAAGGAAGACCGGGTTGGCATACCGAGTGCGTTGTGATGATCAATCAGAATCTCGGTGAGAAGATTGATATCCATGGCGGCGGTGCCGATCTCAGATTCCCGCATCATGAGAATGAGTGCGCGCAGCAGGAGTCGCTGCATCATAATACGCTGGCGAATTACTGGGTTCATAATGCGATGATCAACATCAACGGCGAGAAGATGTCGAAGTCGCTTGGCAATACATTATGGGCAAAGGATGTGCTGGATCGTCTTGGCACGAATCTGACCAGATGGCTGATGTCTTCGGTGCATTACCGCAAGGAACTGAACTTCAGTGAAGAGACGATTGAGACTGCAAGGAAAGAACTGGAAAAAGTTCTGACGCCGATCCGTCAGTACGATATCAAGTCGCAGCTTGTCAAAGAAGCAGAACCGAAGGAGTACGATGAAGCTTCCTGGAGGGCATTCCTGGATCAGATGGATGATGATATGAATACGCCGAATGCGTATACGGTGATTTTCGAAACGGTGCGCAAGCTCAACAGCATGCTCAGGACGAGAGAGCCGGACTGGAAAGAAGCCGGAAAGTTACGGAACAGCGTTGTGAAGATGCTGGACATTCTTGGCATCAGGGTGGAAACACCGGTGGTGAGTGAAGAAGACCGGAAGCTGTTTGCGAAGTGGAATGACGCAAAGCAGGCAAAGGATTTTGCGGCAGCGGATGGCTATCGGGCAGAGCTGATGGCGAAGGGATTGCTCTGATGAATGTAAATGAGTGTTCCGGAAGGACGCTGGCCTATCTCGGAGATGCAGTCTGGTCGTATCTGGTGCGCCGGTATCTGATTGAACAGGGCGAAGGAAAAGGCTCGCAGCTGCAGAAAAAGACGATTCATTTCGTGAGTGCCGGGGCACAGGCTGCATTCTACGACCGGCTTCATGAAGAACAGTTCTTTACAGAAGAAGAGGAAGAAGTGTTCCGCCGGGGGCGGAATGATCATTCCGGCGTCGTGCCGAAGAGTGCATCGGTCGCAGTATACCGGAAGTCGACGGGCTTTGAGGCGATCATCGGCATGCTGGATCTGCAGGGAAAAGAGGAACGGATCAGAGAGCTGTTCCGGAAAGTGACAGAAGAGGATACGTTATGACTCAGCTGATGTATGGAAAGAATGTAGTCAGACAGCTGCTGATGGGAGATCGGAAGGTCTATCAGGTTTATCTGGCTGCGAAGGATCCTGAAATCGAGGAACTGGCAGGAAAGAAACATGTTCCGGTGAAGTTATTGGATAAGCATGCACTGGAAAAGATGACCAGGAGCGATCATACCCAGGGGGTGGCTGCCGAGATTGAGGATTATAAGCTCTATACCGTAGATGATCTCGTGAAGGAAAAGAAAAATCAGTATGGGTTTCTGATCATGCTGGATGAGATGGAGGATCCGCATAATCTCGGTGCAGTGCTGAGAACAGCAGATGCGGTTCAGGCCGATGGAGTGATCTTCAAGAAGACGCATAATGCCGGTCTGACTCCGTCAGTGGCAAAGGTTTCGGCTGGTGCTGCGGATACCGTGAAGTGTGCAGCAGTGACGAATCTGACCAGAACTGCCCAGGATCTGAAGAAGAAGGGATACTGGATCATCGGAGCTGATATGGATGGCGTGGATTACCGGTCTCTGAAGTATGACTTCAATGCAGTGCTGGTCATCGGCAATGAGGGAAAGGGAATTTCCAGACTTCTGCAGAAAGAATGCGATTATGTTGTCTCGCTGCCGATGGAGGGAAAGATTTCTTCTCTGAATGCGTCAGTATCTGCGGGCATCCTGATGTATCAGATCTGGAGCAGCAGGAATCCGCTCTGAGTGGAAAACCGGTGAGAAACCGGGGAGTAAACCAGAAGGATGGAGGAAGCGCACGCAGGAACAAGGGCTAGGCTGATTCCGGGAGGAATGCTATGGCACGAAATTCCTATGAGCTGCTTTACTTCTATCATCAGAATCAGAGCGATGGTCTGCGGGTGCTGGCGGCCGAACATGAGCCGATGCTGAGAGCACAGGTGAATCAGATTGTTGCGTCCAATCGCATGATGGCACTGTACCGGGAGGAATTCCTGCAGGAATCCAGAATCATGCTGGTGGCGGCAGCAGAATGCTATCGGTTTGATCAAGGCTGTTCATTCCGTTCTTATCTGCAGCTGATTGCGAAGCGGAAGATATTCCAGAGAATCAAGCATTACAACAGCAGTGCGGATGTTCCGTTTCATACCATGGTTTCTTTAGACAGCGAGATCTGCGAAAACACGACGATCTATGATGTTGTGAAGTCGCGTGATCTGCTTGCGGAACCGGAGTATGCACTGAGCTACAAGGAAGCAAATCTGCGCCTGAATCAGACCGTAGAGGGACTGAAGCCGATGGAACAGAAAGTGCTGAGAGAATGGGAGTCCGGGTCTTCATATGAGGAATCCTGTCAGCGCCTGCATCTTTCCTACAAGGCTTATGACGGCCGCCTGCAGCGGGTGAAAGAGAAGGTGCGGGCAAGCCTTCATGAAGCATAGAGCATGAATCAGCATCCTGATCCCTGCAAGTCCTGCAGGGATCTTTGGATGCATGCCATGTACCGCCAGATCATAAACTGCCATCGAGTGAAATCAGATGGCCGCATGGTTTTCCTGGAAATTGACAGCAGTCTGTTTTCGAGGTTCGCTTTCTGGCTGCCAGAGATTCCTCCTGCCCATTTCTGAATGGAGGCTTGCCGCAGACAGGAGGCTCAGCATGATATAATGCCCGGGTGAGAAAGAAGAAGCGGCGCAGAAGAATCAGAATTTCCAGAGTGGCAGTGCTTGCATTGACCGTATTTCTGCTGGTCATGCTGGCAAAGACACTCTTTTCGTATGAACAGACGTCTTCGGAAGCAGCCGCCACAGCAATCCCGGATCCGATCTGGCGTAATGACTATGACTGGTCTTCGCTGAAGGAGCAGGATGGTCATCTGGCATTTGAAGATGATTCCTATACGTCGAAGTTCGGAATTGATGTATCCTTCCGCCAGCAGGAGATCGACTGGCAGAAGGTAGCGGCAGCTGGTGCGGAGTTTGCGTTTATCCGGGCTGGATACCGGGGCTATGAGACAGGCGAGCTGCATACGGATGATTACTTCACGGCGAATATGGAGGGGGCTTCTGCGGCGGGAATCGAGACAGATGTCTACTGGTTTTCGCAGGCAGTAAGTGTCGAAGAAGCAGAGGAAGAAGCAGCGTATGTGCTGAATCTGATTTCTCCGTATACGGTCGGTACGGTGGCGTTTGACATGGAGATCGTATCTGATCACGATCGCATCCAGGGCTTGAATGCAGAGGAAAAAACTGCCATTGCGGCAGCGTTCTGCAGAGTGATGAAAGAAGCTGGGTATTCCGTTCTGGTATATGGGTCTGACAGCTGGATGTATACGTCGATCCATATGGAAGACCTGCAGGAAGAAGTGGACTTCTGGATTGCTGGGTATGGGGAAGACTATCCGGATTTCATCTATACGTTTGTGATATGGCAGTATTCCAATACCGGAACGATTGATGGGATTGAAGGAAACGTCGATCTTGATCTCTGGCTGATTCCGAAGTGATCAGACCGGAGTTTCCTGAATATCAGTCCCGATGAATTCTGCCTGGACCGTTCCGCGGGTGCGATCCCGGATCTGTTCCGGAATATCATCGCTCATGCTGGCAAACGTGCAGGTCACTTCTTCTGCATAGGAGAATTCCGGCTGGATCATATTGGTGCGGAGCCAGGATTCCAGAGTGCCGGAAAGGGAATAAGGATAGACGACGCGATAGAGGTTCACAGGAACCTCTTTTACTTTCGGGGCATGGGAGAGAGCAGAAGCAGCGATGCCGCCATAGGCACGGATCAGGCCGCCGGTGCCGAGCTTGATGCCGCCGAAGTAGCGGACGACGCAGACGGTCGTATCGGTGAGCCCGGATTTCAGGAGACTTTCCAGAATCGGAATGCCGGCGGTTCCGGATGGCTCCTTGTTGTCGCTGGAGCGCTGGATCTGGTTGGAAGGACCGATGAGATAGGCAGTGCATACATGCGTGGCATCAGGAAATTCATTGCGGATGCGGGCAATGTAGGCACGTGCTTCTTCTTCGGTTTCGGTGCGGGCAGCACAGGCAAGAAATCTGGATTTCTGAATGACTTCTGCTTCCCGGTATTCCTGGCTCAGTTTCATGAGCCTATTATAGCGGAAGCTCTGCGGTCAGAGAGAAACGAAACCATGCTATAATTTTCTCACTTATGGGAAGAATACATCAGCTGGATGCACAGACTGCCAATATGATCGCTGCCGGAGAAGTGGTGGAGCGGCCGATGGGAGTCGTCAAGGAACTTGTGGAAAACTCGATTGATGCAGGTTCCACGCGGATTTCGGTTTCTGCAGAGAATGGCGGCATCGATCGGGTCACAGTCAGCGACAATGGCTGCGGCATGGACAGCGAGGATGCCGTGAACTGCTTCGGCAGGCATGCGACTTCCAAGATCAGAGGGCAGAATGACCTCTGGGATATCAGTACGCTCGGCTTCCGGGGCGAAGCGCTTCCGAGTATTGCCAGTGTGTCGAAGCTGACGCTGGTGACGAGTGATGGCACGGATTCCACCCGGGTGAAGATGGAGTATGGAGAACTGAAATCTGCAGAGCCTTATCCTTCGGATCAGGGCACGGAGATCAGCGTGGAGGGTCTGTTCTACCGGACCCCGGCAAGACTTAAGCATCTGCGTTCCGGAGCGTATGAGAATTCGCTGATCCAGGACATCATCATGAAATTCGCATTGTCGCATCCGGAAATTGCCTTTACGTTTCTTTCAAATGGCAGAGAAGCGTTCCGTACTTCCGGAAGCGGAGATCTGCAGGAAGTCCTGTATCTCTGCTGGGGAAGGGAAGCTGCGGAAAAGGCGATTCCGATCAATATGGAAGACTTCGATTACAAGGGCAGCGGTTATCTTGTGAAGCCGGAAGTGAACCGTGCTTCCCGGAATTTCATGCAGGTATTCCTGAATGGCAGAATGGTGAAGACCTTCCGGCTGTATAAGTCGATTCTGGATGGCTATGAAGCATATCTCCCGCAGGGAAGGTATCCGCTGGCAGTGGTGAATATCTCGATGGATCCGCACCTGCTGGATGTGAATGTGCATCCAAGCAAATGGGAAGTAAGGCTTTCGAAGGAAAATCAGCTGGAATATCTGATCCGGGATTCCGTAGCAGAAACACTTTCCAGGCAGATGCTGGCACCGAAAGTGCGGCGTGCACAGGAAGCACCTGCAGCAGCGCAGATGCGGATGGAATTTGACGCGTTTCAGCATGCGCCTGCAGCAGTACAGAAGCCAGCAGCACCGAAGCCGTCTGCAGTATCGGAACCGGAAGAGAAGAAACCTGAATCGGCAGAAGAGAAGAGCCTCACTGCAGAACCAGTGAAAGAGATCAGAAAACCGATCCGGGAAGAAACCGTGCAGGAACCTGCTGGGCAGTATCCGGAACGTACGTTTCCTGAGATGACGGTCATCGGGCAGCTGCATTCTTCTTATATTCTCTGCAGCACAGAGCAGGGACTTGCGGTCATCGATCAGAAAGCTGCTTCCCAGCGAATTGCATATGAGAAAATCGAACGTCAGATTCAGAACAATGAGACGATGCAGGATCTGCTGGTTCCGCTGACTCTGAAGACGTCGGATGATGTCGTGCAGAGGCTTGCTGAGCTTAATGCCTTTGCGGAAGACCTGCGGATCTCTTTTGAATCCTTCGGCCCGGATACGCTGCTGGTCCGCAGCATTCCTGCATGGATGAGCGGCCTGGAAGAAGAAAAAGTGCTTTATGATGTGCTTGATCTGTTTGCGGAAGAAGAAAAGGCAGGGATCAGAAGAATTGCCGGAAAGAAGATCGCAGAGCTTGCCAGCACGCATGCGATTCATGCATGCAGGAAGCTCGCTTTGGCTGAGATGAATCAGTTCCTGAAGGATCTCTCTGCCTGCGCGAATCCGTATCAGAGTCCTTCGGGGCATGCAACGTTCGTGATCATCGAGGAAAGGGATCTGGCAAAGGAGTTCCGATGAAGAAGGTGCTTGTGATTGCCGGCCCGACTGCTTCCGGGAAGACCTCGTTCTCGCTTGAGATGGCAAGGCTTCTGCATGGCAGAATCATCAGCGGCGATTCGATTCAGGTATACCGCGGACTTGATATCGGCTCCGGAAAGGTGACGAAGGAAGAGCGCGGAGACATTCCGCATGAGCTGATTGATATTCTGGATCCGGATGAGCCGTACAGTGCCTGTGAGTTTCAGAAGATGGCAAGACCACTGATTGAGGAGCAGGATCCGTTTCCGATCATTTCCGGAGGGACTGGATACTACCTGAAAGCATGTCTCTACGATTATACGTTTGAAGCAGAAGAAGGAGATTCTCCGGCAGATCCGGAACTGGAACAGCTTGACAGTGAAGAGCTCTATGCGATGATGGTGAAGCAGGATCCGATTCAGGCACAGAAGATTCATCCGCATAACCGCAGAAGAATTCTCAGAACGCTGACGATTCTGAAGCGGACCGGGCATCGGCAGAGCGAAGTGGAGCAGAATCAGAAACATGAGCCGATCTATGATGTCTTCATTGCCGGCTGCACGATGGATCGGGATGTCCTCTATGAACGGATCAATCAGCGGGTAGAGNAGATGTTCCGGGATGGCCTGGAAGAAGAAGTGAAGGGATTGCTGGAAAAGGGATATACGTTTGATGATCCGGGCATGCGGGGAATCGGGTATCAGGAATTCCGGGAATACTTTGACGGAAGCAGGAGCCTGGAGGAAACGAAAGAGCTGATTCAGAAGAACAGCAGGCATTATGCAAAGCGGCAGTATACATGGCTGAATCATCAGATGCCGGTGCACTGGTTCAATAGTCTTGAGGAAACAGAACGCAGCCGGATGAAAGAAGAGATTCTGGACTGGAGGAGAACGGATGAGAAGTAACAGCAGAAAGATCAGACAGCAGATCATGCAGGTATATCTTCTGAATGGGCTCGAGGCGGGATGTCTGATCGGCATCGTGATTCTGCTCTATGCGCTGGAACTGCCTTCCTGGTTTCAGCAGGATTACCGGATTCTTGCGATCGTGATGACGGCTGTCAGCGTTGTGGTCGGATTGCTGTTCGGAAGATCGAAGTGGGTGGGATTGAAGCGCCGCCTCTTCCGGGCACAGGCAGGACATGAAGATTCGTTTGATGATGAAGAGTTCCGCATGGTGGATCACAGCGGCACGCTCTATACCGGCGGTGCCTGGCTGCTGTACCGGGAAGGACTTGATTGCCGGATCTATTACCGGAATTCGATTGAATCCATTGATCCTTATGGAGAACATGGCGGAAAGAGAGTCAAGGTATGGCTCAGCGTGAAGCTGCAGAACCGGCAGGATCTTGAGGTCCTGGGCTATGAGGCAGGAAATCCGGATGCGGCGGATCTATTGGCAGAATGGCTGAATCCGGTGCCTCAGAAGAAAGTATGCAGGGCATGCGGAGCACCGAATGATCCGGATGCGAAGTACTGTGCCTGGTGCGGCAGTCTCCTGGATTGACAGAATTGCGGATCTGTATTCTCTTATCTGAAGTTTTGTTCACATTTCTTGAAACAGACCTGGTTTTCAATATGATGAGAATATCCCTTCAAAGGGGATTGTTCCGGAAAGGATGGAATCTGAAATGAGTGAGTTCAATCGTGAAGCTTATGTCGGCGAAGCTGGCGGCTTGAAGGCATATATCACAAAAGTGATGACCAAGATGGGCATTGCGATGGTCATTACGGCAGCAGTAGCGTTCGCAGTCTATGCAAGCGGCCTGTATGTGGTTCTTGCCAGCAGCCTGATGTTTCTGATTGTTGCAATCGTGCAGCTGGTTCTGTGCGGAAGCCTCAGTGCAAGTCTTTCGAGAATGGATGCCCAGGGCATGACCGCGAAATTCTACGGATATGCGGCACTGACCGGTGTTACCTTCTCCATTCTGCCTCTGGTCTTTGATGTCAGCACGATCTTCTATGCATTTGCATATGCGGCAGTCATGTTCTTTGCCTGCGCAGTGATCGGTCATACGACGAATGTGGATCTGTCAAAGTTCAGCGGTCTGTTCATGGGTGCGATGATTGCGATGCTGGTGGCATTGGTATTCGCAATGTTCATTCCGGGCATGAATCTCGCAATCAGCTATATCGGCATCATTCTGTTCCTCGGCATCACGGCATGGGATATGCAGAAGATCAAGAGCTACTACTATGGAACCAATGAGGGCTATGGTGTTGCCGGAGAGTCGCTTGCCGTATATGGTGCATTCTCTCTGTACCTGGACTTCATCAATGTGTTCCTGTATGTGCTTAGAATCTTAGGCGTAAGATCTGACAGAAACTGAGAGCATTCATCAGTAAGAAATGAACACGATCCCCGGACGGTATTGTCCGGGGATTTTCATCGTTGTGTGCTCATCATGGGCGATAACTAGGTGGTGAAAGACCGAATCAGTATGAATCCTGAGTAAACGATTGAAAGAAAGGAGATTCTATGAAAACAGAAAACCAGAATATGGGCTGTCCACAGAGGAATAGTCCGGAATGCGAAAAGTATGCGGAAGCGTCGAGCATCTTCCATTCGGAAAATGGGGGAAAGGGAGTGCAGCTGCAGGGCCGAACACCTCATGGAAGAGATTTACGAAATCAAAAATACCGAGCTTCATTTCTCACGCGAATCAAACTTCAGATCTCAGGATTTACCTGCAGATCATTTTCTCATTATTCATGGCTAACCGATGTCAGCAGTTTTTTCTTGTGTGCTTCCATCCGCTCAGCAGAGGAATGCATGGAGGAAGATACCAGACTGCATAGTCTGCAAGAACCCTCTGAAAAATTAATTTTTATTTGAAAAAGATCCGAACTATCGTATTTTTCTGATTCCGATATTATTCTTTGGGCGGAGGGAAGCGTGATTCTTTCTAAACTTGGCTTCCGGGATTATTTTCATAATTACTTAGTTCTGGAGGCCGATACCTTAACGGATTCTCTGAAAGACAAGATTGCTGTTGCGGAGGAGGACTGCTATATGCTGTGTTCCAGCTATATCAGCAGAACCGGTGCGCTTCTTTTCAACGTGCTTTCGATCGGAAGCACATGGACAAACTGCCGGAAAGGGCTGGAACAGGAGGAGATGCTGAGCATTTTCGATCCGTATATCCTGAGAAACCTCAGGACCAGGAAGATCATTCCGGAAGAAGCAATGAAGCAGAAGAATATACCGTGGATCCGGAAACAGGAAGAGGATGCCGGAGAGAGGCTTGCTGAGACCAGAGAGAATGAGATGCTGGATGGCGTTCGGAATGATTTCTACCCGGATATCGTCAGAACCGGAATTCTGACAGAAGCAGGGATTCGGGAGTATGATATGCAGGTAGACGGATTCAACGGTTCGTTTGTAGAAGGAAGACTGCTGGATCAGACGAAAATCCGCGGGTTTCATCAGGGACAGCTGCTGAGAGCTCTGCCCTATAAGGCAGGAAAGGGATTCCGGTTGCTGTGCGTGTTTGCCGGGGATCCGCTTTCAGATGAAGATGAAGAGGCTATGGAACGGCTGAGCCGTGAGGGAATGGCGTCGGGATTCGGATTTGCTGGCAGGTTCTTCCGCAACTGAGGAGTGAAGAATGAGTGTTTCCAGAAATGTGAAGTATACGTGTCCGTATTGCGGCAAGGAATTTGAGATCGAAGTCTGGGATTCGATCGATGCCGATGAAGATCCGGATCTGAGAGATCGGTGTGTTTCCGGAGATCTGTTCCGGGTTTCGTGTCCGCATTGCAAGAAAGAGTTTATGGTGCAGTTCCCGCTGGTCTATATCGACAGGGGCCATAAGTTCGTGCTCTGGCTGAGTCAGAATGAACCAGGTTCTGATCTGAAGAGCCTGACGGATCCGCTGGTTTCCAGGGGATATACGCTGCGCAGATGCCCGACGCTGCAGGAATTCTCGGAGAAGATCCAGATCCTGGAAGACGGGGCGGATGACCGCATGGTGGAACTTGCCAAATATGACAGCTTCATCGAGTTTGTGGATAACGGCAAGGGCAAGGCAGAAGATGTTGCGGCAGTGGAATATCAGAGCCTGGATAACGGAGTCATGAAGATCAATGTCCGTACCGGTGCTGAGGGAGATAAGGGCATGGCATTCATCATCCCGGTTTCCTTCATGCAGGATGAAATGAATCAGAATCCGGAGCGGTATGAAGTTGAGAACCGGAACTTCCCGGCAGTCAACACGGCATGGATCACGAGTCTGTTCCAGAAGCCGGACGGGAATGCCTGATTCGTGTTCTGGCAGAAGGCATGTTAAAATTACAGCTCGGATAGCATTCCGGGCTTTGTTTATGAAGAAAACTTATATTGATTTGAACGAATATCTGGAAGAGCTCGATGAGGGCAAACACCAGACCGGAAGAAAACCAGGAAAGACTTATGCACATCCTCATGTTTCCAAACCCGAACCTCAAGAAGAACCAGAGGAAGAGGAGGAACAGGAAGAAGAACAGCCGGCAAGGAAGAAGAAACATCCGGTCCGGAATTTCTTCCGGGTGATTCTGATCCTGCTGATTGCAGGGTGTGTGCTGCTGGGAGTGGAAGTGAATCATCTCTTTTCCCTGACGCAGCCGCTGAACAGCACTTATTCAGGAAATTCTGCTTCTGCAGATGTCTTTTCCGTCATGATGGTCGGCGTCGATACCAGAGGCAGCGACTATGAAGGCCGCAGCGATACGATGCTGATGGTGACCATTTCCAGAAGTACGAAAAAGATTCTGATCACGTCCGTGATGAGAGATATTGCAGCAGAGATTCCTGGATACGGAACCGCCAAGCTCAATGCGGCATATGCATATGGCGGCATCGATCTTCTGCATGAGACGCTGGAGAATCATCTCGGACTGAGTTTTGATCGGGCCGTCGTCGTGAATTTCACGACCGTCAGAGATGCAGTAGATGCGATCGGCGGAATCGATGTGACCATCGATGATGAAGAGATGGCTGCCATGAACCAGATTATCTGGATCATGAATCAGGAAGTATTTGCTGAGCCTGCTTATTATGATCTGCTGGAAACCTCGGGAGAGATTCATCTGAATGGCAAGCAGGCACTTGCTTATGCAAGAGATCGCACGAGTGCTCGCTCTGATTTCGATCGTACGTCGAGACAGCGCACGATGGTGCAGGCATGCATGGAACAGATCCGGTCTCTGAATCCGCTTCAGTTATTGCAGGCAATGGAGAAGATCATGCCGGAGCTTGTCACAGACTTTACGGAGCAGGATCTGATCAGACTGCTGCCGGTACTGCTTTCTTTCTCTTCGTATTCCATTGAAGAATTTTCCATTCCGCAGGACGGTACTTATACCTCGGGCTATATCGGTGAACAGCAGGCGCTTATCATCGATGCAGAAACGAATCGGCAGATGTGGGAGGATGCACTGAACCAATGATCTTATCGCTGGAAGATGTCAGTTATCGCTATGAGACAGAACCGATTCTGGATCATGTGAACTTTGTCGTGAATGAGAAAGAGAAATGGGGCGTCGTCGGCTTGAATGGAGCCGGCAAGTCCACATTGCTGAAGATCATGGCAGAAGCGGAGAAGCCGGATTCAGGAACCGTGACGGTACTGAAGAAGTACCGGGTTTCCTACTGCCCGCAGTCAATGCAGTTTGAACCAGGAAAGTCGGTCTATGAGACGGTGAGCAGTGCCTTGAAGGAACCGGCTGAGGTTTATCAGATCCGTTCGGTTCTGAATCAGTTCGGAATCACAGATCAGGAACAGAAGATCGAAGTGCTGTCCGGCGGTCAGCAGAAGCGGGTAGCACTCGCGATTGCCCTGATCCGCAAAGCAGATCTGTATCTGCTGGATGAGCCGACGAACCATCTGGATCAGTCGATGATTCTCTGGCTGGAACGGTATCTGTCGCATATCTCCGGGGCATTGGTCATGGTGACGCATGATCGGTATTTTCTGTCGAGAATCACGAATCATATGGTGGAGATCGATCGCGGTCATCTGTATACGTATGATGGAAACTATGCGGATTACCTGGAACAGCGTCAGATCAGACGACAGCAGGCGCTGGCAGAAGATCAGAAGCGGAGAAATTTCCTGCGTCATGAGATTGAATGGATCCGGGCTGGTGCACCGGCTCGCTCCACGAAACAGAAGAGCAGAATCGAGCGGTATCAGAAGATTGCGTCACAGGAGGAATTCCAGGAAGCAGGTGTTCTGGAACTGAAGTCTGCGGTTTCCAGGCTTGGCCGGAATACGATTTCTGCTGAGCATATTTCTAAGGCTTATGGAGATAAGGTTCTGTTCCGGGATTTCAGCTTCAATCTGGATCGCATGGATCGGGTCGGAATCATCGGACCCAATGGCTGCGGCAAGAGCACTTTGCTGAAGATTCTGATGGGACAGGTGCAGCCCGATACCGGAACGGTATCGATCGGGGAGACCGTGAAGATCGGATATTTTGCTCAGCAGAATGAAGTGTTCAAGGAAGACCAGAGGATTATCGACTATCTGGAAGAGTCCGGCAAAGTCGTGATGACTGCAGATCGTGAAGAGATTACTGCGGGACAGATGCTGGAGCGCTTTCTGTTTCCGAAAGACAAGCAGTATCTGCCGATTTCGAAATGCTCCGGCGGAGAAAAGAGAAGACTGTATCTCTGCTCCGTATTGATGAAAGCTCCGAATATTCTGATTCTCGATGAACCGACGAATGATCTGGATACAGATACGATGACAATTCTGGAGGATTACCTGGAAGACTTCCGGGGCGCAGTTCTGGAAGTGAGTCATGATCGCTATTTCCTCGATCGGACGGCAGATCGTCTGTTTGTGTTCCGCAATGGGGAAATCAGAGTCGTGCAGCAGGCATACTCAGATTTCCTGGAACAGGAAGAGAAAGTAGAGAAGCAGAAAGAAGCTCCGGTTCAGAAGAAGCCGGAGAAACCTGTTGCGAAGATGTCTTACAAAGAGAAGAAAGAACTTCAGGATCTCGAGAAGAAATTGCCGGAAATGGAAGAAGAAATCCGGAAGCTGGAGGCTTCGATGGAAGGTATCACGGATTATGGAAAAATACAGTCTCTCAGTGATGAGCTTGACCGTAAGCGCAATGAAAAAGAAGCGGCCGAGAATCGCTGGCTGGAATTATCTGAGAAAGCAGAATGATCATGTTCTGCTTTTCTTTTTCTCATAGAGTTTCTGATCAGCCGCATTGATCAGATCATATACTGTTTTCATGTCATCCGTGCATCTGGCAATGCCGATCGAAGCAGAGAGGGTATACGGAAGATTGTGCAGCGCTGAAGTTTCGTTCAGCAGAGAATGAATCGAGTCAGCAGTCTCAGATGCTTCGGATCCGGTATCAGCTTCCATGCAGATGATGAACTCATCACCGCCATATCGGCCGATGATGGCCCGCTTTTTCAAGGGAATGCATGCCTGGCGGAGCACATCGGCCAGCGTGCGCAGCGCATTGTCTCCTTCCAGGTGGCCGTAGGTATCGTTGATTGCTTTGAAGTGATCTGCATCGATCATCATCAGATACTGATGGCTGCGGGACTGTCCATGCATACGATCAGCAATGGAATTGAGCAGACGTTTGCGGTTGTTGAGGCCGGTCAGAGAATCCAGGGAGATGAGATCTTCCATTGAATCCAGATACAGCATCAGCATATCCAGGGTAATGCAGCAGCAGGCAACGGGCAGGAATGGATAGAAATACTGAATGATTCCGGCGGCGGCAGGCATGATCGGAAATACTGCCAGCATGCGCAGGTAATCTTTATCGATATATTCTTTCCGTTTCAGCACTGCCTTCAGGCTTCTTACTTCAGCCAGCACGACAAAGGAATAAGAGAAGAGATACTGGAGGAGAAACAGCGGCCCGCGGGTATAGATGCGTTCTGCACCTGCAGAAAAGAAGAATCCGTACCGGAAGTTGAACAGATTCAGAATGAACTGGATGATTGCCAGAAGCAGCGTATGAAAGGGAACTTTCGCAGATGGTTCTTTTCTGGACAGGGCGTCGAAGTACCAGAACCAGCTCATGCACATCAGGGTGGAAGAGAGAAAATAGATGGATTTCAGGAGGAGCAGAGAAATTGCAGCATAAGGAATGATGCCGGCAAGCATCAGCTGGCAGAGCGTGTCCGTGATAAAGAACAGGAGGACGGCGATGGAAGAATAGAGAAAAACTCTCTGGGCTTTCATCTGAGAAGCAGTATTGGAACGTATCATGATCACTGCGACAATAATGCAGCAGAATAGGTTGATTTCAAGGTAAAGCGCTTCGTATTGCATTACAGTCATTATAAAAGTGAACAGGATTCAGTTCAAATACAGATCAGCAAGAGATGTAAAAAAGCCGGCAGGGATCAGTGCCCGATGATTTTCAGAAGGGCATCACTGCCGAGGGTCTTCTGGATGGATTCGATCTGAATTCTCTGCGGAATCGGATAGCGGTCTTTCCAGTCACCGATCCAGTCTTCTTTCATGAGCTTCTCACGAAGTCCTGCATCATTTTCCCGCAGGGCCTGATCCATCACATAGGAACGGACGAGACCGTATCTGGAAAGCTGATACGGGGTGATGCAGGAAGAGATTCCAGCTTCCTGACATGCGCTCAGCAGCATATGGTGCATTGCCCGGTAGTTGTATTCCAGATGTCTGGAAGTCAGAAAGAAGTTTCTCGTATCCGTGGACTCTCCGGTATAGGAATAGTAATCGAGCAGGCTCTTCTCGAAGTCTTCTGAGAAAAAGAATGTTCCGGTATAGCTCCAGGTGATCGTGCGGCCAGAAGAACGGCGCACATAGCGGACCGGATAGTTATCGAGAAAATAAGAGGATTCTTTCCAGAACTTCGAAGTGTTTTCCAGGAAGGTTCCTTCTTCGAGGTGCACGGAAATCGGACCGGATTCATGCCGGCGTCTGCCGGTGAAATTGCTGATCTTCAGATTCTGGACCTGCGTAGGCGTCAGCCCGATATTCATCATGAGTCTCAGAATCAGGGCGTCTTCTTTATCCAGTTTCGGAAGAACTGCACGCAGCTTGGCAACATCAGAAGGAGATGGGAACATCTCCATCGTGTATTCCGTGCGCTTGCGTTCCTCATTCTTCAATAAGCCGCTGAAGGGATTCTTATAATCAGGCCAGAGGTCAGGATTGCTTGCAATTCTGGCACTGATTGCGCGCAGAGTTGCTTTGTAGCGATGGGCGGTGTTCGGGGAAAGTGTTCCGGCTTCCTGGCGTTCATCCAGGAAACGGAAATATTCCTCGGCATCTTCATGGCTCATCGTGGTGATGCGGAGCCTGCCGTTGTCATACGAATGGAGAAGGTTCAGAACCTTCCGGTAATCATTGACGGTGGAGGTATGGGATTCAAGTCCTTCGGTGACAGTATTCCATTCTTCCTGGCTGAGGCCAACAGGGATTCTTGCGTTCATGTAGCTGCTTATGCAGAAGAGAACTTCTGCTTGTCCTTTCTCCCTGATCAGGCAGGGGATGAATGAAAACCACTAAAATGACGCCGTGGTCAAAGCACAGTCATATTACACAGGTAAGTTTCGATTTTCAAGCGGAAAAATTGTCTGCTGAACAAAAAAGCAAAATTTGATCATAAAACAGTGGAGAAAAGACAGGGTCCGCGGAGACCAGGAAAGCGCATTCACATAATCTCACACATTTCTGACAAACTTCTGCGATACCGGCTGAGTACTATGATAATGCAATCAGAAATGGTTGCCCTGAAATACTCGCTCCCCCCTTTAGCAAGTAGTTCAGCGATTCTATCCCCTATATAATAAGAAGAGAGAGACCCGCGAGGGTCTTTTCTCTTGGTACAAAGGATAGGAATGATATAGAGAATCGATTATACTTTTCGTGCGGGAGAAGTATGAAATATATATTCCTGGATATTGATGGAACGCTGTTCAGTTCCAGAATCAACGGAGTTCCGGAATCTGCGCTGAAAGCAGTGCGGATCGCCAGAGAAAAAGGCAGCCGGATTTTCTTATGCACGGGCAGAAGTCTTGCTGAGTGTGCAGATTATTTCCGTTTTGATACGAATGGATTCCTGTTCGGAGCAGGCGCGATGATCTATGCTGATGGGAAACGGATCTATGATCATCCGTTTGAAAGCAGTGAGGTGCAGAAGATCAAGGATCTGATCCGTTCCTGCGGGTTCTGCTGGATGGCAGAAGGTGCGGCAGGTGCTTATTATGATGAAGACTCCAAGTACTACATTGCCAAGTATTATGCAGGGCATGAAGTGACGGATCCGGATGAGGCACGGTATCTCTGCGTGAAGCATAACGTTTATCCGGAGATGTATGAAGACGCTGATGAGAAGATCTACAAGTTCTGTGCCTATGCGCCGTATGACAGTGATTACAGCAGGCTGAGGAACAGCCTGCCGGATCAGTGTGCGCTGAATTTTTCTTATCATTCTCCGGAGATGTTCGACTGTGCGGAGATCACGGATAAGACCATCAATAAAGCAACCGGGATTCAGCGGGTGCTGGAATATTTTCATGCGGATCGTTCGGAGGCTGTCGGAATCGGCGACAGCGAGAATGATATACCGATGATGCATGCATGCGGCATCGGAATTGCGATGGGCAATGCAATGCCTTCGGTGAAGGAACAGGCTGACTGGGTTACAACCGATATTCTGGATGACGGGATCTGGAATGCGTTTGAGCATATCGGTATTTTGTGAGGGAGGAAAAATCATGGGAGAAGTAATGTGTCCGCATTGTGGCAGCAAGGAAACAGTGAAGAACGGAGAAAGCTATCAGTGCAAGGATTGCGACCGGGTCTTCGGCAGGGATCATGAGACAGATGATGGTCTGAATCTGGAAGAGGTCATGACTGGCCTGCGGTTCAGCTATGAACAGTCAGAAGATCGCAGTATTCATATGCGCTTTGCGGAAGAAGAGAATGTTCCGGATGTGGTATATGAGTTCTATACTGCGGAGAACGGGAAGATTTCCAAGGAAGCAGATGTCATCAGCCTCAAGGAGTGGAACGAGCTGAAGCATATGCTGATCTATAATCTGTTTGTATGCGACTGGGATCGTCAGTATTTTCCGGTCAATGATGGTTCTGAACCTCTGATCGGGCAGAGATGGCGTCTCGATCTGATTCTGCAGGGAGAGGATCAGGAGATTTCATATCGCGGAGATGGGGTGCTGCCTCCGTATTTCCGTCAGCTGACAGCCCTTCTGAAGAAGTACGCAAAGTCATGAAGACCATCCGGGTTGCGGCTGCAGTCATCCGGAGAGGAAGTCAGATTCTGGCAGCAGAGCGCGGGTACGGAGAGTTCAGGGATGGCTGGGAATTTCCCGGAGGAAAGATCGAATCGGGTGAGACTGCTGAAGAAGCCTTGAAGCGCGAGCTGAAAGAAGAGATGAATGCGGAAGTGATCGTGAATGAGAAGATCACGACAGTGGAAATGGATTATCCGGAGTTTCATCTCTCGATGGATGCGTTTCTGGTTTCTCTTGCAGACGATCATTTTGAACTGCTGGAACATGAAGCTGCATGCTGGCTGGATTATCAGCATCTGGATGATGTGAACTGGCTGCCGGCTGATCAGGAGATTGTCCGGGTCCTGAAAGAGAAGTATATGAAAGGCTGCTGAGGCAGCCTTTTGTATCAGCCGAGGATGGACATCAGCTGTTCTTTTGTGATAGATGCACTGCTCATCTCTTCGCCGGAAAGGATTTCTCCGGCAAGGTCTGCTTTCTGTTCGGCAAGTTTCAGAATGCGTTCTTCGATGGTGTCTTTGACGATCAGGCGGTAGACGGAGACAATCTTATCCTGGCCGATGCGGTGAGCGCGGTCGGTTGCCTGGTTTTCCACAGCCGTATTCCACCATGGATCATAGTGGATGACGATATCTGCAGCCGTCAGGTTCAGACCGGTTCCGCCGGCTTTCGTGGAAATGCAGAAGATCGGAACATCATCGTTCTGGAACTGTTCTACCATTTTGCTGCGTTCTTTGATGGTGGTGGAGCCAGTCAGCAGGTGATACCGGATTCCGCGTTCTTCCAGGCGCCTGACCAGAAGATCAAGCATGGTGGTGAACTGGGAGAAGAGCAGGATCTTGTGGCCTTCGCTGGCGGCACGGTCAATGAGATCGATGCAGAGGTCTTCCTTTGCGGAGTTTCCCTTGTACGTATCATAAACCAGCGCAGGCGAGCAGCAGAGCTGACGGAGTCTCGTGAGTTCGGCAAGTACTGCGATGCGGTTCTTGCGGAATTCTTCGTCGCTCTGTTTTCCGAGCATGATCTTCAGACGCTGCACGCGGGCATCGTAGAGTTCTTTCTGTTCGCCTTCCAGCGGGGCATAGGATACTTCTTCCAGCTTGTCGGGAAGGTCTTTGAGAACATTCTGCTTGAGTCTTCTGAGAATGAATGGGGCAATCATCTCACGCAAGCGGTTCATGGTCTCTTCATCCTGATCCCGGACGATCGGCAGTTCATAGGCATTGCGGAAGTGGCGGTACGTGAACAGGAATCCGGGCATCAGATAATCGAAGATCGACCAGAGCTCGCTGAGCCGGTTTTCAATCGGGGTTCCGGTCAGGGCAATGCGGAAGGAGGCATTGATTTCCTTGACGGAAGATGCTGCCTGGGTAGCCGCATTCTTGATGTACTGAGCTTCATCGATGACTTCGATATCGAAGTGATGGCCTTCATAGAGTTCGACATCACGCTTGATGGAGTCATAGCTGGTGATCAGAATCTCATTGGCAGTATGAGTATGAATGAGTTCTTCTCTCTGGGCGGCATTGCCGATGACCATGACCGTTTCAAGATCCGGAGCGAACTTCGTGAACTCATTGGACCAGTTGTAGACCAGCGAAGCAGGACAGATGATCAGGGTGTGATGCTTCGGAAGAGACTTGATCAGGGAGATAACCTGGACGGATTTTCCTAAGCCCATCTCATCCGCGAGCAGTCCGGCAAAGCCATTGTGCTGCAGGGCAGAGAGCCAGCGGAATCCGGCTTTCTGATAGTCTCGAAGTACCTGATCCAGTTCTTCCGGAATCGGATAGTCCGTGAGCTCAATCGAATGAATCTGCGAGACCAGGTTCCGGAAATATTCATCTCTGGAAATCAGCAGGCTTGTATCATTCTCGGCTGCCTGGTCCAGAACCATGGCCCGGTATTTCGGAATGGACACTTTTCCTTTCCTGATCTGGGCATTGGAAAGCTGGAGCTGTTCATTCAGCTTTGCCATCTCTGCCATCTCGTCTTCGTCGACGTTCAGGAATGTGCCGTTCTTCAGGCGGTAGTATTTCTTCTTCGGCGTATAGCGGGAAAGGATCTCCGCAAGGTCTTCCAGGGTTCTGTGATCCTGGGAAAGATCCAGCTGCAGCAGATCATGATTCACAGAGATGCCGACTGAGATCTTCGGCATCGTGCGGACGGTGATCTTCTTCAGTGCGTCTGTGATGAATACTTCTGCTTTCTGACGGATCTGCTCGATGCCATTGGTCAGAAGATTATAGAGCTTGTCTTCGTCATCTGCTAAGACAAGGCGATGGTGTTCCTGATCGAAGCCGGTGAACATCGCAGAAATCATCTGATCAAACTGCTTCTCAGTTCTGATATCCCGGTATTCGCGGCCTTTCTCATAGCCTTCGAGGAGATTGAATTTCTGATCTTTATAAATTGCATAGACTTCGCAGGTGATGAAGCTGTCCTGGGGCATGTCCAGGTAGACCTGGAATTCCGGTTTCGGGGGAAGATATGCTTCGGGGCTGAAACCGATCGCCTGAACCTGCGGCTGTTCGGAGGGTGTCATCGTGCTCTGCAGGAATCCGCGGATATCCTTCTCAGCAAGAAACAGATCTGGTTTTCTGCTGATGAGATTCTGCAGGCGGATGCAGTTTCTGGAATGATCCGTCAGCGGAGAACGGAGAATCTTCTTTTCTTCCGGTGCTATGAAATAGAAATACCGGAGTCCGGAGAAGACCAGATTGTTTTTCCCCGACAGCGTATAGCCGTCTTTCGTCTTCTCAAGAGAGAACCCGAACTCCGGATTCCCGTCTACCAGGGTCCGGATGGTTTCCGGGTACGTGCTGCCTTTCGGTTCGCTTACGAACAGCTTCATGTTCCAGACAGATTCCATGAAGGCGTCTACCTGGTTTTTAGGAATCAGATAGCCGCTTTCGATATCGGACGTATAACCATCCCAGTAATATTCCGAGTGGCTGGTCAGAAATTTCTGATACAGGAGATTGATCAGAGGCTGACACTCCGGGACAAACGATTCGATGGAGGGAAAGAAATCCAGTTCCTTGCCATAGCGGATCTCAGTATGATTTGCCATTGCGGACGTTAGTTTCCCTACATCTTTCAGCTTGTACTTCCGCAAGCCAGTTCTTCCGATCTTCATATCAAGTGCGACGGAATTCGCACTGCGATTTCCTTCTGAAAGATGGACTTCAATCTCGACATCGCCGGACTGATCCGTGGCTGAAACAGAAAGTGTATCTGAAATGAAGTCTTTCAGATCCGGATCAGTATCTTTTTCCCGCCAGTCAGGCAGTTTTACATGGCCTTCTTCAACCGCTGTAAGGAACATGATGATCATGGCAGTCGCGTGCTGGCACGGATGCCAGAATCTAAAGTCCGGGCAGTCGCAGCTGGAATCGATGATCCGGTTCATGGAGATGTTGTAGCGCAGCGTCGTCCGGAAGATCCGGCCGGTGCTGAAATCTTTCACGTTCCCGGTCATTTCAATCACAGGGAGCTTATCAATCGTGTATGAAAGATTCCTAATTCCCCTGTAATTCAGAACCATCTGAGCAATCTCAACCGTACTCGGATTGAGGCTCCTAAGCAGATCATCAAGTTTTGACATCAGTTTCTCCGTATCCTCTAATTTTATCTGAAGTCAGAATCTTATGGGCGTTTATTTGTTTTTCCGGCAGAATCCTGATTCTCATTGAAACGGAGAAAATGAACAACTATCATACAATTCATGAGAAAAACGGTCAGTTCTGACATGACATCAGGAGATCTGCGCAGACAGATCATCACGTTTGCGTTTCCGATCTTCCTCGGAAATCTGTTTCAGCTGTTCTACAACACTGCAGATTCTTTCATTGTCGGAAACTATGTCGGCGCAGAAGCATTGGCGGCTGTATCCTCTACGAGTGCGCTGATCTCGATCCTGGTCGGGTTCTTCCAGGGTTTTTCGGTAGGTGCAGGGATTGTGACTGCCCGCAATATCGGAAAACATGATGAAGAAGAAGTTCAGAAAAGTGTTCATACTTCCGCGGCCATGGGACTTGCGCTGACCGTGCTGGTTTCGATCCTGGGAGTTCTGATCTCAGAGCCGATCATGAAGCTCATGAACACGCCATCCGATATTCTGAACGATGCGGTGACGTATCTGAGCATTTACTTTGCCGGAGCCGCCGGTCTGATCATGTACAACATGTTCGTGAGCACGCTGCAGGCATCGGGAGACAGCCGGAATCCGCTCTATTATCTGATCATCAGCTCGCTGCTGAATATCGTTCTCGATATCGTCTTCATCCGCAATTTCCATCTCGGCGTTGCCGGGGCAGCGTATGCGACGGTCCTGACTCAGATCATCAGTGCGCTGCTGGCAATGGCAAACCTGATGCACCGGAAGGATTCTATCCATCTCAGCCTCAGAAAAATCCGTTTTGATCAAGAGATCCTGACGCAGATGATCCGCTTCAGCGGAATCGGTTTCTCAATGTCCGGGGCAAAGGAAGAAGTCAGAAAGAGTGCGGACTATATAACAGACTCCGTTTCAGAGGCGATTGAAATCCTGAGAAACCGATAAGAAGAAAATCATCATAGCATGCATGAGGAACCAGGAGGGAAAATGGCAGGAAGTAAGCGGATTACGTTAACCTCTGATCTATGAACACTCGCTGCGAAATGTGGCGATTTTTTTTGCAAAGTCCATTTCCGATGCTCTTACAAGTAACCGGCGAGAAAGCCCAAGTGCTTCAGCCGTGGGAGTGTCAAAATTGAGATTCCATTGAAAAACCACACTGATGATTTTCTGAATCATCAGTGTGGCCTTTCTGCTTAACTGAAGCTCATATCAAAGCCCTGTTTCCTGACTGTAACTTAATGCCCTTGGCTGCCTGGAAGGACTGGTCGAAAAGAACAGTCTCTCCATCGGCATCACACGGCTTTATGAAAATCTGGTTGCTTCCAAGCTGCTCTGCTGGCAGAGCCTTCAGGCCATCACCTTAGGCTGGCGTATTCTGAAGCAGAACCTGACTTCAGTTGAAAAAACGGCTACTATACTATCATGCCGATGATGGATCTGATGACCTTCGAGGATCCGTGTCTTCTGCAGATGATGGACTCTGAGAAAGATGACAAGCAGGAACAGCTGCAGACGCTCTACTTTTGTCTGAAGTACGCAGGCAATACGAGCAAAGTCGGGCAGAAATTGTTTCTCCAGCGCAATAGCGTTCTCTACCGTATGGAAAAGATCCAGCCTTCTGCAAATCAGAATCTTGAAGATTGGGAAGAAGACATGCGGCTGATGCTTTCCTTTGCGTTCCTCATATATCTGGGAATGATGAAATTCGTCTGATTACCAGAGGTAGATGTAGCCAAGCAGAGCCTGAGCGCTTCTGCTGGTATAGGCAGGGAACCAGCCTTCATGGTATCCGCCCATGTATCCGCCTTCAATGATATAGACACTGTTTCCGTCTTCGCTGACTVCAGATACATAGCCGACATGATGAGACCAGCAGACAATAGAACCAGCCTGAGGTACCGAAGAAACCGTATATCCCATTGAAGCAGCACTGTCATACCAGTTCGAAGCACTTCCGAAATCAGGCAGTGCGACGCCGGCATAAGTATTGGCCAGCTGCCATGCGGACCAGGTGCAGTTTCCCCATCCGCCATAATACGGATTCACTGCAGCTGTTTCCTGCCAGGAAGTATCTTCCCATTCTTCCGCATATACAGGTACGGAAGCTGCCATGGCGAACAGAGGCAGGCAGAGCAGGGCGCTCATCAGTTTGCGCATCAGTTTATTTTTCAAAATTGTGTTCTCCTTAGGCACGCATTTCTGCAGTGCTTGACGGAAATATACCGGAAAAAATTGGCACGATCAAGGTTGAGAAGAGCTGAACTAGTCATGCTGAAATCGATTTCATAATAACATCAAACATGCATGCATCAATGATTAAAAATGATGTAAATCGTCTGTCATAAACAAAATCAGAAGTATGCATGCAGACATGCAGACATGCATACATGCTTAGCACTATAAATACCTAACTGACAGAATATGTGACAATTCACATAAAGTGTATAAAAACGGCTTTAAATTCACAAAATCTGATCATTAATGCACAACCGTACTCTTCATAACATGCATATAAAACCATGCGTGAATGTACAATGAAATGATTGACAGAATACGATATAACCGCATGAACAGATGACTTGCAATCATTATTCTCATGAAATTGATCACTGCAAATGATGAGAAAAGCACTGCATATGGTCCGGATGCCTCAGAATGGATCAGAAATCAAGGAATCCGGGTTCTGAAAAGACAAAAAAGCAGCTGAGGTTCCGCGGCTTCAGGCCAGGAATTTCTCAGCTGCTCATTTCTGCTACATTGAAATCTTCTGCGTGATTTCCTGCGCTGCCGGAGTTGCGGCAAGACCGCCTTTGGCGGTTTCCCTCAGTTCGCATGGCATCATATGACCGATGGAGCGCATCGCGTCAATGACCTGATCGTGCGGTATTTTTGATTCGATGCCTGCCATTGCCATCTCGGCTGATGTGACCGCATTGACGCTGCCGATCACATTGCGCTTCACGCATGGCACTTCTACAAGCCCTGCAACCGGATCGCAGCTGAGGCCGAGGAGGCCTTTCAGAGCGATGGCGGCAGCGTTGGTGATCTGCTTGCCTGATCCGCCCAGCAGATAGGTCAGAGCACCTGCGGCCATCGCACTGGCGGAGCCGATCTCTGCCTGACAGCCGCCTTCTGCACCGGAAAGACTTGCCCGTCTTGCAATGACCCCGCCGATTCCTCCCGCTACGAAGAGTGCTTCGGTCATCTTGTCATCGCTGAGTCGGTTGCGTTCCTGAATGCTGAGCAGCACTGCTGGAACAACACCGCAGGATCCTGCTGTCGGTGCAGCGACAATGCGCTTCATGCATGCGTTGGATTCGGCAATACGCAGAGCTCGTTCCATCACTGCGGAAACGAATTCCCCGACGATCATCTCACCATTGGCACGGCGTACATGGATCTTGTAGGCTTCGCCTCCGACCAGGCCGCTGGATGATTTCAGATCCGGGTCATATTCAAAGTCTGATTCCTTCATGGCGAGATACATTTCCTTCATCTTCTGAAAGGATTCTTCTTCCGTTCTTCCTTCTTCGCGGCAGTCATGTTTCTGAACTGCTTTCCAGAACGGTATATTCTGTTCATCTGCTCTTCTGATGATTTTCTCCAGGGATGAATACATCTCAGTTCACCTCCTTCAGGCTGAGATAGGTTACTTTCAGAATGCCTTCCTGTGCTGCCAGCCAGTGCAGATCCTGATCTGGGATTTCCTGATCGAGTTCCAGTACGGTGACGGCGTGGCCTCCCCTGATATCGCGGTCCAGCTGCATCGTCGCGATATTGATTCTGCTGTGATACAGCATCTCTGAAATCAATGCGATCTTTCCAGGGGTATCATCGTTCTGGACAATCAGCGTCGGATGATCTCCGGAGAACACCGCTTTCAGCCCGTCAATGCGGCTGATCATGATCCGGCCGCCGCCGATCGAAGACGCAATGATCTCCAGGGTCTTGCCGGACTTTCCGGTCAGATTGAGCTTCACGGAATTCGGATGAGCGGATTCGCCGAGATCTGCAGCTCCGAACGTAAGCTTCAGACCCATGGCATCTGCAATTCTGAACGCATCCGGGATCCGCGGATCATCTACCCGCATTCCCATCAGGCCAGCAGTCAGTGCCCGGTCTGTGCCATGCCCTTTTCCGGTTGCCAGAAAAGACCCATGGAAATAGATCCCTGCCGAGACAATGGGCTCGCCCATCAGACATCTGGCAACTTCGCCAATCCTGGCTGCGCCGGCGGTATGAGAACTGGATGGTCCGACCATAACCGGCCCGATGATATCAAACAGCTGCATATTCGTGTCTCCTTAGCTGCTTCTGGAAGCAGCACTGCAATCCCGTTACACAATATCACACTATCTTTCCTGCCGGCATGAAATCCGCTCATGATCCGAAGAATGCTTTCATCAGTTTCCGAAAACTGATCAATGCTCTCAACGTATGCGCTTACATGCGTGCAGATTGCGCTATATACATATTTTTTCATTTATAATAACGAATGGAAAAGGTGAAGAATCTATGATCAAAGCAGTATTTCTGGATTATACGGGAACGATCCTGCAGGAAGGCGGACCGGATATTGAAGAAATGACCATGCGCTGTGCCAAGAACAGCAATGTGAAAGACCCGAGAGCCATGATGGAATGGTGGTTCCGCAATCTTCGGATTGAAGAAGAACGCAGCTATGGGGATTCCTTCCGCTCGGAAGAAGATATCTGCATGGATCTTCTGAAAAAAGCATCACGGGAACTTGGGCTGAAAGAAGACCTGAATCAGCTTCAGCAGCTGAATATCAACTACTGGATGTATGCTCCGCTCTATACGGACGTACTTCCGTTCTTTGAACGGTGCACGAAGCCGATCTACATCATCTCCAATAACAGCGACCGATATATCAGCGTCTGCCTGAAGCGCAACGGCCTGCATGTCAATGGCATTGTCTGCGGAGATATGGTGAAAGCATACAAGCCGCATAAGGAACTGTTCGAGAAGGCTCTGGAACTGAGCGAATGCAGTCCGGAAGAAGTAATTCATATCGGCGATTCCATCAATGATATGAAAGGCGCTTCTGATGCCGGCATCACGCCGATTCTGCTGGATCGGAAAAAGAAAGCAGACCACTCGGATTTCAAGGTGATCCACAGTCTGCTGGAAGGGATCCGCAGCGTATGCGAGTAACCTTCTATTACGTAAGGCACGGTCAGACCCTCTTCAACAAGATCCGCCGTCTGCAGGGAAGCTGTGACAGCCCGCTCACCGAGCAGGGCATCCGGGAAGCTGAGAAAGCTGCAGAAGCACTCCGTTCGGTTCCGTTTACAAGAGCCTATTGCTCCAGCAGCGAGCGGGCTGTCGATACGGCAGCGATCATTCTGAAAGAACGGTCGCTGAAGGCAGAGCCGATGAAAGGACTCAAGGAGTTTGACTTCGGACTGATGGATGGCGCACTGATTGAGCAGGTGAAGCCGGAGATGACGGAGCGCAGAAAAAAAGATTCGTGGAAGGATATCGGCGGGGATGATACCGAATCCATCACGAATCGCATCATCAGAACGTTCTCCGAGATTCTCTCGGAGTGCAAGGATGGCGATCGGGTGCTGATTGTGTCCCATGGAAGCTACTGCCTGCATATGCTGAAGCCGCTGTTCGGCATTGATCCGGTGAAGTTCAGGGAAGAACGTTCCGAAAACGGAGCCTTTCCGGTTCCTAACGGAGGCATCATGAAATTCGAATGGGCAGATGGCAGCTGGAAGATGCTGGAACTGCCGACAGAACCAGAGAAGTTTCACGACTGATCTGGTTTTTCTTTAACCTCCTGCTCACGCATGATGGCCCGGATACTCGGATAGCGATACGTTTTCAGCTCGGCAATCGGCATCGGTTCGCTGTAGAGGATAGAGCTGTAGCAGGTGCTGCTGACGAGTTCGATGATCAGATAGATCATGACGAGGGGATCCTTGTATTTGACGGAGGATTCCTCGATGGCATCATTGAAGACCGTTGCGAAATCAACGGTATCATTCTCGCTGGTGAGAACGTTCCTGAAGACTCCCCATGACAGGTTCTTATATATAAAGGATAGCGTCGGCTTGTCTCTGGTCAGCTGATCGATGATGTTGTCGGACATGCCGATGATTTTGTCTTCCATAGAACGGATTTCCGGCTGTGCTTCGATTGCCTGCTTTGCTTTCAGGAAGATCTGAGCAGACTTATGAGCAATGATGTGGTTGCGGATGTCGTATTTATCCTTGAAGTAGGAATAGAATGTTCCTTTCCCCAGACCGGCCCGTTCCGTGATATCGGAAATGGTCGTATGGTTGACCCCGTTGGAAGAGAACAGATCAAAAGCGGTGCTCATCAGAGCATCTTTTTTGATTCGTTTGTTCTGTGCTGCTTTTCCGTCCGTTCTCATATCTTTATTGAAATATAGCCATTTTCCGGAAAGAGTCAATTTTTCTGGCCAGGAAATGACTGAAGGTCACAAAACAGAACGCGGATTCTGTATAGGAAAAATTATTGACCAATAGTCGAATAGCACATATAACATAGTGCGGATGATTTCGACTGCTGGTCGAAAAAGTCAGCGGATAGAAAGAAGTGAGGATATGGAAAAGAAACTGGGAAAATTTGTCGTCAAGAATAAAATCCTGATTCTGATCGTATCTGTACTGCTTCTGATTCCTTCGGCAATCGGCTACATTCACACGAAAGTCAACTATGATATCCTGACTTATCTTCCGGATACCATAGAGACCATGAAGGGGCAGGATATCCTGAAGGAAGAATTCGGGACTGGTGCCTTCTCCATGTATATCGTGGAAGGAATGCCGGACAAGGATGTTCAGAAGCTGGAAGATCAGATCAAGGAAGTTCCGGGTGTCAAGAATGTCATCTGGTATTCCGATGTGATGGACATCAGCATTCCGAAAGAGATGCTTCCAGATGATATCTATGAAGCATTCAACAATGGGGATGCGACGATGATGTTCATCCTGTTCGATGATACGACATCAGCAGACGAGACAATTGAAGCAGTCCGCGAGATCCGCAAGCTGTCGAATGAGCAGTGCTTCGTCAGCGGCATGAGCGCCGTGCTTGTGGATACGCAGGATCTGGCAGAGAGCGAAGCACCGATCTATGTCATGCTGGCAGTGCTCTTATGCTGCATCTCGCTGATGCTGTCGATGGACAGCTACCTGGTTCCGTTCCTGTTCCTGGCATCGATCGGCATGGCCATCGTGTACAACCTCGGCACAAACCAGATACTTGGCAGCATCTCCTATATCACCAAAGCACTTGCGGCAGTCCTTCAGCTTGGCGTGACGATGGACTACAGCATCTTCCTGTGGCACAGCTATGAGGCAGAACTGGAAAAAGGCAATGAGCGGAACGATGCGATGGTGAAGGCAATTGATGAAACACTGTCTTCTATTCTCGGATCTTCGATCACGACGATCGCCGGCTTCATAGCCCTCTGCTTCATGAGCTTCCGGCTTGGCATGGATCTTGGCCTGGTGATGTCGAAGGGCGTGCTGTTCGGTGTGATTTCCTGTGTCACGATTCTTCCTGCGCTGATTCTCGTGTTTGATAAAGCGCTGAACAAGACCAGACATAAGGCCGTGCTCCCGGATCTGAAGGGCATTGGCAAGCATGTCACAAAGCATGCATATAAGTACATGGTCATTGCCCTGGTTCTTCTGATCCCGGCAATCTACGGATATGTCCATATCCCGGTGTACTACAACCTTGGCGGAACGCTTCCGAAGACTCTGGACAGCAGCATTGCCAATGAGAAACTCGAAACCCTGTTTGACGAGAATGCAACTCATATCCTGATGGTTCCTGCTGATGAATCGGCCAAGGACATCAAGAAGATGTCTTCGGAAATGGAAGATGTCGATGGCGTGAAGTGGGTGCTGGGACTCGATACCGTCAAGGGATCCGTAATTCCGGATGACATGATTCCGGATGATCTGAAGAGCAGTCTCAAGAGCGAGAACTGGCAGATGATGCTCATTGGCAGCAAATATGCGGTCGCCACTGATGAGGTCAACAATCAGGTTACGGAACTGACTGCCATCGCAAAGAAATACAACAGCAATTCCATGCTGATCGGAGAAGCGGCAGCTACCAAGGATCTGATCTCCGTTACGGACCATGACTTCAACTGGGTATCTTCCGTATCGATCGGCATCATCTTCCTGATCATTGCCATCGTATTCCGCAGTGCTTCGCTGCCGTTCATCCTGATTGCAACGATTTATCTTGGCATCACGATCAACATGGCAGTGCCGTTCTTCACCGGCCGTGAGGTGCCGTTCATCGCCAACATCGTCATCGGAACGATTCAGTTAGGATCTACCGTCGACTATGCAATCCTGATGACAACGCGCTATCGCCGTGACCGCACGAGAGGCGTTGAGAAGCAGAAAGCAGTTGAAGATGCAGTGCAGGCAAGTGCAAAGTCCATTCTGGTCTCTGCAATGAGCTTCTTTGCAGCAACCTTCGGAGTCGGCATGTATTCCAATATCGATGTCATCCGTTCGCTCTGCATCCTGATGGCAAGAGGCGCAATCATTTCCATGGGCTGTGTCATCTTTGTCCTGCCGAGCTTGCTGCTTACATTCGATAAGCTCATCACCAAAACATCAAAGCCTCAGAGAGGCTGATCCATCCAGCAGAAGGAGAAGAAATCTATGAACAAGAAACTGAGCAAAGTTCTTCATACCGGAATTGCGGCAGCGATGATGCTGAGCATGGGCAATTTCGAGGTATTCGCAGAAGAAACAGATTCAAAGAATAATGGCGGAAACGAAACGGAAACGACTTCCGGCAATACAGAAAAGATCAGCATCAATAATGACAGCAATACCGAAGGAAAAGATGAAACGGTCTATGTCATCACGGATGCGTCTGGCGAAAAGCAGAATGTCATCGTCAGCGACTGGCTGAAGAATGGCAGTTCTTCGGATATCATCAAAGACTACACAACCCTGAAAGATATCGTGAACGTAAAGGGAGATGAAACCTACAGCACGAACAATGATGGTTCTATTTCCTGGAACGCAGAAGGCAATGATATCTACTATCAGGGAACCACGGATGCAGAACTACCGGTAGCGGTGAAAATCAGCTATCAGCTGGACGGTGCAGACATCTCTGCAGAAGATCTTGCCGGCAAGAGCGGACATGTGACCATCCGTTTCGACTATGAGAACAACAGCACCAAGGATGTCACGATCAATGGCAAGAAGACAACAATTAAGACTCCGTTTGCCATGGTGTCAGGACTTGAACTTCCGAATGATAAATTCTCGAATATCGAGGTTGAAAACGGAAAGGTAATCTCAGAAGGTGACAATGCATTTGTCATCGGCATGGCATTCCCTGGTCTCAAAGAAAGCCTGGATCTCGATGATGACAAAGATCTGAAAGACAAGATCGGCGATATTGAGATTCCGGAGTATGTTCAGATTGAAGCAGATGTCACGGACTTCTCGCTTGAGATGACCATGACACTCGCTTCTTCAAGCTTCCTGTCTGATCTGAAGGTTGATGATGACGGAACCCTGGATGAGCTCAAGGATGATATGAATACCCTCCAGAGCTCTGCCCAGGAACTGGTTGATGGGACACAGACCTTGAAAGATGGAACAGGTGATCTGGTCAGCGGCGTGAACAGACTGAAGAGCGGTTCTTCTGATCTGAATGATGGTGCAAAGCAGCTGGCAGATGGTCTTGTCACCTTTGACAATACACTTGCGTCCAATGCGAAAGATGCAGAAACCGCATCTGCAGCAGCTCAGAAGAAAGCAGAGGCCATGATTGCAAGCCTCGAAAAGCAGCTTGCAAATCCGATGGCGCTGGTCAAGCAGCTGCAGCAGAAGGGAATCCTCACCGAAAAGGVAGAACTCAATCCGGATGTTGCCAAGAAACTGATGGACCTTGGGGTTCTCCAGAAGGACGGCAAGATCAATGACCAGAAAATCGAAGAGCTAAAAGAGATGATTTCTTCTCTTCAGAAGGCGGGAGTAATTAACGCAGATGGTACTCCTTCTGCGATAGTGACAGGTCTTCTGAAGACTTCAGGAGTCATGAATGAGAGCGGTATAATCGATCCCCAGAAACTTCAGGCACTGATCGGTACTCTTGTACAGACTGGAACAATTGAGCAGACTGGTTCCCTGACACCCGAGACAAAGGCAATTCTGAATAGCCTTGGCGTATTGGATGCAAACGGCAATCTTGATGCAGCAAAGTATGCAGAGGTCAAGGAGACAGGAGATCTGCTCCTTACCCAGCTGACTCAGGCACATGTGCTGACAGTGGATGCTTCCACCGGCAGCGTTTCGATGAACGAAGATCTGATCACGACTCTTGCCAAGCTAGGTATTGTGAAAGTGAATCCTAAGACCGGTAAGCCGGAAGGAGGGATTGATCCAAAGGAACTTGAGACTGCAATGCAGCTTACATCCCTGGTGGATCAGCTGAAGCAGACTGGTGCTGTCAAAGGCGACAAGCTCAGTGACACGTATGCTTCCCTGATCAGTCAGAACATCATTGATCAGAAGGGCAATCTTACTGAGGAAGCAAAGAAGAATCTGACTCAGACCATCGCCACATTGACTCAGCTCGGCGTAATTGATCAAGATGGAAATCTGGATCAGGGAAAGCTTGCCCAGCTCACTGCACTTCCTGCGGAGCTTAAAGAGCTCGGGCTGGTCAAGGATGATGGTATGGTGAATGCGGAAGCAGTTACTCTGCTTACAAATCTGCAGAGTCAGCTAGCTTCAATCGGCTGCATGGATTCAGATGGAAACGTTAACTTGGATAGCATTAAATCATTAGTTGATCAGCTGGAAACGGCTGGAATCATTAATTCCGAAACCCATAAGGTTGATCCGAATGTGACTAATGCTTATAAGACTCTGCTTGAGAATCTGATAAATGCTGATCTCATCACCTCTAAAGGACTGAATACGGATGCCATTTCCAAATCTCTCCCTACTGTACTAAGCCTCATGAATAATGAATTGATTAATGCTGATGGAACGTTGAATACGTCCAGCCAGCAGGCAATTACGGGATTGCAGCAAGCAGGGCTGATTAGTATTAATTCAGATGGAACAGTAGTGCCGACAGATACTGGAAAGAAAATTGTCGGACTGGCTCAGCTTGCAGCTAGCGCAGGCTTGATCAAAAAAGGCGATATAGTTTACACAGAAGATACGGATGCTCTGCAGAGCAAGTCTGAGCTGGTTTCTCTTGCACAGGGTCTTGGAATTATTACTACCGATACCAATGGAACAACTTCGCTGAATACGACGAAAGTTCAGAACCTGATGAGTCTTCAGACGCAGCTTAAGGATGCTGGTCTGCTGAATTCTGATGGAACCCTCAATACAGATAAGATTACACAGCTTTCCAATATGTCCGCGCTAGTCAAGAAGCTTTCGGCTGCTGGGATCATGGATGAGCAGGGTAATGTGAACAAAGCTAAGCTTGCTGCATTCGTAGCATTCTGTGCAGAAGAGCCGGATGATACGAATACGGCAGCTGCAGATACAGCGACTGCTCAGGAGAATGCTGATACTCAGACTTCTGCTGCTGAAGAAAAGCAGGAGATTGCAGTGACTGAAGAGAAGCAGGAGGCTTCAGATACCTCTGCAGATCAGAGCACTGCAGAAGCTCAGCCGGCTGCTGAAGACAGCAAAGCAGATGCTGCTGTAACGGAAGAGGCTGCACCGGCTGAAACAGATACAGATGAAGCAGTGAATGCAGAAACCGCTTCCGATGAAACTGCTCAGACGGGTGAATCTTCTGATGCAGACCAGAAGATTGCAGAACTGAAAGCACAGCTTGCTCAGAAAGATGAAGAGATTGCACAGCTGAATGAACAGCTTGCTGCTGCTAGTAAAGCTGTTGAAGATGCGAATGCAGCTGTGACTCAGGCTAATCAGGAACGCGATGCGGCTAACCAGGCAAAGGCTGATGCAGAAGTCAAGCTTGCAATTACACAGCAGGCTCTGACTGCTGCAACAGCAGATAAGACAGGAGATTCCGGATCTGATAATACAGCAGCTGATAACAGTGCAGTTACCCAGAGTGCAGATATGAGCAATTTGACACCTGCTCAGATGGCTGCAGTCCTTGATTCGTCCAGTTCTGATACAGGTGACTTCTCTCTGACAGAAGAACAGATTAAAGCAATTCTGACAGAATACACGAAGACAGTTGCTGAAGCTGCCGGACAGGCTGGCGCAAAGCAGGCAATTGATACGATTCGCTCGAATGCGGATTACAAGAAACTGATCGATGGTGCTCGTCAGCTCAGTGATGGTGCTTCTGAACTGAACAGCGGCGTGAATACACTGCAGACTGGGGCTCTCCAGCTTGATGATGGTGCTCAGGAACTGCTGGATGGCATGACCAATTTCAAGGAAGAAGGTATTGATAAGCTAGCAGATCTCTTCGGGGATAATCTGACGGATGTGATTGATCGTCTGAAGGAAGTCTGCGATGCTGGTGCAGAGTACAGCAGCTTTGCGGGCAATGATGATAACGGAACGAATACCGTGAAGTTCATCTTCAAGACGGATGCGATCAAGTCAGCTTCTGACAGTGAGAACTGATCACAGCAGAAGGGCGGAGAAATCCGCCTTTTGCGTATCAGAAAGCAGAAAAACGAGTGTTGACGGTAGCGATTGGCGTGTGCTACATTAGTTAAGCATTTGAGGAGTTTTTCGTTATGGCAAAGGACGACAAGGTTATTCTGGCATGCAGCGTATGCCTGTCCAGGAACTACACGACTTCCCGGAAGAAAAACAGCACCAAAAGACTGGAGCTTATGAAATACTGCCCGAAGTGCGGTAAGAAGACGCTCCATAAGGAAACCAGGTAGGAGGCTTCATATAGTATGGATAAAACGTTCAGCTGGAGCGGTATTAAAAAGGAAGCGAAGCGGGTTCGCTGGCCGAAGACAAAAGATACGATGTCTAATACCGGAGAAGTTGTGATTTTTACGGCTTTCTTCGCTGTATTCTTTGTTCTCTGTGATCTTCTGGTAAGCGGACTGATTCAGATGATCGGAATCGGAGCGTAATCATGACAGAAGAGAAGAAGATCAATCCGGTAATTGATGACGAGCACGAAAAGCGCTGGTATGTAGTCAATACGTATGCCGGACATGAGAACCGTGTCAAAGAAAATCTGGAAAAGCGTGTGGAGTCCATGGGCATCCAGGACAGCCTGTTCCGGATCGTCGTTGCGGAAGAGCCTGAAATTGAGATCAAGAATGGCAAGACCATAGAGAAGATGAAGAACATGTTCCCGGGATATGTCTTTGTGGAAATGAAGATGACCGATGAAGCGTGGTATGTTGTCCGTAATACGCCAGGAGTCACCGGATTCATCGGTTCTTCCGGCGGCGGTGCTAAGCCGTTCCCGGTTTCTCCGGTAGAGATGGAATCCATTCTGAGAAGAATGGGCCAGAGCGATAAGAAGGTCACCGTCGACTTTGAGGTTGGCGATATGGTCAAGATTCTGACCGGACCGTTCTCCGGCATGGAGGGCAAGGTCAGTGCGATGAATGATCAGACGCAGACTGCAAGTGTCATGACAATGCTGTTCGGCCGTGAGACGCCGACGGATATCGCATACAACGATCTCGAGAAAGTAAAAGAGTAATCTGAAGCCGTTTTCCTGCATTGGAAACGGCTTTTTTCGACTTTCAAAAAGGACTTGAAACAAAGGGGAGTGAATGGTATATTATTGGAGCACGCCTCAATAGCTCAGTCGGCAGAGCATGCGGCTGTTAACCGCAGTGTCACAGGTTCGAGCCCTGTTTGAGGCGCCATTTTTATGAAATAAGCCAAACTTGCCTGGCTGAATAAGGAAGGGACTGCTGGTGCAGTCTTTTTCTTTATATCTGAATGAAAAGAATTGCAGAATATGGAAAATATTTCAGAAAAATCTGAAAATTATATGAATCAAAGTGTTGAAATGGTGAAACCGTGACTCTATAATAGGAACATCTTCTTCAGAAGATAGAAAACGAGGGAAGGAATTATGAAGTTTGAAAAGTTCTTCAAAGGAGGACTGGCGGTTGCGATGGCAGCGTCATTAGCAGCCTGCGGAAGTTCTTCCAGCACATCGTCCTCGACCGCTGCAGCTTCTGACACTGCGGCAGCCGAATCTGCTTCTGCTGCTACTGCAGCTACCAGCTCCAAGCCGTTTGTTCTCGGTGGTTCCGGTCCTATTACCGGTGACGCTGCAGTGTATGGTCTGGCTGTCATGCATGGCGCTCAGATCGCTGTTGATGAGATCAACGCAGCTGGCGGCAAGGTAAGCTTCGATTTCCATTTCGAAGATGACCAGGCTGATGGCGAGCAGGCCGTTTCTGCTTATAACACTCTGGTTGATGATGGCATGCAGGTTTCCCTGCTGACCACGACTTCCGGTGCTGGCCAGTCGGTTGCTCCGCTGTACAAAGAGGACAATATCTTCGCAATTACTCCGTCCGGGTCTTCGACCGCAATCGTATACCAGGATGCGACCAATGAAGCAAATCCTTATGGCAATGTTTTCCAGATGTGCTTCACGGATCCGAACCAGGGCCGTGCTTCGGCAGACTATATTGCAGAACATAGTGATCTTGGCACTAAGATTGCTGTCATCTACCGCAACGATGATAACTATTCCAATGGACTTTATACGAAGTTCATGGAAGAAGCTGAAGCTAAGGGACTTTCAATTGTCTATCAGGGTGCGTTCCAGGAAGGCACCACCGACTTCTCGGTTTACATTCAGGGCGCTCAGTCAGCTGGTGCTGATCTGGTATTCCTTCCTATTTATTATCAGCCGGCTTCTCAGATTCTCTCAGCAGCTAGCAATGCTGGCTATGCTCCGACCTTCTTCGGATGCGATGGCATGGATGGAATCCTGACTCTGGAAGGTTTCGATACTTCTCTTGCTGAAGGACTGTATATGCTTACACCGTTCTCTGCTGATGCTTCAGATGAGAAGACACAGAGCTTCGTTACCAAGTACAAGGAAGCTTATGGTGATACTCCGAACCAGTTCGCAGCTGATGCTTATGACAGCGTTTATGCAATTGCCCAGGCTCTTGAGGCTTCTGATGTGACAGCTGATTCTTCCACCGATGATATCACAGCTGCTCTGATTGCACAGTTCACCTCGATGACATTCGACGGCATTACCGGTACTGGTGTCACATGGTCTGCTGATGGTACAGTTTCCAAGGATCCGAAGGCTGTTGTGATCAAGGACGGTGCTTACGTCAGCGCTGAGTAATACAGGATTTACTGAATAAGATCATGGAGGCTGCCAGCACGCACTTGCATTGGCAGCCTCTGTTTCGCATATGATAATAGTAGAGGGAGGTAACAGCATATGATGTCTTTTCTGTCATACCTGATCAGCGGACTCGGACTGGGAAGCGTATATGCGATTATCGCTCTGGGCTACAGCATGGTTTACGGCATTGCCAAGATGCTGAACTTTGCCCATGGCGATATCATCATGATCGGCGCATTTGCCGCATATTTCTGCATATACACGTACCATCTGCCGGTATTCGTCGCAGTCATTATTTCCGTGGTGGTCTGCACGGTACTTGGTGTAGTGATTGAACGGCTTGCTTACAAGCCGCTCCGCGAGGCTTCGAGTCTTTCGGTTCTCATCACGGCAATCGGCGTATCCTACTTCCTGGAGAACGCTGCGATGATGCTGTGGGGAACGGATACGAAGATTTTCCCGACGATTCTGAGCGGTTCTCTGAATGTCGGGGGAGTCAATATCTACTACACAACCCTGGTCACGATTGCAGTCTGCATTGCCATCATGCTGGTACTTACCTGGTTCATCAACAACACGAAAACCGGACGTGCGATGCGTGCATGTTCTGAAGATAAGGGTGCTGCTGCTCTGCAGGGAATCAACGTGAACAAGATCATCTCGATCACGTTCGCGATCGGTTCCGGCCTTGCGGCAATTGCAGCGATCCTGCTTTGTGCGACGTTCCCTTCTGTCTATCCTACCCTCGGTTCCATGCCTGGCATCCGTGCTTTCACGGCTGCTGTTCTCGGCGGCATCGGTTCGATTCCAGGCGCATTCCTCGGAGGAATGCTGCTGGGTGTCATCGAGAACCTCTCGAAGGCATATATCTCTGCACAGCTCTCTGATGCCATCGTGTTCGGCGTCCTGATTGTCGTGCTTCTTCTGAAGCCGGCCGGACTGCTTGGCAAGAAGGTCAATGAGAAGGTATAAGGAGGAGACCGTATGAAGAAGAATGCACTTTCATCTATCTTCGGACCGAAAGTCAGGAAGCGTACGATCTCCTATGTACTGGTTCTTGCCTTGTTTGCAGTGGTTCAGATTCTGAGATCCTCGGGTTCCCTCTCTCGCCAGATCACTTCCCTGCTTGTGCCGGTCTGTGCTTATACGGTTGCGGCAATCGGCCTGAATATGAATGTCGGTGTTTCCGGAGAGCTGAACCTCGGCCAGGCCGGTTTCATGAGCGTCGGCGGATTCAGTGCCGTCGTATGCTCTTCCGTTCTTTCAGGTTCTGTTACCAGCGGTCCGGTCAGACTGCTGATCTCGATCGTTGTCGGCGCATTGATTGCAGGCGTGATCGGCTGGCTGATCAGTATTCCGGTCTTGAAGCTGGAAGGCGACTATCTTGCGATTGTCACCCTGGCATTCGGCCAGATCATCATGGCGCTGATCAACAACATGTATATCGGCTATGACAGCACCGGGCTTCATTTCTCGTTCGTGAATAACACGCTGAAACTTGGCGAGGGCGGAGTCATGATCGTCAGCGGCCCGATGGGAACTGCAGGCATTCAGACCCTCTCAAGCTTCACTGCCGGCGTGATTCTGATCGTCATCGCCTTGATCATCGTCTACAACCTGATCTATTCCAAGAGCGGCAGAGCCATTCAGGCATGCCGTGACAACCGCATTGCGGCAGAGACCATCGGCATCAATGTCGCCAAGACCAAGACGCTTGCCTTTGTGGTATCGGCTGGTCTGGCCGGGGCCGCCGGTGCGCTTTACATGCTGAACTATTCTTCTGTTGCGGCAACTAAGTTCGACTTCAATACTTCCATCCTGATCCTCGTTTATGTCGTGCTTGGCGGTCTTGGCAATATGACCGGAACGATCATCTCCACAATCGTGCTGGTGATGCTGCCGGAGATGCTGCGCTTCCTGTCCAGCTATCGTATGCTGATCTATGCACTCGTGCTGATTGCGATCATGCTGATCTCCAATAATGAGAAGCTGAAGACCTGGGCAGAAGAATTCAGGGAAAAGCACTTTTCAAAGAAAGGAGTGAAGACCAATGAGTGAAGTCAAGTCTGAAACTCCGGTTCTTGAAGTAAAGGAACTCGGAATCGATTTCGGCGGTCTGACAGCTGTCAATGATCTGAACATGTATGTGAAGCCGGAAGAGATCTATGGTCTGATCGGCCCGAATGGTGCCGGCAAGACAACGGTATTCAACATGCTCACAAGAGTCTATCAGCCTTCCCGCGGCAAGATCTATCTGTGCGGAAAAGATACGGACGGCATGGATACGATCGCCGTGAACAAGGCAGGAATTGCCCGTACGTTCCAGAATATCCGTCTGTTCCAGAACATGACGGTTCTCGATAACGTCAAAGCAGGTATGCACAATGCAATCACGTATTCTCCGTTTGACAGCATCATCCGCTCTGGCAGATTCCGTCAGCAGGAGAAAGAAGTCGAGGAGAAAGCACTCTCCCTGCTTGAGATCTTTGAACTGAAAGACGAAGCAGATACCGTTGCTGGTTCGCTTCCGTATGGTCCTCAGAGAAGACTTGAGATTGCAAGAGCGATGGCTACGGAACCGAAACTGCTGCTTCTGGATGAACCGGCCGCCGGCATGAACCCGCAGGAAACCGAGGAACTCATGAAGATVATCCGGTTTGTCAGAGATCATTTCCATATCTCAATTCTTCTGATCGAGCATGATATGCGTCTGGTCATGGGCATCTGCGAAAGGATCACAGTCCTGAACTACGGCACGCTGCTTGCCCAGGGCACGCCGGCAGAGATCCAGGCGAATCCGGAAGTCATCAAGGCTTATATAGGAGATTAGTGAATATGCTGAAAGTGGAAAATCTGGTCGTGCGCTATGGCATGATTGAAGCAATCAAGGGAATCTCCTTCGAAGTCAATGACGGCGAGATCTGCACGCTGATTGGTGCGAACGGTGCCGGCAAGACGACAACGATGCATACGATCTCAGGTCTTCTGAGACCGGCATCCGGAAAGATCGAACTGGATGGGGTTGATATCACGAAGGTCCCGAACTACAAGATCGTCGAGATGGGTATTGCCCAGTGTCCGGAGCGCCGCCGCGTATTTGCGCAGCAGACGGTTGAGGACAACTTGATTCTCGGAGCGTATACCCGCAAAGACAAAGACGGTATTGCCGCAGATATGAAGAAGGTCTATGAGCTCTTCCCGCGTCTTCTGGAGCGCAAGAAGCAGCTTGCCGGAACGCTGTCCGGCGGCGAGCAGCAGATGCTGGCCATGGGCAGAGCGCTGATGGCAAAGCCGAAGATCATCCTGCTGGATGAGCCTTCCATGGGTCTTTCTCCGTTACTGGTCAAGGAAATTTTCCATATCATCGAAGATATCAACAAGCAGGGCGTCACGGTGCTTCTCGTTGAGCAGAACGCAAAGATGGCGCTTGCGATTGCTGATCGTGCATACGTGCTGGAAACTGGTAAAATAACATTGCAGGGAACCGGAGCGGAGCTTGCAAACGATCCGCGGGTCCAGAAAGCATATCTCGGAGGCTGATCATTATGTATGTTAAGGATTTCATGACGAAGAATCCGGTTGTCATCACCAAGGATACTTCCATTCGCAAAGCACTCGATCTGATGGCACACCATGATTTCCATCGTCTGCCGGTTGTTGATGAAAACGGCAAGCTGATCGGATTGGTCACAGGCGGACTCGTAGACGAAAGCACAGGCGTGAAGTCCACGTCGCTGTCGGTCTATGAGCTGAATTATCTGCTGCAGAAGACACCGGTTTCCGACATCATGATCACGGATGTCGTCACGATTGATCCGGACGCCTTTGTCGCAGATGCCGCCAAGAAGATGATCGATCACAAGATCAATGTGCTGCCGATCATCGAGGCAGATGGAAAGATCACCGGCATCATCACGGAAAAGGATATCTTCCAGGCGTTTGTGGAGCTGCTGGGCTACGGAACTCAGGGAACCAGATTCGTATTCCATATGGAAGACAAGCCGGGCGAATTCGCAAAGGTATGCGCTCTGTTTGCACAGGAGAATGCAAACCTCGAGAATCTTGCCATTTACCACAATGCTGAGCGCGGCACGGAAGTAGTCGTGAAGGCAACCGGCGAAGTCTCTGTCGAGAAGATGCGCCAGGTTCTGGTCGATGCGGGATATGAGATCACGGATATCTTCCAGAATAAGAAAGACGGCACCACTGAGCATTTCAAGGTGAAATAAGCATTCTGCATAGCCAGGCAATGTCCTGGCTGTTTTTAGAAAGAAAAATATGAGGAGTTCTGATGGATTATTATGATCTTGTGTTCTACATTCTCGATCTCATGATTCTGATTATGGAAATCCGCATGATCCGGGTTTCGCAGAAAGTTGAGATCAGGACCAATGCTGGTCCGCGCTGGCTGATTCCGGTACTGTTCTGGGCAGTTGCAGCAGTGGGAATGTTCAATTATTCGGGTATTTTCCGCATCGCCCAGACGATTGCTCTGGTCGTGCTCGGCATCGTCTACTGGTTCATGCAGAGCGGTCTGTCCCCGGATGGCATCGTGATTATCGGAAGACTTTATCCGTGGAATAAAGTATCAAAGGTCCACATCGATGAAGCAGAGAAGAACGTGACATTCAATATCGGCAAAGGACCGGTAACTGTTCCGTTCAAAAAGGCCGATATGAAAGAAGTGCGTGCCTATATGTCCAGGCATGGCGGCATTGCAAAGAAGAATGTCAGGACCAAGTGAAGAGGTGAAAGCAGATGAATGAAGTTATCCGTGTTCTGGAAAACCGGAAGAGCGTCCGCGGCTATAAGCCGGAACTGATTCCGGAAGCAGATCTGAATCAGATTGCTGAGGCTGGTCTGCATGCCCCGAGCGGCATGAATCGCCAGTCGGCAAAGCTGGTTGTCATCACGGATCCGTCTATCATGAAGCAGCTCAGCGAGATGAATTGCAGAATCATGGGCGGTGAGAAGGATCCGTTCTACGGTGCTCAGGAGATGATTCTCGTACTGGCAGACAAGACTGCTCCTACGTATGTGTACGATGGTGCTCTTGTGATGGGCAATCTGCTCAATGCGGCTTATGCACTTGGCTATGGTGCCTGCTGGATTCATCGGGCCAAGGAAGAATTCGAGTCGGAAGAAGGAAAAGAACTTCTGAAAAAATGGGGCATTGAAGGAGAATGGGAAGGCATCGGCCACTGCATCATCGGCTATCCTGTGGATCCGATTCCGGCTCCGGTCCCGATCAAGGAAGGAAGAATCATAAGAGTCTGATTAGATTCTGCTCTTCTTCTGCAGCAATTTCTTCTTCTGATCTGTTTTCATAATAGGGAGGAAGAAAGATACGAAGAAAGCAGCTTTATTGTATGCATGCATTCTGCTTGCAGGGTGTGCAGAAAAGAATATGAATACTGCGATCGCAAATCCATGGACAGATGCTGCGACTTTGGAACAGATGGTTTCAGCAACCGGAATCTCTTTTGAGGTGCCTTCTTCCATTGAAGGAAATGCACTGTGTTCCTATCGCTATATGGAAGGCCTGGATGAAGCAGATTATGAAGGAGAGATCACGATCCGGAAAGGAAGCGGCTGTGAAGATGTGAGCGGAGACTATAACGAGTATCCGTTCAGTTTGGAAAGTGATGGAGTTCTTCTGAAAGGGATGACCGAAGGAATCTATGAGAATGCGGTCTGGAGTGCAGATGGATACAGCTATTCCATTACGATGAATCCGGGCACGGAGAACGGATTCTCTGAAGAAGTCATCCTAGGCATTGTGAATAAAGTGAAGTGAGGGTTCATGAGCGAACCATCTTATGCAGAACTGAGGGCAAGGAAAGTGCTGTCCGAGTACGGAGACAGTATTTTCAGACTGGCTTTTACGTTCGTGCATAATGCGCAGGATGCGCAGGAAGTTGTTCAGGATACGCTGATTCAGATGCTGAGATATGATCCTTCGTTTGACACGGAGAAGCAGGAAAAGGGCTGGCTGCTGAAGACAGCTGCCAACCTGAGCCGGAACAAGCTGAAGTTCAATAAAGTCCGGGAGACTGATGAACTGGATGAGCGGCTGAAGGCAGAAGAGAAACCGGATCTCGCATTTGTATGGGATGCGGTGAAGACTCTTCCGAGGGATTATCAGAGTGCGATCTACCTGTTTTATAAAGAAGGATATTCGACAAAAGAGATTGCAGAAATACTGAAGAAGCGCGAGAGCTCGGTGCGCTCCGATCTTGCCAGGGCCAGAAAGCAGCTGAAGCTGATTCTGAAGGAGGATTATGACTTTGAGGAATAAGTATGATGAGCTGATGGAAGAAGTTCATCTCTCTTCTGAGAAGCAGGAAGAGATCCTGAAGAATATTGCCGCTGCAGATCTGAAGCCGAAGAAGAGATTCTTTGCGAGATACGGAAAACAGCTGACGGCTGCAGCAGCAGTGCTTCTTCTGGCAATCGTTCTGATCCCGCAGGTGCAGATGAGATCTGCAGTGGTGAGCCAGGATTCTGCCCCCGAAGGGTTAGCGCTTGCAAGTGCGGCAGAAGAAGTGCCCGATGCAAAGACGCTGAAGAAAGATACCGGACTGACCTTCACCGAACCGAAGCTGCCGTTTGAAATCACTTCCGTGTCATATCTGAACTACGGGGATATGGCAGAAGTGATCTATACCGGAACGGGAAATGAAGCGGTCTACCGGATCGGCAGCGGAGAAGAGGACAACTCCGGAGACTATACGGAATACCAGGAAACAGAGGAACGGGAGATTACCGGGGTGAAGGTTCGGGTATCCATCGACCAGGATGGAAATCATCTGGCTGTCTGGAGCAAAGACGGAGAATCGTATTCGCTCTGCTTCACGACTTCCGTAAGCGAGGAAGAGATGAACCAGGCAGTGGAAAGCTCGTTGGAATGAGCGGGGAACTGTAAGGGCTTCCTGCTTTTTTGCGTCGACTTTTGGCCATTTCTGTGTCATATTATTGTCTAGCGAAGAGAGGCATGCATGAGTTCATCAGACGATATCAAGAAACAAAATGCCCAGCGTGCGCTAGCGATTCTTGCGATCGCAGCGGTCATCACGCTGACCATCTGGCTGATTGTGCGCCTCTTCGGAAAGCAGTTCACTGTTCTGTTCCAGATGCTGAATCGAGGCGACGAGGATGAGATTGCGGCCTACCTGAATGCCCAGGGGAAATGGCAGGGAATGCTCAGCATCTACCTGATCTCGATCCTGCAGGTTGTTTCCATCTTCATTCCGGGCATGGTGATTCAGCTGGCTGCTGGTCTGGTATACGGATGGCCAAGAGGCTTTCTGATGACCTATACCGGCTTTGTCTCAGGGAATGTGCTTGTTTTTCTCGTGGCGAGAAAGCTTGGAAGCAAAATCAATGATCTGATGCCGAAGAGTGCGAAGTCCAACTGGCTGGTAGATAAGATCAACGGGGCAAACTCTGCATTTGTGATCGGGCTTGCCTGCCTGATTCCGGGAGTGCCGAATGGCATTATTCCGTATCTGGCCTCAACGACTGATCTGACTCCGAAGAAGTTTGCGTTCGCCATTGCGGCATCGTGCTGGATTCAGATTCTCTGCAACTGCATTGCTGGTCATTTCCTGGTGCGCGGAGAATATCTGTTCATGATTCTGTCCTTTGCGGTTCAGATTCTGATTATCGTCCTGGTTGCGTCCAACCGGGAGAAAGTTCTTGCCTGGGGCAGCAAGTTCACGCACCGTCATTCCAAGTAATAGTTCCGGAAAGGAATCTGAATGAAGATTACAGTGTTTCTGGGCTCTTCTTCCGGAGCTCGGCCGGAGTTTGAACAGGAAGCGGAAGAACTAGGTGCCTGGATTGCAGATCAGGGGCACGTGCTGGTATATGGCGGTGCTTCCTGCGGCACGATGGGCAGTCTGGCCAGAGGGGCGATCCGCCATCATGGAACGGTGATCGGCATCATGCCGCAGTTCATGGTTTCTCATGGCAGGCTGCTGGATGGCCTTTCGGAAACGATCGTGGTCCCGGATATGGAAACCCGGAAACAGAAGATGCTGGAACTCGGGGAAGTATATCTGGCGATGCCTGGGGGACCGGGAACGCTGGAAGAGATCGCAGATGCATATTCGCAGGTTCGCCTTCAGATCCATCATGGAAGGCTGATCTGCTATGGACCGGATGGTTTCTGGAAGCCGCTTCAGAGTCTGATCCTGGAAATGAAAGAATGCGGATTTGCCGATCAGAATGCGGCAGATCTGATTTCTTTTCCCGGGACATATGCAGAACTGATTGAGCTTCTCACGGAAATTGCAGGAGGGAAAGCATGAGAAAAGCAGCTGTAACAGCATTGGCCGCAGTACTGGTTCTCTCCGGATGTTCAGCCGCAGAGCAGACTGCGACGTCGGCTCCGGCAGAAAGCACCGCAGCAGTTCAGAATGAAGTGACTTCTGCCAATGGATACGGACAGGGAGAAACAGGCGACCTCATTCATACGTCATTCTTCGACTGGACGGTGAATGATGCCTGGCAGACCGATGAATATGAAGGCATTACGCCTGCTGCTGAGCATTCGCTGCTGGTGGTCAATATGACGCTGACTGATACAAGGACAGAGGAATCAGTTCCGATGTATGATTCAGACTTCCAGGTTCAGTGGGGTGGATCTGAAGATACGGATTTTGCGGTTCCGGTCACTTATGAGAGTTCAATTGAAGGCGGCGAAACGATGTTTGCGGCCCAGTATACGCTGGAGCCAGGTGCGCCGGTCACGAATAATCTGGTATTCGAGGTTCCGTCGGGATATACCGACTTCTCAATGCTGTTTCAGGAATACTTCTCAGATGAATCGCTGGGCGATCTGTTCTGCGTGAAGTTCTCAGCAGTCTACCGCTGAGGCTTCTGATACAGCGTGCGGCTGACGACGATGGAGTTCGGATTCAGATATTCGCTGTTCAGAAAAGACAGATAAGCGCCTGGCGTGACAATGCCAGACAAGTCGATCAGGTTCAGATCCTTGTTGCGGATCAGCGTATCGGCCAGCAGCACGCAGTTGGTATATGTGACAAAGTACGTGCGGAACTGTCCTTTCGTGAACTTATAGAACTGGCAGTGCGTATATTCATAGACTCTGCTTGCATAGTCATGGAATCCTTCGAAAGGGATTCCTTTTTCTTCGCAGATCTGTGCTTTCGGTTTCCATGGAATCGTGCGTTCCATCATATGGGTGATATTCTGTTCCAGCTGCTTCTTTTCTTCTGCAGTCAGACAGATGCCATAAGAGAGAATGGTCTTATGCTCAACTTCGAGGTGCTGATTGCGGAACGCTTTTTCTTCCGATACCATCAGGACTCCGTCCCCATAGATGCCGAACATCTTCCTGGCCAGAGGATCATGACAGCCATAGGAATAGATCGTTCCCTGATAAGCAATATCCAGATGCCCGAGAATCTCCGGGCCTTCGCCTTTCAGGTATACATAAACGCGGAGATCAGCATCCGGTTCTTCCGGCTTGAGCTGCTGACCGGATTCCTTGATGAGCTTTGAAATCGAGATGTATGCCCGCAATGGCAGGAAGATCGAGAAGAATACCGGCATCGGAACCGAAAAAGCTCTGCGTTTTTCCGGGGTGACATCCGGGTTGGTGACCAGCAGATGATAGGCCAGAGAGATCAGGCCGCTGCCGATAAAGTAGATGCCGGCAAAGAGGGTCAGCAGATCTGTCTTCGCATTCAGGTTCCTTCCGAAAATCATGAAGATGCCGAGCAGGGCGGAAATGATTCCGGCTGCCAGCATTCCTGCTGCTCCGCGCAGCTCGTCTCTTTGATCGACGTGCCAGGTGACGAGGTACACATATGCGTGCAGCAGCATCCACCAGCCGTAGAAGACATGAACCCAGTGGAGATAATCATCCGGGGTCAGCAGCAGATATACGGCAAAGCCGACCTGGATCGCAATCAGCAGGTACTCCATCTTGCTTCCGCTCTTGTATCCCCGGATGATTGACCAGGCAAGGCCGAAAGCAGAATAAAAAGAATAGCTGATGGTCAGAATATAGAGGATGCGCCAGCCAGTGACGTGGTTGGTCAGAAACAGGATTCCGATTGCACAGACCATGAGGTCTTCTGCACAGTTTCCGATCCGATCAAACCAGTTTCTGTTCTTCATGTAGGGTATCTTAGCACGAATTGCGAAAGAGAAGCGCATGCAAGTGCTTTGCGGAATACAGAGGCGCCAAGCTGTCAAGGGCTGTACTTTCAGGAGAGTATGATAAGATTGATGGGCAAAGGAGTTTTCATGATGGACGAGAAAATTGTAAAACAGCTTGCAGGAGATCTGAAGATCAGCGAGAAGCAGGTCACGACGGTGCTCAGCCTTCTGGAAGAAGGAAATACGGTTCCGTTTATTGCCCGCTACCGCAGAGAGCAGACTGGTGGTCTGGATGAAGAGCAGATTCTTGCGATTGATAAGCAGTACCGCTATGAAGTGAACCTGGCAGAGCGCAAGGAAGCAGTCCTTGCACTGATCGAGCAGCAGGGCAAGCTGACAGATGAGATCCGTGATTCCATCCAGGCCTGCACGAAGCTTTCCCAGGTTGAGGATCTCTATAAGCCTTATAAGCAGAAAAAGAAGACCAGAGCCGGCATTGCGATCAAGAACGGACTGCAGCCGCTTGCCGACTGGATGCTGTCGCTGCCGGAGAGCGGAGATCTGAAAGCCGAAGCAVAGAAGTATCTCAATGAAGAAGTGAAGACGGCAGAAGATGCGATCCAGGGAGCAGAGGACATCATCGCTGAAAATGTCAGCGATAATGCGAAGCTCCGCTGGTCGTTCAAGGATACGATTGCCAAGACCGGCGTTCTGGTCACCAAGCTGAAGAAGGGTGCCCAGGATGAGAAGCATGTCTATGAGATGTACTACGATCGTTCTGAGAAGATCACGACGATTGCGGATCATCGCATCATGGCAATTGACCGCGCAGAGAAAGAGAAAGTCATCACAGTGACGTTCTCCTATGATATGGAAGCACTGGAACAGCAGGCATTCCGGACTTATGAGAAGGGCCAGAATAACGTTGTTCAGGCAGAACTGGAAAAGGCCATCAAAGATGGCTGCGAGCGTCTTCTGTTCCCGTCAATCGAGAATGAGATCAGAAACGATCTGAGCGATCGCGCGCATAAGAGCTCGATTGAAGTATTCTCCATGAATCTGGAGAAGCTTCTGCTGCAGGCGCCGCTGAAGGGCAGAGTCGTGCTCGGCTTTGACCCTGGTTTCTACAATGGCTGCAAGCTTGCGGTCATCGATGAGACCGGACATATGCTGGACAACGTCATCATCTATCCGTTCAAGGGCAAGACCGATAATCCGGAAGCCATTGCAAGAGCAGATGCGAAGCTATTGGAGCTCATCAATAAGTATCATGTCCAGATCATCGCCATCGGAAATGGAACGGCCAGCAGAGAGAGCGAGAAGCTGATCTCCGATCTGATTCATGACAACAATCTGAAGGTACAGTATGCCATCGTCTCGGAAGCAGGTGCTTCGGTCTGGTCTGCCCAGGAAGGTGCGAGAGAAGAATTCCCGGATCTCGATACCGAGTCCCGTTCGGCAGTATCCATTGCAAGACGTCTGCTGGATCCGCTGGCCGAGCTGATCAAGATCGATCCGAAGGCAATCGGAGTCGGTCAGTACCAGCATGATCTTCCGGAGAAGGATCTGACTGAGCGTCTGGATGAAGTGGTCATGAAGGCAGTCAACCGCACCGGCGCGGATGTGAATACTGCTTCGAAGGAACTCCTGACGCATATTTCCGGACTCAATGCCGGCATTGCCAAGGAAATCGTCAATTACCGCAATGAGAACGGCAGATTCACGAACCGTAATCAGCTCAAGGAAGTCAAGAAACTCGGCCCGAAGGCATTCCAGCAGTGCGCAGGCTTCTTACGCGTCGTGGGCGGTGATGAACCGCTCGATGAGACCAGCATTCATCCGGAGTCTTATGATGCGGCCCGCAAAGTCATGCAGGCATGCGGAATCACGACCCTCGGAACTCCGGATGCGCAGTTCCCGGAAGATAAGGTCAGCACGCTCGGCATCGATCCGTATACGCTGAAGGATATCGAAGAAGCCATCCGCCAGCCGCTGCGCGATTACCGCGATCAGTTTGAAACCGCATTGCTGAGAAGCGATGTGCTGGAACTCAAGGATCTGAAGGTCGGCGATCAGCTCAGCGGAACGGTCCGCAATGTAGTAGACTTCGGCGCCTTCGTGGATATCGGTCTGCATGAAGATGGACTGGTTCATATCTCCCACATGTCGATGAAACGGATCTCGCATCCGAGTGAAGTCGTATCCGTCGGCGATATCGTCACGGTTTATGTCTACGGCATTGATGAGGCTAAGGGCAGAGTGCAGCTCAGCCTGCTGCCACCGGAGCAGATTGAAGCTAGGGATGCGGCAAACCGCAATGCATGGAAGAATCGCAAGAAGAGCCGGAATCGTCCGGAATTCGCTCAGCGCAAGCCGGAGCCGAAGAAGCCAGTCACCATGGAAGACGCAACCGCAAGGCTGTTAGAGCGGTTCGGAAACAAGCACTGATTCCTGCATGCATACTGGATTGTGTGAAGTATCCCATAATCCTTGCATTCTGAAAGGAAAGTGAGTACTATGCTAATAAGCAGAAACGATCAGCAAGATCATTGAGCAGTACCGCAAGGTATCATGAAAATGTTTTTGTGTTTGACTGTCTGCTTATTGTCCTCGGGTGATGGGTGATGAGTAACTAAGCCCAGTGACAGTAAAAAACGTCTGATCTCGTTTGAGGTCAGACATTTTTTGTGAACGTCATCTGAATCAGATCCGGCAGAGCCTGCTCGAAGTTCACGCCGTAGCGGTTATGATCAGGTTCCTGAAGCGTGCAGGCGATGCTTTTCTGAACGAAGCTGCAGGCAATCTGCATGGCTTCCGGAAGCTTCTTTCCTCTGCACAGAGCTCCGAGGAACGTGCTTGCCCAGAGATCGCCGGTCCCATGGAACTGCTGAGGTTCTTTTTCGGTCATCGCTTCATGGAACGTATTATCAGTACGGGAATAGGCAATGGAGCCGATCTTTCCGATCTCCGTGCTGATGCCGGTCAGCACGGCGGTGGAACAGCCGAGGTCCGCAAGCTTTCTCAGCATGGACTGCAGCTCTTCGTCAGAGAAGGATTCCTGATAGGGAATGCCCAGCAGCAGACAGGCTTCCGTCAGATTCGGGCAGATAATCGAAGCTTTGCGGCAGAGCTGTTTCATCTGCTGCACGAAGTCCATCGAAAAGCCTCGATACAGCTTTCCGTGGTCTGCCATGCATGGATCCACGAGAATCAGAGCGTCTTTCCCGAACTGGTCGAAGAGATCCATGGCATAGCTGATCTGCTTTGCGGAACCAAGATACCCGGTATAGATTGCCGAGAACGTGAAGTGTTCTTCGTTCCATGCATGAAGAATCGCAGGAATCTGATCCGTCAGATCGCAGAATGAGACATGCTTGAACATCGTATGGGAAGAAAGAACTGCCGTCGGCAGCACCGCCGTTTCCAGTCCCATGGCAGACAATACCGGCAGAGCAGCCGTCAAGGAGCACTTGCCGATGCAGGAAATATCCTGCATGGTCACGATCCGTTTCATGCCTGAGGCTCCTTTCCGGAATCAATGCGTTTCAGCCATTTTCCCCGGTAAAGCCGGATCAGGAACAGAACACCGCGGAAGCAGAGTTCTGTTGCCATCGCATACCAGACACCCGGAAGGCCGAGGGATTTTGACAGAATAGAAGCTAGCGTGATGCGCACGCCCCAGATCGAGACGAGGTTCAGAATGCCTGGCACTGCCGTATCTCCCGCTCCGCGCAATGCGCCGGTTGCGACGATCGATGCCGCAAACAGCGGTTCGGCATGAAGCTCGATGCGCAGGACTCTTGCCCCGAGTTCCTGGACTTCTTTGACCGGAGTGAGAAAGGAAAACACATACGGACAGAGATCGTACATGAGCAGACCAGAGCATGTCATCAGCGCGATGCCGCTGAACGTTGTCAGCCAGGCAAAGCTCTTGGCAAGATCCTTGCGGTCCGCGCCAAGGGCCTGACCGACCAGGGTCGTGGCGGCGGAGCCGATCCCATAGCCTGGCATGTAGCAGAAGGATTCTGCGGTGACCGCAAAGGAATTGGCAGCGATTGAGATCGTTCCTAACGGAGCGACGATGCGGGTGGAGAATACCTGTGCAGCTGAGAGGGCTGCCTGTTCCATGCCCATCGGGATCGCGATGGCTGCCGCTTCTTTGAGAACCGGCTTCTGAAGCTTCCAGCTGCCTTTATGGTGTTTCAGGCTGAGAACCGGGGAATGGAAGACGGCCGCAATGACCATCAGGATGCCGGCAAAGACATACGAGAATGCAGTGCCGTAGGCTGCTCCCGCCACCCCCAGACCTGCACCCGGAACCGTGATGCCGCAAATTGTCAGGGAAGGAAAGATCAGGAAGTAGTTGAAGACCACGTCGCTGGCACATAAGAGAATCGACAGGAAGCTCGGAGTCTTCATGTCGCCGGAACACTGCAGCATGCTCTGGCAGAGAAAATAGAGTTCTCTGACCGGCAGGAATAATGCATAGATGCGGAAATAGGCAGTTGCGTCTGCCCAGATCGAAGGATCTGCGCCGAGCCATTCCGGCAGGTGGAAGGAAATAGCGAAGGCGATGGCAAGCAGACCGCTGGAGATAAGAAAGGTGACAATCAGGGACTGGCGGAATACGGATCTGGCATGTTCGGCATCTCCGGCTCCGATTGCATGGGCGACCTGCACGGAGAAGCCGTAGGCAGAAGCGTTGATCAGTCCGCCGATCAGCCAGGTGCTGCTTGCGACCAGACCGATTGAAGCACTTGCTTCGGCGCCGAGGCTTCCGACCATGGCGGAATCGATATACTGCATGACGATTTCCGAGATCATGGCAAGGATGGCAGGGAGGCTCAGCTTTGCGACAATCAGAAGCTTTTCAGAAAGAGAGATTTCCTGGTGCTCGCGCATGCGGGCTGCGAGGTCGATCGATTTGCTCATGAGAAATATTATATCTTCTGTTCAGAATGCTGGGAAAGGCGGAATCAGAGAATACGAATCCAAAGATCTGCAGTCTGCGGCAGGAGCGATCGGTGCTATATAATAGAGAAAGTAAAGATAATACGGCCAGTTCTCGTAATTTAACGCGATTTTAACATCTGTTCTTTACTATGAACTTGCGTGACTGAGGTGATAGGATATGCAGAAAAATATTTATCTGGAAGGTTATACCCAGAATCGTGAGATTTCCTGGCTGCGTTTTGATGACCGCTGCCTGATGGAAGCGAAGGATCCAGCGGTGCCTTTACTGGAGAGGATGAAGTTCATTTCGATCTTTTCTTCGAACCTGGATGAGTTCTTTTCAGTCCGGGTCGGAAGTCTGACGGAACTGAATCAGGTTCATCCGGATCAGATTGATAACAAGACGGGCTGGAATGCCGAGACGCAGCTCAAGAAGATCTATGCCTATTCGGGCAAGCTGTGCCGCAAGCGGGAAACCGTCTATCAGGATCTCAAGCAGAAGATGAAAGAGGCTGGCATCGAGGATCTTTCGATGTCGGACTGGACGGAAGATGATACGGTCTGGCTCAAGAAGTTCTTCCACAGCTATGTGGAACCGATTCTTGGTGCGCAGATCGTCGATACGAGACATCCGCTTCCGCAGCTGCAGTCCGGAGTGGTCTATGCGGCCGGCATCATGAAATGGAAGGGGTCCCAGGCATATGCGATGGTTTCCGTTCCTTCTTCGCTGCCGAAGATCGTTCAGATTCCTTCGATGGATGGAAGCGTCCGGTTTGCCCACATGGAAGATGTCGTGCTTGCCAATATGGAATCCGTGTTCCGGGGTGCAGCGATCAAGGATCGCTTCAAGTTCTATGTGATCCGCAATGCGGATGTCAGCGTGGATGATGATACGTTTGATGATCAGTTTGAGGACTACCGGGAACTGATGTCGGACATGCTGAAGAAGCGGCGGAAGATGGATATGGTGAGAGTGGAAGTCTCGGATATTCCTTCAGCACCGATCCGGAAGTATCTGTTCCGCCAGCTGAAGATCACGGATTCGATGGTCTATCGGTCCGAGATGCCGCTGGATCGCAAGTATATGTTCCAGATTGCAGATTTCCTCCCGGAAGAGAAGAAGAAAAAGTTCCTGTATCCGGAATATACGCCGAAGCTGAGTCCTGCGTTTGATTATCAGCAGAATCTGTTTGATCAGGTTCTGAAGAAGGATGTGCTGCTTTCCTATCCGTATGAGTCGATGGATCCGTTCCTGCTGCTGGTGAGAGAAGCGGCGAATGATCCGAAGGTCGCTTCAATCAAGATCACGATCTACCGGCTGGCCAAGCGGGCAAGGCTTGTCGATTACCTGTGCCTGGCGGCAGAGAATGGCAAGGAAGTAGATGTGCTGATCGAGCTGAAGGCAAGATTCGATGAGCAGAACAATATCGACTATTCCGAGAAACTGCAGGACGCAGGCTGCACCGTATTGTATGGGTTCACGGACTACAAAGTTCATTCCAAGATCTGCCTGATCACGAGACTGAAAGAAGAGAAACCGGAACATGTCGTGCTGATCGCAACCGGAAACTTCAATGAGAATACGGCGAAGAGCTATACCGATCTTGCTTATCTGACAGCCCGGAAGGATCTCATCAGGGATGCGGTCATGTTCTTCCAGAATATGATGATCGGAAGACTGGATGGCCATTACCGGCATCTGCTTGTTTCGCCGGTATCACTCAAGAGCGGGCTGCTGAATCTGATTGATGAAGAAATTGCCAAGGGATCGAAGGGACAGATCACGATCAAGCAGAACTCCATCACTGATGAAGATCTGATTGCCCGCCTGCAGAAGGCAAGCGAAGCCGGCGTGCAGGTGCGCATGATCGTGCGCGGCATCTGCTGCATCCTTCCGGAGGTTCCGGGAAAGACGGAGAATCTGACTGTGAGATCGATTGTCGGAAGATACCTGGAACATTCCAGAATCTACCGCTTCGGCTCGGGCAGGAATGAGAAGATGTATATCTCTTCGGCAGATATGATGACGCGCAATACGGAACACCGGGTTGAGATCGCAACGCCGATCATGGATGCTTCGATCCGCAAGCGGATTGATGATTATCTGGACCTGTGCTTCCGGGATAATACGAAGGCAAGACGGATGACAAAAGATGGCAAATACCATCATGTCCATGATCATATGCCGCCGCTGAATTCCCAGGAAGAGATGATGCGGCTGACGAAGGCGTCTGATCAGACAGTTCCGTCAATGCGTCCGGCTCATGCGGCAATGTGCGGAAAGATCTTTGATACGCAGTACAGGCCGTCTGAAGAAGAACCAAAAGAGAAGAAAGTGAAGAAAGAGAAGAAGAAAAAGAAATCATGATTGAGATTGCGGTGAAATGCAGAGGCCTTGATGGCCTGCATCTGACATACCAGAAGCCGGTTCTTTTCGAAGAGATCGTGAAGGCGGTGCAGCCGCAGGCTCCGTACAGGATCTACGGCGTGCGGTTCTGCCATCAGCTCAGGCATATGAAGGAAACAGCGGATCAGTCCGGCGTTCTGGAGGTGCTTGATCTGAGAGATCCGGAAGGGAATATGATCTATCAATCGTCTCTGACTTTTCTGTATCTCAAGGCAATTCATGATCTGTTCGGAAGCGATGCAGATGCGATCGTAAAGAACTCTCTCTCCAAGGGACTGTTCACAACGATCCGGGCAAAGCAGCTTGGCAGGGATACGGCTGATCGGATTGAAATTCGCATGCAGGAACTCGCCGATATGGCACTGCCGATCACGCGGATTCCTGAAACCAGAGAGAATCTTCTGAAGAAGAGTGACTTCCGGAAAGACCAGAAGAAACTTCTGGAGACTGCGCCAGATCTGAAGGAACTCTATCTGTACCGGCTTGGCGAACAGGAAGAGCTGTTCTATGAACCATTAGTCCCGGATACGTCTTATCTGACTTTATTTGAAGTGCGCCGGTATATGAACGGGTTCCTGCTGCGGTTCCCGCATCCGTCTGATCCCGATGACATTCCGCCGTTTGAAGAACAGAAACTTCTTTATGAAGCATTCTCGGAAGAAACCCACTGGAACCGCCTGACGGGCATTGAATATGCCTCGGACCTGAATACGGCCGTGAAAGAAGGAAAGGCCCAGGATCTGATTCTGCTGAATGAAGCCCTGCATGAGAAGCGCATTGCAGAAATCGCTTCCCGGATCAAAGAACAGGGAAGCCGTCTGATTCTGATCGCCGGTCCTTCTTCTTCCGGAAAGACGAGTTTTGCCAAACGCCTGCAGATCCAGCTGCGTGTGCTCGGGCTGAAGCCGCTGTATCTCGGTACGGATGATTACTATGAAGAGCGGAAGAATATTCCGCTGAAAAAAGATGGAACCAGAGACCTGGAAGGACTGGATGCGCTGGATCTGAACCTGTTCAATGAACAGATGGACAGCCTGCTCAGCGGGAAGAAGACGGATATTCCGGTCTATGATTTCGTGACCGGAACGAAGAAGTTCGGAACCAGGATCACGTCAATCGAAAGCAGTCAGCCGATCATCATGGAAGGACTGCACTGCCTGAATCCGGACCTGACCAGCGGAATCCAGAATGATGTGAAGTTCCGGATCTATATCAGCCCGCTGACTCAGATCAATATCGATGAGCATAACCGCATTCCGACTACCGATGCGAGAATGCTGAGAAGAATTGTCCGCGATGCGCAGTTCCGCGGCGAGAGTGCAGCGGAGACGATGCAGAGATGGCCCAGTGTCAGGGCTGGCGAGGATCGCAATATCTTCCCATTCTGCCAGGAAGCAGATGTGTTTTTCAACAGTGCGCTGATCTATGAACTGCCGGTTCTGAAGCACTATGCAGAACCGCAGTTACGGGAAGTGACAGAAGATCAGGCCGTCTATCCGGAAGCAGTCCGGATGCTGAGGTTCCTGAGTTTCTTTGAGGAACTGAAAGATGATCAGGCGATTCCGAACAACTCGATCATGAGAGAATTCATCGGCGGATCAATTCTGGTACACTGATGGAGTGAAATGGATTCTGGTCATACTTCTGATGATACAGACAATCCTGCCGGTCCATGCGGAAGGCGGATCGTTTTCTGCTGTCTTCAGCGATCCCGGAAAGCTCGAACAGGCTTCTGAATCCTATGCATATCAGGATCTGGATCATGCGGTCATCGATGTCTGGCGGGACGATCTTTCGTCTGCGAAAATTGCCGTGACCGCAGAAGCAGGAATGACGATCTCGGCCTCCGTTTCTGCCTTCAGCAGGAAAAATGGCGAAGTGCTTTCTGCAGATTCCGTCTCGATCGGATGGCTGGCAGATACGGAAGCAAGTCTTGGAACCAGGGAAGGTTCGCCTTCGATTTTGGCCCCGGACCGGGTCACTGCTGAGACGGAGAAGATATTCTCTGCGGGCGAGACAGGATATCTCTGGATCACGGTGCGGACGGATTGCGATACGGATGAAGGAACCTATGATGGAACGATTGTGCTTCGCAATGGTACTTCTGAAGAAACATGCAGGCTCAGGATCCGGGTATCGTCTCTGGTCAATGAAGAGAACTTCTCTCTGGATCTCTGGCAGTATCCGTATGCATCCCTGCGCTATTATCAGATTCTGAACCATGAAGAAGCGTTCTCAGCAGCGCATCAGAATGTGCTGAGGCAGACTCTGCGTGCATACTATGATGCTGGCGGCAGGACAATCACTGCTTCGATTCTGGATGAACCTTGGAGTCATCAGACTTATGATGATTATCCCGGCATGGTCCGCTGGAGCAGAAATGCAGAGAATCAGATTGTGTATGACTATTCCGCGTTTGATGCGTGGGTTTCACTCTGCATGGAAGAGGGGATTGATAAGCGAATCGAGTGCTTCACGATCCTGCCATGGAATAACAAGATCACCGTGCATCATGAGGATGGAACCGCAGAGGGAATCACTGCCATTCCGGGAACTGATGAATATACCTGGATCTGGTCGGCATTCCTGCGTGATTTCATTGCCCATCTCGAAGAGAAGGGCTGGAAAGACAAGACTGTCATCGCGATGGATGAACGCGATCCTGCCATGGTGCAGGCAGCCATTCAGGTCATTCTGTCGGTGACGGGAAGCGACGGGAAGCCGCTTGGCATCTCTGACTCCATCAATTCTCTGATGGAAGATGTCTCGTTCTATGATGACATCGATATCCTGTCGGTGAGCCTTGGATGTTTCTCTGACTCCGCTCTGATCAGCGAACAGATCAGCCATCGCAAAGCATTCGGCAAAGAAACGATTCTCTACAACTGCTCCGGAAATTATCCGAATGCGTTTGCATTTTCAAAACCGGAAGAATCACTGTGGGTCATGTACTATGCGGCAGCACTCGACTTTGATGGATATATGCGCTGGGCTCTGGATGCGTGGAATGAAGACCCTCTCTCTTCTGCAGACTATATGCCGCTGGAATCGGGAGATACGTTCCTGCTGTATCCGGGAGAGAAAGATGGAAATGGCATGGATCTTTCGGAGTCCGTTCGGTTTTTGATGATTGCACAGGGTATCCGCAATGCCAGGAAGGCACTGTATCTGAAGGAACATCTGGAAGAGAAAGAGCTGTTTGCGGAAGGACTGGAGTCCATCCGCAGAGCTGCTGGTTCCTATCATGCGCACGGAGCGATGACGGCGGCAGATGGTTCTTCTGAAATCATCTCTTCGGAAGCATCCCGCATGCAGGAACTGATCCGTCTTGGTACGATACTCATGGAACGGGAAGCTGCAGGAAGCGATCCTGGATTATATGTCCTGCGGCTGAAGAAGATAGCAGAACAGTAAGGAGAAGAATCGTTATGCTGAAAATCGGAACAGAAGCACCGGATTTCACACTGCCGGATCAGAACGGCACCATGCACAAGCTCAGCGACTACCGCGGGAAGAAGGTCATCCTGTATTTTTATCCGAAGGATAATACGTCCGGATGCACGAAAGAAGCCTGCGGGTTTGCAGAGCGCTATCCGCAGTTTCAGGAAAAGGATGCCGTGATTCTAGGAGTGTCCAAGGACAGCGTGGCATCGCATAAGAAGTTCGAGCAGAATTATCAGCTTCCGTTTACCCTGCTTTCTGATGAGAACAAGGAAGTGCTTCAGAAGTATGAGGTATGGAAGGAAAAGAACATGTACGGAAGAAAGACCATGGGGGTCGTGCGATCCACGTATCTCATTGATGAGAACGGCATCATCGTGAAAGCCATGGAGAAAGTCAAGGCGGCAGACAATCCGCAGCAGATGCTGGAGGCACTGTGATCGTCATCCTTTCGCCTGCCAAGAAGATGGTGGAAACCGGAGACGATTTCCAGCCGGAGCAGATGCCGGAGTTTCTGGAAGACACCATGAGGCTGAGAAAGGCATTATGCTCTCTTTCAGAAGCAGAGAGAAAGAAGCTCTGGAACTGCAGCGATGCATTAGCAGAGAAAGCAGAACAGCTGCTGAAGAATGATCCGTCGCATCCGCAATCCGCGGCAGTATTTTCGTATTCCGGGCTGGCGTATCAGCATCTTTCGGCTTCGTCGATGGATGATGATATGCTTGCATGGATCAGGACTCATCTCAGAATCCTGTCGGGTTTCTACGGCATTCTGAGACCGTATGATGGAGTGGTTCCCTACCGGCTTGAGATGCAGGCGCAGCTTGCCTGCGGCAATGCCGGGGATCTGTATGAGTTCTGGAGTGACCGTCTCTATCAGACGATCAAAGACGAGCAGATCTTTAATCTTGCCTCAGAAGAATACAGCAGAGCAATCCTGCCGTATGCGAAGAAGGGACAGGTCATCACCATCACGTTCCTGCAGGAACATCACGGGAAACTGGTTACGAAGGGATCCTATGCCAAGATGGCAAGAGGAGACATGACCAGGTGGATGGCCGAGCAGAACGTGAGCGAGCCGGAGGAACTCCGGAAATTCAATCTGCATTATTCCTATTCCGAGGATCTTTCGGGTGCAGAAGAATATGTATTTATCCAGAAGCAGAAAGAATCAGGAAAGGACTGGGAGTAAAACCGGTCATACTGCTTGCGGAGTACTTGTTTCAATGTTATGAATATAGCGTGTCAGGGGTGACACGAGAAAGAAGGAGAACTTTTCATGAAATACAGATGCACAGTTTGCGGTCACATTTATGATGAGGAAAAAGAAGGAGTAAAGTTCGCTGATCTGCCTGAGACATGGGTATGCCCGATCTGCAAGCAGCCGAAGTCCAAGTTCGAACCGGTTGAGGAAACCGAAGAGCTGACCTGGGCAAGCGAACACAAGGTCGGCATTGCCAGCGATGTTCCGGAAGAGATCAAGGAACAGCTCCGTGCAGAATTCCAGGGCGAGTGCTCTGAAGTCGGCATGTATCTGGCAATGAGCCGTGCAGCAATGCGCGAAGGTCTGCCGGAGGTCGGCATGTACTATCGCCAGGCTGCGTTCGAAGAGGCTGATCACGCTTCCCGCTATGCAGAGATGCTCGGTGAAGTTGTTTCCGACAGCACGAAGAAGAACCTCGAAGCACGTGTCATGGCAGAGAACGGAGCAACTGCTGGCAAGACTGCTCTTGCCAAGAAGTGCAAGGAACTGAACCTTGATGCGCTTCATGATTCCATTCACGAGATGGCTCGTGATGAAGCACGTCATGGCAAGGCATTCAAGGGCCTGCTGGACCGCTACTTCAAAGACTGAACATCGTATTACTGATCATATTTCCTGCATGGAAGCATCAGCTTAGCAAAGGCTGGTGCTTTTTTCTGCCTTCGTGAGATGCAGGCGCGGCAGCGTAAGATGCACGAAGGCGGGAATGATGGAAGGTTACAATGTCAGAAAGAACAGGGGTATCTGAATGGGTACCCTGCGAGGGGCAGAGAGCAGATGAAAACCAGGAACAGACGTCTCTGGATGGCAGCGTATACAGTGATAGCAGTGTTTCTGCTGGTACTCTGGACGGCAATTCAGGTTCATGGAAACCGCCGCAGGGCAGAACACGCTTCTGAACTGCTGATGGCACAGGCAGAGAAGATCATACAGACAAACGAAGAAGAAGAGAAAATTCTGACCGAGTCTCTGAAAGAGAACTACATGACCAGGGCAGAAGCGGTGGCGTATATCCTGGATCATGGCGGAGGAACGGAGGATCTTGAGGAAATTGCTTCGCTCATGAAGGTGGATGAGATCCATATCTTCGACGAGACGGGCACGATTATTTCCGGAACGCATCCGGAATTCTATGGGTTCAGCTTCGATTCGGGAGAACAGATCGGCTATTTCAAGCCGATGCTGGAAGATCAGGAACTCACCATGTGCCAGGATGTCATGCCGAATACGGCTGATGGCAGGCAGATGATGTATGCCATGTGCTGGAACAGCACGGGCGAGTATATGGTCCAGGTCGGAATCAATCCGGTTCGGCTGCTGGAAGAACTGCGGGCAAATGAGATTCCGGAAGTAATTGCCGGGATGACTCATTATGAAGGAACGGCGCTGATTGTCGCGTCTATGGAGGGCACGATTCTCGGGGCAACGGATAGTTCCATGGAAGGCATGACGCTTGCAGAGGCAGGGATTGACCCTTCCCGGACGGATCATTTCAATACCTCTTTCACTGCAGAGGTAAATGGCCGCAGATGCTATTGCAACGTGCAGATGAGCGGAGATTATATCATCGCAGTGGCACAGGAAGTGAGCATGGTGAATGAAGATCTTCCTGCTTCGCTGATGATGCTGGTGATTTACCTTGCTGGCGCAGGAATCCTGATCCTGGTTCTTGTCGGGGTGATGAACAGGCGGATCAGACATGCACATGCGGAGGCTACCACAGATGTCATGACCGGTTTCCTGAACCGCAGAGCATATGCAGAAGCGATGAAGCGCGAGCAGCTGAATACGGATCCTCTCAAGGTCTATGCATTCATCGATATCAATGGTCTGAAACGGGTCAATGATACACTGGGACATGATGCTGGAGATGAACTGATCATCGCAGCGGCGCAGTGCATGCAGAAGTGTATGGGCCCGTATGGTGACCTTTACCGGATCGGCGGGGATGAATTTGCTGCATTGCTGAGAGCGGATGCAGAGCTTGAAAAGCAGATCCGGGAAGAGTTCCATCAGGAAGTGAGCAGCTGGCAAGGAAAGCTGTCAGATCGTCTTTCCGTATCGTGCGGCTGTGCTTCCAGAGCAGTTTATGTCGGTGCTTCAATTCAGGATCTTGAGCGGTATGCAGAAGAAGAGATGTATGAAGCAAAGAAGCGGTATTATCGGGAGAACAGCCGGGAAGACCGCCGGAAAGAAACAACTGGAAAGTCTGGAATGGAAACAGGGGTCGGGTTCTGAGAATCCGGTCCTTTTCACAAAATGTCATTCGGTAGAAGCCACGCCCCTTCACGGGGCGGTTTTACGTTGTTTAGCCCTGATTCTCAATATAGTGTTCAATGGTTTCCTGAAATACCTGTCCTATCGATGCAGCAAAATAGCCATCTGACCATAACGTTTTTTCTTTCCAGTAATGTTTTTTCAGCATATGCCCATGATTTTTCCACGCCTGATATACCAGTGATGTTCGATGCAAGCATCAAACATGTATTGCTTAACGTCAGTTCTGAACGTGCCGAACAGTAAGGCTTTGCAATACTTTGTCGCAAAGATCAGATGTACCATGAGCAGATTCTTGTTATGCCGTCGGTGCTGATAAATGTTATTCATATGCTTACCTTCTCACTATAAATATTATAAAATATTTATATAGTGAAATCGTGTTCTCACGAAAAGGAGCAGGTCCAACATGCAGATAGGCGAAACGATTAAAGTACGTCTGACTTCTGAGAGTGGCACTAATCTGCTGTTTT
>NZ_VUMN01000012.1 GCF_009696165.1 Stecheria intestinalis | reverse complement strand
TTTACCTTGGTACATGTAACAGTGATGTAATTTGTTGGTGCTTCGAACCGCCGGACGCCGAACGGCTTCTCCGGTGGTGTGAGAGGAAAAAAGATGAGAGCTCACGCTCTCATCCTCCTACTCGATTACCTGCACGCAGGAATCATCCATGCATTTTCATCCCATTCTCACAAATCTCTGCTAAGATGAAAACAAGGTGTTCTGAATATGAAAATCAATCAGATCAATAAGGAAAATAATGTCCGCGATCTCGGCGGGTATCAGTCAAAAGATGGCAGGAAGATCAGAAAAGGGATCTTTTTCCGTTCCGGCGGTCTTTATCATCTGAATGAAGAAGAACTCGGGGCTCTGAAAGACCAGAATGTGAAGTATATCCTGGATCTGAGAGCAGACTATGAACAGAAGCGACATCCGGATCCGATCGTTCCAGGAACGGAAATCATCCAGCACAGCAATACTGTCAGCAAGTTCGGGGAACAGATCGACTTCTCTCCCAATGGCATGCATCAGACCGGCGAGGCAGCAGTAGAGCAGCTTCGGAAACTGGTCCGCTACTATGCGGCAATGCCATTTGAGAATGAAGCCCTGCATGCATTGATGAACGCAATTGAACAGGGAAAGACACCGCTTTTATTTCACTGTGCAACCGGCAAGGACCGCACCGGCGTCGCAGCCATGGTTCTTCTGATGGCACTCAATATTCCGGAAGAAACAATTCTTCAGGATTATCTGAAGTCCAATGACTACCGGAAAGACATCATTGATTCCACCCTGCAGGAATACCATGATCAGATTGAAAAGAGTCCCGAACTCGGAACTCTGATTCAGATGCAGACCGGCGTGCGCAGAGAAATCGGCCAGGCAGTACTGGATGGCATTAAAGAGAAATACGGATCTTATTCCAATTATCTGATTGAAGAATACGGCCTGGATCGTTCCAGACTGAAGCGGATCATGGATATGTATCTGGTCTGATCACTGTTTCAGGATCTCATCGATCATCCGGAACAGCTCTGCTTTCGTCTCATAAGACTGAATATGGAAATACGGATCTCCGGCAAGCATTGCCGAGAGTTCGCATTCCTGATGCCGGTAGAAGATATATACCGGCTTTTCATACTGCTCGGCATAAGCCATCTCATATCCGACTCCTAAAGACGGATGCGTGCACTCGGCAATGACCAGATCGCATTCTCTGAGCCAGGCAGTATCCTGTTCATAGATGGCCTGATCTTTTCCTCTGCCCTGTTCGAGAATGGAACGCTTCAGATCGCCGACCTGTTCGGTCAGGACGTGATCGGTCTTGTTGATATGCGCAATCAATTCCTGATAAAGCTGTGCATCATTTCTGCCGCCGCGGATTGATCCTGCAAAATATACCTTCTGATTCATAAACTTCCCTCTGTTCCCCATTATCGCAGAAAAGTGCTTCCTGCGTTAAGATATTGAAGCAGGAGGCACGCATGGATCTGAAAGAGAAAACAGTGTCTGAAAAGACTGTATACAGCGGAAAAATCATCAATGTACGTATGGACCAGGCAGAGATGCCGGATGGAAAGATCGTCGAACGGGAAGTCGTGGAACACCCGGGCGGCGTAGGAATTGCCATGGAAGACGAAGAAGGGAAATTCTTTCTCGTGACGCAATGGCGATATGCCCAGCGCACGGAAACCATCGAATACCCGGCCGGCAAGAAAGAGAAGGGAGAAGACCCCTTCACGACTGCAGCCAGAGAGATCATCGAAGAAACCGGATATGAAGGAACCGACTTCACGTATCTTGGCAGGATGATGCCGACCCCGGCCTATGATGAAGAAGTCATCGACATGTACTACTGCCGCAAAGGCGAGTATCGCGGCCAGCATCTGGATCCGGATGAATATCTCAATGTATCAAGAATGACTCTGGATGAAATCACCGCCCTGATCGTGCAGGGAAAGATCCAGGATGCCAAGACAATTGCAATGACCTTTCTGGTCAGGGAGATGAAAGCACAAGTATGAAACCGATTGAAATCAGCGATATTGCAGAATACCGGATTCCGGGCAATCTGAACTACAGCCCGGATGGAAAGAACCTCAGCTTTGATGTGACGAAAGGCGATCTGGAAGAGAATACGTATCATACGTCGGTCTGGCTCTATGATGGAAAAAAGGCAAGACAGATGACCTATTCCCTGGACGCTTCCTCTCTGTTCTGGGAGGACAATGAAACCCTGATTCTGAAACGGAAGAGCCCGAAGGGAAAAGAAGGAACCACAGAGCTGTTCCGTCTGAATATCCATGGCTCTGAAGCAGAACCATGGATCACGCTGCCGTTCATTCTGACTTCCATGAAGAAAGTCAGCGGACCGATCTATGCGGCACTCGGCCTCATCGACAGCAGAGATCCGGATGCCTATTGCGCAGATGAAGAAACCAGGAAACGCAGAAGCGAAGAGAAGAAAGACGAAGCAGACTACCAGGTCGTGGATGAAGTTCCATACTGGTTCAACGGCATGGGCTTCACGAACCGCAGACGCACTGCCTTGTTCTTAGTGAAGACAGAACCAGAGCTTCAGGTCGAACGGATCACGAAGCCTGACTTCGATACCGGCTTCCTGATGGCAGATGGCGAGATGCTCTATTACACAGGCATGGAATGGACTGGCAATCAGCCGCTGACTTCAAAGGTATACAGCTATGACACCAAGCACGGAAGAACTGCGGTTCTCTATGGCAGAAATGATCATTCTTTCGGCTCTCTCTGGATTCAGAAAGGACAGCTGTATGCAGAAGCCACCGACATGAAAGCCTATGGCGTCAATGAGACGATGAATCTGTATCTTCTGAAAGATAAGAAGCTGACCGAAGTCTATCGCCCGGAAGTCTCGCTGAATAACAGCGTCTGCGGCGATACGCTGGAAGACAGCGGACATTTCCGCACGGATGGATCTTTCCTCTATACCGAAGCCACCGAGATGGATCATACCTGCATCTATTCTTTCGATGAGAAGTTCCATCAGAAGACCGTCTGGGACAAGCCAGGCATGACCGGCAGCTTTGATGTGAAAGGAAAGAAGCTTGCGGCAGTCTATCAGGACTGGAATCATGTCGCTGAAGTCTATGTGCAGGAAGGAACTGGCAGAGCCGTGCGCGTCACGAATCTGAATGATGAACTTCTGAAGGACAGATACATTGCCAGACCGATGCCGCTCTCCTATACCTCAGACGGAGAGAAGCTGAAGGGATGGGTGCTTCTTCCGGAAGGGTTCAATCCGAAGAAGAAGTATCCTGCCGTACTTGATGTTCATGGCGGACCGCGAGCAGCCTACGGAGAAACCTTCTTCCATGAGATGCAGGTCTGGGCAGCGAAAGGATTCGTCGTATTCTTCACGAACATCCGAGGCTCCGATGGAAGAGGAGATGCCTTCGCCGATATCCGTGATCAGTATGGATACGTCGACTTCAGGAATCTGATGGACTTCACCGATGCCGTGCTGAAGAAGTATCCGAACATCGATCCGAAGAAAGTCTGCGAAACCGGCGGCAGCTATGGCGGCTTCATGACCAACTGGATCATCACGCATACCGACCGCTTCTGCTGTGCGGCAAGCCAGCGCTCCATCTCCAACTGGATCTCGATGTCCTATATCTCTGATATCGGTCCGTACTTCGGACCGGATCAGTGCGGTGCTTCCGGACTGAATGACTATGAGAAGCTCTGGGAACACTCTCCTCTGAAGTATGCCGAACAGTGCAAGACTCCGACTCTCTTCATTCACAGCGATGAAGACTACCGCTGCCCGCTGGAACAGGGAATGCAGATGATGCAGGCCCTCACGGTGCGCGGCGTTGAAACCAGAATGTGCATCTTCCATGGCGAGAATCATGAACTGAGCCGTTCCGGCAAGCCGAAGCATCGCATCCGCAGACTGAACGAAATCACTGTCTGGTTCACCCAGCATACGGAGAACTGAAATGGAAAAAATCACGAGCTTCAAGATCAATCATCTGCTCCTGGAACCAGGAGTCTATGTCTCCAGAAAAGACAAGTACGGAGATACGGTCATCACGACTTTCGATCTGCGCATGACAGCCCCGAACCGGGAACCGGTCATGAATACTGCCGAGGTTCATACAATTGAACACCTCGGTGCGACCTTTCTGCGCAATGATCCGGAGTATAAGGACCGGATCGTCTACTTCGGCCCGATGGGATGCAGAACCGGGTTCTACCTGCTTTTAGCAGGAAATTACAGCTCCGAAGACATTCTTCCGCTGATCATCCGGATGTTCGCATTCATCCAGGACTATGAAGGAGATATTCCGGGCGCTGCTCCATCAGACTGCGGCAACTATCTGGATCAGAATCTGAACATGGCCAGATATCTTGCCAGACGCTACATGAACAATACGCTGAAACATATCGACCAGGCCCATCTGGTCTATCCGAAGTGAGGAAGCTAATGAAGATCGGAATCATCGGAGCGATGGAAGTAGAAATCGCTTCTCTGAAGAAACAGATGAACATCACCCAGGAGAAAACAATCGCCCGGATGACCTTCATCGAAGGAACCATCGGAACCCAGGAAGTCGTGCTGGTACGCTCTGGTGTCGGCAAAGTCAATGCCGGCGTATGCGCGCAGCTGCTGATCACGGTATTCCATGTCACGCATGTCCTCAATACCGGTGTCGCAGGTTCTCTGAACAACGATATCAATATCGGCGATCTCGTCGTATCGAAAGATGCGATGTACCATGATGTCCACGCGGAAGTCTTCGGCTATCAGTCCGGCGAGATTCCTCAGCTCGGCATCGTGCAGTTTCCAGCCGATGAAACCCTCCGGAAGCTGGCTGTCGAAGGCATCCGGAAAGCAGCACCGGACGTTCAGGTATTTGAAGGAAGAATCCTGAGCGGAGATGCCTTCATCGCAGACCATCAGAAAAAGATGGAACTCAGAGAACAGTTCCATGGTGACTGCACGGAGATGGAAGGAACTGCCATAGCCCAGGTATGCTGGCTTAATCAGATTCCATTCGTCATCATCCGGGCAATCTCTGATAAAGCAGATGAAAGCGTCCAGGTCTCCTATGACGAATTCGAAGCCAAGGCTGCAGAACACTGCGCAAGCTTAGTATTCGAGATGCTGAAGAAAATGAACTGAAGGATCGCAGACCGCGGTCCTTTTTCATAGCTGGCAGCTTCTGCAGCTGCCGTTCCGCTACTCCGATCTCAGAAAAGCACTCCGCTTCAGGAAGCAGGAGTGCTGATCGGATCCGTATATTCTGTTCCTCCGGATACTCCGAAGTATTCTTCAATTGTTTCATCCGGGCTTACCGCATGAAGCTTTGCTGCCCAGTCCTTGCCGATATAGCGGTAATGCCATGGCTCATACGTATAGCCGGTAATTTCATCCTTGCCCTTCGGGTAGCGGATCACGAACCCGTATTCCCAGGCATGTTCATAAAGCCATTTTCCGCTCTCGGTATTCTCGAAGCCGGCGGTGAAGTCAGAACTTCCATTTTCCACGAAGTCTGCTGCCAGACCAGTCTGATGATCGGAATACCCGGGTCTGGAACTGTAGGTATCTGCAGCTTCCTGTCCATCTGATGCGACATAGCCCCAGTAGAGTTCCGACTGGTATTCTTCACTGCGGTAGGCACTGCTGAACTGCAGGTAGATTCCATCTTCGGCAGCAGCTGCCGTCATCTCTGCTTCCGCTTCCGCTGCTTCTTTTCTCATCATCGGGGCAATGTTTCCATGTCCCCCGAGCGTATTGACATCCACCAGATCAGAAGGCTCATATCCTTCCGGAAGCCGGTGGCTCTTGTTTGCGATCAATAACAGGCTGTCGGTATCCGTGAATAACGATGGATCATAGGTCGGCTCTGCTGAAGCAGAAGGCGTTGCAGCCGGCTGTGCCGAGGGCGAAACCTGAGCTGCTTCCTGTTTCTGATTTCTCGTACGGATCATATGAAATCCATAGAACACTGCTGCCGCAATTCCTGCGGCAATTGCGAAAAGAACCAGAATGCGGCCGATTCGGACTATTCTTTTCTTTCTGTGTGCCATGGATTTCTGGCTCCTTTCAGCTTCTGAAGAGGCCGCGTTTCTCAAGTGCTCTGATCAGAAGATAGCCGACGAAGACGGAGATCAGCTCTCCGACCGCAACCTCAGCCCCGAAGATCATCGTGCCGAGGAATTTATTGTCCGGCATATAAAGCACTGCAAGCTCTGCTCCCACGAAGAAGAAGTTGAAGACGACCGGCATCAGGATGCTCCAGAGAGGAATGCCTTTCACCAGCTTATTTCTCAGGTGATACGTGCACTCAGCTGCTAAGAAGGTTGCAAGGGTGCCGACGATGGCATCCAGGAATCCGGTCGGATTGATGCCTGTGGCAGCCCCGATCAGGTTTGCCAGGAAACAGCCCAGCGTAACCCCGTAGATGCCGTCATGATAGATCAGCGGCAGAAGCGTGAGGGCTTCGGCAATGCGGACCTGGATGGCTCCGAAGGAAATCAGCGATAACCCCGGAATAAAGCAGAGAACGGTGTAAATGGCTGCGATCATCGCAGTGCGGGTAAATTGATTCAGTTTCATTGATGAAAAATCTCCTTATTTTAGGTGTACGTCAGGTAGCCGCTACTGACGGAGGCATTTCTGCCTCGGCTACTTACAATACACCAGCCTTCGATTTCTGTCGATTCCGTTTTCTGAAATATCATTAAGAAACCGGGAATCCTCGCATCTGCGTGGTAATCTTTGTGCAAGAGGTGCATATGACATATCACATACTCGTAGCAGAAGATGACAGCGATATCGCGCAGCTTCTGAAGCTGTATCTGGAAAAAGAAGGATGGGAAGTCAGCCTGGCAGAAGACGGGGTCGAAGCCATGCAGATAGCGGAGAAGACCAAGGTCGATCTGGCCGTGCTGGATCTGATGATGCCCAGGATGGACGGCTGGGCCGTGACACAGAAACTGCGGGAGAAAAGCAATCTTCCGATTCTGATTCTTTCGGCCAGAAATCAGTATTCCGATAAAGTGATCGGACTGGATCTCGGGGCAGATGACTACATGACCAAGCCATTCAACCCGCTTGAGATCATTGCCCGCATCAAAGCACTGTTAAGAAGGTATTACAAGCTCGGAGCAGCTGAAACCTCTCCGGAAGTGCTGGAAGCAGGAGATCTGGTCCTGGACCAGAAGCGCATGACGCTGACCAAGCGCGGAGAGAACATTCCGCTGACGCCGACGGAATTCAGGATCCTGTCGATGCTGATGGAGAAACCGGGAACCGTATTCACGAAGATGCAGGTCTATACCGCCATCAACGGAACCTACTTTTCCAGCGATGACAATACGATCATGGTCCATATCTCCAATCTCCGCGACAAGATTGAAGACGATGCGAAGAACCCGCAGTATATCCATACGGTAAGAGGGCTCGGATACCGCTTTGAATATGAAAAATAAGAAAAAGAACATCTCGATGTTCTGGATGCTGGTCTTCCAGTATACCTGCTTTGCGGCAATCGTGCTGGTAGCCCTGGGCGGCATCGGCAAATTCATGAACCAGCTCATCACGAATTCCTATTCCAATCCTGCTTTTGTTCATGGGGAAGAGATCGCGCAGTATGCCGCGGATGGGAAAGAATCGTCGATTCCGAAAAACTGGCTGAATGGCAATGGCTGGTATCTTCTGATCGGCGAAGACGGAACTCCCATCTCGGGATCCTCCGGATCACCAGAAAACCTTCTGCTCAATGCGGAGGATGTTTCGATTCTTTCGATTGGCGATGGCTATATCGGATATACGGAATACCAGGAAGAAGATGGCGCGAAAACGGGAGAATACATTGCCTACAGCCCGGAAAGCACGGCAGAGGGCAGTGCATTTTCCATTGAAGGAATGTTTCTGGTGGATGTATCAACCGGAACGGTTACGTACAGCACTCTGGATAAGATTCCGGTCGGCGATCATATTTCAGAAACCCTGCGCATGGTGCTGATCGGCGAAAGCAGCGGCAGCACGATTTCAGTCTATTCCGAAACCATGCAGGATGGATCACCTTGCGTCGTTCTGGTCGGAGTTCCCAAGGTCAGCACGGTCAGAGAGAATTCAAAGATTGATCTTGTGATCCAGATGTATGACGTGATTCTGATCGCAGCATTTGTGATCATTCTGCTCGTATTCGTTTTGTGGCTGAGCAGATGGTTCCGCAAGCCTATCACCATGTTGTCGAAAGCGATGACCGAGGTTGCAGAAGGAAATGTCGGTGAGCAGATCGCCTATCGCGGTCCGGCAGAATTCACAGAGATGTGCGACAGCTTCAATACGATGAGTGCACGTCTTGAGAAAACAGAGCAGGAACGCCGTCAGGCTGAGCAGGAAAAACAGAAGATGCTGGCTGATATCTCGCATGATCTCAAGACTCCGATCACCGTGATCGAAGGCTATGCCAGGGCGATCCGGGATGGCGTGATCCCGGAGTCCCAGGAGAAACAGTATCTGTCGCTGATCGAAGAAAAAAGCGAGCAGCTGACCGGCTTGATCAATGAGTTCCACACGTTCTCGAAGATGGATCACCCGGCTTATCATCTTGATCTGCAGAAGACGGACTTGACCGAAACGGTCCGTCAATACCTGGCTGGCAAATATCCGGAATGCGAGCTTTCAGGAGATACGCTTGAAGCAGATCTGCCGGAAACCGAGATTCCATGCATGCTGGATACCGCTCTGTTCCATAGAGCACTCGACAATATCGTGAATAATTCGATCCGTCATAATGCTGCCGGAATTGTCATTCATGCTTCCCTGCAGAAAGAGGAAAAGACTGCAGTTCTGATTCTGGAAGACAGCGGCTCCGGGCTCTCCGACTATGCAAGAGAACATATCTTCGAACCATTCGTGACCGGCAATGATGCCCGCAATTCCAAAGGCAGCGGCCTCGGCATGGCAATCACGAAGAAAATCATCGAAGCAGAAGGCGGAACCATCGAGCTGCTTCCGGAAACAGAGACCTGGAAGACCCGCTTCGCGATCCATCTTAGGACTCTTTGAGCGTGGTATAATCGCTCTATGAGCACAGGAAAATTCATTACCTTCGAAGGCCCGGACGGAAGCGGCAAAACAACCGTCTCCACCGCTGTCACTGAAAAGCTTCAGGCAGACGGATACCGGGTCATCTATACCAGAGAACCAGGTGGTTCCGAAATTGCCGAGCAGATCCGCAATGTCATTCTGAAACCCGAGAATACGGCCATGGATGTGCGCACGGAAGCGCTGCTTTACGCTGCCAGCCGCCGCCAGCATCTCGTGGAAGTGATTCTGCCCGCCCTGAAACAGGGCATCCATGTGATCTCCGACCGGTTCATTGACAGCTCGCTTGCCTATCAGGGCGTCGGAAGAGGCATCGGCATCCAGGCAGTCTATGACATCAATCAGTTCGCGATTGAAAATCATATGCCTGACAAAACGATCTTCCTGAACATTGATGCAGAGACCGGACTCGATCGTATCAGCCATCATCGGGCTTATCTCGATCGTCTCGATCAGGAAAAGCTCAGTTTCCACCAGACAGTCTATGAAGGCTATCAGCAGGTCATCTCGAAATACAGAGAACGCATGATTCTCATCGACGCATCAAAAACTGTCGAAGAAGTGATTCAGAATGCCTATGAAGCAGTGAAAGGAATTCTGGATGGCGACTAAGAAGCTGACCGCAAAAGAGAAAGAACAGATTGCGGAAGCCTCGAAGCGAATCGAACAGGAAGCAGAGTCCCGGCAGAACCGGGTACAGATCAGAAAGCTTCTTGCCCAGTATGAACCAACCGCATACCGCTTTCTGGATCAGGCTCTGAAGACCGGCAGTCTCCCGCATGCATGTCTGTTTCTCGGACCGAAAGGCTCCCTGAAGAAAGACATGGCTTTTCTGGTTGCGVGCAGCCTGTTTGCCAAGTCAGAGACCGGCCTTGCGGAAGAAGAAAATCTTTCTGCAGAAAAGCAGATGATCTTCACCAGAATGGCCGCAGGCGACTACAGTTCACTGATTCTCATTGACGGATACCGGAAAAGTGCCATCTCCAAAGACGAAGCAGATGAGATTCAGAGCCGCTTCTCCGTCACTGCTGCCGAAGGCGGCGTGAAGGTCTATATCATCGATCATATGGAGAACAGCAGCGACAGTGCTCAGAACAGCCTGCTCAAGTTTCTCGAAGAACCAGCCAGAGATGTCTATGCCATTCTGACTGCGGACCATGCAGAGGGGATTCTTCCTACTATCAGGTCACGCTGCGTGATCGTTCCGTTCCGGCCATTGCCTGCCGATGTCTACCGCAAGGCGGCAGAACAGGCAGGCCTGGACCCCGAAGACGCATTCTTCCTGTCCGGCATCTCTTCCGACTTCCGGAATATGGGCGATCAGGCAGCCTCTTATGCCTATCAGACTGCCAAGCAGATGCTGAAGCAGTATCTGAACGTGCAGGGAGATCGGCGCCTTCTCGTCGTGGACTATGAAGCCAGATACCGGGTCCGTTCTTCGAAGACCGATGAATCCGTGAAGACAGCCGATGCCAGAGATGCCAATCTCGATGTGCTCCAGCTGTTTTTCAGCATGGTCATGCAGTTCTGCAAGTCCGTGCTCGTTCATGACGCAGATGGACCGGCATGGTATCATAATGCAGTAAGCGCTGCCATGAACGACAGTCCGCGCATCTATGAACGCAGACTGCGGATCGCCATGGAAGAACGCGACCGCGTGAACCGGAACAATGACCTCAGCCTCTTATTCGCCCAGGCCATGTACCGGATGGAGGTAGAATCATGAATGAACCAAGAACAGCGGAAACGCCGAAGAACTATACCTACAGCGTATCCGTGAAATTTGACAACAGCAGTCGGGCCTATTCGTTCGGAACGGAAAATCCGGACCTGAAGAACGGCGATGCCGTAGTCGTCGAAACCCAGCAGGGTGTCGAGCTCGGCAGAGTCCAGGGTACCCCGCAGTGCACCAGCAAGATGGTGCCATGCCGCATGCCCCAGAGACCGATACTCAGAATTGCAGATGAAGAAGACCTGCAGGACTATGAAACCAACAAGGAATACTCCCGCGAAGCTTATGAGATCTGCAATGCAGAAATCACGAACCTCGGCCTGAATATGCACCTGCTGAGAGCAGAATACATGCTCGATCGTTCCAAGATCCTGTTCATCTACCAGTCTGAGCAGCGCGTGGACTTCCGGGAACTTCTGAAACGCCTCGGATCACAGCTGCATTGCCGCATTGAACTGCGCCAGATCGGCGAACGCGACAAGGCGAAGATGGTCGGCGGCATCGGCATGTGCGGCATGGAATGCTGCTGCAGCCGTTTCAAGACGCATATGGACGTCATTTCCATCAACATGGCCAAGACCCAGCTGCTTGCGCTGAATACGGAGAAGCTGTCCGGCATGTGCGGCAAGCTGATGTGCTGCCTGAAGTATGAAAACGACAACTACAAAGAGCTGACTGAAGGCCTGCCGAAAATGGGTGCCCACGTGGAATATGACGGCGTCATGTACCGGGTCGCATCCATGAATGTCATGTCCAATGAAGCCCGCCTTGAAAACAGCGAGACCTACCAGGTCATCTCGATTGAAGACCTCCGCACGAAGGCCATTGTCCGCAAAGGCGTGACCGTCGGCAGAAAAGGGCCCCAGCGCTCTGCTGGAAAGCCTGCTCATATCGCCCCAGGCGTCAGAAACGTCGAGACGCCGACCGACTTCCGGGCTACCAATTCCGAGAAGAACCGCGGCATCTCTTCCGAGTCGAAGAAAGTCACTCCGGCTTCTGATCTTTCCGATCGCCGCAAGCCGAGAAGAAACGATGCCCATGCCGGCCTGAAACCGCAGGCATCTGCACCGAAGAAACCCGCAGCCCGCACGGCAGGACCGCGCCGTCCGAAGCACCCGGTGCATACTGAAACCAATAATCCGAATGTGACTGTCCGCAGCTTCAAGTCCAAGAAGAAGGCAGAGACAGAGAAAGAAGAAGCCAAGTGAACCGCCAGAAGAGCTTTGAAAATGAGAAGCCTTCCCTGTTTCTGGTTCCGACTCCGATCGGAAATCTCAATGAGATGACCCCGAGAGCAGTGGAAGTGCTGAACAGCGTGGACGTCATCGCCTGCGAAGACACCCGCACTTCCGGTCAGCTGCTGAAGCATTTCGAAATTCATAAGCGGCTGATCGCCTATCAGAACTTCAACGAAGATTCCAGTGCAAAAGGAATTCTGAACCTGCTGTCGCAGGGCCAGAACGTTGCCCTGATCAGCGATGCCGGCTATCCGCTCATTAATGATCCCGGTCAGCGCATCGTGACCGAAGCTGCCGCCGCCGGATACAACGTCATTCCGCTGTCCGGATGCAGTGCGATGCTCGATGGCCTGGTGGCCAGCGGCTTAGTTGCGCAGCCATTTATCTTCATCGGCTTTCTGCCGTCCTCTTCGCATGAACGGAAAAAGAAGATGCAGGAATACCGCAGCTATCCGATGACGATGATTTTTTATGAAGCACCCCATCGCATCACGAAAATGCTCGAAGACTGCCTCGAGGTATTTGGCGACCGGAAATGCTGCCTGGCCAGAGAACTCACGAAAGTCCATGAAGAATTCCTGCGCGGCACCGTGAAGGAACTGCTTGAAGTCAGCGAAGAGCTGAAAGGGGAGATGGTCGTGATCATGGACGGAAACCATGATGACTACTCCAAAGATGTTGACTATGGCATGATTCTCTCCAAAGTGAATGAGAATGTTGCCCTCGGCATGACCAAATCCGAAGCCATCCGGCACGTCGCTGCCGAAACCGGGTTTTCGAAAAATAAGATCTACGAGCTTGTCCACAGCAAGGAGAACTGACTATGAGCCATGTATACGACCTGCCGATTGTCACTGCGCTGATTTATCTGGCTGCCGCAATTACTCCGGCCGCAGTCCTGCTCCGCTTCATCTATCAGAACGACAAGATTGAAAAAGAGCCAGCCAGGCTCTTAGTCTCTCTGCTGTTCGGCGGCGTGCTTGCTGCCCTTGCAGCGATGGTGCTCGAATGGATCGGCGAAGATCTTCTGATTCCGTCCCTTCCCATCTCCGAAGGAACCGCATCTGCCGCAATCGCGGATGCAGTCCTCGTAGGAATCTCAGAAGAAGGAGCGAAGTTCTATTTCCTGAAACGCAGAAGCTGGAATCAGCCCGCCTTCAACTACCGCTTTGACGGGGTCGTATATGCAGTATTCGTAAGCCTCGGCTTTGCGGCGTTCGAGAATATTCTCTATATCGCTCAGTATGGTCTGAGCATCGCTCTGTCAAGAGCTCTGCTCGCTATTCCTGCGCACTTGTCCTTCGGAGTATTCCTCGGCTCCTATTACGGCCGCGCAAAAGTATGCGACGTCTATGGCGACGACGTCGGCAGAAGCAGAAACCTGCTGCCCGGATTTGTTTCCGCTGCCGGGCTTCATGCCTTCTATGATGGCTGCATCATGGTGAATACATCTCTGTCCACCGCGGTCTTTGCCATCTTCGTCATCGCGCTATTTTGCTATGTCTACCGGGAAGTGAAGAAGGAATCCCAGGAAGACTTAGCCATCTGACTACCGGTTCGTGATCTTTCCGATATGCTTCAGCTCAATGGAAATCGTTCCATCCGGATGATTCGTGAACTCGATGAAATCCGGACTGCTGAAATATTCGGTCGGAAACGTCAGCTCAATTCCGGTATCCGTCCGGATTCTCTGGTTCTTCAGCTTTCTCACTGCAGCAGTCTTAGGCAGAACCACTTCTTCCGGAATCTCTTCTTCTTCTGCCCGTTTCTCAAACGCAGTCTTCAGTTCCTCTGATTCTGAAAATACATGAGAAGAAAGATCTTCCGTCGTCACACTTGGCGAAGATTCGGTCGTCTGACGAAGATAGTTCTTGACCCGGCTCACCATCAGTGCCGGGTTTTCTTCATGTTCTTCTGCCACCTGCTCCGTGATCTTCGTCAGCGTCTTCAGCACTTCTTCGGAAGACTTTCCGGACGTGCACCCGAGCACTTCCTGCATCAGAGAAGAATCAGCATTCTTCGAAGCTTCATCCAGGAAGTGGATCGAGAAATCATCCAGGCATACAAAGGCGGCTGAACGGATCTTCTTCGAGAAACCAGGCAGCACGGAATACGACTCGAGAATCGTATTCACCGTCCGCTCATTCTGCTCCGTGATCTGCGTGAATGCTTTGGAAATTTCCAGGAACAGGATGCCTGCATATCTCTTTCCATTCTGCTCATAGTCCAGCACCAGACAGTCTGCAGGCAGATCGAGATACGTCTTCATGACTTCTTCAGCAGTCTGCGCCGCCTGCAAAGAAAACGGAAGGAAATCCAGTTCACCCTCTGCATACTGCTCCAGAACTCTCTTCATGGAACTGTCCTCACGGAACGTTCCTTCCCGGTTCTGCATATCATTGACCGCCCGCACCATCTGATGCATCACATAGCTGAATACCGTTTCATCCTCCAGATCCAGAACCTGCTCGGAATATACCGAAGCCCCGGTCCTGAAATCCAGAATATGCAGCACTGCCGCATGCAGAATCAGTTCCTCATCTTGTTCTTCTGACATCACTGTTTACTCCAATCCTTCCGGCGGTGCAAAGCGGGCAATGATCTGCTCCGCTGCCTTCACGCCGTCAATCGCTGACGAAACAATTCCGCCGGAATACCCGGCACCTTCTCCGCACGGATACAATCCCGCTACTTCTGATTCCATGGTCGAAAGATTCCGCAATATCCGTACCGGTGAACTCGTTCTCGTCTCCACGCCGGTAAATAATGCCCCGTTCTTCGTAAACCCCGGGAAGATCTTCTCGGTATGCACCAGCATCTCTGCAAGACTCTGATTCATCCGTTCATTCAGCAGGGGATGCAGATCCAGCATCTTCACCCCCAGCGGATAGGTAGGCAGCACATCGCTGATCTCATTGCCGGCTGAAGGATCCAGATAATGCGCAATCGTCTCGCACGGCGCTTTCCCGTTTCCCATTTCAAAGGCCAGATGTTCCATGCGCTCCTGGAACTCCACGCCTGCCATCAGGCCTTTTCCAAAATCCGACGCATCCGTCTGAATGACCAGTGCGCTGTTGGCATTCCTGCCATCTCTTGCCGCATACGACATACCGTTGACGACCACCGTATCCTTCTCACTCGCCGCCGCGACCACATACCCACCAGGGCACATGCAGAAACTGTATACGCCTTTGCCAAGCGAAGACGTATGGCTCAGATGATACTCCGCCGCCGGCAGAACGGTTCCCTCCGGAATGCTGCGGTACTGTCTGGCATTGATGAAGGACTGCAGATGCTCTGCCCGGAACCCGACCGCAAACTGCTTCGCCTCCATCGGCACCCCGCACTCCGCCAGCATCCGGAACGTATCTCTGGCACTATGACCGATCGCAAGAATCAGCATCCGGCACGGAAGCACGCTCCCGTCACTCAGCTTCACTTCTTTCAGAGAACCATGATCCGTGACGATCTGCTCCAGCTTCGTCATGAATCGCACTTCTCCGCCCATCCTTTCGATTGCTTTTCTCAGATTCTCATCAATCCCGCACAACGCATCTGTGCCGATATGCGGATGATTCATCCACATGATCGAAGGATCCGCACCAGCCTTCACCAATTCTGTCAGAATCAGACGCACTCTGGGATCCTTGACCCGGGTCGTCAGCTTTCCATCTGAGAATGCCCCGGCACCGCCTTCACCGAACTGCACATTCCTCTCCGGATCCAGCACTCCGGTTTTCCAGTACGAATCCACCGCTGCCTTGCGGTCTTCAATTGCCGGACCGCGTTCCACGACAATCGGCCGGTATCCTTTCGCCGCAAGCAGATAAGCAGCCGCCATCCCTGCCGGGCCGAACCCGGCAATGACCGGTCTCGTCTCCAGAACCTCTGAACCAGCCTCAGGCACTTGATAGTGATACGGCTCAGTGTGCCTTGCCTTCAGCTTCTTCAGATAAAAAGCTTCGTTCTCCAGCTCCAGATCAATCTGCCAGTCATAGCGCGGCGCTCTTTTGGCCCTTGCGTCTAACGAACGATGAACAATCTCTGCAGAATGCACATCTGCAGCCTTGATATGATGTTCCCTGATCGCGGTCTCAATCGGATCTGCCTGATCAGAAACAGGGGTATGAACTTCAATTCTAAGCATATTCCAGCTCCATTCCGGGACTATTCTATCATGCGGCGCCAGAGACTTGTCCGGATGCGCAGTGTGATACACTGAATAGGACAAGGAAAGAAAGGATTGCCCATGGAATTGAATCTCAATGATGAACTGCACGGCTTCCGCGTGACCCGCATACGCCCGCTCGAAGACCGTCATGGAACCCTCTATGAAATGGAACACGAAAAGACCGGCGCAAAGCTCTGCTGGCTCGCCCGGGCAGAAGAAAACAAGACCTTCTGCATCGGCTTTCGCACGATCCCGGAAAACGATACCGGCGTATTTCATATCTGTGAACACTCTGTGCTTAACGGATCCCGGAAATACCCGGTCAGAGAACCATTCGTCGATCTTCTGAAATCTTCTCTGCAGACATTTCTGAATGCGATGACCGGCGCTGACAAGACTTTCTATCCCGTCAGCAGCCGCAACCCCAGAGACTTCCTGAATCTGATGGACGTTTATCTCGATGCCGTTCTGCACCCGGCCATCTATACGAATCCGGATATTTTCCGTCAGGAAGGCTGGCACTATGAAATCCGCAATCCGGAAGACGAACCAGTCTATAAAGGCGTCGTCTTCAATGAGATGAAAGGCGCCTTCTCCTCCGTCGATGAAACCATCATCGACGAGATGAACCGCATTCTGTTCCCGGATAACTGCTATAAATATGTATCCGGAGGAGATCCCGAACATATTCCGGACCTCTCTTATGAAGACTTCCTGGCAACGCATAAGCGTTTCTATCATCCTGGCAACTCCATGACCTTCCTCGATGGAGATCTGGACATCGATGCAGTGCTCGGGAAGATTGACGGATACTTCCGGGACTATGACCACAGCAATGGTGCCCCGGCAATTCCGATGCAGAAAGATGTACCTGCATGCAGGAAAAAGAACTTCTATGAAATCGCACCGGATGAAGATCCGAAGAACAAGACGCAGATTACCTTCGGCCGCGTCATCGGAACGTATGAAGACGTGAAGAAACTGCTGGCCTGGGATGTACTTTCCAGCGTGCTTGCAGAACACAATGAGTCTCCGCTGAAGAAAGCAGTCCTCGAAGCAGGGGCGGGGCAGGATGTCGAGATCGCGGTCATCGATTCGATGCTGCAGCCATATGCCGCAGTCATCATCCGCAATACTGATGAAGCCCTTGCTGAAAAAGCAGAGAAAGTTATCAAAGACACCCTCAGTGACCTTGCGGAACATGGCCTTGATCATGAAGCTATCCTGGCTGCCCTCAGCCAGAACGAATTCCATTACCGGGAACCGAAAGAACCAGCCGGAGTCATGCTGGCAGCTTCTTCCTATAATTCATGGATGTATGGCGGCGATCCGGAACTGTATCTGAACTGCGGCAGCTGCTATCAGGAACTGCGTGCAGAAACAGAATCCGGATACTTCGAGAATCTGCTGAAAGAATTCCTGGATCCTGATCATCTCTCTCTGCTGATCACGCTCCCGGATCCGGATCTCGGAAAGAAGAGAGCCGAGAAAGAAGCAGCCCGTCTTCATTCCGTCAAGGAATCCTGGGGACCGGAGATCACCAAGTATATTGCCGAGAACCTCGAACTGGATGAGTGGCAGGCAGGCACGGATACTCCGGAGCAGAAAGCTTCTCTTCCGAAGCTCAGCCTCTCTGAAGTCTCCGCAAAGCCGATTCCGCTGGAGCCGGAAGAACAGGAATATCACCATGTTCCGATCCTGCTGTATCCAGAGAGCGACAGCGGCATTGTCTATCTGAATCTGTACTTCAGCGCTGCCVGTCTCAGAAAAGAACAGCTTCCGTATGCAGGCATGTATTCCCATCTGCTGTCCAGGCTGCCGACGAAATCGCATACTCTTCCGGAACTGCAGCAGGAGATCCGCCGCTATGTCGGAAACCTGTCATTCTACGCAGACGTCTATGCCGCAGCCGGCCATCCGGATGCCTGCATTCCGGTATTGGCTTGTTCCTGCAGCGTGCTGAAGGAAAACCTTCCGAAAGCAGTGGATCTGATTCTTGAGATTCTGCAGGAGACTATTCTGGATCCGGCGATGATTCAGCCGATGGTCCTGCAGGAAAAGGAACAGTACCGCCAGACCCTGATCGCTGGCGGGCATAGTGCGGCAATTCTGAGAGCGGCTGCACATTTCACGGCCGATAATGCCGCAAAAGAATACTTCAGCGGCATCACCGCTGCACAGAAGATCAGCGAGCTTGCCGACCATTATGATCAGCTCTCCGCAGAATTCGTTAATGAAGCAGAGATGTACCAGGAAGTGATCTTCAGCAGAAACCGGCTGACCATGAGCATCTCCGGAGAAGAGAATCTTCCGGAATGCAGGAGAATCATCGATTCCCTGAATGACATTCCATTCCAGCGCTGTGTCGTCCACTATCCGCTGCTCACTGATCCAAGAGAAGGCATCGAGATTCCTGCTCAGATCGGCTACAGTGCTTCCGTGATCCGTCTTCCGGAATACAGCGGACACGCAAGAGTACTAGCCCATATGATGACTTACGGATATCTCTGGACAGAGATCCGCGTAAAAGGAGGAGCCTACGGAACCGGCTTCCTCGTCTCTCCGAGCGGCATCACCGGATGCTGGAGCTATCGCGATCCGACTCCCGGAAAGTCCTTGAGTGTCTATCAGAACGTCCCGGCAGCGATCCGCGAAATGGCAGCTTCTTCGGACGATCTGACCGACTACATCATCGGCACCATCGCTTCCGCAGAACCGCTGATGACTCCTGGCCAGAAACAGAGAACCGGGGACAGCCTCTGGTTCCGCGGTCAGACCTATGAGTCCAGACAGGTGCGCAGACAGGAGATTCTGTCTACCGTTCCGGAAGATCTGGTTCAGCTCGCTGATCAGATTGAATCTGCAGAGAATCGCGCAGAAGTACTGGCAGCACCGAAGCAGATGCTGGAACAGGAAGAAGGCATGACGATTCTCCGCATAGAAGACTGATGAACGCGTTCAATCCAGGCAGGAGAGTCCTTGCAGTTCTGATCGGAGAAGAAGACATTCATCGCATCAGCACAGCTCTGCCGGAGATTTCCATTCTGCAGATTCCTGTATCAGAGAAGGACTGGAATGATCATCTCTCGCCATGGCCCGCAGAGAAAGTATTCCGGAAAGGAACGGACTTCAGCGGCCATGCGGATTCCTTCCTGAAAGACCAGGTGGAACCGGTTCTGCTGGAAGCACAGAAAGACTATTCTCAGATTTTCCTCTGCGGATATTCTCTTGCCGGTCTCTTCGCTCTGTATGCGTCTGCCAGAATCGAGGGCATTGATGGAGTGATGTCTGCCTCCGGATCCCTCTGGTATCCAGGCTTCACGGAATTCCTGAAACAGAATCCATCTCATGCGGAGTTCTTCTATCTCTCCATCGGCAATGCCGAGAAGAATTCCAGGTCCCCGATTCTCAGCACGGTGGAGGAAAAGACCATAGAAACAAAAGAGATTCTGGAATCGCAGAACAGGCACGTATTCTATGAACTGCGTGAAGGCGGACACTTTTCGGACCCCTGTCCAAGAATCATCCGCGGCATCGAAAAGCTTGAGGGGATGTGTTACGATAATCCCCGAATTCTATGAACGATTATATTATTGCGACTGCATCCACTGCAGACCTGACTCCGGAATACCTTCAGCAGCACCATATTCCGTTCATTTCATATCCTTATGTCCTTGATGGAAAGGAATACCGCGATGACTGCCGCCCGGAAACCAGAGTGAAGATGTATGAAGCCATGCGCAATGGCGCCGAAGTCAGCACTTCCGCCATTTCCATCTATGACTACCATAAGTTCTTCGTGAAACTGATGCAGGAAAAGAAGGACATTCTCTACCTCGACATGACCAGCGCGATCTCTTCTTCATTGAAGAATGCCCAGATGGCAGCGAACATGATCCGCGAAGAATATCCTGAGCAGCGCTTTGTCTATCTGGAAACCTATGCTGTCACCGATATCCTCGGACTGCTCGTCAAGAAAGCAGTCTCGATGAAAGAAGCCGGAGCATCTCTGGATGAAGTCATCAGCTGGCTTGAAAGCCATAAGCTGGAATACATCGGCAGATTCATGGTCGATGACCTCAAATGGCTGCGAAAAGGCGGACGCCTTTCCAACGCTTCAGCCTGGATCGGCACGCTGCTTTCCATCAAGCCATTGATTATCGTCGATGACGAAGGAAAACTGGTTGCCTACAAGAAAGCCCACGGAAAGCGCAAAGCCTGGAGTGAACTCATCGCAGATATGAAAGACACGATGAACGAACAGACCCCTGAAGAAGAAGTTGCGGTTATCCACTCCGGAACCCCTGAAGACGCAGAGCAATTTCGTGCAAAGATCCTGGAAACTTATCCGCAGCTGAAGAAAGTGACCGTCAACCTGCTCGGCCCGGTCATTACCGCACATGTCGGCCCGGGCTTCATGGCTGTTGTCTATCACGGCACCAATCGGAAGTGATTGCAGAGCATTCTGAACCAGATCTCATTCTGTTCAGAATGCTTTTTTCTTTCCGCCTTTTTCTGGTACCCTTCTTAAAAACATGAAAACGCTTTAATTAAGAATGTTCAGAATGCGTGCAAAAGAAATTTTCTTTGATTATAATACCAACGCATTGATGAAACATCCCGTTTTTCCAATGCAGAAGGAGGGTGAGCGAAGTGTATATCACGAAACAGGCAAAAGATATCCTGAAGGAACATGGAATCACCAGAAAGACTCTGGACGAATACTCCGTTTCTCAGCTGAAACAGCTTGGACTTACCGCGATCGATGCTCGCAGCTGTCCCAGTTCTGCAGTTGCCCTTGTCGCAGATGGCGAGGACATCATCCATTGTTCGCTGACATCATTCTGAGATACAGAAAAGATGATGGCAACCCTTTATCGAGTGAAGGGAACCATCATCTTTTGTGTTTCAGACAATTTCTACTTCATGTTTCTGCGGCAGGCTCCAGAGATATGCAGTGATTCTCTTTTCCGGATACAGGATCTCCAGAGCAGAACGATACGCATCAATCTGTTCCTGGTACCGATCCTTAAGTGCAGCATCAGAAATCCGGTCTGTCTTGAAGTCAATCAGAATCACATCAGCATCGCTGATTGCGATGAAGTCCATCGTACCATGGAGACAGAACTTATCTCTTTCGATATAGAACGGATACTCTTTATGAATCTCCATAGTCAGCGCTTTCTGATACAGTGCTGAATTTCCGAAGGCAAGCACCATCCTGCACGCATCTTCATCAAGCCCGGTATCCTTCAGATCCTCCATGGTCCAGATGCGGTCCGGCAGCTGTTCAATCACTTCATGAACCTCTGTTCCGAATGATCTGCCGCGCACATGGTCCTCTTCTTCCAGGTCAGGCAATCCGGAAACTTCTCTGCTGGAAGGAGTGATCCAGACCTTCTCTTCCGGAACGTCTCCCTGATAAGAAGGAAGACGTTCTGCATAAGCAGAACCAGAAGAATGAGCTGGTTTGATCTTCTCCGGAACCGTCTGTTCAATATGGAATAATTCTGATTCTCCGAGGGCAGACAGGATCAATCCCGTCATGCCATGACGTCTTGCAAGCACGGAAGCAGTAATCGGCTCCGGATCAATCGTCTTCTTCACCACATCGACGATGAACAGCCGTTCTTCTGCTCTGGTCAATGCAACATAGAGCAGTCTCGTGAACTCTTCGAGATCTTCCAGATCACCTTTATGACTGATCGCAATCTCCTGAATCGTCGGCCGCTCTGCATTCCAGAACGGTACCCGGTATTTCATGCCGAGATACAGACTGTCATCAGCGAGAACGGGGGAACTCTTATCCCGGAACAGATTCTGCGACGTGCTCCACAGGAACACAATCCGATACTGAAGTCCCTTGGATTGATGAATCGTCGTCACGAGAACGACATCATCATCGCTGCCATGGGACATCGCTTCCGAAGACTTCTCTTCCTGACTCGCTTCCATCAGATCGATGAAATCGCGGAGACTCTGAGGCTGCTGAGCAGCAGTCTGTTCAGACAGATAATCGAAGTTCGCTTTCTGACTGTCCGGAAGCCGTTCGAAGAAATCATGCCGAAGCGCAATCTCATCCAGCATTGCAGAGATTCCTCTCTGCCTTGCAATTTCTCTCAGTTCCTGTGACTCTTCCAGAATTTCCGGATGCAGCGCTTTAACTCCCTCTGTGAATGAAGGATGTCCGATCTTCATCCTGGCAAGCTCTTCATCTTCCATTGCATAGAACGAAGAGGTGCATACCGCCGCAAGCGACACGGAATCCGAAGGATCGCACATCAGCCTGCACATCGCAAGAATCGTCTGACAGAGCTCAGACTGGAAAAAACCTTCTCTTGCGTCGATGTCATACGGAATCCCGGCCTGATCAAATACCGATCGGAGATACCGCTTATCGCCATGACTCCTGACCAGCACAGCAAAATTCCGGAACTTCAGACTCGGATCTTTCTGCTTCATCTCCAGAATCTTTCCGGCAATCCACGAAGCCTTGAGCTCCTTGGAACCAGGCGTCTCTTCACCTTCCATCACTTCTGGAGAAAGAATCTCTTCAAAGACCACCGGAACCGGAGCAGGCTCTTCCTGTGCACTTCTTCCGATCGTCACATGATCTTCCTCTGCATACCGATCCTTCAGACCAGGTACATTCATCAGCCGTTCAAACAGCAGATTCGTGAATTTCACGATGCTGTCCTTCGAACGGTAATTATGTCTTAACGTGATTCTTCTGATCTCCGGCTTCTCCATGAGACCCCGCATCAGCTCCGGCTTTGCCTGACGGAACCGGTAGATCGACTGTTTCACATCGCCGACCCGGAACACATTATCCGGTTTCGCAATCTTCTCGAGGATCAGATTCTGCAGCTCACTCGTATCCTGGAATTCATCGATCATGATCTCATCCAAGGAATCCCGGATAGCAGAAGCCGCTGCACCATCATTGGCTTCCAGGATATTCAGCGCGAATCTCTCCATATCGGAGAAATCCATGCACGCATGATCTCTCTTGATCTCTGCAAACTTCTGATGAGAAAGCTCAGCCAGCTCGCAGAGACTGTGGCAGATCGGATCCATCTGCGCCGCATCCTGGATGAATGTCTTCTCATCATACCGGAGAGAAATCATCTCCTTGAGCGTCGCTTCCATATGATCCCTTGCTGCGGTATATTTCTCTGCCTTTTTATCGGCAGTCGTCTTTCTCGCTGCCAGCTCATCGAGCCGGAGACAGAAGCCGCTGTAATTGCGATGATCCAGTTCCTGCATGCAGGCTTCCAGGGCATTGCGCTTTTCATCAATGAGCTCCGGTTTCACTTTTTCAGAATCCAGTGCTGTCCGGCTCATGACATTCAGGTCATCCTGAATGCTGAGACAATCCTGCTTCCACTGATCGAAGAAGAAATCAAGAATTCCTTCCGGGAAGTCTTGGAACTTCGTGACTGGCGTATAAGACATCGCCGCATGATGAAACCATTCATCCGGATCAATACTTGAGTTCGCATGTGCACACAGCGTATTCACGATGCTATGCAGCTCTTCATAATCTTCACTGCGCGGGCTGAACGCCTTCAGCATCGTCAGCAGTTCTTCATGATGTGCATGATCATATTCTTTCAGCGCGGACGTCCAGGCTTCCTGCTCCATCGAAGTCTTCGTTCCTTCCGAAAGAATATTCGCAGCCGTTGCCGGATCAAGACCGATCACGCTGTAATATTTCCTGATGATGGAGAGACAGTAGCTGTCAATCGTCGTGATGCTGGCATTCTCCAGTTCCACCAGCTGCTGATTCAGATATGCATTCTGTTCCGGATCCGTTTCCTTCTGTGCCTTTTCGTGCAGCCCTGCCGCAAGCCGCTTCTTCATCTCGGCAGCCGCCGCAGATGTGAACGTCAGGGCAAGGATTCTCGAAAGGGGAACATGATCTTCCGTGCACCGCTTCAGAAGCCGTGCAACCAGAACACCGGTCTTTCCGGCACCGGCACTGGCCGAGACCAGGATACTGGTACCAGTCGTGGCAATCGCTTCCGACTGCTGTTCATCAAACGCCATCTCAGCCATTCTCCTTTCCGATCTTCAGCTCCGTATCCTGCATGACCAGCGGAACCGGGACTCTGAAATCTCCCTGGAACCTGCAGATGCACCGATACCTGCAGAACATGCATGCATTCTCTGCCGGCGACAGCTCGATCGAGCCATCCAGCAGATGGTTCCTGAAATAGTCATATACCTCTTCCATGCATTTCTCACTCAGGCCGAAGTCATAGAACGTCTTCGTTCCGGATACGATATGCGTCTCTGACGCATCAAGCTCTGTCAGATGTTCTCTGTCAAACGTCCATCCAGCCATCCTGCGCACATTGAGAAACTGCTTCTTCAGCGATTCTTCATCCATCATCGTCTCCGTGATGGCTCCTCGGGAGAGCTTGGCAGCAGAGAGCGGATACGTGCAAGGCTTCAGCGAGAAATAATAAGCCCCGCCAGGAATCTGATGCCGGTATTTTCTGGCAATGATGAGATATGTCAGCAGCTGCAGCTGCATTCCTGCTTTGACCTTCTTCTCGTTCAGCGTTTTGTCAGAAGACTTGTAGTCGACGATCAGCATCAGGTTTCCGCACGTATCGATACGATCGATGATCCCGCGCAGCTCGATGCCCGGAATGATCTCATCCGCAAAGGCATGTTCTTCTTCTGCGGGCACATAGCTGGTATTGGCTTCCATGTCTTTCAGGAAGCAGAATGACTGCTTCAGATTTTCCATCATGCGAGCTTCACTCAGACTGAGTTCTTCTTCGGAATGCGGATATGCAGTCTTCAGTGCTTCATAATACGGATGCAGAATCTGCGCAATCTCTTCTTCTGAGATCTCTGCATAGTTCTTCCCGTATCGCTTCACGGAATGCTCCAGCACCGCATGCTGAATCGTTCCGGTTCCTGCCGAATCACGATCCGTCAGCCTTAACGGTCTGACCTTCAGCCCGCTCTCAATGAAATAAGAATACGGACATGCAAACCAGCGCTCAATCGAAGAAATCGATCCATGGATTTTCCCGTCTTGTTCAAACAGCGCGGCTGCAGTATCCGGACTCAGCTCATGCTTACCAGCCTGTGCCGGCTTCAGAACTTCAAGCTTCCATCTGAGTGCACTGTGCTTGGGAAACATGGATTCAATCTCAAACGCCAGCTCGATGCCTCTGCCCTGGTAATCATTGGTCGGGCAGGAGAAATACACATGTTCTCTGGCACTGTGCATGACCCATTCCAGCTGGCTGCTGTAGGCATCATGCCGCTGCTCCATGGACGGATACTGCTTCAGGCAGCTCACATACGATTCATCGAACAGACCCTTGCACACCGGAAATCCCGGCCAGTTCTGCCCGGAACATCCTGCCACGTACGTATTCTCGGCAATCCGGACCGGATGCGTCTGATCCGTGACCATGCAGAAATCCTGCGGCTTTCCGGATTCCGAATCCTGGATGGATTCCATGAGTTCAATGACAAACGACAGATCTGCTTCGCTCTGAACATCCGGAAGCACTTCCTGCAGAAGCTCCATGATCGAACGGGCAGCCTGCAGCTCCGGGCTGCTGTTCAGAAACGGACTTCTCTTCATGACCGCATAAGCAGCTTTCAGTATCTCTTTCGGGCTGTCCGCCTGCTTCAGCAGCTGCAGTTCTTCCTCAATCGTTCTGAAATATGCAGCAACCTGCTTCTGCTTGTCTGCGTAGTAAGGAGCGTCTTTCGAAAGGGGACTGTTCTGCAGAGCTTCTGCAATGCCACTGGGTGCTTCCGGATCTGTCATGGTCTGTCTCAGGAATGGATAAAGAGAATCCGGGCAGAACGAAGGGAACGCATCAATCCGGAACATCTCCAGGAGAGAAGAAACATCTTTCTTCCATGCAAAGCGGGCAGCCGCCGCAAAGATCTTCGGAATATGAAGTTCCGTATTTTCCTTCACAGCTGACCATGGAATGCCGTATCGCATGAATACCTGCTTCAGCACAGGCAGCTGCGTGCTGTAAGATGCCAGGATGATCGTGCATGACACATTTTTCCGGCAGATATCCTGGGCAATGGATTCCAGTTCCTGGCGGGCATTGAGTGCATAGCAGAGAGAAAGGGAAGGAGAAGGCTGCTCTTCTTTCACGACCGGAATGCCACTCTGTTTCAGATCCCTGCGGAAGGCATAGCTGAAATAGTCTGTCTCAAACGCAGGATACAGAGAAAGATTCTCAATCGCGGAAATCTGTTCCAGGTATTGTTTCCGATTCTTTCCATATTCCTTCTCCTTCATCGGAAGACGCATGATCAGAGCCAGGATGCGGGAAAGCTCTGCTTCGGAAGGATTCCGCTTCGGAAGGTCCTCGACCGGAATCTGGTACAGGGCAAGCTGGCGGGCAAAGGATACAACCTCTTCTGAAAAGGCAGGAAAAGCAAACATGTTCCGGAACAGCGGAAACTCGGAGGCATGCTCCTGAAGCAGGCGCGCAGCAGAGAATAAGGCGGCGGCCCGGTTCTCTTCTCCTTCTGTCTTCATGAGGTCAGAGAGAGAAACCATCCGGATATCGGTCACGATGCCTTGATTCTTCTTTGCGAGCTCATGATAAATCTGATCTTTCTGATAAGAACTGCAGAGAATTGTCTTCATGACCTCATTATAGCTGATCTTTGATCAGGCAAAGAACCCGGTGGAGTACTGTGCACACAAGATCGCTCTGATCTGGCAGGATTCAGCACCTATTCCTTATGCTATAATCAAAGCCACGAGGTGCAGCGATGAGACGTAGGTCTTCAGGAAATTTCTGGTGGGTCTTCCTGTTTTTTATCTTTTTTGCTAATTCAGATGCCTTCGCTACTTTATTTCTTCTTGCCATTGCGGCGGTCGTCGGCTATCTGCTCTACAGATCCGTGAAAAGCAGCGAAACAAACACGCATACGAATCCCCGCGCTTCTGGAAGAAGGAGTACCGTCAGACGCTATGGCATGTCTGATTCTTCTCATTCTTCCGACCAGAAGGCATGGGTAAATTCCTGGCTTCTGAAGCAGTATCGGAATGGCATCAATCCGGTCCGGGTTTCTACTTCCGGCGGCCATACGATCACGCTGACGATGAAAAGCGAGCGGTTCACGAACCTGGATGCCCTGGAAACAGACTGCGACGGACATTATTTTCGTTCGGTCGCCAGCTTCCGCCAGAAATATCCGGCGCTTTACAATGAGATGTTTGACAGCCTTCTGGCTGCCGCAAAAGAAGACGGAAAAGTCCGCAATCCGGATGTGGTAGATGCAGAATACACGGAACGCACCGAAACAATGAAAGAGGAACCGAAGCCTCAGCAGAATGCGAAGAAAGCAGGATCGGCAGCTTTGAGCGATGCAGAATCCTTCCGGGAAACCATCAATGATCTGAATGATGCCATTCCGGATGAAGAGATTTCCAACTCTCTGTATGAAACGACTTCTCTTCTGAAGCAGCTTAGCGATCTTGAGAAACGCTTCCCGGATCAGAAGCCGCGTCTCAACAAGCTGTACAAGACGTATCTTCCGTACCTGGTTGAGATCCTGAACCAGTACAAGACGCTTCAGCACGTGGAGACAGATGCGAACTACAAGGAAAACGAAGAGAACCTCAAGAAGACCATCGGCCATATCAATGCGGCCATGCGGGATCATCTGATTCCGAGCATGTCCGAGAGCGATTCCATCAATCTTTCCGCTGATATGTCAACCCTGGAAGCCATGCTCAGGAAAGACGGCATGACCGCAGACGATGATATTCAGCAGGCAATGCGCAAAGAACGTACCGGCAGTTAAGGAGCAGATATGAGCAGGGAGACAAAAGACGAAGAGAAAGCCAGGCTGATGCGGGAAATCCTCGAGAAACGGAAGAACAGCCAGACCACAGATCAGGAACCTATTACCCTGACCACGGGAAGCGGTCAGAAAACCGAGCCGGAATCTTCTTCTTCCGCACTCGCGTCCATGCTGAACAGTGCGGCCGATACGACCAATGACATGCTGAGATACGCAGACGATGCCTTTGCGCAGCTGCGCAAGGTGCTGAATGGCCAGCAGAAGGAGCTCGATGAGCTTTCCAGGCAGAATGGACTTTCTGCAAAACCCGGCTATACCAGCAAGGACATGGAACAGATGCAGAAAGACATGCAGGAAGAATATCATCTGAGCAATGAAGAAGTAAACGCGAGGATGCCGGTGAAGAACCTCGACAGCGAGAAGGTATTCACGGAGATCTATCACGAACTCGATGCGGCAGTCGTCGGCCAGGACGATGCCCTCCACGCTGCCTGTGCAGCCTTCCGCCGCCCTTATGTCATGGGCGAGGAACCAGGCAAGCCGAAGAATGTCATCCTCGTCACCGGACCGGTCGGCAGCGGCCGCCATACGATGATCCGCCAGATGGCAGAATCCATGTACCAGCATCAGGCCATTGAAAGCAATGAAGTCCGTACTCTGGATCTCAGCCTCTATACCGGCAGTGCCCAGGAACCGATCTTCTTGCAGGATCTGTATCAGAGTCTTTCTTCGAAGAGCGCCATCATCTGCTTCGAGAACTTCGAGAGTGCCTATCCGAAATTCCGCGACTATGTCAGAGCCCTTGCTGTAGATGGCAAGTGCATCCTGACCAAGCGCTATGTGCTGAATAAAGGAATTCTCGTGGAAACGCAGACAGGCTTGGTGAAGAAGGCGATTGATTCCTTCTCAGCAGAAGGAAAATATCTGGTCTTCCTCACCACCCGCGGAGTCAAAGCAGCTCAGGATGCCTTCGGCGCAGACTTCCTCTATCATGTGCTCGATATCATTTCATTTACCGCGATGACCGAGGCAGATGCGAAGGAGTATGTCAGCCTGTGCCTGAAGAATCTCACCGACAAAGCGAAGAAGAATCTGAAGCTGTCCCTGACTGCCGAAGACTCCTTCGGAGAATGGGTGATTGCCCATTACGACAAGAGCCGCGGCGCAGATGCAATCATGGGCATGTTCGAGGATTATTACATCTCTCTCTCGGAAGCATCTCTTTCCGGAAAGTATCCGGGAGAAAGTGCATTATTAACCATTCAGGACGACGTTCCCGTCGCTCTGATTTCCGGGAAGGCAGCAAAGCTTTCCCGCTCGAAGACAAGCAGCGAAGAGATCGCTGCCGTCAACAAGGAACTGGATGCGATTGTCGGCCTGGAGCCGATCAAGGAGTACATCCGTTCTCTGCAGGCTCATCTGCAGGTCCAGGAACTGCGCAGACAGCAGGGCTTAAAGACTTCGGAAGTCTCCAAGCATATGATCTTCACCGGCAACCCGGGCACCGGCAAGACGACCATTGCCCGCCTGATCAGCCGCTACATGAAAGCCATCGGCGCGCTGAGCCAGGGCCAGCTGGTCGAAGTGACCCGCAAGGATCTGGTTGCTCAGTATGTCGGCCAGACGGCTCCGCAGACGATGTCAGTTATCCGCAGTGCCTTAGGCGGCGTGCTCTTCATCGATGAAGCATATTCGCTGTACCGCGGCAAGGATGATTCGTTCGGACTTGAAGCAATCGATACGATTGTCAAAGCCATGGAAGACAACCGCGAGAATCTGATCGTGATCCTGGCTGGCTACAAGAAAGAGATGTCCACGTTCCTCGAAGCCAACAGCGGTCTGCGCAGCCGCTTCCCGAACATCATTGATTTCCCGGACTATACGGGAGAAGAGCTGCTGAAGATCGCTGAGATCCAGGCTGACAGCAAGGGCTTCACGATCACCGAAGATGCCAGACAGCCATTGCTGGATTTCTTCAATGAAGTACAGTCCATCAACGCTGCCGAAGCAGGCAACGGACGCCTGGCCCGCAATACGGTAGAGAAAGCAATTCTGAAGCAGTCCGAACGCCTCGTGAAACACCCGGGTGATAATCTCAGCGAGCTGAGAAAAGAAGACTTTGACTTCACAATCAATGTGAAGCCGTCTGAAGAAACAGAATCATTCTGAATCGATGCACCTCTGCGCGGGGTGCATTTCTTCTATTCCGGTCAGGTGAATGTGCTTGTGCTAGAATACTTCTGAAGAGCGAAGGACAGTTATGGAAAAGACGAAACGCGTCATTCTGGTCAGCGGCATGAGCGGCGCCGGAAAAAGCACTGCTACCCGGATTCTCGAGGATATGGGCTACCACATCATCGATAATTTTCCTGTGCAGCTGCTGAGCCTTCTGGTCGATATGATCGAAAACAGCACCGATCCCCGCTACAGCTATATTGCGTTATCGACTTCGGCAGAAGACTTTCCGGCTTTTCTCAGAGGCATCAAAGGAGAAGGCATCGAGGTGCGCGTGCTGTTTCTGGATGCCAGCGATACCGTGCTGATCCACCGCTACAAGAGCACCCGCAGAACCCATCCGATGCTGCTGAGCAATACGGCAAACACACTGGAAGAAGCCATCGGCGTAGAGCGTACGATGCTCAGCAAGGTCATCAATAATTCGTTTGTCACCATCGACACCTCATTCCTGACCGAAAAGGAAATGAAGAATACGCTGAACCAGTATTTTGCCAAGGGCGCAGCTCCTTCGTTTTCCATTTCCTTTATTTCCTTCGGCTACAAATACGGGGTTCCGATGGATGCCGATCTGATGATCGACGTCCGCTTCCTGCCCAACCCGTTCTGGGTTCCGGAACTCAGACCATATTCCGGCAATGACAAATGCGTCTATGACTATGTCATGGAGAAACCAGAAACGAAGGAATTCCTGAAGCGCCTGCTTTCCTTCATGGACTATTCCTTCAAGGAATATGTCAAAGAGGGAAAGAACCATTTCACGGTAGCCATCGGCTGCACTGGCGGCCAGCATCGCTCTGTTGCGATCACCAACTTCCTATATGATCACTACAGAAATACCTATCATTCCTATAAGCAGCACCGGGATGAAAAGAAATGGATAACCGGAAATGAGTAAGAAGAAACGCATTGTCATCATCGGCGGCGGCCATGGCCAGTCCACGATCTGCCGCGGGGTCAAGAACATCCGCAATGCGGATATCACCGCAATCGTCACCGTCGCAGATGACGGCGGCAGCACCGGCCGTCTGAGACGGCAGTTTCATATTCCCGCCATGGGCGATATCCGCAATGTCATGACCGCTCTGGCAGAATCCGAGACCCTGCTCACCAATCTCATGAACTATCGCTTTGAAGATCCGGACGGAACCGGCGAAGACGTGCAGGGACATAATCTCGGCAACCTGATTCTGACTGCCCTCACCCAGCAGTGCGGTTCCTTCATGGAAGCGATCCAGATGATCGGCAAGGTTCTGAATGTCAGAGGCACAATCATTCCTGCCACCACCGAAGTCATCTCTCTCTATGCACGCATGGATGACGGCGTCATCGTCAAAGGCGAAGCCAACATTCCGGATGTGAGCAACCATATCCGGAAGGTCTTCTATGACAAGAAAGTCACTGCAACCCCGGAAGCAGTCGAAGCGATCCGGAAAGCAGATCTGATTCTGTACGGCATCGGCTCGGTCTATACGAGCATCCTTCCGAATGTGATCATTCCGGAAATCCAGGAAGCCCTGAAAGAAACGAAAGCCAACCGGATCTACTGCTGCAATGCCATGACCCAGCCAGGCGAAACCGACGGCTACAGCCTCGAAGACCATGTGCAAGCCCTGCTGGACCACGGGGCTCCGGTTGATGCCGTACTATATGCCAGCGACAAGCTGCCTGAAGAAAGCATCGAACGCTACGAGAAACAGGGAAGCACCCCGGTGAAAATCCGTTCCCGCAAGCATCCCTATAAGATCTACCGGCGTCATATGCTGCGATTTGATGATGGCCTGATCCGCCATGATCCGGTTAAAATACAGAAAGCAGTAGAATCACTGAAAGATAAAAAGAGAGAAGACTGATGTCATTTACCCAGGATGTAAAGCAGGAAGTATCCCTGCGCAGAATCACAGGCGATGAAGAACGCGCAGAACTTTCTGCGCTGATTCAGATGACTTCCTCGCTCTCCATCTCCAGTCAGGGCATGTGCATTCTGGTCACGACTGAAAACGCCGCTGTCTCCAGAGCTATCTTCCGGATGATGAAAGAATGCTGGGACGTCGATATCGAACCAGGCGTGCGCAGAAGAATGAACCTGAACAAGAATCTGATCTACAACCTCCGGGTATACGGCAACGTGACGCAGATTCTCAAAGACCTCGGCATCTACTCTGCAAGAGGCCTGCTCGACAAGCCGCTGCAGAAGATCGTTCAGAAGGATTCGTGTGCCCGGGCTTATCTGGCCGGGGCCTTCATGGCCGACGGCAGCGTCAACAGCCCCGGCACCACGAACTACCACCTGGAAATCAAAGCCGCCAACGAAGCCCATGCCGGCTTTCTCATTGAGCTGCTGTCGAGGTTCTACATCAATGCCCGCCAGGTCGAACGCCGCGGCAAATATGTCGTCTATGTCAAAGCAGCCGAGAAGATCGCCGACTTTCTGCGCTGCATCGGAGCTGAACAATGTCTGCTCGAATTCGAGAATGAACGGATTTCCAGAGACTTCGCCAACAACGTGCAGCGGCTCAACAACGTCGACGTCGCCAATGAAGTGAAGTCCATGAAAGCTGCCAACAGTCAGCTCGAGGACATCAGGGTCCTCGAAGAAGCAGGAAAGATCACTTCCCTGGATCCGAAGATCCGTGACATCGTCCAGCTGCGCAAGGAAAACCCCGAAGCCACTCTGAACGAGCTGGCTGAGAAATACCGGTCCATGACTGGAATCGTCGTATCCAAATCAGGCATGAAGCACCGCTTCGTGAAGCTTCATGAACTCGCTGAAAAAGAGAAGGGAGAACAGACCCTATGAATCCGAACCGGAGCACGCTCTACCGCATTCTCTATATTGCCGTCCTGGTTGCTGTGACTTGTTTTGCAGTCCGCTACCTCTGGCCAGTTCTGCTGATCGGGGCAGCTCTGATCGCACTCCGGGTCCTGCAGACCCGCCGCATGACGAAAAACGCAGAGGAAGAAGCGAAAAAGATGATGAGGGGCAATGATATTTCTTCATGGCAGGATGATCTGTTTCGCTCCCAGGCCGACCGCATGCAGCAGAGTGATATCATAGATGCGGAATATACGGAGCAAAAAGAGGATTCAGATCATGATTGAACAGGGAAATCCATCGCTCACCGGCGGCATCCGCGATTGCTGGAAAAAGAGCTTCACGCTGGAAGATCCGCGCTTCACGGACTACTTCTTCCGCAATGTGTTCCGCCCGGAATATGCCTATGCTGATGTGGAGAACGGCAGAGTAGCAGGATCCGTCATGCGCATTCCGCATGCGGTGATCTTCAACGGCAGAGTGCTTCAGGAAAGCATGATCAGCCGGGCCTGCACGCTTCCGGATTTCCGGAACCAGGGTATCATGCACGATCTGATGGAAACCGTCATCGATGCATGCTCGCATACCGAGCTCATCACCCTGATGCCCGCCGATCAGAACAAGAACGGCAGTCAGTGGGGCTTTGAACCAGTTGCCTGGCGTACGGATTACCTGCTTACCCGGGAAGATGTCAAGCGCATCACGAACTTCGGCTGTGCTTTTGAACCATCGCCATTGGATATGCTGCGGGTATACAGCGCCTACATCCGCCGCTTCAACGGCTTCTATGCAAGAGACCTGGAATACTTCGTGCGCTACAAGAAAGAAATCAATGCCCGCGGCGGCAAGATCGTCGCCTACTACGATGCCAGAAATGTTATCCAGGGCTATGCTGCGATCCTGATCCGCGGCCGCGAGGCAGTGGTCGAAGAATGCGTATACCTGAATTCCATCGCGCTGAACAAAGTGCTCAACGCTGCTCTGCAGGAACGTTCTTCCGTGCATCTGCATACTTCGAAAGCAGAGAATCTCTCTTCGCTGTTCCCGAATGCGGCCCACGAAGATTATCCTTCCACGCTGGCCAGGCTGAATGACCCGGAACTCTTCTCACGACTCTTCAATGCTGACGTGAAGACCGTTCAGGATGCCTTTGCCCTGAGCCGGAAGCCGCTTAACCTCAGCGAGTCCATGTGATCTGAGCCCGATCCGCAGCAGACCGGGCTTTTCCTTTCCGAAAGTACTTGAAAACCCGGAAATGTCCATTGATTATGCAGGTTTTCACAATTGACTATCCCATGCCTTAACCTTATAATTTCTTTGCAACATAGAGGAGGTCATAAATACTGACATGACAGATGTAAGAGTTGCGATTAACGGTTTTGGACGTATCGGTCGTCTTGCTTTCAGACAGATGTTTGTCTCCGAAGGTTATGAGGTTGTTGCAATCAACGATCTGACCACACCTTCCATGCTGGCTTATCTGCTGAAGCATGACACAACTCACGGCAAGTGGGACCATGAGATTTCCGCTGACGATGAGAAGGGTACAATTACAGTAGACGGCAAGGAAATCACCATCTACAAGGAAAAGGATGCTGCTAACCTGCCTTGGGGCAAGCTGGACATCGATGTAGTTCTGGAGTGCACTGGCTTCTATACCTCCAAGGAGAAGTCCATGGCTCACATCAATGCTGGTGCTAAGAAGGTTGTCATTTCCGCTCCTGCAGGAAAGGATCTGAAGACCATCGTTTACAGCGTCAACGAAAAGACACTGACTGCTGAGGACAAGATCATCTCCGCAGCTTCCTGCACCACGAACTGCCTGGCTCCGATGGCTAAGACTCTCAACGACACATATCCGATTCAGTCCGGCATTATGTGCACCGTTCACGCTTACACCGGCGATCAGATGGTTCTTGATGGACCGCAGAGAAAGGGCAACCTCCGTCGTTCCCGTGCTGCAGCATGCAACATCGTTCCGGCTTCCTCCGGTGCAGCTAAGGCAATTGGTCTGGTTCTTCCGGAGCTCGATGGCAAGCTGATCGGCGCTGCTCAGCGTGTACCGACCCCTACAGGATCCACCACTCTGCTGTTCGCAGTTGTCAAGGGACAGGATGTCACTGCAGATAAGATCAACGCTGCTATGAAGGCTGCTGCTTCTGACTCCTTCGCTTACAACGAAGAGGATATCGTTTCTTCCGATATCATCGATGAGACCCATGGTTCCATCTTCGATGCTACTCAGACCATGGTTCTGAAGATCGACGACAACACCTATGAAGTACAGGTCGTCTCCTGGTATGACAATGAGAACTCCTACACTTCTCAGATGGTTCGTACCATCAAGTACTTCGCTAACGTCAAGTAATTGATCTGAAGACAGAAAAACAGAGCCGGGCTTAAACCTGACTCTGTTTTTTTCATGCATGCATAAGATGACGAGGATGGTGATGTGCCATCCTTATTCTGTTTCATCCCTGAAGTTCAGCGTGATCTTCTTTCCATTCTCGCCAAGCTCCGTTTCCGGGAAGATTGCTCTCGCTGCTTCCAGGCCTTCCTCCGGATGTGACTCCGCCGGACTGAAGTGCGTCAGCCAGAGCTTCTTCACTCCTGCCTCTTTCGCCAGCTGGGCAGCCTGTGTGAATACCATATGCTTCTTGATCTCCGCAGCCTCCGCTCTCTCTGCATCGGCATACATGCCTTCGCAGATGAAGAGGTCAGAACCCTTCGCAGCCGGAACGATCGAATCACATACGGTCGTATCCGTGCAGTAAGTTACTTTCAGTCCTCTTCTTGCACTGCCCATCACCTGATCCGGGGTAAATGTCTTCCCATCTTCGGTAACAGAAGTTCCTTTCTGCAGGATATTCCAGAACTTCAGCGGAATCTGCAGGGCAGCAGCCTTTGCTGCATCGAATTTTCCAGCCCGATCCAGAGCCAGGGAATACCCGTAGCAGGGAACGCTGTGATGAACCGCAAACGCATGAATATGAAGCGGGGAATCTTTCTCAAAATCAAACGAAGCAGAATTGCCGGAAAGCTCAATGCCGCTCAGATCAAACGGGAAACCAGCGACAATGCATAAGCTGTTCACGACTTCCGTGAGCCGCTTCGGCCCGGCAATGGTAACCGGAGCAGTCCGCCCGGACATGCCCATCGACATCAGCAGTCCCGGGAGTCCGAGAATATGATCGCCATGGTAATGCGTGATCAGGATCAGATCGATATCATGCGGACTGATGCCGGCAGAAGCCATCGCAATCTGGGTCCCTTCCCCGCAGTCAATCAGAATGCCGTGCCCATTGTATCGGATATATAAAGAAGTAAGCCACCTTCCGGGAAGCGGCTTTGTGCCCCCGCATCCCAGCAGACAGAGATCAAGCATGATGAAGTTCCTTTCTGCAGACAGTATACCGCAACCGGAAGATCATCACCCACCTGCACACCCGTACTTTCTTCAGGAAAGGAACAGAACCCCGATCAGATAGATCGCATACACATGAAGGGGATAATAGAGATAGAAGAAGTACTTCATTCCTCTGCCTTTCTTTCCGCTGTAAAGCAGAATCGGGATCAGCGCAAAGATCATCATCCACTGATTGTTCGTCTGGAATGTCCCGGACACAATCAGATAGGCGATATAGAGACCGCAGAAGATCACGTAGAACCATGCGGTCTTTTTACGGCTTCCGAAGGTGAGGTAGAACCCGATGCCGAGCAGAATCCACATCACGCCTCCCTCGGTCAGAAACGGCGTCGGGAGAAACGTCAGCACCAGTCTCAGAGCAGGGGTGAACCACCCGGTATCATAGATGGCCGGATTTCCAAGCAGAAGAAGAATCCCTGCTCCGAGAAGCCATGGCAGAAGGGTCATCAGAAGACTGATTCCCCGGTGAGCATCTCTCTGCTTCTTTTCCGAGACGAAGCGCTCTGCCCAGGATACTTCCCAGGTGATCAGAAAGAAGGTCTGGAAGATGCCATTGTCCAGAAACGGAATGCTGGTATTCGCCGCAAAATGATCTGATATCAGCCCGTTAACGACCTCCATGCCGGCTCCGAGCACATACAGCCTCAGCATCATCTTCTTCCGGTTATGGGTATAATGCATGCCGCAGCCATGCACAAACAGAAAGATCGGCGCAGACAGTCTGCCCGCCATCCGGAACCATTCCGGAACCGGAAGCACATAGCCCCAGTAATATCCAATATGATCCAGGGTCATCAGGATCAGCGCAATCAGCTTCAGATCAAAGCTGGTCAGTCCCTTTTTTCCTGTCTCAGTGTTCATAGAAATATCTGTCATTTCAAGTTCCTCAGGCAAGTACTTACTGTATTAGTGTACTAGTACAGAAATATATTTAGAGCAGAACCTTCTGTCAACAGAAATCCGGAGAAATCGCAGAAACATGCATGGTTCATGCCTATAAATACCCTATGTAACAAATGAAAATAATAGAAGAAAATGAAAATAGTTAGAAATCCAACTAATTCCCGGTTCATTGACAGACCTTTTCCGGATGGTAAAATAAACCGTGAACACTGATTATGAAGATGATGAAACAGATTGCAGGAGTGCTTGGAAGTGCACTTATTTATATCAGTTCCGCCGGCTTTACCAGCAGCTCCTTCAGCCTGACAAAATTGCAGAACTATTATAAAGAATTCAAATCTACACCGATTGAAGTCGCCAGCAGCAGCTCCATCAAGACCTATGAGGACTACCGCGGCATCACGGCCGTCGGCAGTGCACAGTATCAGTATATTCACAACCATATGACCGTCGATCAGACGACAGGCCTCCTGTATGATGAAGACGGCTTCATCGGGGTCGCCCTCGGATACAACTTCGGGGATATCGGTACGCGTTATTACTTTGAACTCGATACTGGCATCACGATTCCGGTCGTGAAGGTTGATGCGAAAGCAGCGGTCGATGCCAGCGACGGATGGACAGCCAATTCCAATGGCAGCGTGCTGGAATTCGTCATCGACTCCGATATCGCAACGAGCTACTTCGGCGGCACGAACGGACTTGCATCGAGCGGCAACTTCAATAACTATGAATACCTGAAGGGCAATATCGTCGGCATCGAGCTTGTCTCGGATGAGAAGGCAGATGATGGCTCCGTCGTCTATGAGACAAGTCAGACAGCCAGCGTCAAGAGCGACGAAGACAGCGATCACATTCAGGTTGTTCAGGGCGGATACAGCGACTGAACCTAATCATGAAATCCATAGATCTGTGCGCGCGCACGGATCTTTTTTTCTTCTCTCATTGCTCTGATATAATGAAACACGCAAAAAGCTGGAAAAGACAACATGGCAGAAAAGACAGAAACTTATACCCCGATGATGCAGCAGTATCTCAAAGTGAAGGAGAATTACCCGGATGCTCTGGTATTCTACCGGATCGGCGACTTCTATGAGATGTTCTTCGATGATGCGAAGACTGCAAGCAGAGAACTGGACCTGGTCCTGACGGGCAAGAATGCCGGCGTGAAAGACCGGGTTCCGATGTGCGGAGTTCCGCATCATGCGGTCGGATCCTATATCCAGAGACTCGTGCAGCGCGGATACAAGATCGCGATCGTCGAGCAGATGCAGGACCCGAAAGAAGCGGTCGGACTCGTGGAACGCGATGTCATCCGCGTCATCACGCCGGGAACTGTCATCGATGAGATCGGCGATGAGAAGGAGTCTGTCTATCTGGCATCTGTAGAAGACTATGGCTACGGCTATTCCGTCGTCATGGCCGAAGTCAGCACCGGCGAGAACTTCGTCGAGAATGTCGCTCATACTTCTTCTGCCCTTGCTCAGAACCTCCTGAAAAATAATGCCCGGGAAATTGTTGTCAGAAAAGACTTTGATAATCGGGTAATCCGGATGCTGAGGGAAATGCAGATCGTGATTTCCTATTGTGATGAAACGGAGATCAGGGACGAATATCTCCCGCTGTGCGAGAACCTGTCCCGTGACCCGGACCGGCTCGCTTACGGCCGGATGCTGAATTATCTTGAAGCGACCCAGAAACACATGCTGGCTCATCTGCAGACCGTATCCATTGAAGATGAGAACAGCATCCTTTATATGGACTTCAGCACCCAGCAGAACCTGGAGCTGATCGAATCCCTGCATCGTCAGAGCAAGGGCCAGACACTCTGGACCTTTCTGGATGTATGCCGTTCTTCCATGGGTTCCCGTCTATTGAAGAAGTGGATTGAGAAGCCATTAGTCAATCAGGCTGAGATTGAAAAGCGCTATGACCGTCTGGAATACCTGAAGAAGCACTTCATGAACCGTCAGAACCTCCGCGATCATCTCGGTCAGATCTATGACCTGCAGCGTCTCATCACGAGAATTGCGATGAACAGCGCCAATGCCATCGACTGCGTGCGCCTCAGCAAGACGCTGAATCAGGTGCCGGAGATTCTTGCGGCAGCAGATTCCACGGAGTTCGACTTCTGCCGTTCCGTCGATCCGCTGAGCGATCTGGCAAAGAAACTGGACGGGGCCTTTGTTGAAAACCCGCCGGTGCTGACCAGCGAAGGCGGCATGTTCCGGGACGGCTACAGCAAGGAGCTTGATGAAGCCAGAACCATTCAGCGAAACGGCCGCGAATTCATCAGCCGCATGGAAGCGGAAGAACGGGAACGCACTGGCATCAAGACCCTGAAGATCGGATACAACAAAGTATTCGGCTACTATATCGAGATCTCCAAGGCAGCCGCAGCCCAGGTCAAGGAAGAATGGGGCTATGTCCGCAAGCAGACGCTGGTCGGCAATGAACGCTTCATCTCCCCGCAGCTCAAGGAAAAAGAAGACATGATTCTGCATGCCGAAGAAAATGCCATCCGCATCGAGAAACAGCTGTTTGCCGAACTGACCGCAGAAATCCGCAAGTCGCTTGCCAAGCTGCAGAAGCTCTCCATCGTCCTTGCGGAAATCGACTGCTATGCAGCACTGGCAGAGATCTCTTCCCGCTATGGCTATGTCAGACCGGAATTCACCGATGACGAACTGAAGATCGAAAGCGGCAGACATCCGATTCTCGACGAGATGATGAAAGATCCCAAATACGTCGCCAACAGCGTGGAGATGAACAAGGATGAATCCATCCTGCTGATTACCGGACCGAACATGGGCGGTAAATCCACCTACATGCGTCAGACCGCACTGATCATCATCATGGCGCAGATGGGCTGCTATGTTCCGGCAAAGTCCTGCCGGATGCCGGTATTCGACCGCATCTTCACCCGGATCGGCGCCAGCGATGATATTCTCTCCGGTCAGTCTACCTTTATGGTGGAGATGACGGAAGCCAACCGCGCCCTTCAGGAAGCGACCTCGCATTCCCTGATTCTCTTCGATGAGATCGGGCGCGGAACTTCCACTTATGACGGCATGGCCCTGGCCCAGGCAATGATCGAATACATTGCGGCATGCATCCATGCCAAGACCTTATTCTCCACCCACTACCATGAGCTCACGACGCTGACTGACTCCATCGGCTGCGTGCGCAACGTGCACGTCGTCGTCAAAGAGGAAAACGACAAAGTCACGTTCCTCTATAAGATCCGCGATGGGGCAGCAGATCGTTCCTACGGCATCAACGTTGCAAGACTCGCCGGTCTTCCGGATGCCGTCCTGGAACGTGCCCGCGGGCTGCAGAAAGAACTCGAATCCAAGAAGCGCGTCGTGCAGCAGAGCTATCAGCTCGTGGAAATGAAGAAAGAAGATCCGACCGCTGAAGACATCCTGAAGAAACTCAGAGACGTGAATCCGGACGACCTATCGCCAAGAGAAGCCTGGATGATGCTTGAAGATCTGGCATCAGAAGCGAAAAAGAAAGAATAATCAGATCCTGCATGCGTCATGCAGGATTTTTATGGAATGTGTCATTATAATCAATCAGATACTGATGGGAGGCATCAGATGGAACAGGATAAAATCATCATCCGCGGAGCCCGCGAGAACAATCTGAAGAATATCAGTCTCGATATTCCGCGCAACAAGCTGGTAGTCATGACCGGACTTTCCGGCAGCGGCAAGACAAGTCTTGCCTTTGATACGATCTATGCAGAAGGACAGCGCCGCTATGTCGAGTCTCTTTCTGCTTATGCAAGACAGTTTCTCGGAGGCGTGGACAAACCGGATGTCGAACTGATTGAAGGTCTTTCTCCGGCCATTTCCATCGACCAGAAGACGACCTCAAACAACCCTCGATCCACCGTCGGAACCGTCACGGAAATCTATGACTATCTGCGTCTTCTGTATGCGCGCTGCGGCGTGCCGTACTGCCCGACGCATCATATTCCGATCACCGGCCAGACCGTTCAGGAAATGGTCAATCAGCTCTTTGAATACCCGGAAGGAACGAAGCTCACCGTCATGTCTCCGATCATCCGCAACAAGAAAGGAACCTTCAAGGATACCTTTGCCCGCCTGCAGAAAGAAGGCTATATCCGCATCCGGGTGGATGGCGAAGTGAAGCTGCTTGAAGATGACATCGAACTGGAAAAGAACAAGCGCCACAATATCGATGTCGTCATCGACCGCATCATCCTGAAAGCAGAATCCAGAAGCCGTCTGAGCGATTCTCTGGAAACTGCCGTGAAGCTTGCTGATGGCATGGCCGTCGTGCTTGCCGATGACAAAGAGAATCTCTTCTCCGAGAACTATGCATGCAAGATCTGCGGCTTCTCCGTTCCGAAGCTGGAACCGCGTCTGTTCTCATTCAATGCGCCGCTCGGGGCCTGCGACCAGTGCCATGGCCTCGGCATCACCGAAGAAGTTGATGTGAATCTCCTGATTCCGGATCCTTCCAAGTCGATCCGGGAAGGCGGCATCCGCTATTACAAGAACATCGTCGATACGGAAAACATCGAATGGCAGACATTCGCAACCCTGTGCAAGGCATATAAGATTGATCTGAACAAACCACTGAGCAAGCTCACGAAGAAGCAGATGGACATCATCCTGTACGGAAGCGATCGTCCGATTTCCTATACCATCGTCAGCTCCGGCGGAAATAAGTATTCCCGGAATGACTACATCGAAGGCGTCAAGAACATGATCGAGCGCCGCTATGCCGAGACGACCAGCTCTATGTCCAAAGACTGGTATCACTCCTTCATGGTGGAAAGCCCCTGCCCGAAGTGCGGCGGCAGACGCCTGAATGAACAGGCCCTCTCGGTTGAGATCGGCGGAAAGAACATCATGGACTTCACCGCCATGTCTGTCGTCGGCGCCCTCGACTGGATCGATCATCTCGAACTTGGCGAGACGCAGAAGAAGATTGCTGAGATGGTCCTCAAGGAAATCAGAAGCCGTCTGCAGTTCCTCAAGGATGTCGGCCTTGAATATCTGACTCTGGATCGTCTGGCCGGAACGCTGTCCGGCGGCGAAGCTCAGCGCATCCGTCTGGCTACCCAGATCGGCTCCCGCCTGAGCGGAGTCCTCTACGTGCTGGATGAACCCTCCATCGGCCTTCATCAGAGAGACAATGCCAAGCTGATCCGCACCCTCAAGAACATGCGAGACCTCGGCAATTCTCTGATCGTTGTCGAGCATGATGAAGAGACGATGATGAGTTCAGACTGGATCGTGGACATCGGCCCAGGTGCAGGCATCCATGGCGGCAATGTCATGTTCAATGGCACGCCCCAGGACATTCTGAACTGCGAGCAGTCCATCACCGGACAGTACCTCTCCGGAAAGAAACGCATCGATGTTCCGAAGGAACGGCGCAAGGGCAATGGCAAGTTTGTCGAGATCGACGGCGCTGCCGAACACAACCTGAAACATATCAACGTGAAGTTCCCGCTCGGCAAGCTTGTCCTGGTTACCGGTGTTTCCGGCTCCGGGAAATCAACGCTGGTCAATGAAGTCTTCATGAAAGCCGTCCAGCAGAACCTCGGTTATTCTAAAATCCGTCCGGGAAAATACGACAGGATCAGAGGTCTCTCCAATATTGACAAGCTCGTGCAGATCGACCAGAACCCGATCGGCAGAACGCCTCGCTCCAATCCGGCAACCTATACCGGCGTCTTTGATGATATCCGCGATGTCTTTGCCCAGACTCCGGAAGCCAAGCTGCGCGGCTATGACAAAGGCCGCTTCTCCTTCAATGTCAAAGGCGGCCGCTGCGAAGCCTGCCAGGGCGATGGCGTCAAAGTCATCTCAATGAACTTCATGCCGGATGTCTATGTCCCGTGCGAAGTATGTCATGGCAGGCGGTACAACGAAGAAACCCTGCAGTGCACCTTTAAAGGAAAGAACATCTCCGACGTGCTCGATATGACCGTAGAAGAAGCACTCGTTCTGTTTGCCAACCATCCGAAGATCCGCAGCAAGCTGCAGACACTCTGCGATGTCGGCCTGGGCTATCTCAAGCTCGGCCAGTCTTCCACCACCCTGTCCGGCGGCGAAGCACAGCGCGTCAAGCTCGCTTCTGAACTGCAGAAGAAGCCGACCGGCAAGACCGTCTATATTCTCGATGAACCGACCACCGGTCTTCATACCGATGACGTCAAGCGTCTGATTTCCGTGCTTGAACGCATTGTGGATACGGGCAACACCGTCATTGTCATCGAGCATAACCTCGATGTCATCAAGTGTGCGGACTGGATCATCGATCTCGGTCCGGAGGGCGGCGATCAGGGCGGTACCATCGTTACTCAGGGAACCCCGGAACAGGTCGCCCAATGCAAAGAATCCTGGACTGGCCAGTATCTGAAGAAAGCCCTGGAATGGACAAAGGCACAGGAGGCATCTCACCCGGAGACCGGCGCGTGATATAATTCGTTTCAGGAGAACTCATTTTATGACAGATCAGGATCAGCCGCAGTACCCTAAGAAGGTAATGATTCAGGATATCGTGAATTTCTTTCAGCTGGAACAGCTCACCGGAAATCAGGATTCCCTGAACCGCTGGGTTGTCGTTCCGGACGTCAACCGCCCGGGCTTTGAGCTTTCCGGCTACTTTCAGCCGACCGAGCCGCGCCGGGTTGTCATCATCGGCAATAAGGAAATTGAATATATCGAGCATCTCAGCGAAGAAGATCAGCGGGCAAGATATCAGAACATCACCGATGCGCTGACCCCGATGATCGTCATCACCCGGAACAATCCGCTTCCGCCGGTATTAGGGGAAGTGGCGAATTCCCGCAATTTCCCGATCTTCCGCACCTCGCAGGCAACTTCGCAGATGATGGTTGATCTGATCACCTACCTCGACGAGCAGCTTGCCCCGGAAGCGACGATTTCCGGAGATCTTCTCATCGTGCATGGGAAGGGGGTTCTCATCACCGGAGAAAGCGGGATGGGCAAATCAGAAACCGCCCTGGAGCTGATCCGGGATGGAAATATGCTGGTCGCAGATGACCGCGTCGACGTGCAGAAGATTCATAACAAGCTCTTCGGACACGCTCCGGAACTGCTTCAGGGCATGCTGGAAATCCGCGGTATCGGCATCATTGATGTAGAACGCATGTTCGGCGTCAACAGCCTCAATGAACGCAGTGCCATCGATCTGGTCATCAACCTGGTCAAATTTGATTCCAGCGAGGAATATGTCCGCATCGGCGATGAACAGACCCACATGACCAGAATCATGGACGTCAGTATTCCTGCCATGTCTCTGCCGGTATCTCCGGGCCGCTCCATGCGGGCAATGGTGGAATCGGCAGTATCCAACTTCATCCTCAAGGATGAAGGCTACAACAGCACGACCGTATTCAAGCAGAGGCTCCATGATCTGCTGGCAAGAAACAACGAAGAAGAGAAGAAGCACCACGGCTGAACATCCGGTCGGTAATGCAAACATTCTCTTCCCGTTGTAGAATAATCCTGTGATTTTTATGTGAAAGGAACCTCATGGAACAGTCAACGTTGAACCTGGTCATGCGGGCAAAGCAGGGTGACGAAAAGGCAATTGCTGCCTTGGTGAAACTCTATCATCCCAGCGTGAAGCAGACCATCAGATCCTATATCGGAAATGAAGCAGATTATAAACCTGTTGAGACCCAGGCATTTGCCAATGCCTTCACTCATTTCAATACGCTCCAGAACCCGAAAGACTTCGAGTCCTGGCTGGATGGCTATGTCCGCAAGGAATCTGTCAACCATCTGCTGAACCCGATCGCCAATGCCGTGAAGGAAGCAGATAACGCGCCCTCCAAGCCATCTGCTCCGGAAAACTATGAGATGCCCCATTTCAATTCTGAAGAAACTGGCGTGCAGCCTTCAGCTGGCGACCCGGAATTCCGCAAGGAAATTGATGCGTCTGATCTCTACAGCCTGTTCTCCGATGCTCCGGCAGCGAAGAAACAGGAACCTGCCGAAAGTGCAGCAATGCAGAGAAGTACTCCGGTTCAGCCTCTGAATCAGGAAACGGAAGAGGATGATGAAGAAGAGGAAGATACCGTTCCCCGCCGCCGTCCGAAGAAACAGGAAGAAGAACCGAGGAAGAAGCATTCTCTGAAATCCCTCTTCATGGAAGAAGATGAAGACGACGATGATGAGGAGGAGGATGGAGAAGACGAGAAAGAAGAAGCCCCGCGCCGCAAGCCTGCCGAAGTGAAGAAGCCCCGCACGCTGAAATCCACTTATGAAGAAGATGACGAGGACGATGAAGAAGAGGATGAAAGCGGAGAGTCCGGAGGCATTCCGGGCGGCGTCCTGATTGCGCTGATTGTCATCCTGGCAGTCATTGCGCTTGGTCTTGGCACATATTTCATTGCTCCGGGCATTTATAACAGCACGTTCGGAAAACTGCCGTTCCTGCCATCCGCAGAAACGACTGCTGCTACTCCGGCAGCCACCGCAACTCCGACCCCGACTGCAGCCCCGACGGCTACGCCGGAACCTTCAGCTTCGGCATCTGCTGAACCTACTGCAAGTGCGGAAACCAGCACCAGCAGCGTGGTCGGCACCGTCACGGTCAATGTGAGCGGCCTTAACATCCGCTCTTCTGCAAGCACTGCAGGAGAAAAAGTGGGAACTGCTGAGAGCGGCAAATCCTATGATGTCCTGAGCACCAGCAATGACGGCACCTATACCTGGTACCAGATCGGTGAGAACCAGTACATTGCCGATAACGGCAGCTGGTGCACTTACAGAGCAAACTAAAGGAGACAGGGAACCGCAAGGTTCCCTTCATTCATCTATGAAGATCACCGGCATTGGTTCTGCCTGCCTTGACCGCATCCATCAGCTGGAAGCCTGGCCGAAGGAAGACGGCAGCACCCATATTCTTTCCACCATCACGCAAGGGGGCGGAGCAGCCGCAACTGCCATCGTCACGGCCAGACGTCTCGGCCAGAAAGCGGCCATGATCGCCGCCATCGGCACCGATGAAGCCGGAGCAGAAATCCGTCGGGGTCTGGAACAGGAAGGCGTCGATACTTCCTGCCTGCAGATCTATGAAGGAACCAGTCCTCACTCTGAGATCATGGTCAGTCCGGATGGCAGCCGCACGAAATTCGTGCAGAACAATACCCTGCCGTCGATTGACTGGAATGAAACCTGCCGGAACATGATCTGTACCTCCGATGCGATCCATCTGGATGGCACCCGCTATGACAATGCCTTCGCCGCTGCCAAGATTGCCCAGGAAGCAGGCGTGCTGATTTCTCTGGATGGATGCCATATGCAGGAAGACCATCAGAAAGACATCCGGCTTGCCTGCATGGCTGATGTCCTGATCATGAATGCCAGATATCCGATGATGACCACCGGCTTGTCCATGGAAGAAGCACTCTTGTTCTATGCCCGGCATTGCAAGGTCGTGATCACGACCCATGGTGCAGATGGCTGCTATGCAGTCATGGACGGAAGGGTGGTTCACTTTCCTGCATTTCAGGTACAGGCAGCTGATACCACCGGCTGCGGAGATGTCTTTCACGGAGCATTTCTGGCGGCGTATCTGGAACATCAGCCCCTGGAAGACTGCATTGCCTTCGCCGAAGCAGCCGCAGCCCTCAAAAGCCTCAAGCCAGGCGGCAGAACCGGCATTCCAAACCGCAGAGCCGTACAGGAATTCATTAAGAACCACTCGGACCCGTGGATTTTGCAGAAAAATGATTGACATGCCTGATCAGATTGATATATGATCTTCGTGCTTAGCGGAAAAAAGGCTTTGCCATGCGCAAAGCCTAAATTAAGGCTGAGATAGGAAACACACGGAGACGTGTGCATATGAGGAAAGGAGTAGGGAATGCCTACAATTAACCAGCTGGTACGCAAGGGACGTACCGATAAAGTCTACAAGTCAAAATCACCGGCATTGAACAGAGGATTTAACTCTCTGCAGAGTGCCCCGACCAAACTGAACAGCCCGCAGAAGAGAGGAGTCTGCACTCGTGTCGGCACCATGACACCGAAGAAGCCGAACTCTGCACTTCGTAAATATGCCCGTGTCCGTCTTTCCAACGGCATGGAAGTCACTGCTTACATTCCGGGTGTCGGACATAACCTCCAGGAACACTCTGTCGTTATGATCCGTGGCGGCCGTGTCAAGGACCTCCCGGGTGTTCGTTACCACATCATCAGAGGTACGCTCGACTGCGCAGGCGTTGACGGACGCAACCAGGGCCGTTCCCTGTATGGAGCTAAGAAGCCGAAGGCTTCCAAGTAATAGAGAGGAGAAAAGAAGATGCCAAGAAAAGGTTATGTAGCAAAGCGTGATGTACTTCCGGATCCGATCTATAACTCCAAGCTCGTCACAAAACTGATCAACAAGATCATGATCGACGGCAAGCGCGGAACTGCTCAGAACATTCTCTACAATGCATTCAACATCATTGAAGAGAAGACCAAGCAGAATCCGATGGAAGTATTCGAAAAGGCACTCGGCAACGTCATGCCGATGCTTGAACTCAAGGTCCGCCGGGTCGGCGGTGCCAACTACCAGGTCCCGGTAGAAGTATCTGCAGAGCGCAAGCTCACGCTGGGTCTGCGCTGGATCGTCAACTATGCAAGACTCCGTCATGAGCCGACCATGGAAGAACGTCTGGCAGCAGAGATCATGGATGCTGCAAACGGAACCGGTGCTTCCGTGAAGAAGAAGGAAGATACCCACAAGATGGCAGAAGCGAACAAAGCATTCGCTCACTATCGCTGGTAATCTGGACAGAACCAATAAGGAAAGGAATGATTTATGCCGAGAGAGTTCCCGATTGAAAAAATCCGCAACATCGGAATCATGGCTCACATCGATGCAGGCAAGACCACAACGACTGAGCGTATTCTGTATTACACAGGAAAAATTCACAAGATCGGTGAGACACACGACGGCGCTTCCCAGATGGACTGGATGGCTCAGGAGCAGGAACGTGGTATTACCATCACTTCCGCTGCTACCACCTGCCACTGGAGAGATTGCCAGATCAATATCATCGATACCCCAGGGCATGTCGACTTCACTGCTGAAGTAGAACGTTCCCTCCGCGTACTGGATGGTGCTGTCACCGTCCTGGACTCCAAAGCCGGAGTTGAGCCGCAGACGGAAACCGTCTGGAGACAGGCAACAGAATACAAGGTTCCGCGTATCGTCTTCTCCAACAAGATGGACGCTACAGGCGCTGACTTCGATATGTCCGTCGCATCCATCGGCAACCGTCTTGGTGCGAAAGCCGCTGCAATTCAGATGCCGGTAGGCAGTGAAGCTTCCTTCCGCGGCATTATCGATCTCGTCACTATGAAGCAGGAAATGTACGAGAATGATCTCGGAACGGATATCCATACCGAGGAAATCCAGCCGGAATTCCTCGATAAGGCAAAGGAAATGCATCAGGCGATGCTCGAAGCAATCGCAGATTATGACGATGATGTCATGATGAAGGTCCTCGAAGGCGAAGAGCCTACCATCGAAGAAGTGAAGCGGGCAATCCGCAAGGGTGTCCTGACTTCTGAATTCTTCCCGGTTCTCTGCGGTTCCGCATACAAGAACAAGGGCGTTCAGCTGCTGCTCGATGCAGTCGTTGACTACCTGCCGGCTCCGACCGATGTTCCGTCCATCATGGGACATACGGAAGATGGCAAGGAAGAAGCACGTCATCCGCGTGATGATCAGCCGTTCTCTTCCCTGGCATTCAAGATCGCTGCCGATCCGTTCGTCGGCCGTCTGACTTACTTCCGTGTCTATTCCGGTCACGCAGCTGCAGGCTCCTATGTTCTCAACTCCACGAAGAACAAGAAAGAGCGCTTCGGCCGTCTGGTCCGCATGCATGCAAATCACCGGGCAGATATCACAGATGTCTACACGGGCGACATTGCCGGTGCGGTCGGTCTGAAGTACACCACAACCGGTGATACGCTCTGCGATGAGAATGCACCGATCGTTCTGGAATCCATGGTCTTCCCGGATCCGGTCATCCAGATGTCCGTCGAACCTAAGACCAAGGCAGACGCACAGAAGATGGACTCCGCACTGCAGAAGCTTGCAGAAGAAGATCCGACCTTCAAGACCTACACTGATGAAGAAACCGGCCAGACGATCATCGCTGGTGTCGGCGAACTTCAGCTCGATATCATCCTCGACCGTATGAAGCGTGAGTTCAAGGTTGAGGCAACCGCAGGTGCTCCGCAGGTTGCTTACCGTGAGACCATTAAGAAGCAGGCAGAAGTCGAAGGCCGCTTCATCCGTCAGTCCGGCGGTCATGGTCAGTATGGTGACGTATGGATCCGTTTCATCCCGAATCCGGGAAAAGGCTTCGAGTTTGAGGATGTGACAGTCGGCGGCTCCGTTCCGAAGGAATTCATCAAGCCTACCCAGCAGGGTCTTGAAGACGCGCTGAACAACGGTCTTGTCGCAGGCTATCCGGTTGTTGACATCAAGGCACAGCTCTTCGATGGAAGCTATCACGAAGTTGACTCTTCCGAACAGGCTTATAAGATCGCTGCATCCCTCGCTCTGAAGGAAGCTGCAAAGCATTGCGATCCAACGATCCTCGAGCCGATCATGGCAGTCGATATCACGGCTCCGTCCGAATACCTCGGTGCGGTCATGGGCGACATCACCAAGCGCCGCGGCCAGATCCGTGAACAGGAAGAAACCGGCAACGCCATCAAGGTCAAGGCATTCGTTCCGCTGGCAGAAATGTTCGGCTACATCACTGACCTGCGTTCCTTCACTCAGGGCCGCGGCGTCTACATGATGCATATGGATCATTACGAAGAAGTACCGAAGAGCATCGCCAAGACCATCATTGAATCGCGTTCTACCGAATCAAAGTAAGCATTGAAAACCAAGGCTGTTTATCATAAAATGATAGCGGTCTAAATCTAAAAAACTGGAGGAAAATTACACTATGGCAAAGCAGCATTTCGACCGTACGCTGGAACATGTAAATATCGGCACGATCGGTCACGTCGATCATGGCAAAACTACATTAACAGCAGCAATCACCAAGTATCTTTCCACGCATCCGGAAGCTGGCAAGGCTACTTACGAAGCTTATGACCAGATCGATGGTGCACCGGAAGAGAAGGCTCGTGGTATCACGATCAACACCGCTCACGTTGAGTATCAGACGCTGAAGCGCCACTATGCACACGTTGACTGCCCAGGGCACGCTGACTATGTCAAGAACATGATCACCGGCGCTGCGCAGATGGATGGTGCTATCCTTGTTGTCGCTGCTACCGATGGACCGATGCCTCAGACTCGTGAGCACATCCTGCTCTCCCGTCAGGTCGGTGTTCCGAAGATGGTAGTATTCCTGAACAAGTGCGATATGGTTGACGATCCGGAACTGATCGATCTCGTTGAGATGGAAGTCCGTGACCTGCTCACCGAATATGGCTTCGATGGCGAGAATACCCCGGTAATCCGCGGTTCCGCTCTCAAGGCTCTCGAAGGCGACCCGAAGTGGGAACCGGCAATCAAGGAACTGCTTGATGCAGTTGACAGCTGGATCCCGGCTCCGGTTCATGAGTTCGACAAGCCGTTCCTGATGGCAATCGAAGATGTCTTCACCATCACCGGCCGTGGAACTGTCGCTACCGGACGTGTTGAGCGTGGTAAGCTGAACATGAACGATGAAGTTGAAATCGTTGGTATCAAGCCGACCAAGAAGACTGTCGTCACCGGAATTGAAATGTTCCGCAAGACTCTCGACTATGCTCAGGCTGGTGATAACATCGGTGCTCTGCTCCGTGGTATCAACCGTGATGAAGTCGAGCGTGGACAGGTTCTCTGCAAGCCGGGTTCCGTTACTCCGCACCAGGAGTTCAAGGCTCAGGTTTATGTTCTGACCAAGGAAGAAGGCGGCCGTCATACTCCGTTCGTCTCCAACTATCGTCCGCAGTTCTACTTCCGTACAACTGACGTCACTGGCGTCATCACTCTGCCGGAAGGAACTGAGCTCTGCATGCCGGGCGACAACGTCGTCATGGATGTCAAGCTGCTGGCTCCGATCGCTATGGAAGTCGGAACAAAGTTCTCCATCCGTGAAGGCGGACGTACTGTCGGTTCCGGTTCCATCACCGAAATCGTTAAGTAATCACTCTTAACAGACTGAATCAAGACTATCGGCATCATCTGCTGGTAGTCTTTTTTTGTTCTCTGTTTGACAGTTATCCGGATAATATGTTTCCGAAAATATGATGAATAAAGGCTTTTCGTGCATTTTCTGCTTACGTTTCGATCTTGCGTGTTAAGACCTCATTGATTCATGCTTATGCTACAATGACATCATTCAGGAGTATTGAACATGATCAGAGGAATTCTGTTTGATTTTGACTGCACCCTTTCCAACCGGCTGGAATCTGCATACTACATGTACCGCTGGTGTCTCCATGAAATCTTTCCGGACATGGATGTCAATTCCATCGACTTCGAGGCAAGAGTCCAGCGATGCATGCTCTGGGATGAATATGGCACGATCAACAAACGCCACGTATTCAATAAGATCAAAGAGAAATGGGCACCGGATCTGGACGTGGAAAGCTGGATCCCGCGCTGGTATGAGAACTTCCACAACTACCAGGAACTGCTGCCCGATGCAGAACCTGTTCTGCAGGAACTGCTGCAGAAATACAGACTCGGTATTGTCTCCAATGGTGACGGCCGCCTGCAGAGCCGCAAGATCGATGTGCTGGATCTTCGGAAGTATTTCGAGGTTATCCTGATCTCGCATGACTTCGGAGCTGATAAGCCGGAAAGATCCATCTATGACGAAGCAGCCCATGAACTGCATCTTCCTAATGAGGAAATAGCTTTTGTGGGAGATACCTTCGATACAGATATCCTTGGTGCTTATAAAGCCGGGATGCTGCCGGTGTGGTATAACAATGAACACCGCGTCGTCACGATGTGGAACGTTCTGCAGGCTCATGACTTCAATGACCTGAGGAAGATCTTTCTGAAATGAAACGCTTCTTCGCATGCCTGCTGGCGTGTTTCCTGTATGCATGTGCACCATCCGGATCTTTGTGCAGTACTGCTTCCGCATCAGTTCCCGCAGCTGTTCCATCTTCTTCTGCATCAGTCCTTCCAGAGGATACGACCTGCGATGATCAGGCATGCGTGACAGAATATCTGATCACCTATGACCATCTTCCGGATAACTACATGACCAAGAAAGAAGCACGCAGCTATGGCTGGGAAGGCGGCCCGCTCTGGAAAGTCGTCCCCGGCAGGTGCATCGGCGGAGACGTGTTCGGAAATTACGAAGAACAGCTCCCGGAAGTTTCCGGAAGAACCTACTATGAATGCGATCTGAATACGATCGGTGCAGACAGCGGCGGTTCTTAACGGTTGATCTATTCTTCCGGAGATCTGAATATTTATTACACCCAGGATCACTATGATTCGTTTGAGCTGGTATATGGAGATGACGAATGAAGCGGATGATTGAACTGGATCCGGAAAAGATCCGAGATAAGACGAGCATGTCTGAATACATGACTCAGACCTTCTTTCCGGATCAGAGAATCACGAATCTCGATGCGCTGAGAGATTCTCTCTCGGAACTGGAAGATGATACAGCAATTGTCCTGACTCCTGCCGCAGTGCACGCAATCTGCCAGAATCCCTATGCCTATAAGGTACTGATGGTATTAGGAAAAAGCGCAGAAGAAAATCCGCATCTGCGGATTCAGTTTCGAAATGAATGAGAAGAAGTTCAGTGCTTCTTCTTTTTCTTTGTCTTCTTCGCAGCTTCTGCCGCCAGCTTTGCCTGCTCTGCCCGGACCGCCGCCATGCCGCCTTTCCGGGAAAGGGTGATGGAAGAAATCATGCCGACGATCGCAAAGATCAGCAGAATCACAGCAAACACCGTCATGACCGTGATTTTGGCATCTATGCAGTACCAGGCCAGAATCAGTGCAGTCAGCACTTCCAGATAGCTGGAGGTCATCAGCATCTTCTCTTCATCGACATGAAGAAATACGAGGATCAGCGACAGGCCGAGCACGATGCCCATAACTCCGCTGTTGTTCACTGCAATCGTGATGGCTGCCGCAAGAATGCCGAAGAGGAGCGAGAACGTATGATTCTGCTCGATCTTCTTTTCAAACAGCACGGAAAGCAAAAGAAATCCATAATAGGAGACTCACGCCAGATAGCCGTAAGAAAGAAACACCATGGCACAGAATCCTTCACTCAGGATCCGGAAAATCAGTGCCATCATTTCATTGTTCAGAAATGGTGCCGCAAAATAAAGAAGAATGGCAGGAATGCCGATCATGGTTCCAAGACTGATATCGCTCATGGAGAATCCTTACTTATGAACAATATGATACCGTTTCTGAAGCTTCCGCACCTTACGCAGCAAGAAGTAAACGCTTACATATCCCTGAGCCATTCTCAAATAGCCGGAAATTCATGAAAATTTAAATCATCAGAGAGAATTTGAAAGCATCTTTCATGAAAAACAGGCCGGTTTCCGACCTGCCTCAGAACCAACGAAAATATTGAAAAATATGCTTGCAATGGCCTTTTTCGGATGCTACTATAGGAAGGCACTCGCGTAGACATGGGAGATTGCCGGCACGCTGAGAGACGTTGTCACTCTACCGTGATAACCGGGGAACTCACATCGAGCGATCTGTCGTGAGACAGAGTGAAATAAAGGAGGAAAATTTCATGGCAAAAAATTCTGTAAGAATTCGCTTGAAGGCTTACGAGAACAGAAGTCTGGACGCTGCCGCAAAGAAGATTGTGGAAACAGCGAACAGCCACGGCGCGAAGAAGATCACTGGACCTGTCCCGCTGCCGACTGACAGAGAAGTGGTAACGGTTCTGAGAGCAGTACACAAGTACAAGGACTCCCGTGAGCAGTTCGAGCTTCGCACGCATAAGAGACTCATCGAGATCATCGGCCCGAGCGCTGAAACCATTGATGCGCTGAGCAGACTGGATCTTCCGAGCGGAGTCGACATTGAAATCAAGCTTTAAAAAGAAAGGACCGGCAATTAAAGAATGAAGGGTATCTTAGGAAGAAAACTGGGGATGACTCAGGTATTCACCATTGACGGTGCGCTGATTCCGGTCACTGTCATCGAAGTGAAGCCGAATGTCGTTCTTCAGAAGAAGACGAAGGAGACGGACGGCTACGAAGCAATCCAGCTCGGCTACGAAGACGTCAAGGAACAGAGAGCTACCAAGGCAGCGATCGGCCATGCAAAGAAGGCTAACACCGCTCCGAAGAAGTTCATCCGTGAGTTTGACGAAACAGAGCTCGGCGATCTCGAGCTTGGTGCAGAGGTAAAGGCAGACATCTTCGCTGCAGGCGATGTTGTCGATATCACCGGCACCTCCAAGGGCAAGGGATTCAACGGTGTCATCGTCCGCAACAACGGAACGATCGGACCGAAGTCACATGGATCCGGACATCATCGTCATGTCGGTTCCCTGGCTACCAACGGCCGTAACAACGGTGTCGTCAACAAGAACGCTCCGATGCCTGGCCACGAAGGCGGCTACACCACAACCAATCAGAATCTGACGGTTGTCAAGGTTGATGCAGAAGAGGGATACATCCTCGTCAAGGGCAACGTTCCAGGACCGCGCAAGGGACTGGTTGAGATCCGCACGACAGTCAAGCCTGTCAAGAAGGTCAGCACCGAAGAACTCATCAGCTACAAGGGCGGCTCTGTCCAGGATGAGCTGAACAAGGTCTCTGAAGCAATCAACGAGGAGCTCGCTAAGGAAGCAGCAGAGAAGGAAGCTATTGAAGCTGCCAAGAAGAAGGCTGCAAGCGAAGCCCGCAAGGGAAAGTAGAGGTTAACTAATGTCCAAGATTGATGTTTACAATCAGGAAGCTAAAGTCGTGAAGTCGATGGAGCTGTCCGACGCCGTATTCGGAATCGAGCCGAATCAGCAGGCAATCTATGACTCAGTCCTCGCTTATCAGGCGGGCCTGAGACAGGGAACGCATTCCACCAAGACCAGACACTTCGTTTCCGGAAGCGGCAAGAAGCCGTTCCGTCAGAAGGGAACCGGCCGTGCTCGTCAGGGTTCCACAAGAGCTACGCAGTGGAGACACGGCGCAATCGCCTTTGGACCTCATCCGAGAACTTACAGCATCAAGCTGAACCGCAAGGTTCGCCGTCTGGCTCTGAAGTCTGCTCTGAGTGAGAAGGTCAAGGAGAGCAGCCTCACGGTGGTTGAGAATCTGAGCTTTGATGAAATCAAGACAAAGAAGGCAGTCGCACTGCTCGGTGCCTTCGGCTTCGACCGCAAGACGCTGCTGGTCGCCGACGCTTCTGAGGATTACGACAATGCATTCATGAGCTTCCGCAACATTCCGAATGCGCTCGTGATTTCGGTCAGCGATCTCAATGTCTATGACATCGTTAATGCGGACAAGATTGTCTTCACCGAGAAGGCTGCAGAAACAGCTGGGGAGGTACTGGCATAATGAACGCACGTGACGTGATTATCCGTCCGATCGTTACTGAGAAGTCCATGAAGCTCAACGATCAGGACAATAAGATTACATTCGAAGTTGCAAAAGGCGCTAACAAGACGCAGGTTGCAATGGCAGTCAAGGAAATCTACAACATCACGCCGGTCAAGGTGAACATCGTGAATGTCCGCCCGAAGACCAAGCGGATGGGACGCTACGTCGGCAAGACGAATGCAGTCCGCAAGGCAATCGTGAAACTGCCGGAAGGGCAGGACATCAGCCTGTTCAATGACGAGAACAAGTAATCGTTCTCAAACTATCGGAGGAACATCGCTATCTCCGGAAAATCTGCGAAAGGAAAAATAAAGGAAAATGGCAATCATCAAGTATAAGCCTACGAGCAACGGCCGCCGCAACATGAGCAGCCTCTCCCGGGCTAACATTACCAAGACCACTCCTGAAAAGAGCCTGCTGGCTCCGAAGAAGAGCAAGGGCGGACGCGGAAACACCGGCCGCATCACAACTCGTCATCAGGGTGGAGGCGTCAAGCAGAAGTACAGAATCATCGACTTCAAGAGAAATAAGGACAATGTCGAAGGAACGGTTGCTGCAATCGAATACGATCCGAACCGCAATGCCAACATTGCTCTGATCAATTACAAAGATGGTGAGAAGCGCTACATCATCGCTCCTCAGCAGCTCACAGTCGGTTCCAAGGTTGTCTCCGGCGAAGCAGCAGATATCAAGGTCGGCAATGCCATGGAACTGAGAAACATGCCTGAAGGTACCTTTGTTCACTGCGTTGAACTGGTTCCGGGCAAGGGCGGACAGATGGCACGTGCTGCCGGATGCTCCGCACAGATCCTCGGCTTTGACGGCCCGTATGCAACGCTCCGCCTGAGCTCCGGTGAAATCCGCAAGGTCCGTTCCCAGTGCCGTGCTACGGTCGGCATCGTCGGCAACGAAGATTATTCTCTTGTCAACCTCGGCAAGGCAGGCCGCTCCAGATGGATGGGCATCCGTCCTACGGTCCGCGGTTCTGCGATGAACCCGGTTGATCACCCGCACGGCGGCGGCGAAGGCAAGTGCCCGATCGGCCGCAAGAGCCCGATGACCCCTTGGGGAAAGAAGGCTATGGGTGTCAAGACCCGCAAGCATAAGCTCGCTTCCAATGCGCTGATCATGACCAGACGCAATGGTAAATAACTGAAAGGAGAAGAGAAGAGATGTCAAGAAGCATTAAAAAAGGCCCGTTCTGTGATGCCTACCTTCTGAAAAAGGTTGATGCACTGAACGCAGCAAATAAAAAAGAAGTCATCAAGACATGGTCCCGCCGTTCAGTCATTTACCCGAGTTTCGTTGAGCATACCTTCGCGGTATACAACGGCAAGGAATTCGTTCCGGTCTATGTCACAGAAGATATGGTCGGCCACAAGCTCGGCGAATTCGCTGCAACCCGCAAGTTCGGCGGACACGGCGATGGCAAGGTAAGCACTGGCGGTGCTGGTGCTGCAGCTGCATCTGTCGCTGCTGCAGCTGACAAGAAGGCGTAAGGAGGAGAAACAGCATGGATGTAAAAGCAACCGCAAAAACCGTTCGTGTCACTCCGCGCAAGGCACGCCTGGTACTGGACAATGTCAGAGGCAAGAGCGTTGAAGAAGCTCTGGCAATCCTGAAGTTCACACCGAACGAAGCAGCAAGAGCTGTGGAGAAGGTCGTGAAGAGTGCTGCAGCTAATGCAGTGCATAACAATCAGCTCGATGAGAGCAAGCTCTACATCAAGAGCTGCTACGCAGACTGCGGCGTTGTGATGAAGCGCTTCATGCCGAGAGCTAAGGGCAACGCAGCACAGATTCTGAAGAGAACGAGCCACATCACAGTTGTGGTATCGGATGAGAGATAAAGGGAGGAAGATCGAAATATGGGACAGAAAGTAAGTCCGATCGGAATGCGCGTCGGCGTCATCCGCGACTGGGAGTCCAGATGGTACGCTGATAAAGCAGACTACGCGAATCTTCTGAACGAAGACGTCAAGATCCGTAAGTTCCTCGAGAAGACCCTCAAGGATGCATATGTTTCCCGCATCGAGATTGAGCGTACTTCCAAGAAGGACTGCCACATCATCGTTCGCTGCGCAAGACCTGGTGCAGCAGTCGGCAAGGATGCTGATGGCAAGGACAAGGCAGACGCACTGAAGCGGCAGCTCGTCAAGCTGACGGGCGGCAAGGCAGTCAAGATTGACTTCGTGCAGGTTGCCAATCCGGATCTGGATGCTCATCTGGTTGCCCGCAAGATCTGCGAACAGCTGGAAGCACGTCAGTCCTTCCGGATTGCCCAGAAGAAGGCAATTCAGCAGACGATGCGTTCTGGTGCAAAGGGAATCAAGACTCTGGCTACCGGCCGTCTGGGCGGTGCAGAAATTGCCCGCAAGGAAGGCTATTCCCAGGGTGTCGTTCCGCTGCATACCCTGCGCAGCGATATCGACTACGCATGCGAGGAAGCACATACCACTTATGGCAAGCTGGGCGTGAAAGTCTGGATCTGCCGCGGTGAAGTTCTTCCTGGAAAGATGGTTGAAGAACCGAAGGCTCCGGAACGTCCGGCAAGAGACGGACGCCGCAATGGCCGCGGACGCAATGACAGACGCTTCAGCGGCCGCCGTCCTGCGAACGGAACTGCACCTGCAGCAAAACCGGCAGATGCCGGCAAGGCAGCAGCTCCTGAAGCAGCACAGGGAGGTAAGAACTGATTATGTTGATGCCGAATCGAGTAAAGTACAGAAGACCTCACCGTCTCAGCTATGAAGGCAAGTCCAAGGCCGGCCGTGACATCACGTTCGGTGAATACGGACTTGTTGCGATGGAAGGTGCTTATGTCAGCAGCAACCAGCTGGAAGCTGCGCGTGTAGCCATGACACGTTATATGGATCGTGGCGGCAAAGTCTGGATCAAAGTATTCCCGCAGCTTGCTAAGACAAAGAAGCCGCTCGAAGTACGAATGGGTTCTGGTAAAGGTGCTCCGGATCACTGGGTAGCAGTTGTTCAGAAAGGCCGTGTTCTCTTCGAGATCGGCGGCGTCGATGAAGCTACCGCGCGTGAGGCTCTGAGACTTGGCGCTAACAAGCTCGGCGTCAAAACCCGCTTTGCAAAGAAAGGCGAGGTAAAGTAAGCCATGAACGTTAAGGAAATCAGAGATATGAGCAATGAGGAACTCACCAAGGAGATCAGCTCCCTGTCTGAGGAACTCTACAGCCTGCGTTTCGCTCAGGCTACCGGAAGCCTTGAGAATCCTTCCAGAATGAAGGATATCAAGAAGACAATCGCCCGGATCAAGACTGTTCAGACCGAGCGTGCAAACGCAAAGGATGCGCAGTAAGGAGGACATGAATGATGGAAGAGAGAAATAACCGTAAGGTAATCCGCGGCACCGTCGTGTCCGACAAGATGGATAAGACGATTGTTGTTGAGATCGATACCACCAAGAGCCATCCGCTTTACGGAAGACACGTCAAGTATTCCAAGAAGTTCAAGGCTCATGACGAGAACAATGAAGCACATGTAGGCGATATCGTCGAAGTCATGGAGACCCGCCCGCTGTCCAAGGATAAGCATTTCCGTCTGGTCCGCGTCGTTGAGAAAGCAGTTGTTCTTTAAGCACTAGGAGGAGAAAGCAATGATCCAGAATGAAACAAGATTGAAGGTCGCTGACAATACCGGTGCTAAGGAACTCCTCGTGATCCACTGCATGGGAGGATCCACACGCAAGAGCGCCAACATCGGTGATGTTGTCGTGTGCTCCGTGAAGTCTGCGATTCCGAACGGCTCTGTCAAGCAGGGTCAGGTAGTCAAGGCGGTCATCGTCCGCACTGTCTACGGAATCAGCCGTGCTAATGGCAGCTACATCAAGTTCGATGAGAATGCTGCAGTCATCATCAAGGATGACAACACTCCGGCCGGAACCCGTATCTTCGGCCCGGTCGCAAGAGAACTCCGTGACAAGGGATACATGAAGATTGTTTCCCTGGCACCGGAAGTACTGTAAGGAGGTCAGTCTGATGAAAATCAAAACAGGCGATAAGGTCAAAGTAATCACTGGCCGCTACAAGGGAACCATCGGCGAAGTCAAGGCAGTTTCCCCGGCCAAGGGAAAGATCATCGTCGAAGGCGTCAACATGATCAAGAAGTCCGTGAAGCCTACGCAGGCTAATCCGGAAGGACAGATCGTCGAGCACGAAGCTCCGATCGATGTATCCAATGTCATGTATTATGATGAGAAGGCAAAGGAAACCTGCCGCATCGGATACAAGGTCAATGAGGACGGAACCAAGGTCCGCGTGAACAAGAAGACCGGCAAGGAAATCAAGGAGGGCAAGAAGAAGTAATGAACCGTCTTGAGCAGAAATACAAGGAAACTGTAAAGCCTTCCCTGATGAAGGAATTCGGATACACTTCCGTCATGGAATGTCCGAAACTCGAAAAGGTTGTCATCAACCTCGGCGTCGGCGACGCAATCACGAATCCGAAGGCTCTGGAAGAAGCAGTCAGCGAACTGACGCAGATCTCCGGCCAGAAGCCGGTCATCACGAAGGCTAAGAAGTCCATTGCAAACTTCAAGCTCCGTGAAGGCATGGCAATCGGAACCAAGGTTACGCTCCGCGGCGAACGCATGTATGACTTCCTGGACAAGCTGTTCAACATCTCGCTGCCGCGTGTCCGTGACTTCCACGGCGTCAGCACGACAGCATTCGACGGCCGCGGCAACTATACGCTCGGCGTCAAGGAACAGCTGATTTTCCCGGAAATCAACTTTGATAAGGTCAGCAAGGTGCGCGGCATGGATGTCGTCATCGTGACCACAGCAAAGACCAATAAAGAGGCATATGAACTGCTCGCTCAGCTCGGCATGCCGTTTGCGAAGAAGGAGGCCTGAAACCTATGGCAAAGACAAGTTTAAAGGTAAAGCAGAGCCGTCCTGCTAAGTATTCCACCAGAGAATACACACGGTGCCAGAGATGCGGCCGTCCGCACTCCGTGCTGAGAAAGTATGGCGTCTGCCGTATCTGCTTCCGCGAGCTGGCTTACAAGGGCCAGATCCCGGGTGTGAAGAAGGCAAGCTGGTAATCAGGAGAGGAGGAACACTAAGATGAATATGACAGATCCAATCGCCGACATGCTCACGAGAATCCGCAATGGCGTCGGTGCTCACCTGGACACAGTCGATGTTGCTCCGGTCTCCAAAGTCAAGCTGGAGATTACCCGCATCCTCAAAGAGGAAGGCTACATCGCTAAGTATGAAGTCAGCGGCGAAGGCATTGATAAGAAGCTTACCGTCACTCTGAAGTACACAGATGACAAGAAGAGCGTCATCACCGGCATTAAGCGTATCTCCAAGCCGGGTCTGCGTGTCTATGCAAAGCAGGAGAATGTCCCGACTGTCCTCAATGGACTGGGAATCGCTATCATCTCCACAAGCGAAGGCATGATGACCGACAAGGAAGCACGTAAAAAGCACGCAGGCGGCGAAGTCATTGCCTACGTCTGGTAATTAGAGAAAGGAAAAAGAAATGTCACGTATCGGTAATAAAGCGATTACCATTCCTGAAGGCGTCGAAGTTACTGTCGCTGAAGGGAATGAGGTGACGGTTAAGGGTCCGAAGGGCACATTGACGAGAACATTCTCTCCGTTGATGACCATTGAAGCTAAGGACGGCACTGTCACAGTAAAACGTCCTAACGAAGAAAAGACCACCAAGCAGCTTCATGGAACAACCAGAGCTCTGATCGCAACAATGATTGAAGGTGTACACCAGAGCTATACGAAGACCCTCCAGATTGTGGGTATCGGCTATCGTGCATCCCTGTCCGGAAACAAGCTCACGATGGGACTGGGATTCTCTCATCCGGTTGAGATGACGGTCCCGTCTGATCTCACCGTAACATGCCCGGATGCGAACACGATCGTCATCAATGGTATTGATAAGCAGAGAGTCGGCCAGTTCGCTTCTGAAGTCAGAGCGCACAAGAAGCCGGAGCCTTATGGAGGAAAGGGAATCCGCTATAAGGATGAGCATGTCCGCCGTAAGGAAGGCAAGACTGCTGCTGCCAAGAAGTAATGGGAAGGAGAGAGTAATATGCTGAAGAAGACAAAGAAGAATGAAGAACGTCTCCGCAGACATGCACGTGTACGGAGAGTGGTCAGCGGAACTCCCGACTGCCCGAGACTGAATGTATACCGTTCCAACAAGCAGATCTATGCGCAGGTCATCGATGATACGACCGGCCGTACGCTGGCTGCATCCAGCAGCCTTCTGCTGAAGCTTGAGAACGGCAGCAACGTCGAAGCTGCCCGCAAGGTTGGCGAAGACATTGCGAAGAAGTGCAAGGAAGCAAACATCGAATCCGTACGCTTTGACCGCGGCGGGTATGTCTATCACGGAAGAGTCCAGGCACTGGCTGACGGTGCTCGTGAAGCAGGGCTCAAGTTCTGAGGGGAAAGGAGAATACAGAGATGGCAAACGAAGGAAAGAAACCGTTCAGAAGACCTCGCGAACCGAAAGAGTTCGATGATGTTGTAGTCTCCATCAACCGTGTCAGCAAAACCGTGAAAGGCGGACGCAGAATGCGTTTCGCTGCACTGGTCGTCATCGGCGATCATAAAGGCAGAGTAGGATTCGGCATGGGCAAGGCTGCAGAAGTTCCGGATGCAATCAAGAAGGCAACAGAAGCTGCTAACAAGAATGTGTTCCGTGTACAGCTTACAGATAACAACCGCACAGTTCCGTCTGATGCGCTTGGCAAGCATGGTGCAACCAGTGTTGTGCTGAAGCCGGCTGCTCCTGGAACCGGAGTCATCGCAGGCGGCGCTGTCCGTTCCATTCTGGAGCTGGCTGGTGTCTCTGATGTCGTATCAAAGGTTATCGGAAGCCGTACCAGCGTCAACGTTGTGTATGCTACCCTGGATGCACTCCGCAGCATGCGCACGGTTGAAGAAGTTGCAAAGCTGCGCGGCAAGAAGATCAGCGAGATTCGCTGAGGAGGGACTCTAGATGAAACTGAATGAAATGAAAGCATCTGAAGGAGCCCGTTTCGTTTCAAAGAGAATCGGACGCGGCCTCGGATCCGGCACCGGCAAGACTTCCGGCAAAGGACAGAAGGGTCAGAACTCCAGAAGCGGCGGAGGCGTCGCAATCGGATTTGAAGGCGGCCAGACCCCTGCCTTCAAGAGATTCCCGAAGCGCGGCTTCACGAATTACACCCGCAAGGAGTACGCAATCGTCAATGTTGAGGATCTCAACAAGTTCGACGAAGGCGTTACGGTCGACTACGATGCACTGAAGGCTGCAGGACTGGTCGGCAAGAAGCTTGACGGGGTTAAGGTCCTCGGTCAGGGCAAGCTTGAGAAGAGGCTGACGGTCAAGGCAGCAAAATTCTCCAAGACAGCTCTGAAAGCTATCGAAGAAGCAGGCGGAACAGCCGAGGTACTCTGAGATGATGCATACGTTCGCCAGCTTGTTCCGGAATAAGGAAATCCGCAAGAAGATCTTCTTTACTCTGGCAATGCTGCTGATCTATCGCATCGGTTCGGCAATCCCGGTACCAGGAGTCGACAGCGCTGCGCTGTCATCTTCCATTGCGGACAACTCGATCCTGAATATGATGAATCTTCTCGGAGGCGGCGCCTTCGAGAGGATGTCCGTATTCGCACTCGGCGTTACTCCGTATATTACCGCAAGCATTATCATCCAGCTGCTTTCCATGGATGTCATTCCGGCTCTTACCGAAATGGCAAAGTCCGGTGAAACCGGAAGAATCCAGATGGATAAGATCACCCGCTATCTGGCAGTAGTCCTGGCTTTCGTTCAGGCCTACTCCATGGTTTACGGGTTCGATAAGCAGTATGGAATTCTGACGAATTCCGCAATGTCTCAGTATCTGTATACGGCAACCATCCTGACCGCAGGAACGCAGTTCCTCGTCTGGATCGGCGATCGTATCAGCATGTTCGGTATCGGAAATGGTATCTCGATCATCATCTTCGCAGGTATCGTCTCCAATATGCCGGCCAGCTTCGCGGAAGTCTGGAGTATTCTGGTAAGCGGCTCTCAGCAGGGAGCAGTCTTCTCCGGCGTGCTTCAGTTCGTACTCTACTGTGTTCTGTATTTTGCGATCATCGTCGGTGTTGTCATCATGGAACTGGCGGTCCGCAAGATTCCGATCCAGTATACTTCCAGCTCGAATGTGAGAGGAGCAGGGGACATTACCTACCTGCCCTTCAAGATCAATTCTGCTTCTGTCATCCCGGTCATCTTCGCATCTTCGATCATGACCGCACCGCAGATCATCCTCAGCTTCATTGATACGGAAAAGTACACAGCACTCAGCAATTTCCTGAGTCTGCAGAAGCCGGTAGGACTGATCATCTATGCAGTGCTGACCTTCCTGTTCACGTTCTTCTATACAGACCTGCAGGTAGATCCGGATAAAGTAGCAGAGAACCTCGGCAAGTCCGGTGCTTATATTCCGGGCATCCGGCCGGGTTCCGAGACACGTACGTATCTCCACAAAGTTCTCAACCGCATCACGGTTCTGGGTGCTGCAGCCCTGACTGTGATCGCAGTGATTCCGTATCTGCTGCCGATGTTCACATCGCTGCCTACCAGCGTATCCGTCGGCGGAACTGGAATCATCATCGTTGTCGGTGTTGCCATGGAAACCATGGCACAGCTGAAGGGACAGCTTACTCAGAAGCAGTACCACGGATTCCTCAAGTAATCCGGGAAAGGCAATGAGATGAACATTCTGATCATGGGACCGGCGGGAGCAGGCAAGGGCACGATGTCCGACCTGATTCTCAAGGAATACGACATTACGCACATTTCCACGGGAGATATGCTCCGTGAGAACGTGCGCAGCCATACGGAACTTGGTGAGAAGGCCAGATCCTATATGGAGGCCGGTCATCTTGTTCCGGATGAAGTGATCAATGCCATGGTTGAGAAACGGCTGCAGGAACCAGACTGCGAGAAGGGATATCTGCTTGATGGCTTCCCCCGCACACTTGTGCAGGCGCAGACCTTCGATGAGATTTCTTCCCGGATCGGCCGCCCGGTTCAGGCAGTTCTCGCACTCCAGGTCGATTATGAAATCCTCAAGGAGCGCATTACGGGCAGAAGGATCTGTCCGAAGTGCGGGGCAATCTATCACATTCCGAACCACCCGCCTGTCAGAGAAGGCATCTGTGACGTGTGCGGCAGCGCGCTTGTTCAGCGCAAGGATGATACCATTGAACAGCTGAACGTACGCATGGAAGAGTATGAGAGCAGCACGAAGCCGGTGATTCAGTATTATGCAGACCGCGGTCTCGTGACGGTGATCGACGCTTCCGGGGAACGGGATACTACCTTTGCACAGATCCGAAAGGCTTTAGGAAAGGTTGCATAATCAGCAGTGATGCGGGTAACATATAAAGTGACCCGCATCGGCGCTGGTTTTATGAAGAAAGAGAGAATCAATGGGAAAACAGGACGTCATTGAAATGGACGGCATTGTTGAAGAGACACTACCTAATGCCAATTTTAAAGTGAAACTCCAGAATGGCATGGAGATCCGTGCCCACGTTGCTGGTAAAATCCGTATGAACTACATTCGCATTTTACCGGGAGATCGGGTCACCGTGGAGATTTCACCTTACGACTTAACACGTGGGCGTATTACCTACAGACACAAGTAGTCCAGGAGGCACAATCATGAAAGTAAGACCATCCGTAAAACCGATCTGCGACAAGTGCAGAGTGATCAAGCGCAAGGGCGTTGTAATGGTCATCTGCGAGAACCCGAAGCATAAACAGCGTCAGGGTTAATTCAGGAGGAGAAGAACACATATGGCACGTTTTGCAGGTGTGGATATTCCGGCTAACAAGAGAGTCGAAGTAGCCCTGACCTATATCTACGGCATCGGCCCGACCACTGCGAAGAAGATTCTCGCAGCAGCTGGTGTCAGCGGCGACATCCGTACCAAGGATCTGACTGATGCGCAGGAGACTGCGATCCGTCAGCAGATTGATGCGATCAAGACCGAAGGCGACCTTCGCCGTGAGCGCGCTCTCAATATCAAGCGTCTGATGGAAATCGGCTGCTACAGAGGCATGCGCCACAGAAGAGGCTTACCGGTTCGCGGTCAGCGTACGCGTACCAATGCTCGTACCCGTAAGGGACCGAGACGTACGGTTGCGAACAAGAAGAAGTAATCAGGAGGTCGTAAAATGGCAAACACAAAGAAGACCGCTGCTAAGAGCGCAGCTGTTCGTAAGAAGAAGAACAGAAGAAATGTGGCTAAGGGTGTTGCACACATCCATTCCACATTCAATAACACCATTGTCACGATTGCAVACGAACAGGGCAATGTCATCTCCTGGAGCTCTGCCGGAGCACTGGGTTACAAAGGATCCAGAAAGTCTACCCCGTATGTCGCACAGCTGTGCGGCGAGGCAGCTGCCAAGGCAGCTGTTATGCAGGGCATGAAGACTGTTGAAGTCAATGTCAAAGGTCCGGGTCCCGGACGTGAAGCTGCAGTTCGTTCCCTGGCTACTGCCGGACTGACGATCACTGCAATCAATGATGTGACTCCGATCCCGCATAACGGATGCCGCCCGCCGAAGAGGCCGCGTGGTTAATCTATAGAACAGGAGGATTGTTGCATGCAAAAGTTCGAACGCGCCGATTTTGAAGTTAAGGAATACGTTGAATCTGAAAACTATGGGAAGTTCGTCCTTTCTCCGCTTGAGAGAGGATTTGGCACCACGATCGGTAATGCACTGCGCAGAGTCCTGCTGTCCTCCCTTCCGGGAGCTGCGGTATTTTCTATCAAGGTAGATGGAGTGTACCACGAGTTCACTACAATCCCGGGTGTCCGCGAAGATGTATCCATGATCATCCTGCAGATCAAGCAGCTGATCATGAAGATCGAAGATGATGAAGTTTATTCCCTGCAGATTTCTGCAAAGGGTCCGTGCACAGTCACCGCTGGTGACATCATCTGCCCGGCCCAGGTCGAGATCCTGAACAAGGATCTGCCGATTGCCCACCTCGAAAAGGGCGCTACCCTCGAGATGGAGCTGAAGGCCAAGAACGGCCGCGGCTATGTCGGCAGCGATCTGAACAAGCAGCTGAATCAGGGAAGCTCTCAGGGAATCGGAACCGTATTCACCGATTCCATCTATACTCCGATTGAGAAAGTTGCATATGATGTAGAACCGACCCGTGTCGGTCAGGACACCAAGTATGATGAACTGACAATGGAGATCACGACAGATGGCTCCATCAATCCGCAGAAGGCACTTGCCCTGGCTGCGAAGATTCTGATTGACCACCTGGATATCGTCGCCGGCATCAATGATGAAGTCCTGGCTATGGACAACGTCATCAAGGAAGGCGGCGCAGAAGCTCCGAATAAGGGACAGCAGATGATGATCGAAGATCTCGATCTCTCTGTCCGTTCCTATAACTGCCTGAAGCGGGCTGGCATTCAGACCGTGGATGAGCTGACACAGAAGACCGAGGATGAGATGATGAGAGTCCGCAACCTCGGAAAGAAGTCTTTAAAAGAGGTTAAGGACAAGCTCACCGAACTCGGTCTGGGCTTCAAGTCCTTCGATTAATCAGGAGGAAATCAACATGTGGAATCGTAAATTCGGCAGAACAGCCGATCACCGCAAGGCGATGATGCGCAATCTCGCTACTTCGGTCATCCTCTATGGCAGAGTTGAGACAACTTACTCCAAGGCAATGGATATGCGTTCTGTTGTCGATGAGCTGATCACACTCGGCAAGAAGGGCGATCTTGCAGCTCGCAGACAGGCAGCTGCTTATCTCCGTGATGTCTATACTGACAAGACTGAGAAAGAGACTGTTCTGAAGAAGCTGTTTGATGAAGTTGCTCCGAAGTACGCTGACCGCAAGGGCGGATACACCAAGGTCACAAAGACCGGCGTTCGCCGCGGCGATGCTGCAGAGATGGCAATCATCGAACTGATCTAGTACAATAAAGCCTGTGAAAACAGGCTTTATTTTTTTATCCGGAAACCCGGATAGAAGCAGAAAAGCAAAAGCATTTCTCTTCCGGTTTCTGGCAGCAGCCATCCTGGCCTTTGCGGCCTGGCTTCCGTTTCTCAACGGCTCGATCGTGATGGGCAGCGATACCGCCTTCCATCTCAACCGGATCGAAGCGCTTTATACTGCTTTTTCCAATCATGACTATTTTCCCGGAATTTTCTGGGAACAGAATTACGGGTGGGGCTATGGCTCCCCGCTTTTCTATTCCAGTTTCTTCTTATCCATTCCCGCATGGTTCCGTATGAACGGCGTGTCCATGATGGATGCCTATCGTCTGTTCTGCTATCTGATCTTCTTTGCAAGTGCCTGGACAATGTACGGCTGTGCAGAGACCGTGATCAGGAAGAACCGGCTTTCTTATGTGCTGACCGCAGCTCTGTATCTCTTCTGCACCTACTGCTGGAGCGATTTATACAACCGCGGAGCCGTCGGCGAAGCCCTGGCTGGTATCTTTATCCCTCTCGTCCTTCAGGCCTCGTATACGCTCTTCTATCGCGGTCAGAAAGGATGGCTGAGACTCGCATTCGGATTTGCCGGACTGCTGCTGTCTCATAACATCTCCTTCTTCCTGACCTTGATCTATTTCGTGATCTTCTGTCTGCTGCATATCAGAAGGCTGATCCGCCATCCGAAGATTCTCGTGAAGATTCTATGTGCCGGAATCCTTGGCTTCCTGCTTACTGCATGGTTCTCGCTGCCGATGCTGCAGCAGCTCAATACAGGCCTTTACCGCATCAGCACGTACTTCAACCAGGGCGAGTCATTGCAGAGCCTTGGAAACACGCTTACGGGGCTTCTGACGCTGATTCCGTTTGACCATGATCATTTAAACGCAACCTGCGGCATTTGCCTCCTCTTGATGCCTGTATTGGTCTTCTTCACGCCGAAACGGAAAGGATCCCGCTATATCCGGATCATCGCAATTTCCGGTTACGTCATGTTAGCCATGACACTGAAGTATTTCCCATGGGTCCTGTTCCCGTTCATGAGCTTCATGCAGTTTCCACACCGCTTCTTCACGATCAGTGCCCCATTCCTCGCCCTGGCCTCCGGCTATGGCTTTGCCTGGTATCCCTTCCCGGCAGCAGATGCCAGAAATATCCGTCTCAGCATCACTGGTGCTGCAGTCATACTGATGCTGCTGCAGGTCAATTCGCAGTACAGCTACGGTGGTTCGTTCACCGATGCCACGACTCCGGATCAGCTGAAGACCAATGATGCCTTTGCCTACAACGTGGATAATGCATGGTATTCCATCATGGAGCTCTCCACGCCGGACTATCTTCCTTCTGACAAATCCATCGTCTATTCTGAAGACAAGCGCACGATCGTCCATGGCGATATGACCGATAGCGTATTCGATGAAACCTATAATTCTCTTGCCTGGCACTATGACGGCGGCGGTACTTACCGCTTCCCGAAGACATGGTATGACGGATTCACCGTCACGGTGATAAAAGGAGATACCATTCTGTACCAGACCACGGAGACCAGTGCCGATCCGGATACCGGCGAGGTCGTCTTCGAACTTCCCGACGGTCTTGACAGTGAAAGCACGATTGTCCTTTCCTATGAAGGAACTTCTCTCCGGAAGAACATGATCAGGCTCTCGCGCCTGACCCTGTATGTATTCGTCTTCTGCGACGCTGCATATCAGATCGCCAGAAGCATCAGGAGGAAGAAAGGAGCAGCGAAATGAAATGGGATTATGAACATAATCTTCTGAACGTCAGCGCCAGCCTGCACCGCTGGTATGGCCTGCCATCAGAATATGATGGAAACAGATCCGTTGATGCATGGCTGAACCAGCATCACTTCCGCACTATCATCGCGCTGCTCATCGACGGCATGGGAACCGAGATCCTGAAACCGAAACTGAAAGAGACCTCTTTTTTCCGCACCTTTCTCTCTGATTCGGTTTCCACGGTATATCCGCCGACCACCACAGCCGCAACAACATCTTTTCTGACTGGAAAAAGTCCGAGGGAAAACGGCTGGCTCGGATGGAATCAGTACTTTGCGGACGAAGATGATCAGATCATCCTCTTCCGCCATCACAGCGAGTACGGAACGGCAGAATATCCGGATGACTTTGCCGAACGTCATCTGCCGATCCGGAAGATCTATGACGATCTCAATTGCCATGGCATCAAGGCTGACAGCGTATGGCCATCCTGGGCACCCCATAACCCTTCGAAAGACTATGAAGACCTGCTGAACAATCTCCTTCAGAAAGCATCAGGCTTTGAGATGCGTTTTCTCTATGGCTACTGGGACGAACTGGATTCGTATATGCATGCATACGGGCCATCAAGCCCCGGAACTAAGGAGATGCTGAACGATCTCGACGCAGCGACCAGAGCCTTTGCAGAAAAGCCGCCGGAAGATACTGGTCTCCTGATTATTGCCGATCATGGCCAGATCGATGTCCAGAGTTATGACATGAAGAACGATGCAGAACTATGTTCCTTCTTCCGCAAAGCCCCTTCTCTTGAAGCAAGAACCGTGGCCTTTTTCATCAGAGAAGAGAAGAAAGCAGCCTTTCCGGAATTCTTCCATGAACGCTTCGGCGATCAGTTCATTCTGAAACCAAGCAGCGATCCCGAAGCACAGGCAATGTTCGGACCAGGCAGACCATCCGAGCACTTTGAAGCATTCTTAGGAGACTATCTGGCCTTTGCGGTTACCCCATTGCAGCTATGTTATGGAAAAGGAACCGACCTCCGCGGAAACCATGCAGGCATGATGCATGATGAAGCCGCAGTTCCGGTGATTCTCTATCCGGAGGTATCCGAATGAAGCGCCTTCTTCCTGCGGTTCTATGTCTTTCTTTATGTGCATGCACGCAGGGTTCAGAACCGCCTACTTCTGCCTCTCCATCTTCATCCGTTTCTTCTTCACCGGAACCATCAGCAGATATAGTCGAGTCTCCGGATTCCTGGACCGTATCCGTGCAGAGATCAGAAGAATTTGATTTTGAAGACGGAACGATGCAGACGTTTGATCTCGACGGCATGCTGGCAGCAGCCAGCGTTTCCGACAATCCGGACGCCCATCTGCTTCTGAATATCAATGCCAACGGACTGGAATCGAAGATGGAAGGATGGTACACCGGCGGCCGTCTCTATAACACGTATAACAGCGTGAACTATTATGAAGACCTCACCCTCAGCAATCTCGAAAAGATGCTGCTCGTGCCGATCGGAGAGAAAACCTATTCCGATGACGAGATCGCTTCGGAAGAGAATTCCGGAGAAGGCACAGATCATACCCGATCGATCACGCTGACCACGGAAGCAGCTCTCAGTCTCTATCTCAGCGAATATGACCAGAACAATCTCAGCCAGTACGAGAATCTGGAGATGAATTCCGGAGTCATTGAAGAAACCTATGACTCCGAAGGAAAACTGGTTCGCCGCACTTCAGAGTTCCAGTGCACCTTTTCGGTGCAAGGAAGCCCGGTTGCCCTGAAGACAGATACCTCGCTGGAATATTCCATGCGCAATGAGACCGCAGTGGAAATCCCTTCAGAAATCACAGAGAATCCGGATACGTATGTGAGCTATCTCGATATCGACACCGAAGCAATTTCCGATGCTGATCTGGAAGCAGATGCACCGGCATCCACCGCCACCGAGACCTTCCGCAAACGCCTGATTTCCAGGCTCGGATATGAAGTCGAAGACAATGGCATGTATTACACCGTATTCAATGACAATGAATCGTATGAGATTGATTTCGAGCACGATCAGTTCATCTATCGCAATTATTCCACTTCGTATGTCTACAACTGGAAAGGGGATACCGGCGGTTTCGGCAGTTCCTGCAGCATTGATTTCAGCAGCGGGGTGTATACCGACGGATGTGATGAAGATGTCGTCGAGATGATGAAAACCGTGCGCAATTTCTTTATCATGGAGCTGTATTACTGCGGGGTATCGCTGAATGACCTGCAGAAGGAAGCAGACTGACCAGACTGGAGGATGGAACGATGAAGGCAGTTATCTCAGTAGTGGGCAAGGATCGCCCGGGAATTCTTGCATTTGTGGCAAATCAGTGCGCAGACCGCAATATCAATATCGAAGACGTCACGCAGAAGATCCTGCAGGATATGTTCACAATGGTCATGATCGTGAATATTCCGGAAGACTTAGCCAACTTCGGAAGGCTCACGGAAGAAATCGAGCAGGCTGGCGAAGAACAGGGCCTGAAGATCCATCTCATGCATGAAGATATCTTCAATGCGATGCATACCATCTGAGGAAAGAAACGATGCAGATCAGAGAAGAGAAAATTCTGGAAACCATTCACATGATCGATGAGGAATGTCTGGATATCCGTACGGTAACCATGGGCATTTCGCTGCTGGACTGCGCGGATGCGGATATTGAGAAGTCCTGCGAGAAGATCTACCGGAAGATCACCACCAAAGCTGAGCACTTAGTAGAAACGGCCGAAGAGATTTCCAGAGAATATGGCATTCCGATCGTGAACAAGCGGATTTCCGTCACCCCGATAGCCCTGCTGCAGAGCGTCAGCGGCGGGGATCCGGTCCTCTATGCAAAGACCCTGGACAAGGCAGCGAAAGACCTCGGGGTCAATTTCATCGGTGGCTATTCTGCACTGGTTCAGAAAGGCATGACGAAGGGAGACGAAGAACTGATCCGCTCCATTCCGAGAGCCCTAAGCGAAACAGACGTCGTCTGCTCCAGCGTCAATGTCGGTTCTACCAGAGCAGGCATCAACATGGATGCTGTGAAGATGATGGGCCCCATCATCCGGGAATGTGCAGAACGGACCAAGGACAATAACTGCTTCGGCGCATCTAAGCTGGTTGTGTTCTGCAATGCCGTAGAAGATAACCCATTCATGGCAGGTGCGTTCCATGGAATCTCAGAACCGGATTGCGTCATCAATGTCGGCGTATCCGGACCTGGCGTCGTGCGCGAAGCCGTCCGCAAAGCCGGAAAAGACTGCACGATGGATGAGATTGCCGAAGTCATCAAGAAGACCGCATTCAAGATTACCCGCATGGGTCAGCTCGTCGGCACCGAAGCAGCCAGACGGCTGAATGTGCCATTCGGCATCGTAGATCTTTCCCTTGCCCCGACGCCGGCTGTCGGCGATTCAGTTGCCCGCATCCTGGAAGAGATCGGGCTGGAGAGCACTGGCGGACCTGGCACGACTGCATGCCTGGCGATGCTCAATGATGCCGTCAAGAAAGGTGGCGTCATGGCTAGTTCTTCCGTAGGAGGCTTAAGCGGTGCGTTCATTCCGGTGTCAGAAGATGCAGGCATGATCGAAGCAGCTGAAAAAGGCATCCTGTCAGTGGAAAAGCTGGAAGCGATGACTGCGGTATGTTCGGTGGGCCTGGATATGATCATCATTCCGGGAGATACGCCAGCTGAGACAATCAGCGCGATGATTGCGGATGAAGCTGCGATCGGCATGATCAATACGAAGACAACTGCAGTGCGCGTCATCCCTGCAATCGGGAAGAAAGCAGGCGATTCGCTCGAGTTCGGCGGCCTGATGGGATACGGACCGGTGATGGCGGTCAGAACCGTCAGCCCGGCAGTGATGATCAGCCGCGGCGGAAAGATTCCATCCCCGATCAACAGCCTGAAGAATTAATCATGAATCATGAGGCCGGGAAACCGGCCTTTCATATACCCGGAAAGCCTGAGCAATTGGTCACCCAATCACTTATTGAAAAAATGAAAAAAACTAATTGACTAAAGGGAGAGAGGGATGCTATATTCTTTGAGCACGCGGCGAGAGAGCCTGGGCAAGGATAAGTGAGAAAGAAATTTCTCAGAAAGTAATTGACAGGGGCGTGCAGAAGTGATAATCTCTTGAATTGCACGGCGAGAGCCGATGCGAGAGATCTTTGAAAACTGAACAGGAATTAAGCAACGAAAAAGAACGTCAAATTCCGATAAGGAAAGAAGACTGACGAAAGTCAGCGAAGAATAGAGTCAAATCAAATGGAGAGTTTGATCCTGG
>NZ_VUMN01000011.1 GCF_009696165.1 Stecheria intestinalis | reverse complement strand
TTCTGAAGCCATGTCATATCCCGATGAAAGCTGTAGTGTTTACCATCCGCGGTAAACCGGTACGGATTGTTTCTCATCTGCGTATCGACGGTCTGATATCTGGCAGTAACTGTTTTAATGCACGAGATAGCCATCTGTGCCTTTAGTCCAAACAGTTCACGCAGATCGTAATATACATGTTTCTGAACCTCATTGGAATTGATGCAGAAGTCATGTTGAAAGATCCATTCGGAGACAAAATTACATCCAAGCATATATTGATAAGCGGTCTGAAAAAACAGCAGATTAGTGCCACTCTCAGAAGTCAGACGTACTTTAATCGTTTCGCCTATCTGCATGTTGGACCTGCTCCTTTTCGTGAGAACACGATTTCACTATATAAATATTTTATAATATTTATATAGTGAGAAGGTAAGCATATGAATAACATTTATCAGCACCGACGGCATAACAAGAATCTGCTCATGGTACATCTGATCTTTGCGACAAAGTATCGCAAAGCCTTACTGTTCGGCACGTTCAGAACTGACGTTAAGCAATACATGTTTGATGCTTGCATCGAACATCACTGGTATCGTTTCGGTGTTCAAACAATACAGCACATATCAGGCGTGGAAAAATCATGGGCATATGATGAAAAAAACATTACTGGAAAGAAAAAACGTTATGGTCAGATGGCTATTTTGCTGCATCGATAGGACAGGTATCTCAGGAAACCATTGAACACTATATTGAGAATCAGAGCTAAACAACGTAAAACCGCCCCGTAAAGGGGCGTGGCTTCTACCGAATGACATTTTGTGAAAAGGAGTGTTGGCTTTATCATGAAGGCCATCGCTTCCCAGCCTTCACTGCCTCAGATCAGCCGCTCGACTTACTATTACTGGCTGAATCATCAGAGTCCGGATGAAGCGAAATACAGTGATCTGATGAAGGAAATCCGCACCATCTATACGAAGAATAAGAAGCGCTATGGATACCGCAGAATTGTGCTTCAGCTTCGTAATAACGGCATACATGTAAACCATAAGACAGTAAAGAGGCTGATGAAGAAGATGGATCTTTACGGCCTCAAACCACGTGCGAAATACAAGTCCTATAAAGGAGATTTCCATCGAACCGTACCGAATAAGCTGATGCATAAAGAAGTGGATACAGTAAATCACACGACTAAATACATTCGTGATTTCAAGCCGGAGACAAGCAACTGCATATGGACCACAGATGTGTCAGAGTTTCATATCGCTGCAGGCAAACTGTATCTGTCACCGATTCTCGATTTATTTGATCATTCCATTGTCTCCTACAATATCTCTGCAAGTCCCAATTTTTCCCAGACGACTGATATGCTCAGCAAGGCATTCGCAGCCAATGATCATCTGGATTGACTGATCTTTCACAGTGATCAGGGGTGGCAGTACCAGATGGCTAAGTATCAGCAGATTCTGAAGGAACATAAGATCGTGCACTCAATGTCCAGAAAAGGCAACTGTCTGGACAACTGCATCATGGAAAACTTCTTCGGCAAGATGAAGAACGAAATGTTCTATGGGCATGAATATGAATTCAAAAGCCTGGATAAGCTGAAGAAAGCCATGGAAGAATACATTGCCTATTACAACACGGAACGAATTCAAGTCAGATTAAAAGGCCTGACGCCTTGCGAGGCAAGGAGCCAAGCCTTAAAATCTAACTAACTTATTTTGTCCAACTAATTGGGTTCACTTCACTATATGTAATTCAGGCTAAGATTTTTTAGGCTTGGAAAATAATAAAGACATGAGCCTATGATTGCTCAATACGGTATTATTTCAATTTAGGTCTTCACCGTTAGATGCAATTACTTTTTTATACCAATAGTAGCTATCTTTTTTTATCCTTTTTAAGGTTCCATTTCCTTCGTTATCTTTATCTACATAAATAAAACCATATCTCTTTTTCATCTCTCCTGTTCCAGCTGAGACAATATCTATTGGTCCCCATGTGGTATATCCCATAAGATCGATAAAGTCATTATTTACAGCTTCTTCCATTGCATGAATATGTTCGCGAAAATATTCAATTCGGTACGAATCATGTATTCTTCCATCTACTGATATTTCATCAATTGCGCCGATACCATTTTCTACGATAAACAGAGGTACTTCATATCTATCATAAAGCTCATTTAAAGCAATACGCAGACCCATTGCGTCGATTGGCTTATCCCATTGGGTTTTTTTAACATAAGGATTTCCATTATGTTCAATATTTAAATTTCCGTTTTTTAATGAAGCAAGAAAAGTAAAGTAATAGCTGAAAGCAATGAAATCTGTTTTCCCCCTTTCTAATATACTTTTCTCATCCTCGGGAACTTCAAAATTTACATTCAACCTTTTTAATTTTGTATAGCATAAATTTGTATATCTGCCTTTAACCATTACATCCGTATAATAATAGTTTGATAACAGGTATTCCCTCCTAGCAAATGCATCTTCTGGACTACATGTCTTAGCATAAGCTGGTGTATATTGAATCATGCATCCGATCTTAAAAGTTGGGTTGATTTGATGCCCTAAAATAACTGCTTTTGCAGATGCCAAGAACATATTATGTGATGCTATTATTTTAACTTCATTTGGATTTTCACCAGGTTTAAACTGTAAACCAGCTTGAAGCCACGGAGTTTCTTTGTTCATTGTTTCGTTGATTTCATTAAATGTTAGCCAGTACTTTACCTTGCCATTATATCTTTTAAATACTACATCACAATAATGAACAAAAAAATCAATTAATTTTTTGCTTCTCCATGAGCCATATTTTTTTACTAGATTAAGAGGAGTTTCAAAGTGCGATAAAGTGACCAAAGGCTCAATTGAATATTTCCTTAATTCATCAATAACTCTGTCATAGTACTTAAGACCTTCTTCATTTGGAATGTTCTCATCACCATTAGGGAAAATTCTTGTCCACGCAATAGAAAAACGAACACACTTAAATCCCATTTCAGCAAGAAGAGCGATGTCTTCTTTGAAGTGGTGATATCCATCCACTGCCTCATGACTTGGATAGTACTCTCCATCTTTTACTTCATCGTCGATTATTCGAGGCACTCCTTTTTTGGAGCCTCTTACAACATCAGCAATACTTTCTCCTTTATTGTCAACATTCCACGCACCTTCATATTGATTTGCCGCAAGTGCACCACCCCAGAGAAAATTTTCTTTCATATATTTTCCTATCTAATTGAAGGTCGGGTTATTTTGCCCGACCATTTGAAATATTTATTGATTTCTAACGAAAATTATAGGTTTTTCTGTTCTTTTTCATATTCCCTGTTATCTAGAAGAACAAACGGAACATAGCACACAAAACCAACAGCAATAACGATTAATGTAAGTAATAATGCCTGCCACTGACCACTGAATGAAAGAAACTGCTGAATGAACATTGGCATACCCGCAATTGACTCAACATAAGAAGGAGTCAGGAAACCACTTGCCATGGCTGTATAGCCGATATTTGCAGTAATCAATGGTACTAATACAAATGGAATCAGGAAAATTGGATTCAACATTATAGGAAGGCCAAACACAACCGGCTCAGAAATCCCACAAATAAGCGGTATCATTGATACTTTCATTAAATCCTTAGCTTCTTGCCGTTTGGAGAATGCCAGAATAGCCAGTGCAAGCGATATTACAATTCCGGCACCACCAAGATTTGTAAAAGTATGCTGAAATGCAAGTGTATAAATTGCTGTTGGTGCAAGTCCAGCCGCCACTGCTTCCATATTCGCAGCAATATTTGCCGTTCTTACTGGTTTCGCAATTGCATTCAATGCCATATTCCCATGAATACCAAACCACCAGAGTAATTGAGATAATACTACGATGATACTAATACCAAGTCTTGAACTTAAAGCCTGATTGAAAGGTACTTCAAGAACGTTATAAATGATCGTATTGATATACATCCCTGAAGAACCATATAAGATACCTGCAAATAAGCCGAATACACTGATAGTGATTGCACATGGGATCAGTGAGTTAAAACTGTTTGCAATCATTGGTGGGACTGATTCTGGTAACTTAATTTTTAACTTTTCAAAATGCATCAACCAGTTAAACAATGCTTCAGAGAGGCTTCCAGTAATGATTGCAAGGAAGAGCGCTGATGCTCCAAAACTACTAGAAAGGTTTTCTTGATCAGATAGAACAATGAAGCAGACACTTGCAATTAATCCCGTCATTAATGGTTTTAACCCATCATGATCGCCTAAACTGTACCCGATAAAGAATACAAGCCAGAGCGCCATACAAGATACACATGCATAATTCACAGTGGTGAAAATACCTGAATAGTTTGCTAGCCAGGAAAGAGATTGGATTCCAGCAAGACCGTGTGAACCACAGATATAGATATTAAACAAAAGTGCAAAAGAACCTACAATGATAATTCCCATCATCAAAGTAAATGCATCACGAATGGCAAGAATATACTTGTTTTTGTTCATGCTATCCGCAATCGGCATTAGGAATTTCTCCAATGCATCACCTATTTTATTCAGCATTAGTTTTTCCCCTCTTCTTTCACTAATGACTTGGCAAATTCAAGAATAGCTTTCCCATTCTGCCTACCATAATCCATTGGACGAATTACTTCTACAGGTGTTCCTTTAGCTATTTTCTTGATATTCTCTTTTTCTAAACGAATCTGTGGTCCAAGAAGAATAACATCACACTTTCCGATTTCATTTTTAATTGATTCACAATCAACAGCCCAAATCTGATGATCTTCTCCCATTTCCTGAGCTGCTTTTTTCATTTTTTCTACAATCATACTGGTGGACATCCCAGCCGAACAAGCTAATAATATTTTCATTTTAATAACCCTCTTTCATAAAACAGCTTGAACCCTTCAATGTACTCTTTAGCTATATCTTTAGCGAATATTGCCATTGAGAGATGATCTTGTGCATGAACAAACATTACGCTAAATCCAATTTTCTCCCCATTTGCCTCTTTAACCATCATGTTTGTTTGGATCTGATGTGCCTGCTGAAGTTCATCAATCGCCGTTTTCATATATTTATCCGCTTCTTCAAAATTCCCTTTTCTTGCACTTTGCATAGCCAGAAAAGAATCTGCTTTAGATTCACCAGCATGTAGAATGATTTGAAAAGGAATATTTTCATTTTCTTCGTTATCCATATTTATCCTTCTTTCTTATGAATCTTATTCAGGTTTGCAAGAAACTTAGTGTAATTTCTATCCTTAATCAATTCATCGACCATACTGTGATCCATTAAAAATGATGATACTGACCGATAAAATTCCTGAATGCCTTCTTTATCATCTTTCCCAACTGATACAAGAATGATCAGATTTACTTTTTGGATCGTCCACTCAATAGGATTGTCTAGAATCCCAACACAGACATATGTTTTGTTAGACACAAGATGAATGGGATGAGGTACTGCAGACCTATAGGCATAGTCTGTTCCCGCAACTTCTTCTCTTGCTAATACTTCATTAAATAAAATTGAACCTACATTTCGTTTTTTAGCTAACATAGTACAAAGGATTTTCAGCGCTTCTTCTTTGGACTTTGCTTGTAAATGTGGAAGAAACAGTTCCTGTGAAAAAAAACTGTTTAGATTGGCTTTACTGCTTTTTTCAAAACTACGGCGCACGTCATTTAAACTGCCACTTTCCATGAAGTAATTGACCAAGATTACAGGAACATTTGCATTAATGGAAAGAGGCACTGTTGTGAAAATATAATCGAATTTGTTTAAATCTTTCTCCCCAATTCCATTCGCACTGCTCATTTCGACCGTATTGATATAATCTTTAAAGTTCTCTAAAAAACGATACTTCATTAAATTTGCACTGACTTTTCCAAGATTGCATACAAGAAGAATGTTTTTCTTAACTTTCTTTTGATTTTGACGTTCCAAGGCAAGTTCAAATGAAAGCGCAATATAACCAATCTCATCTTCACTAATTTTAGCGTTTTCTTTAGATTCAATTAGATTTCCAGCGGCACTGGCCATCGTATAAGCAAGAGGAAATTTTACTTTTATTTCCTGTAAGAGCGGATTTCGCATTATCTGGCCGTATTCCAGCCTTTTTAACAATGGTTGAAAATGTAATTCTAATGACATCTGTAAATCAAAGTCTTTCGAAAAATCAACTTGAAAAGTATCATTGACCAAAGAAATAACTTCGCTTGTCAACTTTTCGACTTCTTCATTCAATACAATATTTGAATTCTTTTCGCTAGTCTCCTTCCCTATTAAATGAAATGCCAAATATTCAATTTCTGCATATGGAAACACAAGACCGAAAAGGGATGTTATATTTTCGCAGATTTCACCGGCAATCAAGAATTCTTCTCTTTCATTCACATTGCTTTTTTCTGTTGATACGATGTATTTACCCTGTTTAATCCTTAGAATTGAGATAATGACATGCTGTGTCAGTGTTTCAATTACATAATCAGGAACAGGATAAGAATGCGCTATTACTGCATTCTGAACAATCTGTCGAATCTGATTTGTTGAGTATATTCCATCCAATAAAGCTAATTCTTGATCAGCCCCAAGTTCTCTGAAGCTTATTTCGCTTCCTGAAAGATAAAAACCCTTTTTCCCTTTTTTTTCTAACCTTAAATCATAAGTTTTTACTACTTCTTCAACTTTTTTCAAATCTTGCTGCAACGTTTTATCACTAATAAACCACTCATCACAGATTTTTTGATAATTCAAAGGTTTATTTTCCACAAGCAGTTTGTATAGAAGAAAGCGTACTCTTTCGTCAGGTGTTTGGGGAATGCTGGTATGTTCTTTTCCAAGCATTTTAAAACGTTCAAATTCATTAATATCAAGAATGCGAAGTGTATACCCTTCTCCTCTTTTGGAAACAAGTTCAGCACCATTACCAATTAATGCAGAAGAAATCCCAGAAAGTGATGTGCGCACTGTTTTATCACTAACCCCAATTTCTTTTGCAAGCTGTGATGATGTTGCAGTTCCTTCTTGAACCAACAAATTTAAAAGATCCCATTCTCTCTTTTTCATTTGACGTTCTCTTCTTTACAATTTTCATTATAAGAATTCATTTCTGCACTCCAATCCAGCCTTTTTCCTTTTATCCAAAGGTAATTATTTCCACATCATACTTGATTAAAGCCAATACAGTGCAAACGCCAGCATGACGAACGCGGTACGTTGCCATTATTAGTACTTGGTCTAGGCAGGTTCAATAATCTTCCCAATCCGATACCCATTCGCATTCATGATAGCTCCTGCCATCATCTCCTATGTAATCCCAGCAGGATGTCGTTCCGCCGCTGACCTCTGAACGCGCAGAACCGCCTGCACTTCCATTTCTGCTGGCATCCGGCGTCGGTGTCGTCCATGTGCAGTAAGTCCCCTGCCAGGTGCCGTACGTCTCCAGACAGTGCGCTTTTTCGGCCGCATATGGATCAGCATTTCCACTCTCAGTCTTCTGCGTTTTCCCTGTCTGATTGAAGTTCCCGTCCTTTGTGTTTTCCTGCGCGCCTTCCTCTGCACCATTCTCCCTGTGTTCCAGATCAGACCCCTCGCTCCTGGCAGTGATGCTGGAATCCAATGTTTCGGGTTCCGATGCAGAAAGCACTGCGACGCGGACACTCCGGATTGTGATCTCTCCGTCTTCTCCGACCACTGTCAGCGTGATAGGATAGACACCGGCATGATCCGTGTCCAGAGCTCCGGTCACCGTGTGTGATTTGCATGTCTGCATGGTCTCCACCGAAAGGAAGTCATCCGCGTTCAGCATCATTCCTTCGCGGATCGTCACGGTATCCGGTCCGGAGATTTCAAGTGTCTCCAGGTTTTCCGATCCGCCGGCATTCGGCACTCCAGCGCAGCCGCAGAGCAGAGCATGCAGGCATATCGCCGCCAGGGTTATCCTTCTCATCCAAGTTCTCATTTCAGTAGCTTCCTCTTCGAATTTCGCGGAAGAGAACAATGATGTGCGTCTTCTCATCCCATCTCCTGCAGGTCTGAAGCGTCAAAAGATGATCGCCATACCGCACCGGGACATCCGATGACAAAACCGTCCAGGAATAGACCTGATTGATCCAGTCATAGAAGTCCTCTTCTGAGGAAAAGTCCGGCCTGCTGTAGTCCGGGCTTCCTGCGTTTTCAAGCGTGCTGTAGTAGGCTGCCGCCGCGAGGTACGTTCGCAGCTCTCCGTCCTTGAGATAGAAGTCCAGCAGTGCATTCTCCTGGAACTTTTCCGGATCCGTCAGTTCTTCCAGCCTGGAAAACATTGCGGAGGAATCATAGTAAACGTTATGTCCGTAGATCGTGATGTTTGCACTGTCCGTGGAACAGAAGCTGTCCATGAANGGAGTCCCCTGCGAAGACCGCTCTCCGAAGAAGCTGCGGCGGAGGTAGTATTCATCATCGCTGTTCTGAACAACCGGTTCTTCGATCAGGCCGCTTCGAAAGCTCAGGTATCCTATGAAATCCGGATTCTCGTTCTTCAGCTGATCCCAGCTCTGCTCTGAGAATCCTGACTCAGACGAGCTTCCCGGATCTGGTTCTTCGGAAGTCCCGGTGCGATTTGTCTCTCTGCTGGTGATGAGCCCTGCAATCTGTTTCTCTGCCTTTCCTGCTTCCGCGGCAGAATGCAGTTCCGGCACGATTTTTACGAGGCAGAATCCCAGCATGCATGCAGTAAAAATGATCAGTATTCGATTTATGTGTTTTGTCATTTTCATACGAAAAAAGCCCGCCGTATAATATTGCGGCGAGCATAATCTGATATTCCGGTCAGCGTACGACTGCAGAACGGATTCCTGAAGCTTACTTCTTATCCGTTTTCTCAATCTCCGCTAGGATCCGTTTCTTGTACTTGATATAGGTCGGCTTGGAAATTCCCAGCCGTTTCTGGACTTCAGCATCCGTCTCAGTTCCGTTGAAATGTCTGCTGTGTCCGAAGATCTCGGTCATGATCTCCCGTTCTTTTTCCGGCGGGAATTTTCTGCCTATGGTTCTCCCGGCTTTCTCTGCTTCCTGATAGCCTTTGATCGCAGCCATCTTCCTGGTTTCGAATTTTTCCTTCCGCTCTTCTTCCGCGTTTGCTTCGTAATGAATCAGGCGGAACAGAAAGCACTCTTCTCCGGTCAGAAACTGACGGGCGGTAAGCTTCGGGTCCTGCATGGCGGTGAGAAAGTACTCGGTATTGAGAATCGGCTGTTCCTTGAATCTGACATGCATTCCGTTTTTCAGCATATCCAGATAGGCAGATTCCGCTTCTCCCACGGTATCACCCAGATCAAACAGGCTTCTGACTTCGACCGTGTCGTCTGGATGTGCAAGGTTCATCATCCGCTGAAGGTTCCAGAATCTGCTTCCTTTTTCAGGCGGATCCCGGAAGACATATCTGTCTCTCTGCTGATCATAGCGGGCCGCAAGATACTCTTCATCCGACACGCCTGCCCGGCTGCCGTCAGTCCTGCGTTCCCTGTCTGTCAGTACTTTCCGCTCGTAGATAAAGTGTCTCGATTCCATGACCACATTATAGTTGATCAGGAACCGGAGATCACCTGCGGCCTTCAGCCCGGCATGCATCCAGGGACAGCGAGGAGCCTCATGGGAGGATGCAGGTTCAGCTGTCCTGCGGCAGGTGGAACTGTCCGTCTGCGCCTGGAAAGAGCTCGTTTCCATCCGGATCCAGCAGGATCATTGGCAGCTTCCGCGTCCATGCCGCACGCATCAGCGACACCGCGGCGCTCGAGCCGGAAGCGGATGCCCCGCCTTCTAAAGCCGACATGCTCATGGATGCGGCGGTCTTTCCGCTCTCTTCCTCACTGCTCCCGCCAGCTGCACTGCCTCCTGTCATGCTGCTTCCCGATGATGCATTCTGAGCAGCGGAGGTTTCAGAATTCCCTGCCCCGGATGCGGAGCCCTCGGTGCTGATGTTTCCTGCTTCCGTGCTTCCGCTTTCCGTTTTCGCTTCTTCCGCCGGCGTGCTCTCTGTCTTTTCTGACGTTTCCTTCTCCGCATACTTCTCCGGATTCAGAAACCGGTCAAGATCGGTCTCCTTCTCGGAAAGATTCTGATCCGCCTGATCTGCAGCTTCCGTCTTCTTCTCAAGATTCTCCGAAGTGTCCTGGATCTCTTTGTTCAGAGCTTCAGCATCTGCAACCTCCTGTACTGCCTGATCGGCCGCCTTCTGTGCTTCCGCCAGCTTCTCTTCAGCAGCGGCGTCTGATGCATTTTGCTCTGCCTTTGCGTCTTCGACCTTCTTCGTGTACTCCGCTTCCGCCGATGCCTCTGCATCCTGCTTCACGCCTTCCGCGTCAGAGATCTTCTGATCGCGCGTCTCTGCAGCCTCACTGCTGGAAGCTTGAAGCGCTCCATCCGCATCGGCCTTTGCCTGATTGTATTTCTCTGCAGACGCCTGTTCCGCCGCCGCTTTCTCTGCAGATGCCGCATCTTCCGAATCCTGCCGGATCCCTGCCGCTTCCGCTTCCTCTGCCGCATAGTCCGCATCGGCTTTTCTCGTGGTATCCTGAACGATCGTGCTGTTTTTCGCTTCTTCCAGTGCTTCCTTTTCATCTGCACTCTTTACGTCTGCGGCCTCCTGCTCGATCTCCATCATGTCCTCGGCTTCCTTCTGCGTCTCTTCCGCACTTAAGAGTGCGGACGCCGCCTCGTCTGCATCATCCGTCCGATCAAGCACGGTTTCAGCCGCAGTGTTCACGTTCTGATCTGCCGTGGTCTTCTGAGCTTCCGCTTCTGCAAGCGTGGCTGCCTTGGCTTCTGCTTCCGTCCGCTTTGTCGCTTCCTCGTTCTCTGCACTCGTGACTGCGGTTTCCGCTTCCTTCACCAGGGCGGCAGTCTTTTCCGCATCGAGGTTTGCGTCCGCAAGGATGGAAGTCTTCTCGGCCACGGATACCTCTGCATCCCTCAGCTCCTTCTGAGCGTCGACGATCGCCTGATACTGTGCCGCGGTAAGGCCGATGCCGTCATATGCCGTTCCATCCGCATTCAGCGCGCCGCTCTTGGCTGCCGTCAGTTCATCGAGCGCCGCCTGCTTCTCCGCCACAAGCGCCTCTGCATCAGAGAGATCCTTCTGCACCTGGGTATAGTAGGCAAGGAACATCTCCTTGTATTCCGCAACCGTGTACACTTTTTCGCCTGGTACAGTCCGCGAGTCAAACTCCTGCACGGTGCTCTGGCTGCGTTCGTCGTTGACTGCGGCGCCGGTCACCTTCGCAGATGTGCTGATCAGATTCGTGTAGTGTCCGGTTCCTCCCTGCACTTCGCCAAGCGAGAGTCCGAGCGCTTCTGCGGTTTCCTGATCTGTCGCATACGGATGCGCCCTGCGATAGTCATAGATCGCTTTCTCATCCTCATACCATCCATTGAACGGGTCCAGGTCCTCAAGGTTCTTCACATCTGTGCTTACCTCAGAATAGCCGCCTGCCCAGTTCTCGCTGGTCTGCCAGTAGGAATCTCCGGCATTTCCGCTGACTCTGCTGTCTGCCTGACCGGCAAGGGATTCCTCATAGTCTGCTAACTGCCAGTGCGTGCTGTAGTAAGCTGTCGCATTGGCATTTGCCTCCGCCAGCGCCATCATGCGCATTGTCGTGCAGAGTTCCGAAAGATCCGTGCGATTGGAATCCTGGGAGCGGAGTTCATTGCTTTCCTCCATGTAGCGGATTGCCTTTTCGATGTTTGCAAGGCTTGTCGCATCACCTTCCCCGCCCTGGCTCGTTCTTGCACCGGTCTGAACACTTGCAGAAGACGCATAGTCGAGCACTGCCTTTGCATAGGCATAGCCGGTCGGATCGGATTCCTTCTGAGTCTCATAGAATCCCATGATGCCCTGGTCAATCACTGCCTGTGCGGATGCGGCACGGACTTTCGCTGCTTCAAGTGCTGCATTGGCGTTGCGGATCTGCTGATCTGCGTTTTCCTTTTCTGCTTCCGCATTCTGGACGTCCGCTTCTGCGGATGCCTGAACGCGCTTGGCCGTGCTTAACGCCGTCTGTGCATCGCTCACCGCTTTCTGAGCAGCGGCGTCGTTTTCTCTTGCAGAAGAAAGTTCTGCTTCCGCGTCCTGAAGTGCCTGCTCGGCGGCCTTTGCTGCGGCGGCTGCAGTTTCCGAAGCAGTCTTTGCTTTCTGCAGGGCATCGTCTTTCTGCTTCTGAACCGCCTGCGCATCGGCAAATGCATTTACTGCTTCTGAAAGAGCGTCATCCGCCGCCTGCTTTTCTGCCTGTGCGCTCTGCGTCTGTTCCACCGCCGCCTTGAGAGACGCTGCGGCAGCGAGATATTCCGGATCGGATTCTGCTTCTGCGACTGCTTTCTCATAAGCTGTTTCTGCTTGTGCGACCGCGGCATCATAGCTCTCCTGCGCTGCCTGGATTCTCGCATCATGAGCTTCCCTTGCTTCTGCAACCGAATCGTCATAGATCTTCTTCGCATCGGATAGCTTTGCCTGATAAACCGCATCCGTGGCTGTATCCGTGCTGGTTCTTGCTTCCTCCGCCGCGGCAAGTGCTGCGTCATGAAGGTTTTCTGCGGCCGTGATCAAAGCATCGTATTCCGCTTCTGCAGATGCCTTTGCGGACGCGAACTCTTTCTCCGCCTGCTCCGCTGCAGCTTTCCGCTCCGCATCCGCGCCTGCCTCTGCAAGGCTGTAAACTCCTGCCGCTTCATTGACTGCATCGGTGTAAGCCTGTTGCGCATTGGAAAGGTTCTGCTCTGCAAGTTCCAGCGCGGCAGCTTTCTCGCCGGCATGCATTCTTGCGGCCTCGATCACATGATCGTCATTCAGAAGAGATCCGGTCACTTCCTGAAGCCTGGTCTTTGCCGCTTCATAAGCAGATTCCGCATCGGCAAGCTCCGCTTTTGCAGAAGCGACCAGCGATGCCGCTTTCAGCACTTCATTGTTCAGCCGGTTGCGTTCGATCTCCCAGGGACTGAGACTTTCCTGTTTGGAGCCGGAAGAGGATCCGGTATTAGAAGCAGTGGATGCCGGAGTCCAGACGCATCCGGTTCCGTTCACCCATGTTCCCCAGGTCTCCGCACATTTTGTCTGGATCTCTGCAAGCGGATCTGCTTCCTCCGCCTGCATAGTTCTGACAGCGGCGCCTTTTGAAACGCCTGCCGCCGAAGATCCTGATGTGCTCATCGGATTCTGGGAATCGGAAGATTCTGAATTTTCTGGTTCACTCTTTCCTGCCGCTGAATCCTTTTCCGCCGGGGAAGAAGAAGGAGACGCTGATGCCTGAATCGAAGGTTCTCCGGTCGGGGACGAAGAAGCACCTGTTTCGGATGCCACAGAGCTTCGATTCGTGAAGAAGCCGCATCCGGCAAGCGTCACGCTCAGTAGCGCGGCGGATGCCTTCTGTAATGATCTGCTGCTAGTCATGATTGTTTTTCCTCAACTTTCACACTTCCTGTATACCTCAAAAAGTAATTATTGCAATGCTAAATTTACTTAAAAATGAGAAATGCGATCTCGGAAGAACCGCAAAAGAAGCCATGGAAGCTTCTTCCGATGATCGGAAGAGGGACCTCCATGGCTGTCCGGTTCTATTCGGCTTTTCTGCTGAGTTTCTTCACCAGGATCACAAACGCCGCAAGTGCAGCTGCACCTAGGGATCCATAGACGACCAGATCCTTTCCGGCATCCGTGACGATCCAGCGGATTCTGCGTCTGCGCTTCCGGGTGGAAGAAACATAGATCGTCTGATTCTCATCGCTGATGTCGGCATGGGACACAATCTCCGTTCCATCTGCACTCAGAGTCTCAAACGCCACGATCTCCGTCTCATCCTTCACTAACGCTGTCGGGAACGTGAAGGTCAGCGTCACTTCGCCATTCTTTGCCGCCGGCGTAAAGACAAGAGAAGCAGTCACCGGTGCGCCGTTATTCTTGAGCGGTCCGTCATCCCATCCGCCGCCATTCTTCAGATGCAGTGTTCCGGAAACCGTGTACTGCTTTCCCGGAGTGAGATTGCGGTAATAGACCGTATCCTTGATCACGGACGTCGTCTCTTTCTTCGGGCGGATCGTGTCATAGCCGTCCTTCCCGTTGTATGCAGTCGTATGAAGATCCGGCGTCTCCGTTTCCGGGGTCGGTGTCGGAGTCGAGGAAGGAGTGGACGAAGGAGTCGGCGCTGGCGTCACGGACGGGGTCGGACTCGGTGTGGAGGTCGGCGTCGGAGTAGGACCCGGCGTTTCTTCTACCTTCACAGTCTGGCCTTCATCCGAAAGATCTGCATGCGAGGTGACATGCACGTCATCAAGATACAGATCCTCAAATACCACAAGCGACCGCCCGGCAAGCTTTGAAGTATCGACGGTGAATTCCATCCGCTCTTCTCCGGAAACTCCGCCCGGCGTAAAGCGCATCTCTGCTTCTGCAATCACGCCTTCATCCTTTGTTCCATCCGCACTGACAAGATGCAGCGTTCCTTTCAGCTCATATTCCTTTCCTTCGATGAGTCCGCTCCAGGAAACGACATCTGTCACTTTTACGCTGGAGGAAGCAGCTACGGTCTTTCCGTTTTCCCCTCCTGCCGCAGTACGCAGCTCCGGAACTGTCGGAACGACGGTCACGGTCTGACCCTGATCGGAAAGATCCGCATGAGACGTCACTCTGGCGCCGTCAAGGAACAGGTCCTCAAACACGACGAGGGATCTTCCTTCCTGCGCGGAAACATCGACATTGCTGAAGATCATCCGGACGCTTCCTTCTTCGGATTCCGGAGTAAACTTCATGGAGCTTTCGGCAATGATTCCTCCGTCCGTTCCATCCGGATTCACGAGATGCAGCTCTCCCTTCAGTTCATATTCCTTTCCGGCTTCAAGATCCCGATACGAAACCGTATCCACGATCTCTGCCTTTGCGGAAGTGCGGATCTCCTTGCTCACGCCGTCTGATCCGGTGGCGGAGGTTTCAATCTGCGGGCTGGAGCGATGGACGCTGACCGTAACGGTCTGGCCTTCATCATTGATGTTCGCATGCGTGAGAATCGTCTTCTCTCCTTCCGATAGCTCTTCAAATACGACGAGCTTTTCGCCATCCTGAAGCATCGATCCATCAAACGTAAAGCGCATCTCCACGCTGCCATCCGGTTCTGACGGAGTGAAGGTCACTTCACTGGTGACCGGAATGCCGCCGGAACTCAGAATGCCTGCATCAGCTCCGTTTGCCTTTTCATGGACGGATCCTTTGAGCGTATAGGTTCTGTTCGGCACAAGGCCGGTGTAAGCCACGGTATCCACGATCGTGACGGTGTGGTCTGCGGACGGATCCGGATTCACGTTCAGATTCTTTCCGCCGGATGAACTCAGCGCTGTGGTATGCAGGCTGCGGTCGGCATAGGAGACCGTCTGATCCTGATCATTCAGGTCTTCATGAACCGCAATCACTTCTTCTCCCTGCGTGCAGGATTCAAAGACGACCACGGTCTTTCCCTTGAGAAGATCCTTCGGAACGCGGAACGTCAGCGTGACGCTTCCGGATTCCGTCTTTGCCTGGAATCTCCTTGATACCGGTTCCGCGCCTTCAAGCTTTTCCCCGGTAGCTTTATCCATGAGCGTTCCGGTCATCGTATAGGATGCTCCGACCTTGAGGCCGCTGTAGCTTACCTGATCGCTCACATAGTAATAAGCTTCCTGATCCTCTTGCGATGCACGGTCCGTGACATCGGAAGCCTTTGTCCGGATGCCTGGGAACGTGATTGTCTGATCCTCATCCTCCGGGTTGGTATGCCATGCGACATACGGACGAACGCTCGGCTCCGGAGATTCGCTCGGAACGGCACTTGGTGAAGCCGAAGGCTCCGGCGTTTCCTTTCCCTGAATCTGCAGGAAACCGGACCTGTAGCTGACCAGATAGTTTCCCTGGATCATTGCGCCGGTCACGAAGATCCGATGTGCGCCGACGGTTTCTCCTTTTCCACGGTAGAGGCGGTAAGTCACGGTATCATCTCCGAGCGTTCCATCGACTTTTGCGGTAAATACCGGATCGGCTTCTCCGACCTGCTTCACTGCATCTTCCGCAGTCACGGTGACTTCCTTCCGCTCAATCGTGAGCTTTCCATCCGCCACGACGATCTTTGCCGAAACACCCGGTGCAGTGCAGTGAAATTCAGAAGCCTTCAGCCCCTGCAGATAGATGCCTGCATCGGTTCCGCTGATCGATCCTGTTCCGGAATATACGATCTGATCCGTGGAGAAGGAAGGATCATCTGCCGCAATCGTATAGCCTTCCAGCACATGTTCCTCTCCGTCATAGGTTACGGTCTCGCTCTTTCCGGTGATGGTAATCGTGACTTCCTTTCCTTCCGGATTCTTCCGATATGTTACGGTTACTTCCTGATCCGTAAATGCATCTGCAGAAACCTCCGCCGCATTCACTGCCGAGACCACGGACGVATCTGCAGTATATCCTGCAATCGAAGGAACGGTGTAAGAGGGCCATCCGAACTTCACGGAGGTCTTCGGCTCCGTCGTGACAGTCTTTCCGGTCACAAGATCCACCGCGGTTGAAGACGCAGTCGTTTCCTTCTGACCGATCTGAATGACATCCTCTGTCACCTTCGATCCGTCTTCTTTGACAAAGTGAATCGTGCGCGTGACGGAGGTCGAAGAAGCTTCTGAAGTCTCGGAAGCCTGCACGCCATGATCCAGTACGATCATGATATCTTCCGGTGCAGTATCTCCGTCATAGGATACCGATGCCGGAACTGCTTCTGCGGGATTCTTACGGATATAGCCCTGCTGATACAGCTCTAAAAGAAGTTCGGAAAGGCTCTTCCCGTCTTCATTCTTCAGAACTGCAGTCTGCCCCTGGTACACCTTCACGCGGAAGCTGTAGGAAGATAGATCCTGCGGATCCTCGTCTGCATCTGTAAAGCTTACGCGGACCATCGCGTTTGCGGCTTCCTTCCATCCCGCATACAGCGTGAAGTCAGAGTCTGCTTCGACTGCCCTGCTGAGATCTGCTTTTTCTCCAGGGGTCACAGTTCCGTCTTCAGACACGGTTCCGTAATACCAGCCGTCAAATACATAGCCGTCCTTTACCGGATCTGCGACCGGTTCCAGGTATCCTCCCTCCGAAGTGGTCTGAACCGGATAGGAATCCGGCGTTCCTCCCTGGGAATCAAAGGTGACCTGGATCTTCTTGACGATCTTATGAGAGAACGTGACATCAAACGTGGTTCCCTCTCCGGAGGCAAAGCTCACCTCTGCACTCTGCAGACGGGTGCCGTAATTCACGCCGTCAGAAGATGGAAGAGAGACTTCCTGAACCAGATAGTTCCCGCGGGAAAGACCGGAGAATACTGCTGTTCCGTTCTCATCACTCACTGCAGACTGCAGGATCTCGCTGCTTCCCTTTCTGGTCAGAGTCAGGGATACGCCTTCGATTGGTTCTTTCAGAGAAGAGTCTCTCTGAACCTTCACGGTGACTTCCGCCTTCTTCCCATCGTCTGTCAGAACCCGGCCATAGAAGTCCGTCGGATCGGGAAGCGCCTCACTGATCAGACCGCTGAAGGACTGCGTGTATGCATCATCGAGATACCAGCCGTCAAAAAAGGCCCCGTCGGAAAGACCCTCAGGAACCTCGATCATGGTATCCGTGTCCAGCACCTGCTCCTTCTCCGTGATCCCCGCATCCGTCTGCAGATGCGTGCGGATCGTGCGCCTTCTTGCGGAAGAGCTCTCGGATCCCGACACGGTTTCATAGGTGATCTTCACGCCGGTGATCCGGATATTGGAATTGACGTACTGCTCCCCTGCCTGCTCCTTGACGGCGTCAGGAACCATCTCTGCTGCAGCGGAAACTGCAGAAGCGATGAAGTCCCGGAAGCCGGACTCCGACTGCTCGCCATGGCTGACCGAAAGATGAACGAGGATCGGCGTACGGAACGGCATTTCCTCCGCAGAGGATGCATGGATATAATCCGTCTCGTAAGAATCGTAATATGCAGCCGAAGCGGAAAGCTCAATCACTGCTCTGCTTCTGCTGAAGTCTGCGTTTGTGTAATCCGTTTCCGGAAGTGCGGAAATCACATCTTCCTTCCGGATGCTCACGGCACCGTCCGTCACATGATTTGATGCCGTAAAGAACGGGGACGCTGATGCGGTCAGCTTCAGAGAACCGGAGCTGCCGGAGGATTCAAAACTCAGCGGAACACTGACGGTTTCCGATACATGGTATCTTCGGATTTCACGCTTTGCGCTGCTTCCGGTTCCAAGCGCACAGGCGGTATACTGCGCGCTTCCGCTGTAGTTTCCGCTCATGCACGGGGTATCAGGATCCGTGTTCTTCGCGGTCGTTCCGGTATACACCGAAACATGCACCGGCTGTTCGGAAGCCGCATCGCTGTAGAATGCAAACACATCCCCGGTTTCCAGTGCAAGCTCGCTTCCGTCTAAAACCGTGACCTTTCCATCCTTAACGGCATAATCATCTCCCAGCGGATAGGAATCATAGTCATCCGCATAATACAGGAGTCCGCCGGCTTCCAGAATTCTTGCGGCAGCTGCGTCGCAGGAAAGCTTCGTATTTCCGATCAGCTCATCCGCTTTTTCTTTCATCGCTTCTTCCGCCGTTTCCGCATGGGTCTCAGTAATAAGAGAAGCCGGAACCCCGGCTCCTTCCCCTCCCAGAAACAGCGATGCAAGCGCCAGAACCCCCTGAAGGCCGCGCTTCATGGATCTCATTCTCTTCATTGTCTTTTTCATCTCAGCCCTCATAGCTTTCCTTCGGGTACAGATATTCATAAACGACCAGCTTCACGCCGGAAAGATCTGCGGTATTCACTTCAAATGTCTGACCCTCGATCTTTCCGGAACCGGAAGTGATGTGAACTTCCCTGATCGAGGTGATCTCATTTCCGGAGGCGTCCTTCAGGAATTCTCCGGATGCAGAGTTATAAAGCTTCCCGACCAGCACATAGTCCTGATCCGTTTCAATCACGCCGTCATACCAGACGGTATCCGTGATCGTGATGTTGCTTCCGTCGGCCTTGGCAAGTCTTGTCCCGGTAGCCGTATTCAGTGCTTTCGAGCGAAGCTCAATGCCGTAGTTTGTGATCGTGCCGAGGTTCACCGGTTCTGCAATCGAGGAGTCCTTCGTGATCCGGAATTCCACATGCTGGAGCGTCTTTCCTTCATTGGTATCCGTGGATACTTCGGAAAGCGTGTAATTTCCATACGGAAGTGCAGCAAGATCATCATTCACTGCCGCTTCGCTTCCGTCTTCGCCAAGCCCGAACCAGATGCCCGCATCCGTCGTCACTTCGCCTTTTCCCTCGTTCTCTGCTTTCGGAGAAAGGCTGATCGTCTTTCCTGCATCGATCAGTTCGAGATACCGGTCGTTTGCATTCGTATTTCTCGAATGCGGCTCCGCAGTGGAGCTGAATTCTCCGTTGACTGAGGTGTAAAGCACATGCCGTTCGCCGGTCGTCTGATTCTTCAGCACCCAGAGCGTTTCGATGCCGGAGGACGTGTATGCATTGTTTTTCTTGAACAGGAAATCATTCCGCTTGATCGCATTCTTGAAGACCATCGTCTCATCGAGATACGTGTTTCCGCTCTTATGGATCAGAGTGCCGTTCCGTTCGGAAAGATCGCTCATCGGATTCGTCACGGTGTCGGAAGAAGTTCCGTCCTGCTTCACAAACGAAACGGTATTGGTCACTGCATGTCCGTCGGTAGGATCATAGGTCACATAGGTAAGAAGACTTCTTGCACGATCCGAGAGCGCCGTATTGAATTCAATGCCGTCTTTCGGAACTCCGGCACTGCCGAAGTCCGTGATGAGTCCGTTTACTTCTTCAGTCTGCGTATCCAGCGTGACCGGACCGTAGCTGTGCTCTCCGATCTGGAACGTGCGGGGCGTACCGTCGGTAAGAAGATACGCATCGTTTGCGGAGGTATTCTTCTCCTGCTCGCTCATCTTGATCGTTTCCGTCCCGGATTCTGAGACCGGTACTTCCTGGATCGTATAAGTGCCGTAAGGAAGATATCCGTCTGAGGTTTCTGCGGTATAGGCGCCAAGCGCATCGTTATAGGAAGTATAGATTCTCGTCACGACGCTTCCGGAAGGAATCTCCTTCAGCGTGTCATCATCATCCCTGATAAACACGGAATGCAGAGAGACATTCTTCACGTCGAATGCAATGCCATTCAGATTTGCGGTCTTTGCTTCATGCATGGATCCGCCGATCGCTTCGGAGGCGTTCAGCTCCTGATCGTACTTATAGACCCGGACATCTCCGCGGATCACCTGATCCTTCAGGAGATTTTCTGTTTCATCGAGTATCACTCCGTCTTCCCGGATTTCAAACTCCGTGCGCCATGCGCGGCTGATCAGATATCCGACAGGTGCCTGGGTCTCGATCGCATAGTAGCTTCCATACGGAAGTGCATCGCTCTCCGAAGAGCAGAATCCATCGGCATCCGTCACAAGATTCAAAGCGGCCTCCCCGGGCTTCACCCAGCTTCCGCGAACCATGACGGAATGATCAGATGCGTTATAGACCGTGATGACTGCGCCTTCCATCGTTCCATCTCCCTGCGGGACTTCGGAATCCGCTTCCCGATCGCGCTTCTGGAATTTCACGCCGCCGCGGACTACATCATCGAGCAAGAAATCTGAGGTAATCATTCCGTTCTCCGCATGGTCATAAACATAGTCATGGCCGGTCTCTCCTTCCGCCTCCGTCTTCTTCAGAACGTATCCTGCACCCGACAGGTTCACGGCATCATAGATCCTGCCGCTTTCCGTCACTGCAATCGTGACGTCCCAGCCTGCATTCAGCACATATCCTTCCGGTGCCTTTGTCTCATGAATCCGGTACTTCCCGTATGGAAGAGCATCCGAGGATGTTGCGGCATGACCTGCCTCATCCGTGACCAGCGTCATTACGGTACTCCCCGGAGCATACCAGACGCCGTTTACCAGAACCTCTTTTTCCGAGACATTGATGACTTCAAACTCCGCACCGGCAAGCGATGCATCGCCCTGCGGCGTGTTTCTCGCTTCTTCCGTCGGAGACACATAGCGCTCCGTGTCATATTTCGTCACTTCGATGCCGCCGCGGATCACCTGCTGAAGAACCGTGCCGCCGTTGGTTCCGGATCCGTCTGAGGAAGCATGATAGATTCTCTGATCCTCCCGGACCTCAAAATAAAAGGACCAGTCGGGATTCAGAAAATATCCTTCCGGCGCCTTCGTTTCCGTGATGAGGTAATCTCCCCATTTCAATAGATTCCCGTCGAGAGCTGTTCCGGTTCCTTCCGCCCGCCAGGTAAGCTTCGCTGGCTTTCCGGTTTCATCCGTCGTAAATCTTGCGACAGGCTGCTGATTCCGGGTGTTGATGATCGTGTATTCCGTCCCTGCAAGGGTCGCGCTTCCCTGTGCGTTTCCAGGATGAGAAGTGCGGATCCGATCTGCATCCTGCTTCAAAAGATCCACGCCTCCGCGGATCACCTGCATGGTGAGCTTTGCCCCGGAATACAGATGCGTCGCACTGCAGTCGCGTCCGGTTTCTTCTTCCGTGGAATCTCCTCCTGAAAGGGAACCCGGAAGAGAGAACGGCTGGTTGCCCGCCCCTGCGCTCAGCCTGGAGGCAGTCTTCGTCGTGGTGCGGAAGCTCACGCGGCAGGATCCGATCACCGTGCGGTCAGTTTGAATCTCAATTGAAATCCCGTCCGGCATCTCTTCGGCATCGGCACGGATCTTCACCTTGACGCTGTTCCCTTCGATCCAGGCGCTCACCGCGCTCTGATCACCGGTAGAAACGGTGATGCTGCGGATGTAGTAGCCGTCTTTCGAAAGATCCGTCGAAGAGTCCGTGTTTGCATAGGTGTAGGTTTCGCCAGGCGTATAAGGGTCCGTGGACGACGGGTTCAGCGCGACGGTGTGCTGCGTTACGGTGCCGCTGTAGCGGCTGTCCGGATAAGTCCAAGTCTCGGAACGATAGCTGACGCTGGTGCTGTAGTCCGGAACGTACGTCGCATCGTAGTCTGCGGTCAGAGACGGATCAAGACACCGGACGGATTCTCCGGTCGGCTTGTAATAGAACGTCGAGTTCGGATAGGTTCCGCTTACCGGATCATACGGTCCGACGCGGTTGACGCCGATGTTTCCTGATCCCGGCGGATTGACGCGCTTGGCAGTCAGGAACTGCTCATAGTCTCCGGAGTCATAAAGCGCTGTGTCTTCTTCGGAATGCTGGCTCCCGTCGGCATAGCGTACGGTCCGATAGCGGTACCAGTTTCCGCTGTCTTCCCATCCCGTATCTTCAAGGCCCGCTGCAAGGATTGCTGCTTCCGTTGCGGCGGCTTCTGAAGTGGACGAAGCAAGATACCAGTAGTCGACTGCATCGCCCCAGTTGGAGAACGGTGCTGCTGCAGCTGCATTTGTATTGCTTAACGGATACGCTGCGCCGACCGTATCGACGCATTCGAGATTTCCCGGGGCATACTCCGAAGCATCTGCACCTGCATTTCCTGCCGCCGCCACGACAATGATTCCGTCTGCACATGCGGAGGTCACCGCTTCCTTGAACGCTTCCGTACGCTTGGAGTCTTTGATGGAAGCAGAAAGGCTGATGATGTCCGCGCCGGCATTCTTTGCAAAGCGGACTGCGGCGGTCACGGAAGCAAGAGAGCCTCTGCCGTCATCGCCGAACGCCTTGATGGAAAGAATGTGGGCTTTCTCTCCCGCGGTGCCATGAATGATCTCAGCCATCGCAGTGCCGTGTCCGTTTGCGTCCTCATCCGGATCAGAAGTAAAGTTCACGGACATGTCTGCAAGATCGGCCCGGACGCCGGTGTCGATCAGGGCAACAAGAACCGGATCGTCCTCTGCGCTGCTGAGTTTGGAAACAGGAATCCGGGTGTCTTCTGAAGCGCGGGAGATGAAAGGAGAGCTGCCATACCCGCAGATCTCCATGACTTCGTCTTCCAGCACTCTTCCATCGGATCCAAGTGCCGCCTGGATTGCCGCTTCGGCTTTCAAACGGGCCTCTGTCGAATCAAAGACGAAGAGATATGTGCCGGAGTAACAGACTCCCTTCCCGAAATTCAGCACGGAAGAAAGATCCTGTCCGGTCGTCACCGTAAGCCTGAGCGAAGGATCATCGTCGAGCTCTGCGACTGCTGCGGCATATGCTTCGTCATCCTGCGGAACGACAAGGGAGAGACCTGAGGTGTTCTCTGTCTCTGCCGGGGTTTCTTCCGGCGTAACAGGCTCGATGTCTGCGCTGGCCGACGGAGCTGAGGTTTCTTCAGCGGATGCAGAAGAAGATGCTTCAGGCGACGATGCCGGCGTGCTCCCTGAATTTCCTGCGCTGTTTTCTGCGTCAGGGCTGACAGAGGAAGATGGTTCCGGACTGTTCTGCGCTTGTCCGGTTTCTTCTTCTGAAGCAGTGCCGGAAGCCTCTCCGGTTTCATTCATTTTCCCGGCTGATGGCGTTTCGCTGACGCCCGCAGGCTCTGCGCTGCTGATGCCTGCCGCCGGGGTTTCTGACGAGCTTGATGAAGCCCATGCGGTTTCTTCCGTGACTTCTGAGGAGGGTGATGGATCCGGCGTGCCTGCGGACCCCTCCGCCGAGGCCGGAAGCCAGGTTCCTGCAGCCAGCAGCATCGTAAGCGCCGCCGCAAGAGCCTTCTGTAATGTCTTTGACTTTCTCATGCTTTCCTTCCAGTTCCTTTCCTGTGCTGGGTCAATCATGCTATGAAAAAAGCGGTCTCCCGGAACGGACCGCCTTGAATCTTCTGGTATCTGATCTGAATCATACATGCATGTTTTGCAAATGTAAGTGCGAAATGATCTCTGCCTAATTTCCCTGGATGGTTTCGAGAACCGATTTCCCCTCCGCATTCAGAATATCCTCCAGAGATTCTCCGCTCAGCTTAAGCGTTCCAAGATCCACGGCATAGCTGCTCTGTCTGCTTTCTGCATCCGAAGACGTTACGATTGCATAGAGCTTTACCTCTGCCTTTGACGGATCAAGAGCAGATGCAGGGATATACACCGTCTTCCCATCCACATTCAGTTCCATCATCGTCGTGCTGTTCCTCAAAAGAACACAGTCTGACGAAAGAAGGACATCTCCTGCATGAAGCTCTGCAGACGCATACTTTCCGATGACGGAGCTCCTGCTGCTCCAGAGTACTGCGCTCCCTGAAGTGACGGATCCGGAAGCATCCACGGTGTCAGGAGCGCTGATTCTCTCCAGCTGATCCGCCGGCATCAGAGCACTGGTTAAATCGTCTTCCTGGATCGCCTCGCCTTTAGAGACATCCTTTGCAAGAGCGATCACATTCACGCTCGTGTTCAGGACTCCTGAAAGAGGATTCGGGATCACACCGGCAAGGATCAGAAGAAGAACCGCAGAGAAAGCCAGGGAGACGACAGTCAAGGTTTTCATCCGCCTGAGCGTTTTCAAGGTCCTGGAATCCTTGACGTCTGCATGNATGGCTTCCCCTGAAGACTCAGTTTTTTTCTGCCGCTGTCTATCCGCCTCCGCCGGAGCATCAAGTTCATGCCGATCTCCAGCTTCTTTGACCTCAGAATCACCTCCGTTCTCCACTGCAGCAGCATTCTGAACTGCAGCCGACTGATCATCGTCGGAGCGATTCGGTTCCGGGCTTCCTGCATTCACGCTCCTCTCTTTGGAAGTGGCCGGGTCAGAAACTGATGCCTGATCTTCTGACTGCGTCTGGTCCGACGTTGAGAGTTTTTCAGAGCTCTGAGTGCCCGTGGCCTCCGAGGTCCGATTCTGTTCTTCAGGCTTCTGCTCTGTCGGGACCGCTCGTTCAGAATCTACAGATGGTTCATCCGGATCCTCTTCTCTGAAACACATTCTGCATGCTTCATCAGACTCCTCCCTGCTCGGGATCATGAAATGCTTTCCGCGGGAAGACTCCGAAAGAAAGATGCTCAGCATCTTCCGATATGTCTCCGGCTCCATGTGAAACCTTGATCCCTCTTTCAGAAATACCGCATTTCCGTAATACACCGGAACATCATTCAGAAGCGTTCCATCCTTCAGCCTCGCTCTGCGGATGCGGCCGATGCAGGTTTTTCCTGCAATCAGCCGTTCAGTGCGTCCCGGATTCGGCTTTTCTGAATCAGCCGCTTCTGCTTTTGCGTTCAGCTCTGCATTCTGCCGTGTTTCCTTCATGCGTCCTCCGGAATGGCACGCTCAGAACGCTGCAGCGCTTTTCTTGCGTCATCATCCGCATTGACGACTGCCGTATAGATATGAAGCCCGCTGTAGTCAAAGGAATCATAGTAGGAAAGATCCAGATTGCTTACCGCATCATGGAGTCTTCCGCCTCTGATCAGGTCGCGCGCATTCAGAGAGTCCCTGGTAAGCTGCGCATTCTTCAGAAGGTTCTTTGCATTCCTGGAACTACAGGAATTTTCGAAGATTTGATATTCCTTGAGGTCGTAAATGAGAAAAATAGTATTTGGAACTTCGCTTTTCTTGATGCTTCGTAATAGATCTCCCATCTTTCGGATCTGTTTCATCCTCTGCCTCCTTCAACGTAAAAAGCGACCCCCAAACGGGATCGCTGTATCCGAGAGTATGTTCCCAACCAGGAAACTATTTTAAGTTTAACATGCTGTTTTTCGTAAGCAATACGGAAAACCGGACATATTCGGCTCCTCTCAGCAAGTGAAAGTCTTTTATCAACTTCCTAAATGATTCTTACAATAATAGTTATGGTTAAAAACTATTTTTCGGTACATTATGCTCTTAGTCTTTTGCAAGTTACTGTTCCAAATTTATGATCCTTCTTCGAGAGGTCTGATGAATCAATTGTTAATCAATGAATTCGTTCTTCAATCAACCTCATCATTCCCTGTTCTATCGCACGATCTTGTAGTCGGTTGAAGTTTTCCACATTTTCTCCACATCTTACGCTGAGCGCCTGGTGGAGGGCATTCCGTTCTTCCTTCCGAAAGCTCTGATAATCAATTCCATACTCCATGGTAACGCGCTTCATCCCATTTCCGCCGAAATAGATTTTGTACAACATGGGTACCATCCAGGCTTCTATTTCCGAAATGGACTGGATCACCCTTATTTCCCATTCCAGTAGATCATGGCAGAAGTTCCAGCAGTCTTCGTCGAGATCCTTTCGTTGCAGATTCACGAGTGAAAATCCCCCGTGGATTGCCCCAGATGATCCGATGTGCTCAAACGACGGCGATCGATAATCCGCAAGTCTTAGCTCATCCGCTGTGAGCCTGTCGCGAAACTCTTTCTCTGCTTTCTTCAGCGATGGATAAGCAGCGAGCAACTTTCTGGTGACCGCCACCGCATTCTGCTCATTCATCCTCACCAAGCACATCATTCAGATAAGCCTCCAAAAGTCTACGCAGATGTCGCTCACTGATCCCAGCTTCTGAAGCAATCTCCGCCTGCGTTTTCCGCTCGATCAGCCACTCGCGCGTTAATTGTTCCGCTTTTTCGCCATGCTTCAAACGGATCTGAGAAAGCGTTCGTTCCGTCATTGCGATGTTTTCCTCAAGCGCCTGCATCGCCATAGTCTGCCACTCCTGCTGGTGCTCCTCTTTCTTCAGCATGGCAAGCTCCCGCTGATAATTCCGGTACTGCCGTGCAACCCGTTCAAAGGCAACACGCTTCTTTCGGTTCATGAGCATCCCGCTCCATCCGGATGACGCAGGCAGTCATCAATGTTTTCTCTCGTGATTTCTCTCTGGAGCGTACAGCATTCCCGAACTGCCGCAGTCAGCTCTTCATCTGACCAATATGGCTTCAGAAACTCAAAGATTGCAATCAGTGCTTCTCTTCTGCAGCAAGCAGCCTCAGCGACCTCTGCAGCCTTTCCTGAGATATCTCTTGCTTCATCAATGGCCGGGACCGCAGACTTCCTGGTCCTCTCCAGCACAGTCTTCAGATATGCAATGCTTGTCACCGGATTCTGCACCGGATCATACGCCGGATTGTTCTCCCATGCCCGGATTGCTTTCAGCCCCTCCAGCACCCGATCCTTCCCGTATTCTCTCAGCATGCCTGCAAGCAGCGACTTCTCGTTTGCCTTCATCGGAAAATCCAGCGCGATGCTGTAGAGATACTGAAGATCCAGAACTCCATCATCCTCTTTTTCTTCTGGAGTTCTTATTTTCTTCTGTGCGTTCGGCGAAACATGGGCGGAGCCTGGGCGATTCATAGGCGGATCTTCATTTTCCGCATATTCATGCATGTTTTTAGCATTTGCTTCAGATTGTTCTGCATAGGCGGAACTTCGGCAGGACTCAGGCGGAAGTTGGGCGAATGTTTCCTTCAACTCATCCAGATAGCACTTCCGGAATTTCTTGATCCGGCTGTTCACTGTGATCACTGCATCCGGATGCTTCTTTGAAAGCTTCAGGATATGGTCAATCACTGTCCTTCGCGGCAAGCCGATCGCTTCCACGATTTCTCCATAAGTCATCACTTCCGCTTCTGAATATTCCGGGATCGAAAGGATGCCTCCTGCAATTGCCTTCTCCCGGAACCCTGCCGCGATCACTCTTCGATCGATTGCCTCCATCCAGTTGCCCAGCGGTCGAACGACCTCATCCGGACGCTCTGCATTATGAAGCGACGGCTCCGCAGGATCCCCGGTATAGCAGAATCCAGTGACGGCAAGATGCCCGAAGGAATTCTGATAGAGCAGGTGACACTGCTTCAGCGAATTCACGAGCATGTTCACCGTGGCAAGATCCGCACCTGCCGCATTCACGATCTGAACGAGATCCGAAGCAGAAAGATCTATCTCCTCTTCGCCGATCCGCTCCGTGAGCACGCCTCCGTTATTGGTGGTGTACAGCGCAAGCCGAATATAAAGATAAGCTGCCTGCATGCCGTAAACCGGAATCTGCAGCAGCTTCTGAAACTCCGCACATTTTACAATGTCGAGATAAACTTTGATGAACGGATAGGACTTCCGCCGGGATCCCTGCCGCTTCATCGCCTTCTCCTGTGCGCATTTCTATGTCCCAGCAGATGGCATGCAAGATAGAAGATGATGTCGGAAAATGTCTCATCCAGACGGTCATATACCGCTCGAAGCACCCCTTCCGGATCCTGATCCTCTTTCCCGAGGATCAGATAGTCCAGTGAAACTCCGAAATAAGCGCTGAGCACGACAGCCATCTCAACCGTGATCATGCATTCCCCGCGCTCCACTTTTCCGATCTGCGCCTTGGAATAGCTGATGTCCTTGGCAAGCTCATTCTGACTGATCTTCCGGATGGACCTCTCATTGCTGATCCGTTCCCCGATTTCCTTCTTCAGAATGCTGAATTCCGCATCATTCATAAAAATAGAATAAATCATCGCCTGCGATCCGAAGGTTCCGGCATATGACCCGACCGGTTCTGTCCGCGACTCATGTTTCCTCCTGAATCATTAATGTTCAGCACCTGTTCCCTGCAGGGTACACCTCACATGATTAATACGCAAAATAGGCTCCATATATGGGAACTATCTAGATACGGAGTCTATCTCTACGATGAAGCTGATGATTACCTATGACAAACTCTGGGACCTTCTGAAAGCTCGCGGTATCAGCCAGTATTCACTGATGAAGAATTACCAGATCTCGCGATCCCAGCTTAACCGAATCCATCATAATAATTACCTCAGCACCAAGACAATCAACACCCTCTGCGCAATTCTGAACTGCCAGCCCGGAGACATCATGGAATACCGACCTGATCCCTCCGACCTCGACTCCGTTCAGAAAGCTGCCAGGGAAAACCGATAGCAGATTCATCCGCATCTGACCAACAGCCGATCAAACGCTCGGCTGTTTTTTTCGTTAAGGAGGAATTCTATGCACGATCGACGCACCATGGCTGCTGTAGTGATCATACTGATCGAGAACACAGACCAGGACCACTGCATGCCCCGCCGAGAAATCGAACGGCGGCTTCTCGAGGATTACGAAATCAGCATCAGGAGAAAGACATTCGGACTCATCATCAGAGACATCCAGGAGTTCGGCTTCACGGTTGTCTATGATCCACATCGCCGAGGATATTACCTTGAGCGTTTCTTCCTCGATCAGGGAGAGATCATCCTGCTCTGCTCCATGATCCACTGTCTCGGCTTCATTAACATTCCGGAAAGCGAGCAGCTGATTCAGAAGCTCATGCGTCTGACAAGCCGCTACAAGAACAATGAGCTCCGGATGAACATCTTCCGGTCCAACGAAAGAAAAACGCTCCACCAGAATTTCATCATCCAGGTGGAGCTGCTCATGAATGCGATTGCAAAGAACAGGAAGGTCACGTTCGACTACTACCATTATGACTTCGACAAAGAGCTGCACCAGGCCAACACCACGATGATCATCGTGGAGCCGCGCTACATCACTTTTGCCAACTCAGAGTTTTATCTAGTCGTGACCGGGGGAAAACATCCAGGCCTCATGCATTATCGCTTGGACAGGATCGAAAACCTGCGGATGCTGGACATCCCATGCTCGCAGTTTGACTACACGGAAGATGCTGCGGGATACGCTGGAAACCAGCTGTTCATGTTCTCAGGCGAAAGGATCAGTGTGACATTTCTCTGTGAAAAGCGGATGCTCGACTATGTGATCGACCAATTTGGAAAAGAAGTACCCCTGTACAGGACGGATGATAATCATTTCGAATTCACCATTAGAGTTACGCGGATCGGGGCCATCCTTTTCTGTTCCAGGTTTCTGGATGAAATGACGATCATCTTTCCGGAGGATCTCAGAGATGAGATGCATGATCGTCTGGTTGCGGCAGCAAATCGTCATCTACTGGATATCTCAGAGTTTTGAAATAGAAGAAGTAGGAAGCACAATCTTCTTTTCTTTCCCTAATTATAAATCCACGGTGCAATTTAAACACGTTCGTATGATGATTTAGCGACCGGCTTGTACAATAGATCTGCCGTCAAACTTCGTCCATTCTTTTCTCCTGTTTGCAGAGCAGCCCAGGGACAAACAACCTGGGCTGAAAATTGACATCATACTAGAGGCATAACAGATCAGGTTCAATTCCTTTATCGTTTCAGCACTTGAAGACTTCATGCAAACCTCCAAATAAAAAGTCTGATGTCAGATTTTGAAGATGCTAGTCCGATGTCAGACTTTTTCCAATGGAAAGAATTGATAATTTCAGATCAGCATAAGAAGTCGCCTAAGCATTACTATTGAAAGTTCTTGCAGACTTCAAGCAGATTTGAGAACTGCTTAACAATTTCTTCTTCATCTGATTGTGGTCCCCAGCTGATACGTACTGAACTTTCAATCCGATCTACAGGGAGTCCCATCGCTGAGAGCACATAACTTGGATCATAGCTTTCAGAAGTACAAGCAGAGCCATTTGAAATACTGCAGAATTGCTTTGTTGACATCATCAAAGCCTCAGAAGAAACACCTAGAAAACAAATATTGATAGAAGTATTTACACAGTAATTCTGGTCTCCATTTATCAGATATTTAACGCCGGAATTGTTAAGAGTATCGAGAATACGATCTTTTATTTTCTTTGCTTTTTCATTATTCTTCTTATATTCTTTTTCAGCTATCTCGCAAGCTTTTCCCAATCCAGCAACCAAAGCAACAGGAATTGTTCCAGGCCTAATTCCTTTTTCCTGTTGTCCTCCGTACATGATTGCTGACACCGGCGGCAATTGGTAATTCTTTCTGCGAAGCACAAGAACTCCAACTCCCTGAGGGCCCATTAATTTATGGGCACTGAAAGAAAGCATGTCATATTCAAGTTCTTTCACTTCCTTGACGAGTTTCCCACAGCTCTGCGTCGCATCAATATGAAATAATACAGATTTTTCCGAAAGGAAATCTCCGAGCTCCTTAACCGGTTGAATAATTCCAGTCTCATTATTTACATGCATTACCGAAACAAGGAGTGTATCTGGGCGAATCCTTTTTTCTATCTCTGATGCTGACACCCTCCCGCTTGTATCGGGATTAATTATTTCAACATTAAAGCCTTCACTAGACATTGCTTTTACTGTATTTAGAACTGCATGATGTTCAATTCCAGTTGTAATGATATGCTTCTTATTGGTTTTTTCGGCATATTTCCGCAAGCCCTGAATTGCAATGTTATTACTTTCGGTTGCTCCGCTAGTAAAAAACACTTCATCCGGCTGAACGCCAAGTAGCGTTGCGACTTGCTTCCTTGCTGCTTCAACATCCTGCCGTGCATGATCTCCAAAGTCATGTGTCCGACTATCTGCATTGCCAATATCATTTTTATATACATCGATCATCCGATTCAGAACTCGCGGTTCAATTGGAGCCGAAGCATTATAATCCAGATAAACGCTCATTCTACTTTTTCTCCACAGCAAGACCGAGAAGATCATTCATACTTTTGATTAGGCCAGTCCCAGTCAAATGCTTTATTCCTCGATCAAGATTCAGCTTAAAATATTTATCTACTGTTTCATCATCTGTTGAAAGTCCCATCTGAATACACCATGCTTTAACAAGCGCATAATAAAGTTCATCATATTCACCAGCAAAGGTTTGCCAAGACATCTCAACATTACTATCTAAGGTAATGGGAATATCAGTAGGAATGCTTTTTTCAGAAAGAGAATAACATAGTGCCCACCTGCAAAGGATATTCCAGTTTTGTATACCTGTTTTCCCTTTTAGGCGAGAGATTTTCTCTTTTTCTTCATTTGACAATTTTATCTGTTTAATCATCTTCAACCCTCGTTCTCAAACAGGTAACCTTTTCGAATACTGGTACTATTAGTAGAATCATCGTAAATTAATGTGTATTCATCACCAATACTTGATTTCATCATTTCGTAATATTCACGATTTATTTCAGTGTCAGTTGAAAGAATAATGGTCTGATCGCTTGCATTAGGAAAATACTTTTTTATTAAAGATTTGCGATTATCTGAATCCATTCTTCCTAGCGGAGTATCAATAATTACTGGAAGTTTCTTTTTCGAACAGATTGCAAGGCCCCACAATATGCAAAGAACCATCATCTGCTTCTCACCCGCGGATAATGATGAATTAGAGACAATATTCTTATTCTTATCGTAATAAGAAAAATCCAATGTCTGAGGGTCTATTGCAATTTTATCAATTAAATTCTTCTTATTTGCAAGCTTCTTATAACATTTAGTAATTGTATCTGCCAAAACACTTAGCTTGTTCTCCTGCAATTTCACTTTGTACTGATCAAACACTTTGTTTAACAGATTTGTGTATTTAAGAATTCTCTCTGAATCAGCAGAAGTACTAATCGTATTTAATTCATTTTCAATGAAGGAATTATACTCCGATAAAGCTTTTATCTCGATGCCATGAAGATTCCTACGCTCTGCATCCATCGTAATTAAAGATGCTTCAAGCTCTGATTTTCTTACCCCAAGTGATTTCTTTAAAGCAGATATCTTCCCCAATTTTTTACCATCAAGATCAAGCGATAAGTAGTTTTCAGTTTCCGATAGTTTTTTCAACTTTGAATTTCGATCTCTAATNGCCTTTTTTGCTTCTAAAACAGATTGTTCAAGAAGAGATGAATTGAGCTGATGTACACCAAGCTTTGATGAAGGTGTTAACCCATATATTGTTTTTACCTGATCTTTTGCAGCCTGGCTCTGTATGTACCTTACGAATTTTTCTACCGATTCATCAGTACCATATTTTTCTGCATATTGGCTTACTTGTTGTGCTGCTATTTTATTAATTTCGGATGTTGCTTCTCTTCTTGACTGAAGATCAATTGCATCAATCAATTCAGGCACCAAAGCCATCGGTAAAACTCCAGAAGCAATATTTAACAGATTCTGATCATACTGTTTAACTTCGGCTTGAAGTTTTTCTTTTCTTGCTCGATTATCTGCCTCCTTTTCATAGGCTTCTCCTCCAAGAGAACGATATTTTAATTCTGCTTCTTCAAGTTTCTGAGCAGTGTCCTGGAGTTCTTTTTTTGCTAACTCTATTTTTTTATCTTGTTCAGTCAGCGCTGATTTTGCCGTATTTACAGCGTTTAGTAACCTGTCAGCCTCAGCCTGATTCAACTTTGCCCCTAGAGTTTTACTGACATTTCTTTCAACTCGGCCTAAATCTTTCTGAACTGTATCTATCACATTTATTCCGAGCAGAGACTTAATTGAATCCTTGATCTGCTCATTAGTTTCATCAACCGCCAAATTTGCAATTTGCTCACCATCAAAGAAAAAGAAACTCGACAGTGCACTCGGAAGAATATTCTCAATATACATATCCCAGTTATCCGTCAGGAAACTATCTTTTTCTCCATTCTTATATACTGAGATGATTTCAGAAGTTCTCTGCTTACTGCCATCCCATTCACGATGAACAATGTATTTATCTGTTGAAAAGTAATCCATCAGGAATTCAATTTCAACATACGTAAAATAGGTCCTGTCAGACGAATTCACAAATGACTGCAGATATCGACCATATGTATGATATTTACTTTCTTTATACGCAATTGAGTTTTCTCCGAATAGCGAAAGGAGGATTGCGTTCAAGAAGGTTGTCTTGCCTCTACCATTTAATCCGCCGATTAAGACAACAGGTTTTTTCCCGGAAAACAAGAACTCATTCTGCCCGGCATAAACTCCGAAATTATGTAATGTTAATCTCCGGATAATCATATGTCTACGTCCTCTCCAGGATCCTCTTTTACGTAATCAATAAGAAACTTGGCGTCTTTTTTATCTACAGCATCAAATCGATCTGCACGAACAACCTTCTCCCGATAATATGAAAGAGCATCATCCTCATCCTTGTAAAAGTTCTTTTTTATTTCTTTGATCATTGCTTCAACGACCCCTTTGCGTTGATTTATTCCATTTGTTTTTAATTCTGTGTCAAGGATCGAATATGCCATCTCAAATAGTTGTGTTTCCTCTGGAAACTCCTCACATACTTTTTTAAGAATCTGCCATTCATCAAAAGTATATGTCTCATTTCCAGACCAATATGGATCATCAAAATCATGACCCGTTTCTTCTTTATAAATTACAGGAACCATATCGTCAAATTCATGAAAATCATTATGCCAGATTCTTCTGATTTCTCTTAATTCTTCAATTGTAATCAGCTTTATTCCTTTGAATTCTTCCGGGCACAATTCATTTACTTTCTTCTCTGTCTGCAACAATTTGCGCAAGAAAATTTCTCGATATTCTTTGTTGTAGGGGCCGTGAAACAATCTCTTATAGCTTCCCTGTAGACTTCCGTTCTTTCGTTTAAATTCTCTTCTATTCCGATCAGTATCATCATCGGTTCCAAAATAATCACGGAATTCGAGCATTGGTGTCATCCATGCCTTTTCCTGATCATTTGTGATCATTGCAGCCATTGACTTGTCCTGGGCAACCATTGTGCAAACCCAACAGCCAAAGCGGCTATTCCCGCATGTCGGAAGATTCTTCTCATACATCAACGGACATTCATTGTCCGCAGTTGCCCCTCTATATAATGTCAGCAGATCATTATTGGAATATCCCCATGGATTCTTATATTGCATCAGGAAAACCCACACATCATCATCTGACCATTCAGAGAGAGGTGAAAAAACCAATTCATTTGCCAATGTCGGATTTGGGCTCAGCAATTCTCTCACCCTCTTTTTTTCATAGTATTCCATTGTATGCCGACGTCTGCTTGACTCAGCTTTTCTTGTTCCAACAACAAGTACAACTTCACCATGCTCTGCAATTTTCTCTTTAATAAAATTATTGACTGGCTCTATCTTCAGACGATCTGTACACCAGCGATATTTTTTCCGTGGAAAAGGATATCCTCTTCCTATTAGGTTCACCCAGAAAGTATTTTTAAAATCGGGATATAGAATATGAGTAATAAATGGAAGATTATCAAGGGCAGCCTGCTTATCCATCATTTTCAGAGAGTTATGTGCCCATTTTGCTACGACAGGAGATTCAACTAATGTATCAGTATTAATAATATGAACTTGTTTTTTCCGCTGCTCAGAAGGGAGTTCTTTGAGTGCCATCCAAACCAATTCGAGTGTAGCCGTTGAATCTTTTCCGCCAGAATAACCAATAACCCATGGAATATCATCTGCTAAATACAATTTGCGAATTGTATCCATTAAACCTAGTACTGAATCTTTTGTAAGTGTAGAGCTCATCTTCTCACCTATTATTCTTTCCGCATTTCTTTAAGTTCTCTTTCAAGCTTTGATTCTTTTGAAGAAAGAGGAATACCAATTGATTTTTTTATTTGATTCGAGATTAATGAAACTGCTTTCTTGTTTGTAATAATTCTCCCGTTCTGACCAACCGCACGCATAAGCCAAATCCGAGCAGATCGTTTCCAATTAATTGTCTCAAGACCAATCAAATAATTCTCCATTTCATCAGCTTTAACATTTTTCAAGCTGTTCGCTAATAGGCCAAGCGCTTGGATTACCACTCCTTGAGTCACTATATATTTTTCTCTGATTTCAACCTTTGAGACTTCCTTCTTCATGATTTCCTGCCATTGAGGCATATGCTCAACGACAAGTGACCAGAATCTCTTCAAGAACAACTCATCTGCAGGTGCTGCATCCTTCTTGCCTAAAGCGTAGTTGTTTGCAGAGTAAAATGTATTTAACGTAAAGATATTGGAAGAATACTTGCCAAGGTTATCTTTTTCTTTATCAGTATAAGAATTTAGAAATTCTATGCTCTGAATCACTTTGCGCGTTACCACAGCAAGAGAATCCCGCGAATCATATAACTCAGAAATTGAATTTGATGTTTTCACTGCATTTTTATTCAAATCCGTGAAGATCTGCTGACTCCGTGCTAAGCCTTTATCTTCGAAAAATACAATAGGAATAGTTTCTTCGCCGAGGCTTTGATCCTCTTTTAGTGCTTCAATGATTGCGGCTTTACGATGCTGTCCATCATTGATCAGAAATCGTGCATCCATTGAAACATTTAACATTCCAGTATCGCTACTATTGTTATCTGATTCAAACGAAAAATCTCCGTCAATTGATGAAGCTAATGCTGAAAATACATAGGAATCTCTATTATTTAAGATATATTTTGCAATAACTGGAACGCGTCCCTCATTAAGCTTACGCTGCGCTCTAAACTCAGGTGGAACATACTCTTCATCCTCTGGGAACAGTTTTGATATCATTTTTAGAGGAACCATTGCAATGTAGTATTCTCTATTTGCCTGTTTTCCACGAACAACAGGAAAATGGTAACTGTAGTTCATTTTTACATCTCCCAAAAAAATACTTAAGTAGTTATGGTTTGACTACTTAAGTATATAATTTTTTCCTTCAAATTTTAACCGTCACTTAAATGTAATGCCGAACATATCTTCTCTATGTTCCGAGCGGATCCATGTAATAACCTCATCATCAAGATCAGAAACAGTGGCTTCCCCTTTGCTCACCCTAATGAGAAATTGCCGAACACCATCGGTAATTTTCAGCATGTTCAGAAGACTTCCTGCATAGGCAATACTATCTGCGCACTTTTGAAGCTTAGTTTTTCCTTGATTATCAGTTAGAGGTAAATCCGACCAGTTTTGCCCTCCATCTATATTTTTTCGATGCTCAGAATATTCTTCCAAAGACAGCAAGCTTTTCCCGACGTCAAGTTGCCTGGAAGGATTTACTGTTTTGTTCCTATAAAAACTTGTCCATTCCTTACGCAGTCTCTTTTCAAGATCAGCAATTATTTTATTAGTATTCTGAACAGCATCTTCCTGCGCTTTCCCACCAGTAATGCATTGATCAAGGCATTGAATAGATTTATCAAAAATGTTGGCGGTGTCCTCACTCAGTTCAAAGCCTAATCTGTTTTTTGCTTCTTTTAGTATTAGATAGTCTTTATAAAGCATTTCAGTATTATCTCGAAATGAATTGTCTGTTCTTAGCTGGTCTTCTTCGTTTTGCTTGTTATTCTCTAGACGATTAAGCTCATTGATTTTTTCTGTTACATCTTTTATTTCGTCAGTTAGCATCATTTTTCTGCTCCGATCATCATAGATTTCATTTCATCAATTTTCTGCTTTTCAGATTGATATTTAGAAGATTCAGCTTCTCCCCCAGAAAGATTTAGTTTTTTCATTCGGTCTTCTACTTGTGTATTAACTTTCTTTATATCTGCAGAAATCATGTCAAGTAAGCTTGAAAACATCGAAACGTATTTAAGTGGATCACGTGACAGGAGCAATATTTTATCAATAACATTTTCTTTCTGAGAAATTAATTGGATTGTTTCGATTGATGATGCAATCTGCTTTAAATAACGACTCACCTCAGAAACCTGCTTTGATTTATCACTGATATTTATATTGCTGCGCTGAACAGCAAGATAGAAGTCAACAATCTCTTTGAAAAATTTTTCCAAAGAGTCAAAGCCCAATTCATCTTCACTAATATATTCTTTTATTGAAGTAAAGTTTTTATTTATTTCCTCAATTTCTGTTTCTGCAATTCTTCCGATTTTTTGCTGGATTTCAAGTAGTTTATTTGCAATTCTAGAGCGCGAAATCACAGGATCTTCTGCAGATAAATCATCTTCATCAAATGTCATTCCCTGAGAGATTACATCTTTTGAAGTTTTAATGAATCCGACAGCATCCAGTTCAATAAGTTTTGAATTCGATGCTGCACCCTGCTGAATATTGAAATACTGTAATACTGTATTTCTGACAGAAGTTCTATAATCCTCAGTTTCAAAGTATGAATATAAATTATTCCAAGCCTGAGTATGTCCATTATTTTGATCAGCAATTATTGGCTGGTCCAAGAGATCTTGATAGCTGAAGTTTTTTATACTGCTTCGCTTTGTATATGCTCCACTCATTATCGCCTGATAATAGTTAATTGAAAACGCATACTTATAATAATTTGCTCCCGGCCCACCAAGCGTTTTTATCTTCTGAATCAGTTCCTCGCGAATTGATCCTGACCAACGAATCACACGGTAAAGAGCTGAGTCTCCTCCTTCAAAATCCCATGAATAATTCCCGTAGCTTTCCCACTTGATAAAATCTTCAACAACCAAAGTACTTTCAATAGTTGCAGGAAGAACGTAGACGGAATACTTTGGAATTCGTGTCTGCCTTTCAAAACTAATTAGTCGGAAAGTATTATTTTTACTTTCTATTCTGTTTATTAGTTCTTGAGAAATTCCTTCGGAAGCCCAATCAATATATGAGAAAAGAAAATTCGTCATATTGTCTCGCGCATGTGACAACATGATTACCTGATTTGTTGATGCTCCCACATTAATCTTATAATTTTTGTTTTGAACCCATGTATTCAATAGTCCAACAGTAGAGGCAAACTGATCCTGGACTTCCGTGCTTATTTTTTCTTTCTGTACACGATATTCAGTTCTCAGCTCGTGAATTTCAGTATCTTGTTTTACCACTTTAACTTCTTTGCCAGCTTTAACATGCAAATTCAGGCTGGCATAAACATCCTCTGCAACTCCTCCAATATAGGTAATGTTATCCTCACTCCGGTAGGTATCATTCGAAGCATTTCCCCAAATGATCATTAAGCGTGCTAACCGTTGTTTTTCACTTTCAGAAATATCATTTCTCTGGTAAATAGTTGCCTGGAATCCTATTTCTTTCGGGTCCTTAATCGTAACATCGGTTTTAGGAAACTCTTTAAAAGCAAGTAATGCCTCTTTCACATAAGGGTCAAGGATATCAGTAATAATGTATCTTGGAGTTTTTCGGTTTTCGGATAATTTATTATTATAAAGCCAGCAAATTGCATGTGTGGTGAATGGAAATAGACTGATCTGTTTATTGTTAAACTTATAATAATCCCAATGTCCTACTTCTGTTGCCTGGTGAATAGGATAATCATCCATATCTGCGCCATTCATTGCCCAGGCTTCAACTACCTTTCTTTCCAAGGACATCGTATTGAGATAACGAGCAAAAAACTCAATTAATCTATCTTCATTTTGATCAAATTGATTTGCAGGTACAGTGATGAATTTCGTGACACGAGCTTTATGATTATCTCTGAAATAATTAGAATAATAATATTCAGTAACTCCAACTATCGAATTGATTCTGCACATATGTTCTGTTTCATACATGCCAGTATGTTCTGTGACGAGCTCATCAAGTAAAGCAGTATTGACTCCAGTAAACGATGTAACATCCTCAATAAATAATGTCAGATTTTTACCTTGTCTATAGAGTTCTTTCCTAATTTCAGAAAATATCTGTTTGAAATCACCTGGTTCTAGCCCAGACGTGCGCTGAATGACTGTATCTGTAAATTGATTTAAATAGGCAGATATTATTCCAGGTAATTCCTCTTTCTGAGCGATTTTCTTTGCAAATACAATCACTCTGTTTTCAGAGTCTGACTCCTGCATTTTCTCAATCAAATCTATATCAATGAGAAAATCATCAGCAAGAAATTGGGCATTCACATCGCTCTCTTTTATTTTTTTCGTGCTCTCAATTTTGGAATAAATCCTGTCAATTGGCCCTCCATCCTCCATCATTTTTTCTTCGAAAATTGAATTATTCAGCAATGCAATTAAATTCTTTTTATCTACTCTCGATAATACTGATTCTCCTCTGGACTCTGCACTCTGATCCAGATCACCTTTTACTTCGACAAGATAATAAGAATAGATTGTACGCTTCAAAGTTTGTTCTGAAACTGTTGCTACAGCTTTGGTGAGTCGATCATAAACATCTTTATTCGGAAGTGATTTTACCTCCTCCATTTTCAATAACTGTGCAATTGTTCCCTTTAAAGTATTGTCATCGCGGCGGACCAGCAAAACGACCTCATTTTCAGGTTTATTACTTTCGAGCTTTGCATCGAACCATCTGATTAAATGTGATTTCCCAGTGCCGCTTTCACCTTTTACAATCACAAAGCGATGACTCTCAGTTGGATAAATCTCATGCCGGTAAACATCTTCTTCGTTGAAGAAGCGATTTCTTTCAGTCGGTGTCAGATCATAGTGAAGAGAAACATTCAATCTCGTTACAGGCACATGTGTAGCGAGAAAATCTCCAGCTGAGCTATTGATCGTATCAACCTTTAGGACTTCTGATATTCTTTCTTTTGCAATGTTAATGTTCATTTCAGTCCCCCTATGATAATTGAAGAGATCGGCTCAGAATAACTACTATCATCTCTCAGATTATATAATTGCCAGGTAATTGCCTGATCCTGTTTATGCTGCAATGTTATAATCCCTGTATCATTAAGGAAACGCAGCCCGTTTGAAATACAGTAATTGAATTTTCTATTATCTGTATCATTTTTCCCTGCAAGTCTAATGACGGGAGTGATACGCTGAATAAAATCATCTATCAAAATAACATCACCACGTCTGAAATTAGCAAATCTCATGGCCGTTGTAATTAGCCCGGCTGCATTAGGTAAGTATTCCATAGCTTTGCTCGCCTCAAAAATACTTCCTAATCCCAGAACATCTACCCAAAGCCGCCATCCACGCATGTTATTCTCATCCACAGGGTGACTTACCTTGCTGTTGATAGTGCTGATCAGATCGTTCCCAGATAAAGATTTGAAATGAAGGATCTCAGTATTCATCTCACAAATGCAATTAGTCACTTCAAAGTACTGACTGTCCGTCATACTTGATACTGTTTTCCTACAGTAATCTTTAAATTCCTTATTATCTTTTATCTCTGCAATTACACAGACTTTATTTTCCTGAATGTCCACTAATTGCAATTCTTTAGCAGCTTCTAATATTCTGGAAAAATAGCTTGTCCCTGATGATAAAGCTGGCGGTTCCATCAGTTCCTTCAATTCATTCTGAGAGACATTATATTTTTTTGCAGCTTTATATAAAGCGTACACTCTGGCCGGGACTGGTTCGGTATAAATTTTTTCACCAAACATTTTATTCACCTCCGAACATGTCTAATTTGTATTTCGTTGCTTCTGTACTTTCAATCATCATTTTGTATTCTACTGACTCTGTAATAGTACTCGTTATCAAATCAATCACTTTACCTGCATGAAGATTTAAATATCTATCTACTGATCTTCGAATCTTCAAAAAATTTTCAGAACTGTAAAAAACTCCAATGGCTCCAAATAAGAAATAGGTGCATTCCATTTTTGATAACTTTGAAAATTCATCTATTCCGAAAATAATAATTTTCTTATCAGTATTTATTGGGAATTGCTCAAGAATTGAATTGTTATCGGCAACAAATATCTTTACATTTGAGCTAGATAGTTTTTTTATCAATGCCTCAGTTTCATTAGATTCAAATTGAATAATTATCTCATTATTATTTCCAAGGATATCATTATGTTCAGAAACGAATTGTGGACATTTTACTGATTTAATTAAAGGAAATCTGTCTGGTTCATCATTTCTTGGCTCAGAATGCTCCATACAACCAGCACAATAAGCTGAGACTTGCTTATATGTCGAATAAAACATTTCTGACCAGCATCCTTGTCCTCTTAGAATTTCATCAGTAAGAAGAGAAAGATCCCCTTCAGTTTGTTTTTCTTCATCTTCTCTTGCGGCTTCGAGATAGTCTTGTTTTACCCGATCATCAAATAGTCTCTCATCCAGAATCTTTATCTGGAACCAATATTGATCTGTATTGCTCTGATAATCAATATCTTCAATCGTTATAAAATCATGCCTTCTTAAAAACAGAAGGACATAAATGTTCCAGTTCCGATCTGCTTGATTGCCTACAACTGTCGTTTTATTACTGTAATGTGGTTTTACAGAGGTATCTATTGTAATTAAATCATTTGATCTGTGGGATGTTTTGCTATTCAACATCGTCCACCAGCGGCCAAACAGTTTAACAATAGTTAATGCTTTTATTCCTTTTCCTTCTGTATCTTCAATATCACGAATAGGATTCAAGCACAGCATGCTCAGACAAGGCAATCCATCACGTCCGCCACGCCCAAGTTCCTGATAATACATATCAGGGCTTTCCGGAACATATGCATGCAGAACTGTACGAACATCTGGCTTATCCACCCCAACTCCGAAGGCAGATGTTCCAATCAATAAATCAAACTGATTCTCGCTCCATTCCTTAATGATCTTTTCTCTATCTGATGATTCTGTTTCTCCAGTAAATAAGCGAAAATTATAGTAGCCCTTTTCTTCGAGCTTCTCTTTTAGCACTTTCGCTGCATCAGGAGAAGAGACATAAACAATCATTGGTCTTGGTAAACAATCAATCAATTGAACTAACTTCTTCTGCTTGTCATAGTATCCCTTGGCCTTGACCAAAGCAAAGGTTGGCTCGTGCCTTAAACTATCGCATCTAATTTCAACCCATCGAGTACCATCAGAAAACATTTTTCTTAACAGTCTGACATTATTTTCCGTAAAAGTTGCTGACAGTAAATATGTTCTGATCCCCGGATTAAAACGCATTAATTTATTACGCCAAGGTTCAAGACATTGATATTCCACTCTGAAATATGAGCCCCAAGCAATTACTGTATGTGCTTCATCAATGATGATATTCTTCAAATATTTGGAGCTATTTGCTTCATTTATGAGATTCTTGAAGGTATCGTTCTTAAGAAGAGCTTCCGGGGAGATAAAGAGTAACCTCGCCGTTTTCTGTTGAAGGGTCTGAAATATTCTCTCCTTATTTTTAACTCCTGAATAATAGCAAAATACTTCTTCATCTGTATTATGCTTTATTGCTTTTTTCGTAGCTTTAACCTGATCAATAGCAAGTGATACAGTTGGAACAACCACAATAGTTAACCCTTCATTCTGGTAGGCAACTGTTTGTGTAATTAAGCTCTTGCCTCCACCGGTTGGCAAACAGATTAAAGACGTATAGCCAAAAGGAAGTTTCAGCGCCCCCATTACCGCTAATTTCTGTGCAAGTGTTTTGAAAGTTTTATAGTTGGTCAGATTATTGATATAAGGATTCGTCACAAGATTATATCGTGCACTCTCGTTGGAAGAACGATATACAAAGTTTCTAACATAAGCACGGCTGACAAATTCTGGTCTTGCAACATAATCAGGAACATTCACTGTAGCGTAGATCTCTTTTGTGGATGCATTCTGATAAATTCCAAATCTGTCACTAATTACTGAATCATCGTAAATTTTCAAGTTAAAATCAAAAACTAACAGAAGGTTTCTTAAAGAACACAGATAGTCAGCCTCAGAATACGTTGCATTAATATAACCTTTATAAGTATTAAGAAATCTTTCAACAGTATGAGCATAGAAGTTTTCTAACGGCTGATTCGCATCATGAGAAAGTAATTCTTCATTAAAATCTTTTCCAAAGTTTAATAGCTCTTCAATTGCGCCTTTGATTTTTTCTTTATTCATCTTTTACCATCCAGACGAAACATGCAGATTCAAGAGTGATTTTCGGCTCTTTAATACTTTTCAGGACAATATCATATTCATCTTCAGAATCATTCATCAATTCTTCAGAAAAATATTTTGAGCTATTCTTCTTAGCCTCCCTAATCCTTTTAATTTCAGACTCAGCTTCTGAAATACGCGATAATTTATAAAACTTGTGGTTTGCTTGTTTATGTGCAACCTTCTTTGCTGTTGCAACTAATGTTGCCCAGTCATTTTCTGGATATTTCCATTTAAACCATTCAATATTTGTGACTCCATATTTTGATGGAATGTCAAGATAACCAGATTCTTTCCTTCCTCTTCTTCCTAAGTGCTCTATAGAGGAATTACCGTCGAAATAACCTTTATTAACATATAGGTTAAATAGTTGGATTACTTTGTTGTCTGTTGCAATTTCATCTACATTTCCAACAGTGATAGGAATTTGAAGATCTTCAGTAGGGAGAAAATGCCGGAACTCATTTAATTTCATTAATGGAACATTATTTTCAAGTAACAAGTACTCATCAGGAGTTATTGAATAAGTAAAAATAAAACCCTTCCAATTAAACTGGCTTCTTAATGCAACAGCACAGGATTGGCCTTTAGCAGACTCGACAGCATTATTGATAATACAATCGAATATCTCATCACCTGGTGCGTAAAAATGGACAAAATCATTTTCAATTGCCGTCTGGCGATCGAAGGTCCCAATTATCTGCCGATCACTCCTTAGAACATATTTATTCTGATCAATCTTTAAGCCATTCTGAACTTTAAAAGCATATTCGGTATCTTTTCTACTAAGATATGCACTCCAGTCTGGAGGAATAAGCATAGAGTTTCTCGCAGAGCGTGTAGAGAATGAATGTTCGTCAAATCTAATTAATTTACTATTTTTGGATACATGCTCCCCATGAAAACCAGCTAATGAAGCCCAATTCAGCATGGTGCGAGTGAACAATTCATTTTCGTTGTCGTTATAATATCTCACCAACTTATCTAATTCAGTGTTCAGCGGTTTATAAATATAAGCAGCAGTATCAAAGATTTGCTCACTTCTGACCTGTTCCCTCATTTTTTTGGCTTTTTCAATTAATTCAGGAATTGCATTATAAATGCCATACTGATAGTCATCGGCGATAGAGCGAACAATCGTTTCATTAATTTCTTCGGAAATAATTTCAAGTCCACTTAAAGAATGCTCAAAAATATTTAAACCCTCATTCCAGAACTTAAATAACTGTTGTTCAAAACTATCTTCAGCATAAGGAACAACGGAATATACAGGTCTATTAGGATCTCGTCCAATGCGATCAAGGCGTCCGATTCTCTGTTCTATTTCATTTGCATCCCATGGAAGATCAATATGAATAATATAATCTGCTGATTGGAGGTTTCTTCCTTCGCCGCCTGATTTATCACTAATAAGAATATGGCAATCTTCGCCGTTCTGAAATCGATACACGTTCTGATCTAACTGATCACGATCCATACCTGCAGCAAAACAAACTACTTCATTAGGATCAAATACTGTCTTTAGAACTCTGTAATAGACTCCCATCGTTGATTTAAAATCAGTAAAAATCAGGAATTTCGATCCTAATTTCTGGCATTCGATAAAATCTATTAGGTTAATAATCCTTGATTGGATTTCCTCATCAATAGAGTCATTAAGATTTTCAATCAGACTGTTTTCATATTCTAACCATATTTCTGCAGCACTTAAAACTTTTTCATCTATTTGAACACCATAGGTTTTCTGTTTTTTCAGTTCATCAATATACGCCCATGGCGAACTGAAAAAAGAACATAATAGAGGACGCAACGTATTCTTGATAAAAGCTATTTCACTTTTTGAACTAAGAGACTGGATCCACTCATTTAATGCAGAGTAAGCAAAGCTTTCTTCATAATTATCAGTATTCTGAATTGAATATGGTCTTTCAATCAATTTGCGTGCAGCATACTCATCTTCACTGAATTGTCTTCTATTTCTGATAATGTGGCTTTCAAACTGATAGTTTTCACAAATATATGAGATCGCCAGCTTCGCAGCCTCAACTCCAAAATCATCATTTTCAAACCTTACACCTTGCAGCATGCTTTGATATTCTTCATCATTTGTCATGTCTGCGAGGTTCTGAAGTTCTTCAATCATCTCATCATAAATATCTCTGCAGTCCTCATCATCATGCAAATCCTGCGTACTTGAATCTAAATCTTTTATTGTTTCATCCATTTCTCCAATAGACGTATATGCAAGATTAGCGGACTGAGTTATTAATTTCTGCTTTTCTAGTAAATTTTCAAATTGCTCTAATGATAATCCATCATATTTTTCAGGCAATAATAGTCTCAGCAAAGAGAGATATTCTATTCCTCTCTGATGAACAGGAGTAGCAGAAAGAAGTAATACATTTTCTGAATTTCTGCTGATTTGATGTAACAAAGAATATCCTCGATCATTTCGCAGATATTTATGAACTTCATCCACAATAACAAATGTGTATTGATGAGCTGCGTCAGTATCATTTAGCTCTTCAATTGATTTCACATGAATAATGTTGCCATTGAGGTTTTCACCCTCACTCAAGTAAAACTTCAATAGCAATTCGGTCTTCCATTGCGCCACAAGTGTTTCCGGAACTGTTATTAGAACATCTTGATTGATTTTATCTTTTAAATATAGTTTCAGAATTGAAATTGCCTCAATAGTTTTTCCTAGCCCAACTTCATCTGCTAGCATATATCTGATTTCTGAACTTTGAAAGCAGCGCATTATTGCATGGAGCTGATAAGCTTTAAGAAAAATTTTATTCCCAGAAAGTTCTTTGAATCCATATAGCGAATGATCAAGAATGTTTTCTGTTCTCTTTACAATTGTCCTGCCAAATAACCAGCAAGGGTTTTGAAATTCATATCTCTGAAGCTGCTTTGCTGGATCAACCCTCGCACTCGTAAAAGGAGCTTCTATTTCCTTCTCACAAACTTTCAGATTTTTAGCAGTATCTTCATCAGTAAGATAGTAATAGTAATAATTATCTTCAGCATTTAATTTATAAGCATCTACTATACATTTTTCATCTTTATAAAGGACAGAAGTATTTTTATAAAACTGACATCTCATCACATCCTTAATGCGGTATGTCTTTTCTGGCGATGAAAGTAAATCATAATAGCTGCGATATTGAAATGGATCATTAAAATGAACTAAGACGATATCATTTAGCTCATCGTTTTTCCGAACAATTCCAATCACATAGTCCCTTGGATTCTCTTCATCCTCAGAATCATAAGGACACCTAACATACATTCCAGGTTTTATCATTTTCAACGCTCCTCATGGGTAGTTCTTGGTTTTGAGCGGAAAATTTCGAGACAGATATTTTTGACGCCACACAGCTTGCAGAAAAGATTTAATTTCTGAGTATATCTTTCTAAGCAAAGAATGTTTTCTGAAAGCATTGCATTAATTTCCTGATCTGATGTTTCAGCAAATATCTGTTTGCTATAATCTGAGGATTCCTTTACCTTCGCAGCAAGGAAATACTCCCTTTTCAGCATATATTCTTTATCTTTTTCTTTAACTGCTATAACCGATCCAGTGTATTTATTTACTTCATAATTCTGGATATATGCAATTACATCACGCACAATATCCATTTTGTCAATTGGCTCAACAAATGGAAATAATTGGTTCAACCGATTAAGAGTATCCTCTATTTCCTGCCTTGCAGAATCTTCAAAGTAATGCTCATTCTGATGATTCATCCTATAGCTATTTTCCAGAATCACCCTCAAATATTGTTTGAGCAAATAATCGTCGGAATATACTGTATTATCTTCAATCCCTGTTTCTAATAAAAAACGATATGGGCACATCCTAAATTTATAAAGATCTATTGAATGAAATCTTCTGCCTTGATATTCAGGTGTGATATAAGCAACAGGTTCAAGATGCATAAGAGCTACTCTGGAAGTATTTTTAACGACAGGTATATTCATTATCTTGAAAAGATGATAAAGTTCATTATCCTCTTTATTATCATGTTTCACATAGCTGAGAATGACTTTATTTCTGCTGAATTGAAGCCCATACAGAAGTGCATATCTTTTGAAATTTCTATATTCATGACGTGAATGAACATACACTTGATACTTCCAATCTACCGGTGCTTGAGCATACTCAAAAAAATTATCATCTAAAGGCCATGGATAATCTCTATTGCGTGAATTCGTCATATCTTCATCTGAGATACAACCAAAATGGTTAGTGCGTGTTGTCCACTGATCTCCATTTCTAAGAATATCGCCATCTATCTGCTCATAATTTCTTGCAATCCAGTTAGCTCCCGTATTCTTCTTTTCAACTTGCGTCAGATAAATCTGCATAGTATCTCTCAGACAATCAAATGATGCATTAGTGTCTTCAAGTTTTGATTCATTCAATCGCTCCAGAACTCTAGAAATAATGTCTTTAAATTCTTCATTGCAATCGTCAGACTCCATTGCTCTATTGATGAGCAGGTCCCGAACTTTATCATAGAATTTCTTAAAATTCTGATTATCAGAATTGAAATCTTCGAAAAATTTATAAGCAATTTGATTTAATGAATCTAGGCCTTCTGATAATTTATCGATCTGCTTCTCATCAACACGAAAGTATCCAATTCTATTTAGATACTCTTTTTCTGCATATCTTTTTTTCTCTTTTTTTATTTTTTTCAGCCACCGGATCATTCCATCAATATCTGTTTCGTTTTCAAAGATTAATCTGCAATCATTAAAAGCAGACAGCAACTGTCCTTTAGCTGGTTCACTAATAATGCCTGACGACAAGCATTCAGCAATATCATCGAGATCATTAACATGAAGTTCGCCAGTTTCAGGATCCCACATGTTCATGATCGAAATGAAGAAATGACCAATCGGATAATCCAAAAACTGTCTTTCTCCAAATTGATCAGGGAAGTAAATTTTTAAAATATCATTAACTTCATCATTGGCCGAATAAATCTGCTCGTCCATGTAATAAAGAGGAGAGCGTTTGTACTGATCTTTCTCTCTTGTTTTCAAAGCCTTCTCAAACCGTTCAGCGATATAGCCTGCAAATTCTGTCATACTATCAAATTCGACTATCTCATAGTTGGTGACATTATTAACGATCATCCTGCCTTCGCCATTTACCAGCTTTCCAAATTCATCAGCAAGGTCTGATGCAGGCTCATATTTCGGGGAAACTCTGAAAACATGATCCGACTGAAGGACGGAAGTTTCAAAACATTGATAAACATTCAGCCAAGTCTGATAGATATTGGAATAGTCTGGCTGATAGTTAAAAAGCATTATTACCGTACGTGATTCGGAAAGAACCTCAATCGTTCTCAGCATAAGCGGAGTGAATTGATGTATCCCGTGAACTACGATAATATCTTTGTCAATTTCTGCTGCTTTTTTCTCTTTATCTTTGTCATCTCCTAATGCATCACGGATTGTCTCGGAAATCGCTTCATCTACTTCCTCTTTTGTAAAGCTTTCCTTCAAACAGAAAGCGGAATGTTTACTCTCTCTGATCTCCCTGAAGATCTCTTTCAGATATCTTTGATCTTCAGTCATTTTTGAATCATCCATCTCATCAGGATCCATTCCAAGCTCAAACATAATTCGAATACTCTTAAAAATCTCCTGCCTGTTAAGTCGGAGGGAAGCCCTTACTTTTTCACCATCAATTCCATCAGGAATTATCCCATTTAAATCTGATGAAGAAATCAGATTATCGATTTCAGCATGTTGTTTTACTATCGTTCCTTCATCCTGCCATTCATCAAATAAATAATTGATAAATTTGGCAATAGTAGTCAATTTACCAAGGTAAAAATCCTTATAAAGCCCGCTCATGCCGTTTGCCAGCGTCTGGCTTACGCAAAGCTGAAATCCACCTTTGATGAATTCCCAATAATTGCTCTCCTTATCGAGACAATAAGGATTTGAATATGTATAAATTCTTATTGGCATACACGTTCATCATCCTTTCCTAAAAGGGTGCTCCATGACAGCACTGGTTTCCGATCCAGGTCATCAAACCAGATAAGGTTCCGAATTGCACGAGTCATTGCAACGTATAGAATTCTGGATTCCTCCCGTTTTTGTTCCTGCAACTCGTTATCAGATTTAAAATACGAATTTGAACCAGAAACATTTTTCTCAGCTTTTATTGAGTATGCGAGGTGATTTCTTTCGAGATACGCATTGATCCCGGCATTTTTTTCTTTAGCAATATCAGCATTTGTAAAGGGAAGAATTACTGTTCCGTATTCAAGTCCTTTTGACTTATGAATCGTAGTGCAGATTACTCTGACACTTTCCCGAGAAGTTCCCGACTCTCTTGATTTTTCAGATTGGTAAGTTGTTATCTCTATTTCAAGGTATTTGTTGATCATATTGATCGTCAGAAAATCTCTCCTGAAATGAGATTGGATATCTTCGATTAAGCATTCATAATTTTCGCGATAATTGATTTGTCTTGCATTATTCAGATAATCAAATTGTGCCCATGGCTGAGTTGAAAAATAAACTTCTCTAAGAACCGCAAGTGCGGGATATGTCTGAAAACGTTCGATCAACTGCTTCCATGTTATGTGCATTCTGGAAATAAAGAACTGATCAAGCATTTCTGTCAGCATTTCACACTTATCGCTGATATTCATATTAACTATTGGGAATACCTGCTTTCCTGCATTGACATAATTTGACATCAGCAGATTTGTCAGATATACAGGAGATTCCGAATGTGTTAATGCCATCGTCAATTTATACAGATCCAAACTAGGCTGCTGCTGGTATAAATCTCCCCCATTCGAAACGTCGATGAATATTTTTCTCTTTTTTCCTTCCGCAACAATTGATTCTACTTGTCTATTTTCTCGGACCAGCAACGCAATGGTATTATCTTCATCACTTAGTTTTTTCGCTATTGCGTATTTGGAAATGTAATCCTTCTGTACACTTATCGTCTTGAAAATTTCATCATAAAAACCATTCAGGTCTTTTTGATGAACTTCGATTCTTTCGATCAGCTTATCCTCAGGGTATTGTTTATTGATTGAACTGGAAAGTTTGTCCTCTCCACGGTAAGGAAGAAGACCCATAGAATTCATTTTCGTAAAGATCTTGTCATACTCTTCAAGCAACCTTGAATCAGTACGATAATTTCGATTCAGATGAAAACTAATCCAGTCTCCTTCCCCAGCCCTGATTACCGAAAATGCACTTAAGGTTGCCCCGCGAAAACGATATATGCTTTGTTTCAAATCTCCAACCACGAAGAGATGACATTGCGGGCCAAACGATTTCTGCAAAGCGCGAATAATACGGATCTGGACATCATCTGTATCCTGGAATTCATCGACAAATAGGTATTTATATGAAAAGTTATGATCCAAGACAGGAGTAATTTTCAGTAACGATTCTAGTTTTATCATGCAATCACGTAAGTCTAATCGATTGGATATTCTTAAATTTTCAGAATACTGAATCTCTGATGGAATAATAACCTGCATGATAAGCTCGTTAAAATAGGGAATTTCAATTGGTGACTCACCGAGCATTTCTTCCTTAATTTCAGAAATGTCAACATTTCTGTTTTTCAGCTTGTCAGAAAACTCCATCAGAACATCCCTGAGTTTATAAACGGGCATACCTATCTGATAAATGAAATCCGGATTTTCTATGTTTTTCTGATCCAAATAATTGTTCAAATAATCTGAATATATTTTGCGGCGATTATAAATTTCTGAAGTAATATCAAAATCAAATCCAATTCCCTGGTGAAGACATGCATTTCTAAGAATGCCAATTGAAAACTTATGGATGGTTGAAATCTGCAATTTGCTGATATCTTCGATTCGTCTGAGATATTTACTATCACTTGTCAGAATGAAATAATTCATGAAGAGCTTTTTTATTCGATTCTTCATGTTATCCGCAGCATCATTTGTAAATGTCATCATTGCAATGTCATCAACAATGCTATGAATTTTCGAATCACTGCAATTGCAAAGATAAGCAATCCTTGAAACCATTGAATAAGTCTTACCGGTGCCTGCGCCAGCCATTACCAAGATATTCTTTTCCTTTTCGCTGTGCTCAATCAAATACTGGTCCACATTGAAGTTGCTTCTCTCGCTTAATGAATGGAGAACTGCCAGTTGTGCAGAATCTATTTTCCCTTCAGTGATTACAATATCATGATCTGCAATTTGATCGATTTCGGGGATAAAAAATGCAGATAGATTAAATAACTCAAAAGAGTTATTTACTATCTCTGATGGTTTCTCAGTATTTTTTCCGAGGAATACACTTCCATGTCCATAGCTGAGATTATATTTCTGAAATCGATCATCGAGATTTTCCTTGAATTCCTTTAATTGTTCAAATTCACCTACGAATAATTGGACTTTTACTCCTGAAAAATACTCATCGATAATCTGGTTTTCTACTTCAACTGTCAAATGGCTGTGAAACACATACAACTTTGAGTAAGGTTTCAGTAACTCTTCATTTTCTTCCTTAAGATTATAATTAGGCTCAAAGTAATGGCGTAATTTCGCTACACCTTTGGAATCCAGTGGAGGTAACGTTGAGTGTTTGCTCTTGAATTTATTAACAAATTTCTCAGTCAGCTTAACAGAGTCATTTAAATCTTCTTTAAAAATAGTACTTACAGATTCAGAAACATAGTTCAGCTTTTTTGCACGGTATTCTTCTTCAGTAATAAACGGATAGCAAACAAATTCGGTAACATAAGTATTCAGCTGTAGATCATCTCTTAACACTTCCACAAGATTATTTCGATACATCACAGCTTGCTTTAAAGGGGATTTCTGTTTCGGATAATTTTCAATTACAATCTGGTCATTTGAAACCACATCGAAAATTTTTGCGGCTGTCCATCCTTTAACTTCAACAATAAAAACGCATAAATTTTCTGCTACTACGCAAAAGTCGAATTCCTGGCCTTTTACAGTCCTATGATTATAGATCAAATAATTTTTTGGGAGGTTAGATCCAAGTTTCTCCCATACTTCACTCTCCCCTTGCCAGTCCGTTGGCTTGACGTCAATATTCTTAGCCATACAAAGTAGCCCCTCTCTTATGGCATTTCTGCTGTCCAGACAGAAACAAATATTGCTAAAAAGCAATAAGAAATGACTAATCTCTTCTCCATTATACGTCTAAATAAATGATTCTTCTTTTTTTCAATCGTTGGACCCGGCGATATGTACCTTATAGCCAAGACTGCGGATCGTGATGATCTGAAACTTGGGCCAGGTGCCAAACTTGGTACGGCAGAGGAGTACCGGAAATCAGGTATACGGATGACATTGTTCTACTGGCCAAGAGCAGAAGGGCCGCAGAGAAAATACTGGAAGGCAGTATCACGATGCTGGAAGGGAAGCTGAAGCTGAAGGTAAACAGGGAGAAGAGTAAAATCGTCAATCTGGCGTCCAACGGCGGAAAGTTCAAATATCTGGGGTTCGGAATGGGTAAAAGAGCGGATGGACATTATCACATCTATGCGCACATGAAATCTAGGAAGAAATGCAAAGAGAAGCTCAGAATCATGACGAACAGGAAACGTCCGGGAAAGTTTTCCGATATTTGTCGGGAAATCAAGCGAAGCATCACCGGATGGATCAATTACTACGGTGTGGCGGAGCTGGGAAGCTGGCGGAAAGAAATGGGCCAGTGGCTTCGCACAAGGATGAGAATGATTATATGGGAGCGTTGGAAGAAGCCGAGAACGAAATACAGGAAGCTCATAGGACTTGGCATTCCGAAGCAGTACGCAGTCATGGCGGCGAACACCCGAAAAGGTACATGCAGGGCAGTGCATTCAACGACTGTCAAGCGTGCGCTGTCAAATAGAAAACTCGAAGAATGGGGATGCCCATCTGCATCCAGAGACTTCGAGTCTGTTCATCCTGAATATTCTGCGGTTCGACTGCAATTTGTGTTCTAAGTACTGAAACCGCCGTATGCCGAACGCACGTACGGTGGTGTGAGAGGACAGCGGTTAATCACCGCTTCCTACTCGATTCGATAATCCGGACGGCAGACCTTCCGGAACTGAAGAAATCAGCTCCGGAAATGCCTCAGACAGTAAAAAACCTCATCTTGGGGAAGACAAGGTTTAAAAACGATTAGAATCGTACGGAACTATTCCTACGAGGTCTCGCTGATGGAAGCCTTTGTCAGAGAAAACGGCATCTCTGTCAGAACTAATAAACGATATTTCAGAAAGCATTCGGTGAATGATCAATTTTCGAACACTTCATTCACCGCTGTTCAGAAATCAGATCTGTCAGAAGCAGCTTAGGATCCTTGCCGGTGTCGATATTCTGTGTGATGGCGGCTGCACAGCCGGTAAGAAACTGAAACAGAAACTGAGCATCAGCTGAGAAAGAAAGAAATGGGGTGTTCCGCCGTTGAAGTCTATTCGACAGTTTTTATAACATGTGTGCACAGCTGAAGAGATATCTTTAGCGCTTCATCGGAATAGAAATGAGATATCTGCAGGATTATCTGAACTAGTTCGTCTATCTGTATTGGGTTAAACAAGCGGCAGAGAAATGGCCACTGGTCAGAAGGATTTTGAGGGATTTGATTCTAACTGAAGCGGCGCACAAGAGAAAAACGGCACATTAAATGGCATCACCTTCGGAAAACTATCTCGATAATGCATGCATATTGTGCATTATTTCAACTCCTGAATCTCCTGCATGATCTTTTTAATGCGTTCCAGCTTCTGTAGATCTTCTTGCTCCAGGTTTTCTTCGGAGTTCACCATGGCCGAGGCTTTCTCAAAGTCTGCTTCAAGCCGGAGCAGCTTTTTCGTATATGTTTCCGCTAACATGTCTGCAGTCTTTTTCTGACGTTTCTTTCTTCTGGAATCTGAGCCGGACTGATATTTTCCTTCCACCACATAATCTTCAAACGACTCTGTCCCGGCAGCTTCCACCGCATCTCTCTGCTCGTCCTCATTCAGCCAGGAGACCAGCTGCGCATCCCGGACTGCAATCGTCCCCATGACTGTCGCCGCTCGAAGCTCTGGCCCGCACCGATCCAGAAACGCGAGATAATTCCGGATTGTCTTCTCTGAGATGTCCAGCTCCGGCTCCGATTCCAGCAGGATCAGGTGGATGAGCTTTGAGACTTCTCTGCGCGTCGGGCGGATCTTCTCTACCGGCTTTTTCCTTGAGAGCCGGCGGTACTCGTTCTGCCACTTCTCTTCCCGTAAGTCGATCGTTTCCGGATCCAGCCGCACGATCCGCTCGAAGTTCGTCAGCTGGCGGGCGTAGTCGTTGCTGTCGCGATAGATCCTGGTCTCTTCTTCTTCGCTCAGATCTCCGCGGACAATTGCTGAGATCGTGCTGTAGATTTTCGCCCGGATGGAGTCACCGGACTGTTCGAAGCGCGTCTGGAGCTCCTTCATCGCCCGAAAGCGCCGCTCTCCGTCGACAATCCGGAAGAGCTCTCCCTCCGGCTGCAGGATGATCGGATGGATCAGTCCCGTGCGTTCGATGGATCCGGCAAGCGCATCAATGCCGCCGATCGAGTAGCCGTTCTCTTTCCGAGTGCGGATCACGTCGAGCGGGATCGAATAAACCTGATCTTTCTTCTCGAATGTTTCCATGCATCGCTCCTCTCCTAGACGCTGAGCTCCCGGAAGAATCTCCGGTAGGCAATCGGGCAGTGTTCTGTGATCCGCTTCAGATAGACGCGATAGCGTCGCTCATCAAACACTCCGGTCTCAAGATATTTCTTCCGCACGTCATCCAGGATCGCGTAGGTCTCATCATAAAAATTCCTGGTGACCGGATCCTCCCGGCTGCGCAGATCGTAGTCCCGCTCACCGGATGCATCCGAAAAATCATGATCGTATTTTGTGTCGATGAACTCCTTCACTGCCGCATTGCTGATATCCGCCAGAATGAAGTATCTAGGTCGTTCAAACATTCCGGTTTCAAAGGAGTGAAGTGAAAAGAGCGTCAGAAAAACCGCAAGGCATAATTTGCCCTGCTCATCCCTGCGCAGCACCGGTCTCGACATTCCCTTGAAGAGTTCCTGGCGGCCGAACAGCTGCTCCTCGATCACCTGCTGTATATAGACGCTCTCTAACATAAATATTCCGCATCAGAATCATAACATACTTCATTGATGCACGGTATTATGTATTTTTGTTCTACGTGAAACAAAATCGGCTATTTCGCAGCGTTCTGAAATTTCCGTTTTCCTGTTTCCGAAAATAGAGGAACCAGTTTTCTGCCCACGGCGTGGGCACAATAAAAGCAGGACTCAGATCTTCTGTCCTGCTTCTCGTGAGATTTATTCGTTCTTTTCAATGATTTTTCCAAGGGATTCGTAGATCTTCTTCAGTTCATTCACTTCCGCAGCGGAATATTCCCGTTTCTCCGCCTCAAGGAAGAACTCCTTGGATGCCCTTCTGAACGGAGCAATCTTGTTTGACTTGCGGCCGGCATTGCGCTCATTCTTCCGCTTTTCATTGATCGTCTCATAGGCGCTCTTCACGGACAGCGTTCCGTTTTCAATCTGGTCCAGAAGATCCTGTCTTCCGGCGTTGTATACCGCAATGTAATACTTGATCTTCGTCTTCTTCCAGCCCTGGATGTTCATGGAGGCAAGTACCGTCTCGGCAAGCTTCCAGGTGTTCACCCGGTCGAGAGAGATCTTCTCCCCGCGCTTTTCCGCCTGGCGGGCAATGTTCTGAACATATTCCTTATCACTGAACTTCGAGCAGATGTATCTCATGTTGCGGGCACCGTCACGCTCGGTCAGCTGACGGGTCAGGAGGTTGGATTCCTCATAGATCGCCTCCTCCTGTTCCTTCGTGATGTATTCCCGTCTGAGCTTCAGCTTCTCCGGGTCATCGGTGATCACATAGACCCGGCAGTCGATCGTCGTGTAGAGCGGGTTCTCCGGATCCTCCTCATGGAGCTTCTTCATTGCAGCAAATCTGCGGTGGCCGGCGGAGATTGTGTAGGTCTTATCCCCTTCCTTCATCGTCACTGCAAGCGGATTGATGACGCCGTACTGCCGGATGCTCTCGATCAGCTGATCATCCGGAACCTCTGAGAAGAAGTTCTCTTCACGTTCTTTGATCAGGTCGAGGCGGATCGCTTCCGTCTGCATCTCCGGGACTTCGTTGACCGGTCTGTCCGAATTGCCGTAGAGCATTTTCTCCGTTGTCTCGGAGGCATATTTCCGCGTTCCCGGAATCTVGCGGCTCAGCTGATTCAGCGCCGAAAAACTATTCTTCGCCATTCTGTGCTGCCTCCTTTGCGTTTCCGATCACGGCATTGGGGTCTTCGACGATCGTCATGATCTCCTTCGTGAGGTCGTCATAGGCGGTCTTGGCTTTCTTCGACACCTGGGCGAACAGGCGGTTGTTGACGTTGGCTTTCTTCGCGTCAGCACTGTCCGGGATGTGAGAGGAGAACGTCGGGATCGGGAGGAACTTCTTGATCCAGTCGTCGATGCTGCGGTCCACGACTCTGCGGTCGCTGTAGAGCGAGAGAATGATGCCGATGATGCCGCGGTGGTCTTCCTCGGTGCCGGCCGCCTGCTTTGCGGATTCAATGAACGGACCGATTCCGCGTAAGGCCATGATATCCATGTTCGTGCTGATCAGGATGCCGTCCTTTGCCGCAGCCATTCCGTTCACGGACAGCGGACCGAGAGAGGGCGGAGTGTCGATCACGATGTAGTCGTAGTCCATGTGTTCCTTGATCAGGTTCACCACATCGAGCATGTAGGAGGACTTAATGATGCCGCGGAAATACTTGCCGCCGATGATGCTCATCTCCATCTCAACCACGGAAAGATTCAGGGCCGAAGGAATGACATCAAAGCCGAACGGAGCATCATAGGGGACCCACTCCATGCCGTTCTGCTTCACGGAGGAGAACGTCGGAGTGACGATTGCCGGAGCAATGTCGTCCCAGGAAAGCTGACGTTCCTGACGGACCACATACGGTTCAAGAACCTTGTTGATCGTGTAGAGATCCGAGTCGATGATGTCGAGACCCAGGTTCAGCGATGCAGAGCCCTGCGGGTCAAAATCAATCAGAAGCGTCTTCTTCCCATAGGTGTTTGCCAGGGAATAGCAGATGTTCAGGCTGTTGGTGGTCTTGCCTACGCCGCCCTTCTGATTTCCGATTGCGATCACTCTAGTTGTCATGATGCTCTCCTTCTTCCGCCTTTGCGGAAATGTAATGGTTTGCTGCAAGGTCCTGCTCAATCAGGCTTGAGATGTAATCATTCAGCGAGCTGTAGCCGCCGTTGCGTACTCTTATGTCCAGAAGATCTGAGAACTGGGCTGAGGTGAACTCTCCGAAGCGCGCAGGATTCAGGCGGAGCTGGGGCTGATAATACTGCGTGCCGCTGAAGCCGTAGCGTTTCAGCTGTGCTCTTGAATACTGCAGGACATCCGCCAGGTCTGCATCCTGGATCGTGAAGTTGAATGCTGAGAGGATGCTTTTGGCTGTCGTGAAGCTTGGGACTCTGGTGAATTTGATATATTTGGTCAGTGCAGCGTAAGAGATATTCACTCCCTTGCCGCGGATGACTTTATAAGCATCTGAAACATTGAACCCGGTTGCGGTGAGAATGGAATCGAATATGTTCTGAAATGTAGTATCCCGATATTGAACTGCCATTCTTGAATTTTCTCCCTGTTTTCTCGAAATATGGCTTATTTATGCGGTTTTTCGATGTCAGGCCACCGGTGGCCTGGAGGAAAAGAGTGAATGAAGCCGATACCATATTCCCTTCTTTACCAATTTAATCAGTATTTCGAAGCAGAGTCAATAAAAATATACAAGTGTACAATCTGAATGTGCTTGGACTTAATAAAATTGAAGCCTGATTTTTACTTAGGATTCTTATTTTTTCCGCATAACTATGCGGAAATTGTGAGTCAGGCCACCGGTGGCCTGGGAATATCGTTATTTATACTGATGCATTCTATGCCCTAATTTTTGACCTAAAAGAACATTTAAAAGATCTAGGTAGGTGAATCTTTCCTAATAGAAAACTGAGGACAACAATCAGATATCCAGATAAATATCATCCCCTCCTATTTCAGGTGTTCCTTTTGAATCTCAAATCTATAAAAGAGGCTTGATTTAACTTCACGGAAAATATCATTGAAGATGCTTCTCTCTGCAAAACCGGTTTTCTATCACCTGCAACCTGTCTGACAGTAGAATTATGAGAGCGAACCCCTGCGTTCATGCATGAAATAGAAGACTTTAGAGTAAAGCCGTTCCTCCAGAAAGAAATGTTTAACAGATTGATTTTGATTGAACTCAAATTCATTAATAACCCTTCGTAAGCAATTCTTACTAGTGCTCCTTTTTGGATGAGACCCCATGAAAACAAGTAGTAGAAAGTCTGGACCTCTTTGTTTAGAAATTGGAATTCTCGATCCTTATTGTACGAATGATAGGATTTCTTAAAGCATATGTTGCGAGCACGTTAACCGGAAGTATATATTTTAATGGCAATGGCTGATCATCGTGATGGACTGAACGAATACAATTGTCGTTGGAAATGGGTCGCTGGGAACAATGAAAAGAGAGAAGACAAAAGGCCTAGTTGTGAATTGCAAAATTAATACAAGTGTCCAATTATTTTCGAAATTAGTACACCAAAAAATAATTTAAGAAATCAAGCCTAAACAATATTATCTGTAAAAATATCTTTGGATTCCAAGAACGGTTAAGGCTGATTGAATCGGAAAGCACAGATAGAAATGATGGCTTTTAGATTCAGAAAAGCCGAATATGCAATATAGAAGGTAAAAATAATGAATTCATTCAATTTCCTAGCTAAAAGTTAAAAAATAGGCTTAAATATGCAGAAATTTTAAATCAGGCCACTGGTGGCCTGGAAGAATTCTTTAAAATAGAAAAGCTTAATAAAGGTCAATACAAGTTCGAATTAATAAAAGCTGATAATTAATTTCGGAAATAGTACACCATTAAATTCTGAGCAAATTAGGGCGGAAAACTGAACCCAAAAAGTAACATTTCGAAGCCAGACGAACAGTGGTGGCATTTTCTTTATAGGAAAATATTTCAAATCTTTAAAAAGACTATTAAAAACTTTAAGTGCCCGAAAAAAGTTGAGAATATGCGAGAAAATCAGAAGATCGGTGTACAAGTTTCTTACTAACGGTGTACGGATTCAGGAAGAACGGTGTACCAGGATAGGAAAATAGGTGTACAGACCTAGGAAAGAAAGGTGTACAGATCCAGGAAGGCTCCAAAAGGTGTACAGAAATAGGAAGAAAACATAATGGTGTACAAATTTAGGAAATACCTTTGTTTATCCTGCACCATTCTTTATAATTTTTTAGGATAAGAATTGCCAGGAGAAATCAGGATCAACTACCCCGCCTAAGTCCTAGCGGACTATAGACAGGGCTTGGAAAGGCTACTACAGCTTTTCAAGCCTGGTTGATTAGCCTAAGTGCTTCGAGCACTACGTTGCTGCTGTGCTACGTCTGGACGCTCCACAAGTCCAGACCTCTTGGGATCTGCTGCTAAAAACCTCTGAGAGGTAGGAGACGTACAGCAGATGCATTCGACCAGCGGACAACATTGGCGAAGTGGACCACCGTTACTGCGATCTTCGTGATCGTAAGTGCGAGATGCTGCAGGTCTATACGACTGCAGAAAGCGTAAGCTGCCCTTAACGGGGCACAAAGAAAGCGGCTGAGCCGCAGAAAGGAGGCATCAGAGAATGTCTGTTGCAGTACTATCGAGCACCGGTCAGAAGCTGATGCCGACTTCAAACTACAGAGCGCGAAAGCTCTTGAAGAGCGGACGTGCTGCGATTGAATGCTATCGTCCGATTTTCACGATCCGGTTAATCGACCGGGAGGAGGGGAAAACACAGCCGATTGAGTATGCCTGTGATACGGGCTATCAGCATGTCGGCGTATCCATCAAGTCTGAAAAGCACGAATTTGTCCATGCACAGTACGACATGCTGAGCAATGAGCCAGAGCGGCATAACGACCGCCGCAAGTATCGTCGTACAAGACGGAATCGCCAGCGGTACCGGAAGCCTCGGTTTGACAACCGGTCCAGAAAGAACCAGGAGATGGCGCCTTCCCTGCGGCATCGCAGGGAGAACCAGATCAACCTGTTCGAATCATTCTGCAAAGTTATGCCGATCACCTCGGCGACATTCGAGATGGGAAAGTTCGACACCCAGCTTCTGCAGGCAATTGCAGATGGGAAGCCGCTCCCGGAAGGGAAGGACTATCAGCGGGGATCAAAATACCTGTATCAGACCGAACGGGAAGCAGTGTTCAGCAGGGATCACTACACCTGTCAGGTGTGCGGTAAATCTGTCAAAGATGGCGTGATTCTGCATACGCATCACATTGGGTACTGGAAGGGATATCGATCCAATCGGATCAGCAATCTCTTAACAGTGTGCGAGCATTGCCATACAGCAAAGAACCACAAGCCAGGCGGTGCACTCTGGGGTCTGGAGCCGCAGAGCACCAATCTGGCCGCAGCAACCTATATGAGCACCGTGCGCTGGGCGATATATCGGGAACTGGTTCTGAAGTACCCAGAGATTGATATCCATATCCAGTATGGTGCAAAGACATCTGTAACCAGAAAGTCGCTGCATCTTGCAAAGACGCATGCGAACGATGCTTACTGCGTGGGTTCTCTGCATCCAAGGCATCGGACAACAGAGCTTGTCTATCAGAAGAAGCGCCGCAATAACCGGATTCTTGCGAAGTTCTACGATGCAAAATACATCGATATCCGGGATGGCGCCAAGAAGTCCGGCGCTGTGCTTTCATGTGGACGGATAAATCGCAGGGAAAGCAGACGCTCGGACAAGAATCAGCGCATCTATCGAGGAAATAAGTGCTCTTCCGGACGCACATCAGTTCGGAAGAATCGTTATGCCTATCAGCCCGGCGATACGATTGTGTTTCACTCTCAGAGGTTCGTTGTCAACGGCTCCCATTGCAAAGGGGCTCGCGTAATTCTAGACACAGGGAAATCAGTCAAGGCGACTGATCTGACATGCATTAAAAAGGAAGGAGGATGGCACTTCCTCCCCGCCCAAGCTTAACAGCTATGGACGAGGTATCCGCGTCTATAACATGAAAAAAACGGTGAAATATCAGAATAACTTCAATCTGGTTTCTCTATCTTCTCTGACAGAAACTGAGAACAATTTACTGATGACCATTGTGGCGCAGCTTCAGTACCAGGGGACCAATCGGGTTGTGCTGGAAGATCTCGAAGTGGCAAAGCTGATTGCTCCGACTTATCACATGACAAGAAAACAGATCATCGACATGGAGATCTCTCTCTGGGATAAGATCAGCGAGTTCAAGATTGAAGCAGGCGATCGATATTCTTCAGATGGTGGATATACTCGATTTAATTTCCTTTCCTCATATCGGCGCGAAGATGGAAACCATTTTTCTGTTTCTGTCGCAGAAGAGTTTGTCCCTCTGTTCAATGACTATCTTAGACAGAATGGTTTTACTTTCTTCCAATTAAGAGAATATCTTTCTTTGTCTGGAACATATTGCAAGCAGCTTTATCGCTCATTAAAGCAGTGGAGACAGGTTGGACGTTATTTTGTCACGATTGCTGACTTCAGGAAGATCTATGGAGTTCCGGACAGCTATCAGACAAAAGAACTGACGAGAAGGGTAATTGATCCGGCTGTCAATTATCTGGCAGAACATATCCCGGAATTCTCATCTCTGACCTGGATGTATGCAAAAACAATCACTGCAGGATTTGAGCCGGTTCCGATCGGAAGGGGAAGGGCTGCCAAGCCAAATTATGTGTACTTCCAGTGGACTCCGGAAATCGTAGAAGCAGATGCGAAGGAAAGAGAGATCAAGAAAATGCTGGACAAGACTCTTGGCAAGGATTCACTCGTCCAGAAATTCGTGACTTATGACGGAGAGTCTCCTGACCAGATCCGGGAAAGAAAGATCAAGGAATACCGGAAGCCGGCGCTTGAGAGACAGCTCGAGAAAGCAAAACAAGAAGCAGACCAAAGCCTGGATTTTCGAAAAGATTCCGGAGAGGAATAGCATGAACAAGGATGAAGCAGGAAAGTATATCAGCGAACTATCTGAAGTTTCGGATTTCTTCGACCGAAGTGCTAAGAAAACGATGTGGATTCCGAAGGAATTCTTTGATGAAAACAAAGATTATTTTGGAGCTCGCGCAGCCGGCGATGGAATGACGTCGGCTGGAATAAATGATGGAGACCTTCTGATCTTTGAGGTTGCTGATACGCTGGAAGATGGAGAAATCGGTATGTTTTTTCTATTATGAAATCAAGAAGGATCGTAATTAGTATCTTTAGTTTGCGCTGTCAAAAGAACGTATCAGTATCAGCCATGCGTTTATCATTCTAATGCTGTGTGAAATATGTATTAATAAACGAAAGAAAGAACTATATCCTGCTCATAATCCCCGAAACCAGATCCAAATAAATTAAATCCTCCAATATACTTAGCGTCTGGCCTATTCCCGATTCTTATCAATATGGGATTTGTCTGATCAAATTCAAAATTATTAATTGTAACGTTTGAGGATGTTACACCGTTAATGATTGTTTCTTTTGTGTTGATCTCAATCTGAAGCAGCTTTCCGAATTGAGTCATGCCATTATCCCACCATTTGGGATTGAGTTTTCCTCGCCTGCTTCCGAAATCGCCAGGACATGTCCAGGTTCCGCATTCGATACTGTTTATCCAGAAAGTAATATCAGATTTCCAATTTTCTTTGTAGTTTGGTGCTTCAGAACATAATTCTAAACTCAGTATCATTTTTTTTGGATTTACATCATGATCAAGGAGATAAGGAAATTTGTATTCAACAAATCCTGATGAAGTCCATAAGATTTGAGCTGATAAGCGCTCCGGAAGAAAAAAGTCTTTTGGGCTGTCGTCATAACCTATCATGCCTTTTTCATTTGCTAAACCACAAGTCGGTGAAATGGAACAATTTGTATATGCGCCAATAGGCATTGAACATGTTCGTACTTGATCTACGTTTGGATCATTTCCGGAAAGGCGGATGTTAATATAATCATTTTTTCGACTGCATATTTTCATTGATCCATGGCTGCCAGGTTGCTGACGCGTTTGTATTAAATTAGCTTCTTCAAGAACACGTACATTCAGCGCTGCACTTGATGCTGGAATGTTTAAAATGGCAGCAATTTCTTTGACGTTATAGCTTTTATAGTAAAGCAATTGCAGTATTTTAACTCGTGTCGGAGATGATAGAGCATTTCCAACTTTGCATAAGATATCAGCATCATTTGCACTAACATATAAAATTTTCGCCATAACACGCCTCTGCGCTTGATTCGCTAAGCAAATAAAACCATAAATCATATTTTAAATGCAATATAAAATGCATAAATAATTAAAATAATTAATCTGTTTCAATTTTCAAAAACTCCACAGCTTTCATATTATAAAACAGAAATATTGAATTTAAATGAGTAATTGCCTACAATGAAACCGTATTCAAACAGAAAATGCATTTGAAAACATCATTAATAAATTGGGCCGCGACCATTCATTAATAAAATCCAACGATTTAACAAAATGGAGGGAAAGATGAAAAAAACAAGATCATTGGTGTTAAGCACTGCTATTTCTGTATCTATGGCTTTGTTAGCTGGATGTGGTGGTGCTGATACTTCAAGTACAGCAAGCACAGTAAGTGCATCCGCTGTCTCTAGTTCTTCTTCGAGCGGTGAAAAAACAAAAATCTCTTTTATGGGATGGGGAACCGACTCGGAAATTAAAACGTACCAAACTTTAATTGATCAGTTTGAGGAAAAGTACCCAGACGTTGAAGTTGAGTATATCGTAGTAGCTGATAATGAATTTGATACAAAACTTCAAACAATGTTTGGCGCTGGAGAAGCTCCTGATGTTTTCTACTGCGGTGTAGACAATATGATGAAATATGCCGCAACCGGAAATCTATATGATATGACTGATTTTGTGAAAAACAATGAAATATTCGACGCAGATAATATTTGGCCAGCTTTGATTGACCTTTACAAATATGATGGTAAAAATCAAGGATCTGGAAGTATCTATGCATTACCAAAAGATGTTAGTGTATTCCCAATTTTCTACAATGTAGATCTCTTTAAGGAAGCAGGAATTACACCTCCTACAATTGATGATCCGTGGGATTGGAACGATTATCTTGATGCTGCTCAGAAACTTACGAGCGGTGAAGGCVATGAAAAGATTTATGGGTCTGGCGCTTATTCGCTCGAATCAGCGATCTGGTCTAATGGCGGTGAATGGGTTGATCCCGAAACACTAACAACAGTTGAAATTGATGATCCCGCTTTTACTGAAGCTCTTCAGTGGGCAGCTGATCTGAGGCTTAAATATAACGTTGCTCCGACTGTTGCAGAATCAGAATCCTTAAGTGATTATGATCGCTTCAAGCAGGGAAAACTTGCTATGGTTGGAGCTGGGACATGGAGCCTGGCAGATCTCTGGGAAAACTGTGACTTTGAATGGGATGTTATGAATTGGCCGGTTAGCCCGAATACTGGAAAGAGCGAGATCTGGTTCGGAAGTGCTGGAATTGCAGTATCTTCGCACACAGCAAATGCAGAAGCTGCATGTAACCTTGCTGCATATCTGTGCTTCAATGAAGATGCTCAGCGCACAGCGTATCAGATGGGCCAGGCGATCCCGACATTAAAGGATATGGCTTATGGCGAATATATGGATTTTGACAAAGCGCCAGCTAGCAAGGACGTATTATTCGATATTCTGGAAAATCATGCACGCCTTGCAACACAGTCTCGTACATTTAATCAGGATTGGTTCAACGAATTCAATTCAAATATTGATGCAGTTTACAACGGTGAAATGACAGCCGAAGAATATTGCAAATCCATTAAACCAGATGTTCAGGCATTGCTGGATGAAGCAAATGAACAGAAGGAAAAATACGGAGAATAATTGAACAAAGTTAGTTAACCGAGTGTATGAGAATATGCGCTCGGTTAACTATTTCAGGAGGTTTTATGAAAAAGAGAAAAAATCTGAAAAGGGAAGAAAATATAGCCGGATTACTATTTGTGACACCTGGGATATTATATTTTCTATTCTTTTTCCTCCTGCCGCTCTGCATCTGCATTTTTGCTGGATTTACAGACTGGAATATTCTTTCTCCGAAAAGGCAATTTGTAGGCATGGAGAATTTTATCAAGTTATTTCAGGATCATAAATTCTGGATTTCATTAAAGAATACGTTCTATATGCTTATTCCAGTACCAATCTATATCCTGTTTGCATTATTGTTTGCCTACGCCTGCCATAAGAAAATACTTGGAGAAAAGGTTTTCAGAGCTATTTATTATCTTCCATTTATTTCTTCAGTTGTTGCTCTGGCTTTGATTTGGAAATGGCTGTTCAATTCACAGTATGGATTAGTCAATAATTTCCTGTCAATCTTCGGCATCACCGGGCCAGATTGGCTGAATGATCCAGTATGGACAAAACGAATGATTGTCATCATGATTTCCTGGAAAATGATCGGCATAATTTCCATATATTACATAGCTGCACTAAATTCTATTCCGAAAACATTATATGAAGCAGCAGAAATAGACGGTGCAACAAGCAAGCAAATGTTTTTCCGTATCACCCTTCCGCTGCTGACTCCGACAACATTCTATCTGCTGATTGTAGGAATCATCGGATCGCTGCAGACGTTTGTTGAAGTACAGTTGTTTGCACCAGATGGAGGCAGAGGTTACGGCGTCAGTACTATGGTTTTCTATATTTGGCAAAAGGCTTTCACCAGTTCGCAAATGGGGTATGCATGTGCTGCAGCAACATTGTTTGGAATTCTCATAATGGTACTATCTCTTTTACAGTTCAAAATTTCCCGGAAGTGGGTATTTGAGGGATATTGATTATGAAGCGGAAAACATCAATCAAACGAGCCATTGTATTTATTATCATTGCAATTGGAGCATGCAGCATGGTGCTTCCATTTGCTTGGATGATTGTGACTTCATTAAAATACCCGAATCTTGTATATACAATTCCGCCTGAATGGATTCCAAATCCAGTTAATTGGAATAATTATATCGATGTTTGGAAAGAGTCTAATCTGCTTACTGGTATTAAGAACAGTTTTATCATCAGTGCTATCGTGTTGACAGCTTCAACTTTTACATCAACCATGGCAGCATTTGCTTTTGCAAAGCTTCAATTTCCGATGAAGAACACCATCTTTCTGATGCTTCTATCAACAATGATGGTTCCTTTCATTGTCCTTCTTGTCCCGCTGTTTGCTATATATTCAAAGATTCATTGGATTGATACATTGCTGCCAATGATTGTTCCTGCATCGCTTTGCAATATTAACAATATTTTCTTCCTAAGGCAGTACATGACTGGACTTCCAACTGATCTACTGGACGCCGCAAAAATCGATGGTTGTAATTATTTCCAGGCATACTTCAAAATTTTTCTTCCTTTAAGCAAGCCGGCAATTATTGCAAATATCATCATGCTGTTTATGACAACATGGAATGATTATTTCGGACCATTAGTATTTACTCACAGCACTTCAAAACAGACGGTTCAAGTTGCTATAGCTATGATGAATTCTCACTATATCCAGCAAACAAATGTACCTATGGTGATGGCTGCATCAATGATTGCAATTCTGCCGGTACTGATACTATTTATTACGTGTCAGAAATACTTTACTGAATCCTTTGCATTAACGGGAGTAAAAGGATGAACTACTATCATAATCCAATCAAAAAGTCCGGAGATTTCGCAGATCCCTTTGTCATGCAGTATGACGGTGTTTACTATCTTTATTGCACAAATCCGGATTTGCGATGTTGGAAATCCACAGATTTGATTCACTGGGATCTATGCGGACCAGTAATTTCAGATGATATCTTCCCAGGACTTGTTCCGTTTGCACCGGAAGTAACATACTGGAACGGCAAATTTTATCTCTATACTTCTCCCTCAGGCACAGGCCATTATGTATTAGAAAGTATTTCTCCCGAAGGTCCGTTTTCCCCGATAACCAATAACCTTAAGCACAATATTGATGGCAGTGTCTTCATTGATGATGATGGCCAGTGGTACTTTTATTGGGCAAGCGATGAGGGAATTCTGAGTGCAAAGATGGCCTCTCCAACAGAAATTGGCTCTCCTGTTAATACTGGCTGTTATCTAAACGGTTGGACGGAAGGCCCGTTTACTGTAAAAAGAGGAAATTATTACTATATTACTTTTACTGGAAATCATTATTTATCACATGGATACCGTATTCACGCTGCAGTGAGTGATAGACCACAAGGCCCTTTTAAGCCAGTTAATAATAATCCTCTAATTATTAGTACGGATGATTCTTATTATGGGCTCGGACACAGCTCTACAATAACTGGCCCTGATCTATATACGGATTACATTATTTACCACAACATGAATCCGGATCTGACAAGAGATTTGAATATTGCTCAGATAATGATGCGATCAGGAACTGTAGGTGTTTATTCTGCTGATACAGCAATTCAGGAAATCCCAGGGGCTTCCGAGATCCAGCAGAAACCACAAAAGATAGTGCCTGAGACCAGCACTGTAATTCTTGGAAACCTAAACTCAAGCTTTAGAGGTGAGATCTGGCTTAAGGCAACAGAAAGTAGCGATGAATTTAAAATCATTATCAATGATCTTCATATTTCGATAGCCGCTTTTGATAGCAGTGTTTCTTTATCAATAAAAGGAACTAACATTGGAAAGACAACATATAGTATGTTGAGCTTTTTGAATCTTCAATGCTTTAAACTGAATCTTTGCAATGAAGTGCTCACCATGCATATCGGGCCAGTTCTTGTAATGAAACAAATAATTAGTTTTGCTTCTGCATATCAAATAAAACTGATTGGAAAGAAAGGCAGTATTTTCCTCAGCTCTTTCAGATTTAACGAAGCAATAAAAGTGAAAGGCCTTGAATATCATGTGCCATTTGACCAGTACTATTCTGACAAAAATAATGTTGTGCTTAATTTTCTAAGTGAAGATGATAAAAAATGTCTGCTTGTAATTAATACGTCAGAAAATGCTGAGTATTTGACTGTGAATGACAGAAGCATCAAAAAAGTCAATGAAAAAAGATTTGAACAGGTTATCACTTTATGCCCGGGAAAAACTAAGTATTTTTTTAACTGCTCAAATGGAACAATCAATCGGATTATTGCAGAGCCAATATTTGAGCCAAAGAGGGAACACTTTGAGTATGAAGCTATTTCAGGGACCAAGAAATTTCCTTTAAGCAAGACAGTTTTTCATAACGGGAAAATACTCCTTACAGGCGATGTGAATTCTAGCGAAACAGGAACAGTTGGAATCATTTTCCGTGGCAACGATTTTGCAAATGGCGGTGAAGGAAATGATGAGATACTTGGCCTTCAATTTTATGTGGGCTATTGTCTAAAGCTAACAGAGCATAAAGCATTTCTCTATAAGTCCAGATATGAAGAAGTGCTGGTAGCACAAGCAGATGTAGAAATTGACCTTCACGAAATTCAGTTACTGTTGGAATATGAAAACGAAAAAATAGCAGTTTACTCTGGCAGAAATAATAAAGAAATTCTGAGTTATGAAGATGATGATTTCGAGTTTGGCTCTGTTGGATTGCAGCTAATTAATACTACGATCAACAATTTTCAATGTGAACTAATTGGTGAATAAAATGAAAAAAAGAATAATGAGGGGCATTGCCATAATTCTTTCTTGCTTCCTGTTTCCTTTAACAAATTTACTTGCAGAAGATATTTCGGGAACTACAATTTCCGGAAATGCAGCAGAACCAAATGGTTTTTATGAAAGAAGTGTTCGTTTAAATAATAATGATCTTCTTATGACATGGTGCCGTGAGTTTCCCATAAATTCCAACTGGCAGGGAATGAAAAGCTATTTATTTTTCAAAAGCTCAGATAATGGAAAAACGTGGACTCAAGTCAGTGAATTAGATCCTTCCAATTGGGAACGGTTATCAAGTGACAAAATGGGAATGTGCGGAATGTACGTTCTACCTCAGACCGTAGGTAACTATTCGGCTGGGACTGTACTATTTGCAACTTCTGACTGGAGTAGCAATGAATACTGCATTCATATTTGGCGTAGTGAAGATAATGGTATTACCTGGCAGAAGCATAGTGATTTAGCGGCAAGGGGAACAGATAATCAGACGGTTTGGGAGCCTGAATTTCAGATGCTATCTGATGGTAGTCTCGTTTGCTATTATTCAGATGAGAGACAAGAAGGATACGATCAATGCATTGCTGAGGAAATCTCTACTGATGGAGGAATTACATGGGGATCCTATTCAATAATTGCTGGAAAGTATGTTGAAGGATGGGTTCGAGGAGTCAGCCCTACTCAGTGGAGACCAGGTATGCCCAGGGTTGAAAAGCTATCGAATGGGTCATACTTCATGGTCTATGAAAATATTGGAGATGGAAATAATGGCAAAGTTAGTTACAGGATTTCCTCAGATGGTATTAACTGGGGAGAACAAAGTGATATTGGCACATTAATTTTATCAGGATCTTATGAATGCCATCAGTGCCCAGAATTGGCTGTACTAAATAATGGGACGGGAGCTGACACTATTTTTGTGCGAGGAATGAATGATACTTGCTCACCAAGCGAATTATTCATGAGTACTGATCACGGACAAAGCTGGCAATTGGCAGAAGCGCCTCTAACTTTGGTTAGGAATGAAAACAAAGGGAGCAGCTGGAGTGGAACATTGCTTGGCTTTGACAATCATTTGGTAGAAATTAATAACTATTACAATGGAAGTTGGAATGAAATTCGTTCAAACTCTGCCTACCTTTCGAATGGCCAAATATTTGTTAATGGAGCCGAGTATAAAATATCTAATTCGGCTAATAACTTTTGCCTTGATGATGCAGGCGGGTCTACATCATGGGGAACAACTATGATCCTCTGGACTGATAACAACGAGAAAACACAAAGTTGGATGACTCATGATAATGGAGATGGAAGTTTTACTTTAATTAATCAATTCAGCAATCTGGCTTTGGATAATCCAAACGGATCGAATGCTGATGGGACCTTAATTCAACAATGGGATGTGAATTATTCGCCGGCAGAAAGCTGGAGATTCCTTGCGGCTGGTAATGGGTATTTCCGAATACAGAATGTATGCAGCGGCTTATACCTGGACACAGAAAATAATTCAACTTCATTGCATGCGAATATTGCACAAAATAGTTTGTCTGATTCTGCTACTCAATTATGGAAGATCGAAAGAATTTATTCCATTGCTAGATTTCGTTCCTTTAACATCAGCGATTGTCATGTATACCATGACACATCCGGATCATTGCTAATTGCTAACCAATCAACATCTTTGGCCTTGAAAAGCTCACAATGGAAACTCGTCAATGGCCTTGCCGATTCTAATGCAGTATCTTTTGAATCTGTGGACCAACCTGGATATTATCTCCGACATAAAGATGGAAAGGTAATTATTTCTCAGAATGATGGAACAGATCTGTTTAAGAATGATGCTACATGGATCATGCATGAAGGCCTTTCAGATACATCAGGAAATTCATTTGAAACCTACAATTATTCAGGACAATATATTAGGCATTACAACAGCTATTTGATTATTTCTTCAATAACCACAGACCTGGACAAGTTAGACGCTACGTTCATTTTGGAGAAACAGTGATTATTATGAAGACAAGTGAAAATATAGTGGATTGCGGGCATCCAAATCCAAGCTTTTGCAGAAGTAACTGGGTCAATTTGAATGGCACGTGGGAATTCTCCTTTGATCAGCCTATTTTTGACAAAAAAATAACTGTTCCATTCTGTTATGAATCAAAAATGTCTGAAATTAACCAAACGGAGATGCATTCTTCTGTTTGGTATAGAAGGACCACTGAGATCCAATATAACAAATCAGGGAAATGTCTTCTGCATTTCGATGGAGTTGATTATCGATGCAACGTCTGGATTGATGGACAGTATATCGGTTCCCACGTTGGCGGGCAGACAGCTTTTGTGTTTGACATTTCGAGTGCCATCTACAACAAGCAGAGTATCCAAATTGTAGTACAGGCGGAAGACGACCATAAAAATCTGAGCATGACAAGGGGAAAACAGTATTGGGAGGATAAGCCAAAAAGCATTTTCTACACTCATACAACAGGAATCTGGAAAAATGTGTGGCTTGAATTCGTATCCGATATTTATCTTTGCTCAGTAAGAATAACTCCTCGTTATGATGAAAAATCTGTTCGGTTTGACTATCAGTTAAATTTGCCCGCGGCGATCAGGCTGGATACCGAAATATCTTATCAAGGAAAGATTGTCTCAACATTATCAATTCACAATAAGTGTGAAAGCGGGACTTATTCCATCCAATTAAACCAAACTGCTATTGCGGCATGGAATTTTTATGAAGATCTTACATGGTCTCCAGAGCATCCATATCTTTTTGATGTCCGGTATACTTTGTATAACGAGAAAAGTGAAGTCATAGATGAAGTTTTTTCCTATTTTGGGATGCGGAAAATTTCAGTAGAAAATGGCAGGGTTCTATTAAACAATCGCCCTTATTATTTAAAAATGGTCCTGGATCAAGGGTATTGGCCTGATTCTCTTATGACACCTGGGAGCGATGAAGATATCATCAAGGACATCACTCTTATTCAACAGATGGGATTTAACGGTGTTAGAATTCACCAAAAAGTAGAATGCGCGAGGTTTCTTTATTTTGCGGATAAAATGGGATTGCTTGTATGGGCTGAATTCGGTTCTGCATATCTATATACGAGCAGTTATGCAGCTGAAATGTATAAAGAATGGTCTGAGAATATTTTGCAGAATTATAATCATCCTAGTATTATCGCCTGGGTCCCGCTTAATGAATCGTGGGGGATACAGGAAATAAAAGAAAATGCTATGGAACAGGCTCACTGTGGAGCAATGTATCATATTACGAAATCATTGGATCAATCTAGAATTGTAATTGATAACGATGGCTGGGAACATCTTAATAGTGACTTGCTGACAATTCACGACTATGAAGGAAATCAGGATGTTTTGAGAAACCGTTATTCTTCCATGGATAACATTTTGAAGTTCTTGCCTGGCGGACATTATTTATATGTAAATGGTAAATATAAAGGCGAGCCAATACTGTTGACTGAATTTGGGGGAATTGCCCTAAATTACAGCAATATGTCAGAAGGCGATTGGGGTTACTCATCTGATCAGGATCCTAAGAGCTATTACCTTCATCTGAATAATGTTTTTGATGCTATTAAAGCTTCCCCGATTTTAGCAGGGTATTGTTACACGCAGTTTACAGATATTGATTCTGAAAAGAATGGGCTGCTTACTTATGATCGAAAGCCCAAAATCCCAGTTGAAAAAATTGCAGCATTAAACAGAGAGAAGTGATCCAGCAGTATGTGGAAGAAAGTCTATGATGAAATATGGAATCTTGAAGCTGTAAACTTAATATATGTATTATTTGAAGCACCGGTATTCGCTTTGCTGATGCTTGGTCTTCATCTGAAGTCAAAAGTATTTTTGCTATTAGGACTAGTGCTTCTGTTTCATGCAGGGATCTTTACATGTTCATTATTTAAGGCAATTAAAGATTCATTTCAATCTTCCACTAAAATGAATGCGCGGATGTTATTTCGCTTTTATAAAGAAAGTGCGAAAGAAGGCTGCCTCATTGGATTGATATACATGGTTATTTTCTTTACATCTTATATGCCTGTATATTTTGCCTTTTCAATCCTTGCTGAAACTAGATACCTTATTTTTGGCCAATCAGTTCTTGCTATTTTCCTATGTTATCAGATTATTACACCGATGATATTAGATGGTCATTTCCTTCGTATACAAGAAGTTTTATTTCATCAAAGCAATCTCTGCATTGCTATTAATGTATTACGTACTTTATGGATTGAAGCTATCTTTCTGTTTCCATATGCTTGCATGATTTTTTCTATTACAGGGATTCCGGTTCTGCTGCTTTATTGTTATTGCTATAAATGGATGGAGATAAAAAATGGAGCTCAATGGAAAGAAGATGAATATTCTAGGTGATAGCATCACCTATGGTTTTGGAATTGATAATCCTGATGATATTTTCCCTAATCTGATTCAAAAGAAAGGGGACTTACCAGCTGTAAGAAATTATGGAGTTTGCGCAACCAGAATAGCACGTCAAAAATATCCGTCAGATGATCCTATGGCAGATAGAGATTTCTGCATGAGATGTGAAACGATGGACACAGACGCGGATATAGTGTGTGTGTTTGGAGGTACAAATGATTATGGGCACGGGGATGCACCTATCGGGAAAACTAGTGATAAAACTCCTGACACCTTTTGCGGCGCACTGAATTATCTGATTCAATATCTCAAGAGAAACTTTCCAAATGCTTTTATATTTTTTATTACTCCTCTGCATAGATTGAATGAAAATGACTCTCGTGGAGATGGCTCAAAGAAACAGCCTGGTCCGCCTTTGTGCACTTATGTTAAAGCAATTAAAGATGTCTGCGCTAAAGATGATGTCCAGGTTTTGGATTTGTATGGAGATAATTCTGGTCCTATGAATAGTTTTGCTCAGGATTATACTTTTGATGGCCTTCACCCTAATGTGACAGGGCACAAATTGATAGCAGAAAAAATCATTAAGTTTTTAAAAGCACAATAAGCACATTTCATATCTCAAGAATATGGGAGATGCAATCAGCAACGAAAATCTCCTTATTGCCTGAAAATATATCAAATGGGATGAGGCAGTCTACCTACTCTTTGAACATTCTGCTTGAGTATTTCACTACCTGATCATGCTGCTCCTCAGAGTCTTTCACATAATGCTTCGATGTCGTTTCGATGGACTTGTGGTGCAGCGTGGATGCAACCAGCTTGATGTCTCCGGGCTGCTCATACAGCTGCGTCCCGTAAGTCCCACGCAGCTTGTGCGGCGTGATCCTGTCTGCATTTGCGATCCCGGCACGTTCAGTGTAATCCTTGACGAGGAGCTCGACCGCACGCACGGTCATCCGCTGATGGCGGACAGAGAGAAACAGCGCATAATCAAGCGCACAAGAAAAGAAGATTCGGTGTGATCAGAATCTTCTTCGGATTTTATAATGAGAATCAATCAAAGACTTTAATGTTTTCACAGCAGATATAAGCATTACCTGAATTGCAGATTCCGATTCACGATCATAGCTCCAGGCTGTTTTCATCCAGAAGGAATGTGAACAGGTCCATCGTGGTAATTCCCTTTTCATCCCTTGTCACGGGCATACCGTTTTTTGTCACAACAATCTTCTTAAATGAATCATCAATTGCATACAGGGATCTTTTTTCCTGGTATTCCTTTTCTTCATCTGCAATGGAAAGAGCAGACTGAATATAGTATTTCCGACTGCCCAAGGTTGCAACGAAATCAATTTCTAATGCCTTCCTGGCATAAATTGTTTTTCCATTGGCGTCTGTTCGGACGGTTGGAACATTTACATCCATTTCACCTACATCTACATTAAATCCACGTGCACGCAGCTCATTATAGATGACGTTCTCCATCAGATGTGTTTCCTCGATCTGTCTGAAGTTCAGTCTGGCATTACGTACACCGGTGTCTTCAAAATACAGCTTGAAAGGCTGATCGATGTATTTCTTTCCCTTGATGCTGTATTTCTTCGCTTTAGAAATCAGATATGCGTTTTCCATAAGTTCTTCAAATTTGGCCAGTGTTCCAGCATTGATTTCCTTATGGTGCATGGAGTGAAATGTATTAGCAAGCTTCAGCATATTGACTGGTGAGCCGATCATTGATGCGAACATATCAAACGTATCAGATAATTCCTGCGTTTTACGTATGTCATTGCGGTTAACAATATCTTTCAGATAGGTTTCGCTGCACAGATTCTTCAGATAGGTAGTTTTTTCCGTTTCTGTCTGCATCTGAGCCACAATCGGGATTCCCCCATAGATCAGATATGTACCCCATGCGCTCTGTACCCGATCCGCAGGAACGTTCTCACAGTATTCTCTGAATGTCAGAGGCAGCATATGGATCTCCGATCCTCTTCCTCTGAATTCCGTCGCAATGTCTGTGGAAAGAAAATGTGAATTGGAGCCTGTCACATAAAGATCAAAATTTTTGAGCCTGAGATAACTGTTCAGTGTCCCGGTAAAGTTTTCCAGCAGCTGCACTTCATCCAGAAGCAGATAAAACTGATTGGTATCATTTGTATGATCGCGGATGTATGCTCTGAATTTTGCCGCATTTACAACATAGACATTTTTCTTTGTATAGATCTTGGTTTCCTGTTCGGGATAATACGAGCTCAGCAGATCGATATCCTCGTCTGAATCAAACGAAAACCGAATGATATGATCTGCCGGGACGCCATCACTGCGAAGGCTTTGATAGAAAAGTTCATTCATCAGATAGGACTTTCCCACTCTTCTTGCCCCGGTCACAATTTTGACAAGACCATTCCATTTTCTTTCTATCAGCATATTCAGATATTTCTGTCTAGCATATTCCATAGAATTACCTCCCTATTAAGAATGGTTCAAAGACTTTGACTAATTCCTATTATACATATCCTATCAAGAATCGGCCACAGTTCTTTGGGTTATTCACAATAGCCAGTCAGACAGATCCTGGGTTCCGCATTGATTTTCCTGTCGTTGATGAAATGTTTATGAAAGTAAACCATGCATGTACCCGTTGGACGTGTTTTGTATGCGGCGAAGTAAACAACAGGCCCTGCTGAAGATATTATGGCTGGCTGAAGGCCCGTGAATGGACACGCCCGGCATGCGGAGCACATCACGAAAGAGGAGCTAATGCGGCAAAGAAGAATCTGATAAGTATAGTTGCAACATAAGATAATATGAATCACAACCGTCCGTAACGGGGACGTGGTCAATAGCCTGCTCTCTGGATGCAGAATTCTGACAGCGCAAACGCTCATTTTCAAAACCAAGGCTGCAGTGCTTCTGATCTGAGCAGTTCATCAATGAGTCAATCTATTCTTTAAACATCTTACTGGAGTATTTCACCACTTGATCATGCTGATCCTCGGAGTCTTTGACATAATGCTTCGACGTCGTCTCGATGGACTTGTGGTGCAGCGTTGATGCTACCAGTCTGATGTCTCCTGAGTTTGCGTACAGCTGCGTCCCGTAGGTCGCCCGCAGCTTATGCGGAGTGATCCGGTCAGCGTTTGCGATCCCGGCACGCTCAGTGTAATCCTTGACGAGCAGTTCGACTGCACGCACGGTCATCCGCTGATGGCGGACAGAGAGAAACAGCGCATCATCATTCACGGCGGGTCTCAGAAGGGGCCTGCCGTTTTCGATGTAATCCTGCAGCGCAGCTTCTACCTCAGGACCGAAGAAGGAGTGGCCGTCGTTTCCTCCCTTGAGCGTGACTGTGATCATGCCATTGCGGAAGTCGACGGATTTCGTGTCGAGACCGACGAGCTCCGACACGCGGATCCCAGTGCCAAGCAGCGCCATCAGGATTGCGATGTCACGCTTTTCGGTGATGCGGCGCCGGGCGATCTGGTTGTTCGTCAGCCCATCCGTGCTCCTTGCGGTCTGCAGGATCAGATCGACGTCTGAGGGATCCAGAGCGATGATCTCGTGACTGGCGATCTTCGGCATAGAGATATACATCGCGGGGTTCTGCCTGATCGCGCCGATCGTGTAATAGAACTTCATGAAGGACCTGAGAGCTGAAAGCCGACGCGCAAGGGTAGTGCTCTCGGCGAGAAGAGGCCTGCCGCGCTGATCTGTCCGCGAGGAATACTCCATCGTGGACTTGTACTCTTCGAAATCTTCAAACGTGAGCTGCTCCAGGATGGAAGGGGATGCGGTGCGCAGATTCACATCACGGAATCCTGCCGTCGTCTGCAGCCAGTCGAAGAAATGCTTCAGGTCACGCGCATAGCCAAGCCTGGTGCGCGGGAGCTTGGAGCGGCGGGCATCGTCAAAGTAGAGCTTGGCGAACTGGGGAAGCTCCTGGAGAATTTCGCTGAGTCTGCGCTCGTTTTCAGCGTCAATCTGTTTGCTGTAGTCGGACATATAAAAATTATACTTCGTAAAATATTTCTGGAAGTGATAGCTAACAACTTTTTTAACTAGCATTGATAATGCGCACGTGAAAACGGCGTTGTGTTTCTCTTCTTCTAGTAAAGTTACTGGATTGACTTCATCTGATAGATAAAATGACTGGCCAGTTTTTAATTTTAATAATCCCTTAATGTTGGAACCATTGTTAATTCTTTAACATACGTGTTGGAGGAAAAGAAAGTTCATGAATTACTCGTAAACGCTTAATAAATAGTACGGATACATTATCCCAAATCTATGCGAATATGTACCAAAGATCCTAAAACGAAAATGGGATGTTTGGGGGCATATGAATAAAAATGCGATGAAGCTTGCCATCTGGATGAAGAGATTCAAGGAACGTGAAGAGCTGAAACTTACTGTTGATGAATACTGCGAGCGGATCGGCGAGCCAAGGAAGAAGTATTACTACTGGCATAAGAAAGCTGTAGATCTGGCTTTTGCTCAGCAGGAATCAGATTTACAGCCGGCTCCCATCATCAATAATCCTGTTTCTAATAAAACTCCGTGTTTTGCCGAATATTCTCAGCTGCAGGGTAAGCGTCAATAGGTCTGCATAGTATTAACCCCGGCACACCAACGTCTTAAAAAGCAGACATAGATGTGCCGGGGGGATTATCTTTGATAGGCTATCTGACTCTCAGCGTGTCGGGAAGCTGATCGGAATAGGGCAGGACTCGTTCTATGGATTCAGGGCTCAGATCATGTTCAGTCAGTTCACGGAAGACATATGCCAGATATTTCTCTGGATCCAGATGATTCAGCTTGGCAGAGATCAGAATCGAAAAATAATATGTACTGACTGTCGCGCCTCTCTCTGTATCCGCAAACAGGAAGTTCTTTCTGGCGAGAACGATCGGTTTCATTCCCTCGCGTTCGGCAAGTTATCCACATATGATGATAACTTGCGTTATCCTCACATTA
>NZ_VUMN01000010.1 GCF_009696165.1 Stecheria intestinalis | reverse complement strand
TGATTTCTTCCGTATAGTATTCCGCTCTCTGGTAATGAGAAATGCGGATTACCTCAGGCGCAATCTCCTTCATCTTATGACCATCCACTTCAGTGGATTCAGGGTAAAGATCGGTTCTCTTCTTTACGGGAAGCTCCTTCAGATGATCTTTACGAGACTTCTTCTGTTTTGTCTTTTTTGTTTCCGGCTTCTGCTCCGGCTCGGAAACCTCATCCGAAGAGTGATCTGCAACAAACTCAGCTTCATTAAAAAGAGACAGCTGTTCAACAGAAACATGTTCACTTTTTGAACCGAACTTATCACGGCGAGCACTGTTGATTCTCTCTTTCAGAGAGCAGTTGGCCAGATACATCTGATACATTGCATCAAGCATCTGATCAGCAGTGAGTGAACTGTATTTCTGTTTGAATTCTGCCTCAGTTTCCACGTAATTATTATACCGCAGAAACCTCATAAAAGCTTATAATTAAGCCTTTTTCTGAGGCTTCACGCATACTTTTTCGAGACTGCTTCTATAGACCTTTTCTGATCAATTTTCAGTCCCTGCATCAGCCATCCGTACTGCTCCTCGCTGATTACAGCTGAATGATTTTCTTCATCGCGGATCCACTTGAAATGGTTTCCTTTTTCAAGCCGTTTGTAGAATAGCCAGAACCCGGTAGAATCCCAGTACAGCATCTTCAGCTTGCTGTGATCCTTGTTGCAGAACAGGAATATGGAATTGTCAAAGACATTCATATGCAGTCTGTTCTGCACCACCGCAATATACCCGTCAATTCCCATACGCATATCTACAGTTCCGGTAATCAGATACAGCCTGACGTCATCTCTTACCAGTTTCATAATCAGATCCCCAGAAGTCTGCGGAGGTCATCCGTACTTCCGCAGATGTTTACTCCATTGATCTCAACCCTGATGAACTCACTAGTGTGATCGGTTACTGCGACCGGAAGCACTTCATAACAATCAGAACCGCAATCATCGACGGCTTCTCTCTGCTCACGATGGAGGTGCCAGTAGAATGCATCATAATTGAACCCTTTCTCTTTGCAGTAATCCTTGATGGTTTTCCCGCTCTGCTGATACTCCGTCAGAAACGGAAGCCACCATTCATGAGTATGAATATCTTTTACCATAATCCTTCTCCTTAGCCTCTCTCCAGGATATGGTCTTCGGCAGCCTCCAACAAGTTGCAGTCCTATTGACGCTTACAGAAGTCTCATCTGTTCATCCACTAACTCTATTGATCAAAAAAGTATTGCAACTGATGTACCCAATTTATACCCAATGGTTGCAACCAGTAAGGGTATTCAAGTCAGTCGATCGCTCATCAATTAGTACCCCTACCGATCTTCTCGAGTTTCAGTAATTAAAACCGATAAGACAACTAATACCACTACTAAGTTATCCTATTCTGTTGTTCCAATTGGCAATTCTGATATTATGGTATTTTTCCCTCCATGTGCGGTCATTTTGCGGTCAGAGAAGTCAAAAAAATCCCGCAAACCCTTGATTTTATTGAGCTTGCGGGATTTTAGAAACTATTCGAGCTCGACTTCGAATCCGATATAAGTCATGAATTTGCTTGATTTTCATTCTTAAAGCGTATTATTTTGATGCGTTTTTCTTTCTTGTTCACCTCCTTTCAATGCTAGTGTACCCAATTTGTACCCACTGGCTTCATTGCTATCACCAATTATTCAGCTTCAAATAGCCTTGACTGCTTATCCTGGTTACTGAAGTACGACATTTTCACGGGTAACCACTGCTTTTATCCCCGAATTCCAGTCTTCCGAAAAATCATTTACATCGCTAAACTTATCTATCAGATTATAGCCACACTCGACGTTAATTTCTTCAGAATACGGCCAGTTTTGTTTCTCAAACGATATTTCGCATCCATCTACCGTGAAGATCACACCACGTGTCAGCCATGCATCATACGTTTGGTCACCGTTTTCATAGACTTTCTGATTTTCATTGACAAGTACGATCTTTTCTATCTTGCCCTCAACAGGATTATCTGTCTGCTCTACATCTGACATAGCTGAACGAATATCTTCCTCTCGTACCTTTGTGAATCGATAGATTGCTATATCGTCCATATTTCCATAATAGTCTGTCGGTTCCTGCACATTGGACATTTTATAAACCTCATCGCCGATATATAATCCGACAATCTGAGTTACCGATGATGTGTATACAAGCGGATCACATCTGTATTTATGAAAAGTCTGTCCGATAAAATTCTTAAACACGTTCTCATCAAAACGCATATCAAAACTCTTCATATCTGCCTCAACATACAACAACGGATCTCACAATTGAACAACTGATAGAACAACTGATACCGCAACTCAGTTGTCCTATTCAGTTGTCCTATTCAGTTGTTCTATTTTTTCTTATATATGAATTGCCTTCCCTCTCTAACCTTCTCAACCAACTGATCCTTTATTAATCTTCTCAACGCTGCCGTCGCTCCGGATTTTGTTGTTATATTCGGCACCAAAGAAATAACCTGTGACGAGGTAATAAACCCATTTGTGCAAATATACTCATATATCATCTGATCTGATTTCCTAAGGTTATTTTGATCGTCAGTCGATATATCACTCAGATCTATTTGCTCCGCCTCCGGTTGATAATTTTCATTTACCTGATAGCTGGACCATCTGCCTTTCCAGTTTACTAAAAGCAGATTTCTTGCTGTAAGGTCAGATAATAAATGTCCAACGTCTGTGCTGTGTAAATCAAGTAATGCTTGCAATCTGCTATTCGTAACGCTGCCTTCAAGATAAGCTGTTCCTAGGATCAGCTGTTCATTCTGCGATAAATGCGTATATACACTTCCGAACAACTTCTTCAAGTGATCTGTACACTCTTTGGGCATCGTAGAAATCATCCATAATTTCAGCGTGACCTGATGAAGCTCTTCATCCTGACTCAAATCCGGTTTACGCCAATTTTCATCTCCCCATGCACTCAAAATTGTAGGAAATCCCGAGCCTATATTGTCACCATAGCCGATCATACGAAGCATGATTTGAATTCTCGGGTTACGCGCAACTGAATGACCTCCTTCGTAAATTGCTCGGATTGGCAATTTCAAACTTCCTGGATTTGAAAAGCAAAAACCTTTATCTTCCTTCACAATTGAAAGCACTCCTGTGATCTGATAATCACTGTGAATCAGCATATTGACGACTGCTTCACGGATTGCTTTATGAATAGCTGTATCATCATTCCGAGCCATTCCCTGTAGATTAAATGGACGCTTGATTCCGCTAACAAGTTTTGGCATCACTAACCTCATAAAGCTGTATAGGTTATTCTCCCACATGCCATCATAGGTCAGTCGATCACTCCATCTGCTTCCAGGGGCCAAATTACTTTCATCCAGATAATCCATGCGGATATTATCAAATCGCTCACGTATAGCCAGACCTTTTCCAAACATCAAAAGTCCTGCCGCAGTCAGCCATCCCTTCTTTGTTTTCCGATCAACCGCAAATCCGCCCATGTTTTTTAGAAAAGTCTCGTCATCGACGCCATTCCATACATGATCTGGATTGTTATGTTCAAATTCAATGCGATAAGATTTCAGTGATGCAGCATCAATATCATCCATCGTGTAGTTAACAAGGAGTGTGCCGTCATTACCGCTATCACTCGCATCCCTGAGCATTGCCTTGATTTCTTCTACTGTGCAATGATAATCACCTTCGTGGTTTCTCTTGAATGTACCTTTATTAATATTTTCATTGATATATACAGGTTTTGCCTTGTAGTCTGCCTGGGGAACATTGATCCACATAATATCAGCGCCACGCACTTTGCAAATCCCGACGTCTGAATCCACCAAAATATTAGTACTCACCTTGGCACTGTTAATAGTATTCCAGAAGTCTGTCAATTTCTGCTGCGGATTAGTGATCGATTCTAATGTAAAGCGCTTTTCCGGATCTTTTTCCCTCAGATGTTCCTCAACTCCAAATAAAATCAATCCACCATCCGTATTAGCAAAGGATGAATAAGTTTCCCACACAGAATTAGGAATCTTCGATTCCGCTTTCTTGCATTCTAAATTTATTTTTTCTCCGTATTTCAGCGAATCTAATATTTCCTTTTCCGTCATTGAAGACCTCTCTTATGTATTGCCGTAAATCACAACTATCACCCGAGGCTGTTATAAAATCTGTGGATAAATCCTGCCATCAGAACACGCCGTTTCTCGAGAAACTCCCTGTAATTGCGAATATCCATATTTACAAACTCTTCTGGCACGCAATTCTCAGCCAGATTTTTCTTAAGATCGTTTTCGTCCGTGATGCCACCATACTGCAGCTCGCCACCAGTAACCTGTTTCTTCATTTCAGCCATATAGACACGCGGTGCATCATCTTTGATCTTGATATTGATTTCTGATTGTGTATAGGCATAGTTTGCAATCTGATTGTAGTCTTTGCGGTTATTTATGCCATTCTTCTGAAGATATTTCTTTGGGAAGATATGGTGAATATCTCCACGCTGTTGAATCAATGACTCAACGTCAATCTGCTCCGACAGGAATCCGCGCGAGCCCAATTTCACCTGTGCCATCAGGAATAAAAGGAAATAAGGACTGCTGGATACGGATGTGTCCAGCCTCTGTACAAGTACAGTATTCCAGAAAGCGTCAGACAATTCTCCTTCTTCCGTAGTAGCAATAAACTGTTCTGGATCCATTTCCGTAAACCGTTTGATATCATAATCAATCGCTGATTCGGAAGCGCCTGAATACCGACCGGTTAACATGGAAAGCACAATCCATTTACGAACAAGCTTCTCTATCAATCCCGAATTCATGCCTTTATCTTTGAGCGTCAGATATAAAATATACCCGAAGTTCAACACATTTTGAGAACGAACGAGCGACGGATCAATGATTCCGGTAGATTTCACAATCATAATGTAGCGCTTAAAGTTTGTTTCATTCACAAAGTCTTCCACACCCGAACGAAGCTTATGGAACGAATCCTCTGCTATGCTTTCCAGATTCTCTCTGGTTTCAAAATCACGTCCAGACAGAAGACTTACCAGGTCTGCTATCTTTCCACGCATAAATTTATGCGTAAAGGAGACCCGTAGCACATCTGAATACGTCGGAACATAGATATCCTCTGTTTCATTGACAATCCACTTAATTTTCTGCATTCCTCCAGAAGAAACAAACTCTGTATCATTGGAGGCAATCATTTCATAATCGATTGGGCTCTGCATAAAATGGCAGAAATAATCTATCATCTTCCTGGTGTCATTTCCGCCATACAGGTCATCCGCAGAGATCTTGGACATAGCAAAATCTGCCTGAGATAAAACAACTCCCTGAGAATTGATCCGAATGAAAATATCGGTAACCTCATCAATCGTAAGCGTCTGACTAAGATCTGTAACACCCAGACTGATATTCAAAATAGATTTCAACTTCGTGATCGCAGACGCCACCGCTTGTTCCTGACCGACAATATTATTTGTCTGGCAATAATTCGGTATAAATGACCACTCGGAAAATGTTGTCGTAAAAATCTCGGAAATGTCAGAGATCCATTTGCTGTCCTTTTCAATTGCAGGGTTCAATACTTCAAATGTCTCTGCCACAGGATTGAATGCAATTCGAATCCTTCTCTTCTTATAGTCTGACCCGGTTACCATAAGTCCGGCAACAGCAGCTTGAAGGGCAGTTACACGCTGCTGTCCATCAATCAAGATCTTCTTTCCAGAAGATATGCTCCCATCCTTCAGTTTCACATCAGGATTCTTCCAAACAATGATATAGCCTATTGGAAAACCCTTATACAGAGAATCCAAGAGATCTCGTACTTTTGACGAATCCCAGACAAATGGACGCTGAATTTCCGGAATTGCAACTTCCCCGGATTTGACCCACCCGATAATATCTTCGACAGATGTGCTATAAACGTTAAATTGTGACATACATTCCCTTCCATTCCAATAAATTACCAGCTACAAGTCATCTTCAACGATTTAAGCTGCATTGGCATTAATCTGTTCGATTACTTTCCGGATCCCCATCCACACATTTAGGTCTGGGAAGATCTCCACGATGCTTCCATGATCTGTGAATGGTGCTTCCTGCAGAACGGACAGATCTTTCATCATCCCATTGTGAACAATATATTCCACGATCTGATTGACAAAATAGATCTGACGGCTGTCCAGATTCACATCATTCAAATACGCAGAGAATGCTTCCTTTGCCGCATTCATATCAAGGCCGACGATACTGCGGACAAATTCGCCGAGAGGCTTGTCCCCGTATTCCTGTTCGTACTCTTCTCTGGTGCCAACCTCACTCCAGAGCACTTCTTCCAGAATCTCGACGTCGTTTGCCGTTAATAGCTTGTTGGTTTTCAGCTTCGCAATCGTGATCATGTCCTGATGTGTCCGCACATAGTATTCTGCCTTTGCTTTATAATTGGCCAGTTCTCCATAATCCAATTCAGATTCATGAACTTCCATATTCAGGATATCGTCCGTAAAATTCGTATCGTAACGCACAGAAGGCGTGTGTATGTATACCATCAGGCCACGCAGTTCTTCCCGGATCTTTTCAAACTCATCAATCCCGGCATTTTCCAGATAATCTGTATGCAGAATCATACGGATCAGCTCAGACTTCCCCTGAATTGCCGGTATGTTGGCAATATCCGCCAAGGCTCTCACGTGTTTCATGAGATCCTTCCGGGCTCTTGCATACTTCTCCCCGGAAAGATAAGCCAGTTCTATTCCGTACATCAGCGCGTCAAAGCGGACGCTACTTGCCGGGTCAGGATCAGGCAGAATCAACGGAACAAGCTCATCCTGGATGGTCAATGTGTCTTCATAAGACAGGGATTGATACCCTTCCGGTTTCGAATAAAGATCTACATACTTGATATGCTGCCGGACCGCAAAGTTTTCCCGGTTTAATTCCGATACCTTTCCGCACATTACTTCAACAAGTTTATCCCGATATGCTTTTAATCTCTGCGTCTGATTTTCCAATGTCTGCAGTTTATATGCGATCTGAAATTCCAGGTTAAAGACTGCCCCTTGCAATGCGATCTGATTGGCGGATGGTTTTCCCTTGTTCATCCGGAAGAATTCGAAATTCCCGCAGAAATCAAAGATATAGAATTTGTCTTTATCCTTACCGTCCACAAGTCCCGGGCAGAGCCTTGTCCCACGGCCGATCATCTGCCAGAACTTCGCCTTGCTCATCACCTTCTTGAAGAACACAAGATTCAGAATCTCCGGTACATCAATACCGGTATCCAGCATATCGACCGAAATGGCAATCTGCGGGAGTTTCCGCGGATCGCTGAACTCATCAATCGCACTCTGCGCATAATTGATCCGGTTATCAATTACTTTGGCAAAGTCATCCGGTAGATGCGGATATTCCTCATGGAACACCTCAAGGATCTTCTCTGCATGAGCATGATTTTTGGCAAAGATAATTGTCTTGCCGATCTTTTCCCCGTAATCGATCTTCAGCCCCTGTGTCATCACCGTCTGCAGAACTTTCCGAATGGTATCTTCGTTAAAGATCCAGGTGTTCAGCGCAGACGAGCCAATAGTTTCCGGAAGATTTCCATCTTCATCAATGAAATCCTTCTCGTATTCCTCTTTTTCTTCATCTGACAGTTCGTCATAAACAATACCCTGATCAATGAATTTCAGAGTTGTCTCAACGGACTGGAAGTCAACCAGATACCCGTCCTGCACAGCTTGTGCCAGCTCATACCCATATGTCGGTACGCCGTTTTCCAGATCAAAGACCTCATAAGTATTCTTGTCAATCTCATCCTTGGGCGTTGCAGTCAGACCGACAAGCGGTGCATCGAAGTAATTGAAAATATCCTTGTATTTGTTGTAGATAGAGCGGTGTGCCTCATCGCAGATCACAAGATCAAAATGACCGCAGGAGAAAATCTTGCCATCTTCATCTTTGGCTTCGTCGATGAGATTAATCATGGTCTGATAGGTAGAGAAGATGCAGTGCGCACCGTAATTGTCTTTCTCTTCTGTGATATTGCTGCAGGAAAGGTCCGGAAGGAGATATACAAAGTTCCGTTTTGCCTGCACCACAAGCGAAGTTCTGTCCGCAAGAAAGAGAATGTTGCGGATCCATCCGGCATTCATCAGCACCTTACAGAGTGCGATGACGGTTCTTGTCTTGCCAGATCCGGTCGCCATAACAAGCAGCGCCTTTCGGCGATTCTTGTTATCAAAGCTGTCGCAGACCGCTTTAATCGCGGCTTCCTGATAATATCGCCCTGCAATCTGCTTATCTACTACCACATTTCGTAGGCTTGTCCGCATGGACAGCAGGTTAAACCATTTCTCCAAGTCGCGCTTTGACCAGATCGCTGCACACTGTCGCTCCGGATACTGTCCGTCAACTATTCTTGTATCAAAGCCATTCGTCAGGAATACAACCGGCCTCCGATGATACTGCTGTTCCAGAATATCAGCGTATAGTTTTGCCTGCTGACGCCCCTTGGACACATCCACGCAGGTACGCTTAGCCTCGATGAGCGCAAGCGGACGATGCGCATCATCATAGAGCACATAGTCCGCATATCCCTTGCCGGAAGCATTCGGCATTCCGTCAAGTTCAACTTCATTCAACCAGTCTTTCCCTTCTGTCCAGCCGGCATCCACCAGCATGGAGTCGATGTAAATCTTTCTTGTCTTAAATTCAGAAAGATCCAGCGGCTTTGTGACGTAACCCGGTGCCAGCTCTTCCCGGCGTCTGGTCAGCTCTTCTTTAAGCGCCTTGTTCTCTGCGATCAGTGCTTTCAGATCAACTTCAGCGACATCTGATGCCTTTTTAGAATCTGCTGCAGCTTCAGGAATCTCTGCAGGCTGTTCCAGCAGTGATTCATCATACTTACGTTCCTGATAATTTTCTCCATAGCAATAGGAAACAAAGTCCATAAAAAGGAACAGGTTCTTCAGACACAGCTTTGCCTGATCTAGCGTTGCCGGTTTTCCGGTATGCGCCACCTGGTTTCCCATACGCCGGATAAAATCAAGACGCCGCCAAAGACTGTCATCCATCAAATCTTTGAATTCTTCCGTATGCAGGAGTGTAACCAAATTGTCCTGATAGGGCATGACGAGAGCCTTATCCACGGAATACATCCACTTGATGGCAAATTCCATGGCACGCCGGCAGTTGATAATGCTGGCTGAAGGATCAATCACCGCAATCTTCTCCGCAGAGATTGCCACTGGTGCAAATGTATGGAATTGTGGCTCAGAGTTCAGATAATCGAAATTCGTCATCGCGCAAATTCCTCACTATTTCCTTTTCTTGACATTTCCGTTTCTCACAGATTGACCTATCTGTTGACGAACTTCAGGGAGTTTCATCACTTCTTTTATAAGATCGCTGCCAAGCTGATTATTAAATTCCGCTTGTTGCAACTCAAGTTGATGCCTAAATTCAAGGTTGATTTTCTCTATTTCCATTGCATGACTATGTTCAAGTGATTCTAAGTCAAGCTTATGCTGCTCTAAAAGCTTCTCCAGATCATGCTTATTTGACTCTTTTAATGTTTCAAGTTCACTACGTGCCTTTTTACTAGCCGCCGCATAACTTGCGATGCCAGAAACAATAGCGACCATTATTGAAATTATTGAAGGAATATATTCTTGCATCCCACTCACCCAAAATATTTCTGCATTAAGCTATCAAACAATATTTGCGTTTCATTTAATGACCTTTGAACAGCAACTTTGGATTTGTCGACCTGGGTAACAATATTCTCAAATGTTATTTGCTCCTCTACAGGCGGAAGCAAAATAGATAGATTACTAATATCTTGAAGGCTAAGATTTGCTCTTCCAGTATCAGATTTCATCGAATTATACATCTGCTGAGCTTTCTCTGAATTAAGATATACCAACAAGTACCTATCTCTAATTCTCTTATCCTCGATCCTTACCAATGCCACAGCTTGATTTATGTTCGCTTTACAATCCAAAGTAAATTGAGCAGCTCTACCTATTGAAGCTCCAACAATATTAATAAGAAAATCACCTTTTTGGAGCACAGAGCGTCTCTGTTTTTCATTAAAACCATCTTCAATATACTTTGGTGACGATATGTCTATATAGCCTTCTCTAACGTTTTCACTTGTAACAAATAAGGTTTGCGTTGCATCATCAGTATATGAAAATCCCTGCCAGCTCGGAGAAGCACCTTTTGTTATCAACTCACTTAAATGTCCTAAATCTGATACAGGAAGCTCTCTTGGATTAATAATCGGATCTCCAAACATCTCGACAAATCTGGCTTTGATGAGGGTATCCAACATATCAATTTGACGGTTCATCGAATACAATGCTTCCTTTATTTTAGATAGAATATCTACAATTTTCTTCTGTATTTCTACGTCTGGTAATTCGATCATTGCATCCGTCAGATTTCCTAACTTGATGTACTTAATCACTCCGCCGATTGCTTGCTTCCTTAGTTCCTCTACGTAACCTTCCATAAAATAGTAAAGATATGGCATAAAGAGTTTTCCGTCACTATTATCCTCAATTATATAAGTACGCTGATACGCATCAAATTTACCATTGTAATACTTAACGTTCAAATCTCCATTCCCAGCAACAAGAACACACTCACAGTCATACGAATAGGTTGATATTCTTAATGGTTCCTTTGAGCATGTAAAAAAAGGATATACTCCATCTACAGATGATGCATTCGCGTCCAATTTTCCTGTTCTGATTTTTGTAATATCACCTATTTTTACTTGCATTTGTCATCCCCCCACAAATATCAATTTGGCTCATCAGCCAGCATCTTCTCGAGATCATTCAGATCTTCCGTGATCTCTGCTTCCAAGCTTCGAATATTAGCTAAAATCTCACTTGTCGGCGGATACTCTACTGGCTTATATTCAACCTTTTTGTACTTGTTGATAGACAAATCATATCCGTTATCAACAATTTCCTGCTTTGGCACCATGAAAGACTGCTCTGTCCGCTCACGATTCAGCTCCTGATCCCGATGCTGGAAGCGCTCAATAATATCCGGAATGTCGTTTGCTTCGGTCGGCGATCTCTTGTCATCCAGACTGAAGCCATCCGCCTTCATGTCATAGAACCAGACGTTGTCAGTGCCACCATGATTTGTCTTCGTAAAAATCAGAATTCCGGTAGACACTCCTGCATACGGTTTGAACACACCGGAAGGCATGGAGATCACCGCTTCCAGTCTTTGGTTTTCAATCAGCTCTCTACGGATTGCTTTATGCGCTGTTGAGGACCCAAAAAGTACACCATCCGGAACGATGCAGGCACAGCGTCCGCCAACTTTCAGCATCTGGATGAACAAGTCCACAAAGAGCAGCTCCGTCTTTTTTGTCTTACACAGTTTCAGCAGGTCTGTTGAAACGATGTCATAATCAAGGCTCCCCTTGAAAGGTGGATTAGCCAGAATCAGTGTGTATTTATTACGGTCAGGATTTTGATCGGAAAGGCTGTCCCGATATTCGATATAAGGATTGTCAATGCCATGCGTCATCATGTTCATGGCGCCGATACGCAGCATCGTCCGGTCCATGTCATAGCCATGGAACATATGATTCATGTAATGGTCTTTTTTCACCCGGTCAAAGAAGATCTCTTCCCTGTGATGTTCCTTTTCATATTCACCCGCCGCCACGAGGAAACCTGATGTGCCACATGCCGGATCACAGATAATTTCGTCCGGTCCCGGCTGCATCAGCTCGACCATCATTTTGATGATATGTCTCGGTGTCCGGAACTGTCCGTTCACACCGGAATTCGCCAGTTTGGACAGGAGATATTCATAGACATCGCCGCGGACATCGGTATCCTTAAGACCGCTCATCTGATGATAAAGGTCATCCATCGCGTCCACAATCTTGGATAACATCAGCGGTGTTGGGATCTTGAAGATTGCATCCTGCATGTATTTTGCATAGGCACTCGCTTTATTACCATGCAGATCTTTGATGAACGGGAATACCATCTCCTGCATGACGGAATACATCTTCTGCGCCGGGAAATCATGAAAAACCGACCACTTGAGCTGCGATCCATCAACAATCCGGTCCCCAATCTTAACCTCTCCGGCAAATATGCTTTCATAGGGGAGCCCCAGCATGGCGCTTTCTTTAGCGTGCAGATTATCGCTGTCATCTAGGTCATGAATGAACATAAGGTATGTCATCTGCTCAATGACATCCAGCGGATTGGTAAGTCCTCCCGTCCAGAAGATTTCCCATAAACCATCGATTCTGTTTTTTAGTTCGCCTGTAATCATACCTTCCTCCCGGGTCTACTCTTCGTTATCCCAATTCCAGCGATACTTCGTATAACGACCGCCGCCGATCTTAATAATCTTGTTTTCCTTCTGGAGCTTCGAAAGCGTTCTCTGTATCGTAGCCTGACCGATATTCGGAAATTCTTTCTGTATCTCCGTCTTTGTAAAAGTCCCGAATTTTTTCTTAAGCATTTCTTCGATGCGCTCTGGTTTTGAAACCTTTTGTTCTTCCACAAGCTCCGTGCGTTCCATAAACTCACGGTAGGCAGCTGTGATGACGCCAAGCATATAGGCAACAAACGGCATATAGTCATTGCTTCCTTCATGCCATTCTGCTGAACTTGCCTGCAGTGCATCATAATACCCATCTTTCGTTGTCTCGATCAATTTCTCAATACTGATATACCTGCCTACGTAATATCCATTTTTATATAGCAGAAGAAGTGTAAGCAGTCTGCTCATTCTGCCGTTTCCATCAAGGAACGGATGAATGCACAGAAAATCAAGAATGAACATCGGGATCACAAGCAGTGGATCAACCTGTGCATCTGACAAAATCTCCTGATATGCCCTGCACAACCGCTCCATCGCCTCTGGTGTTTCAAAGGCTGAAACAGGCTGGAATCTCACTTTCCGATTTCCATCTTTATCCACTTCCTCAATCCTGTTTTCGGAAGATTTCCAGCTGCCACCGATTCTTGTCTCCTCAAATTTATACATATCGCGGTGGAGCTGCAGTAGCAATGCGGGCTTGATGGGAATGTGTTCATAGTTCTCGTGGATGGTGTTCAGGACATCCCGATATCCGGCAATCTCATATTCATCTCTGGAATGCGGCGTCGTCTTATCCAGAACAATTTTCTTCAGCCGCTCATCCGAAGTGTAAATGCCTTCGATTTTGTTCGAGCTTTCCGTGCTTTGAATTTTTGCAATTTCAACAAGATTCTGCAGAACATCTGCATGCCTGGTCGCAATCAGTTCCTGTCTTCCCTTATACTCATGAATCGCTGTCAGGTAATTTACAATTTGAGGTGTAAGCAGTTTTGTCCACTTGTTCCGATAGGAGAAATCACGCATATCCCGATCCTCTATTTTGATCATTTTCAAGCTATTGATACATTTAACATATCATATGATGCAATTGAAATCAAGCCTTTCAATATGATCATATTTTCATAGATGATCATATTGAAAGGACAATGATCAAATTACAACCCTGATATCAGCTCGATATAGAGTATGCCCCTTGCCATTCTACTGGCCTGTCTGAACGGATCTGAGAATGTCAACGCAGATCTACAGGCTGGCCTCTTTTCTGTATACTTTCGTATCGGCATGGTTTATATTTCGTTCTGACGTTTCTGCTTGCTTCTCCGCAAGTTTTTTCAGAACACTGAGTTTCTGTGTCCGCGGCTTTGGCTGCTCTATATTTTTCTCATCCTGAGTGATGATTCCATCCCATTTCGCCTGTGCTCTGCGCACCTGCTCCAGCACTTTCTTCGCTGCATGGTATTCCTGTTCTGCTTCCCTTACACTGGCAAATCCGTTTGCATCCGGAATCAGGAACAGCTGATTTCGACAAAATGTGATCTGACGCTCCAGTCCATCGATCCGTTCCTGCAGCTCCTTGCGTTCCCTGCGATGAAGGATGGATTTCGGCTTATGATCCAGCGCCAGCTGGACCGTTTCTTTCTGTTTCTGCAGTGCATAGAGCTTGCGGTTGGTTTTGTAAAGCTTCTGATGAACCGATTCAATCCGCATGAATCGAAACTCTGCATCGCGGGAATCCGGGTGCTCGGATTTCTGCTTTTCGTGCAATTCGGATCCTGTCCTGCTGGAACTTTTTCCTGTCTCACGAACTTCCGGTTCTTCCTTCACGGACTGCATCAGGAGATCCAGAAATTCCTTCAGTACAGCGATCGCTCTCCTTAAGATTCCCGCCAAAAGTCCCGGCTGTGGCCCATGTATCTGCACGGATTCTGATACCTTCTGCACCACTTCTTCCCGCTTGAACGCCGTCACTTCCTCCTGGCTGCCGCCCGCAATCAAAACCTGATCTACCGTCTGGTTCCATTCCTGCCGGAGCTGGTTGTCGCTTCGGATTTCGTCCTCCCTCGGATTGTTTTTCCCGATCTTCTTTGTGGCAAGGTAGGGACCAGATGCATCAAAGATCTGCAGTCTGTCCTCCTCATGCTCCACGACCTTGTTGATCAGATCTGTGTACAGCACTTTGACATCATCGAGGAAGTTCCGGTCCTTGAACACGTCTTTTCTTCCGGAGAACCACTTGATGTCATAGATCTCACCTTTCTTTAGGATCCGGCATCCGGGTCTTATGTTGCCGTCCGCATCCAGAATTTCTTTTTTCGTCCGCACATGCCGGCCTGCTTCGTCGTAAAACATGTTCCGGGTTGCCCGCTTCACGTCTGTTTTCTCCAGCGTGTCCCGGTCCGCAAAAACCAGATGGATGTGATAGTTGGTCATGGTCTTGTTATGGTGGAGCGCCGCCGTGCACTGCACGCCGTATTTCTGGCGGAACGTCTCCGTAAACAGCTGGAGCAGAAGGTCCGGATCTTTTTTCCCGAGACTCTCCGGAAGGGCAATGATCAGCTCACGCCCTCAATGCATTTTCCCGTCTTCTGATTGCTCTTCCAGAAATCATGCTGCGCCTGTTCCGACAGATACTGCCAGAACTCCGGCTTCACCGTGCTGTACGATGCATACAGATGCTCCTGTCTTTTCGGGTTGCTGATATAGTCGACACGCCCCCGAACGTCGGTCAGCTTTGTCATCCGTATAAAGGAATGTCTTGGCATAGAATCCTCCCCTCTCGCAATTGCGAGCCCCCGGAGGGCCTCCGGAGGACGAAATCCTTTGCATAAATCGCAGATTTGTGCAAAGGGAGTATTTCGCTCTCAGTCGCCGAGGGCTCTTCCTTTTCGGCATCTGGTGTAGTTTAAAAATCTTTCATTTTGTCATCTTTGGTTTTTGTTATCGCCGTATCCGGCGCTTTTCGTTGTGGCCGTGTCCGGCCAGGATTCAATTTTTCTTTCCGACAATCATGCAGGAAATGCAATAAATGCATTAAATCCGTTCCAACTTCATAGCTTCCGGATTGATCACTACCAGCATATCTGCCGGCCTTCCGACACTGCTTCTCTCCGGCTCTTCTATGCGGATATAGCCATTCCCTGCTAACAGATCGAGTGTCGGCTGTATCTCCTCTGTTTTCTTAAAAAACTTTCCGCGGCACATCTGGAAGAGATCTGATCTCTTGATGGTTCTGACATTCTTTTTCTTCAGTCTCCCCCAGACAAATCTTGTTTTCTGGATGGAGAGATCCGTGCCCATCATGGAGTAGGCATACATGGCATGAGCCAGAAAATACTTCCCGATAGATATGGCATTCCGCATTACAGTTACCGGGATTTCAAGCTGACCCTTTTCACAATTGGCCAGATGAAGGAGACCGGCAATGCGCAGAACCGAACCAATGTATTTGCACGCCCAGTCAGCAATTCCCTGTCCCTCCCCGATCAGAAACCGTTCATGTTCTTCAAAATAATCTGAGATCAATGCTTCCGCTTCCGGCGAGAGAACTACCGTCTGCACCGCTTCCGATGATCCCTGCGCCATCAGCTGATAGATCAGATTCTTATATGCGGCATCCACTTCCGGAGGAATCGGATTTGTCCGAAATACACGAGTGCCAATCCGCGACGGCGGTGTGGAATACAGGAATCTCGCAATCAGTCCTCTTCCGTTCATGGTGGTATTGGACATGATCTCGTCGAGAACACTTGGCTGAATGGAGAGAATCGCAGAAAGCGCGGGATGCGGGATATATTCCGGTTCTCTTCCCATCCGGTCCACGCGGATTGCATCGCCGCAGTGGCCTTTCAGCCAGACATCAAGATTGGCTTTCCCGGAATATCGTCCGGCCATAATGTCAAAGATTCCGCCTTCTGTAGAGATCACGGAGAAGATTCCGTGACTGCTCGCAATCAGACTTGTCAGCGCCTCGCTGGAACAATCATCCGCAAAAAATCTTGCGGGCTTCATCTCCGGAATCTGTTCAAGCTGCGTCTCCAATTCATGAAGCTCATTCTCCATCTGCGGATTTCGTTTGTTTTCCAGCTTCTTTTGAAGACCGTCGATCTGCCGTTCCAGATCTTCCCTCTTTTGCTTATTCGCCCGGATTTCCTCCGCATGACTTTCGTTGAAATCATGCTCGTAATCATAGAGATACTTCGTCATATCCTTCATTACACTGGACTTTCGTTCCCCTGGCGATGCAATCACCACTGTATAGAGACTGAGCGGTTCACAGTAGCCGAGATTCCCCTGTACCTGATACTTTCCCTGCAGGCATACCGCCAGAACACCAAGTCCGATGACAGCTGCCATATCAGGTGACGTCTGACTATGCTCTGCAACGGCGGAAACAAAATTCCGCAGATGCTCCGGCAGGCATTCCACCGGAAAGGGCGGAAGCTCGTTCTGCTGCGGTTTCAAAGGCACGAGAGGACAAAACTCCTGTGTTTCTGTTCCTGTCCGCTCATCTCCATCCGGTCTTGCTTCGAATGAACAAATGCCACGGCTTGTATTCCCGGGAGTGTAAACTTCCTTGCAGCTATCAATTGCTTTCTGAATCGTATCTGCCCCATATGTGCTTCCGGCCCGGGGGCTATCCCACTTTCCACGCATCAGCCCTGAATGCCGGAAAATATGATCCATCTGCCAGGCATTTGCTCCTGTCCAGAATGCAAGCATGCTGCAGAGAGCCATGTCTGCTTCTGACTGAGATGAATAGTCTCCCTTCCAGTCACCGCTCATCAGCTTTCGAAAAGCTTTCCCATTCCTGCTTCTTTCTGCGCGGATGATCAGTTCCCGGTCGGCCATAGGTTTTCTTGCATTTATTGCATTTCTTGCAGTCTCTTTCGGTTCCGTTTTCGTTCGTGTCATGTACCGTTCAAGCAGCACATTCAGCTCCTCCGTCCGGCTCTCAAACGGATAGTGGTCTCTGATTTCATTTCCTGTTACCGTCACAAATTTGTTTGTCACCCCGGCCACATACACTTCGATACCGGATGCGTGATTCATGATATAGAAGCGATCCGTATCGTATTGGTAATTCTCTGCCAGAAACAGGATATGCAGACCGGTTCCGCTCGGACTGTATTCCGTGTAGCTGTGCATCAGCTTCACAATTTCTTTTGCCTTATCCGACACGGCTCCGTTCTCATCGACGCAGTAATCCAGATCCACCGCACAGATGCCGTGAAAGATACCAACTCCGATTCCACTGTATCCCACTGCACCGGCGGCCTTTTCAAAGCTCGTAAAGCAGGATTCATCGTTGCTTTTCGCCCTCTGTCCGCTTACCGCATTGTACGGAATTTTTGTTATTCTTCCGTTCCGCTGCTCCGCACGCCAGGTACAGAACAGTCCTCTTCGCTTTAATTCATCTGGCAGAAATTCATAACTTCTCTGCATGCTGCCTCCCTGATTTCTTCGTTTTTATCCGAGACAGCTGTGATATACTATTGCTGTGCGCGATAGGCATCACAGCTGCCATTACTGGTATCCTGACCTGTCATCTAAGGCTTCTGTCTCGCCGGACGGGAGCCTTTTCTTTGACAGAACTTTCTCTCACGATTCTTCATCCTTCCCCCACTCCTTAAGAAGCGCCGTCAGAATCTGAATCAGTTCTTCCATTGCCTCTCTGTTCTTTTCTTCGGATGCTCTTCGATAGAGACTCTCCAAAGTCGCAGCCAGCTTTGCACTCTGATACCGACCTCCCATCACCTGTATCTGCTTCCCAAGAATGCTTCTGCGATAGTATTCGCCTTTCGGAAGACCGGACAGAGCGATTCTGGCTTCAACAGCCTTCTTTTCTTCATCGCTCAGCCAGAATGCAATCGTATTGCGGCGGAACCTTGCCTTTCTCTCACATGCCATGATCCTCACTCCTTTCCCTGACTACTTGCTTCCACTATGCGGTTTTTAACTTTCTTGTCCTCCTGCTCTGTCTCCATAGCACTGAGCCTGTCTGCAATTCGCTGCTGTGCGTCCATGGTGGGATGGCAGTAGGTTTCAATCGTCGTCGTAACTCTCCCATGTCCCAGCCGATTTGCGATCTCCAGTGGGCTGAATCCCATCTGCACCAGCATGGATGCGTGGGAATGCCTCAGGCAGTGCAGATGAATCTTCTTCACTCCGGATGCTTCAATACCACGCTTCATCTCATGTTCCAGATAGCTCTTCGTAATATTGGCAAAAATCCGCTTCTTCGGCGTCGGTCGATAGATCGTGGAAATATATTCCTGCAGGTCCTGCTTCAGCTCCTGTGACATGGTGATAATCCGCTTGGATGCTTCTGTTTTCGGCGGTGTCACCTTATCCTTGCCGTCCAGTCTTGCCAGCGACTTTGAAATTTCAATCACACCGTTATCGAAATCAATGTCGCCAATCGTCAGTGCCAGCATTTCTCCCAGACGCATCCCCGTCCAGAACAGAATCTTGAATGCAATCCATGAAGTCTGCTTGTCCACGATGGCATCCTCAAAGCTGTTGAATTCGTCCAATGTCCAGTATTCCATCTTGTCTGCGTGACTTTTTCCCATACTTCCTGCCTTATGACAGGGATTTGATTTCAAATCGTAGTAATTCACCGCATAGTCAGAATTGCACTCAGCTGGTTGTTGATGGTTTTCAGATACGTCGGCTTGTAGCCCTTTTCCATCAGACTGCTCTGCCATTTGCGGATTTTCGGAGCCGTAATTTCATTGAGCGGCGTATCCCCAAAATAGGGGAGAATCTTGTCTCTGACGATATATTCCTTATTCCGCATCGTCGTCTCACGGATCCGGGATTTCATATCATCCTTGTACACCTCCCAGAACTTTGAGAGCGTCATTGTGATGTCATCGGACTGCTGCAGCATAAACTGCATGTACCACTCCTCCGCTTCTTTCTTCGTCCGGAATCCGCGCTTTTGTGATTTACAGTTCTTTCCCGTATAGTCTTTCCAGCGGTACTGAATCCGCCACGTGCCATTGGGATCTCTCTTCGGTATACAGCTCATACGCTCACTGCCTCCTTTCTTTCAGCGCCATACCACTTCTCCCGGAAATACTCTGTAGGAATCTTTCCGGGAATCGTGAGATAACCTTTGTTTTTCAACTGTGCATTCATTTCCCGGAGAATCTTGTATGCCTTCCCCTGGCTGATGCCGAGCATTTGTGCAATCTCCTGTGCCGTGTAATACATCTTCTGTTCCATATGCCATTCTCCTTTCTTAAGCGTATCATTTTGATACGCTAATAATAACGTATCTTTTTGCTACTTGTCAATATCATTTTGTTGCGGTACCTAAAATCTCGTGTTATGCTCTTGATAGAAATTTTTTTACGCTGTTTTCGTATGTCTGTGTTCTTGCAGACAGGGAGGTATGCCATGACGATTGGTGAAAATATCCGGCGTCTCCGTAAAGCGCGTGGACTGACTCTGAAGGAACTCGGTGACATGATAGGCGTCAGCGAATCCTATATCCGGGCTTATGAGTCCGGCCGACGGAATCCTAAGCCAGCGTCACTTCAAACACTGGCAGACGCGCTCGGTGTCAACGTGGAAGTACTGAAAAATTCCGAAGTGAACGGAGTCTCCGCAATGCATCAGCTTTTTCAGATGTATCGGAACTTTGGTGGTGCTCTTTTTGAGACGAAGGATGACGATGGCAACGACTGTGTTGCCATTCGTTTCAACTCGCTCATGCTGATGCAGTCATGGTTCCAGCGTTATAAGAAATATGAGGAAGACATCCAGAAAGCGGACAAAATCAAGAACGTAAAAGAACGAAAAGAAGCTTTGGAAAAGGCTTATAGAGAATTTGACTGGTGGATGGATACCTATCCGGTCACCGAGCCATATCCTGAACTTTTCGAAGCCCAGAAGAAGCACGACGCGATCATGGATCAGATGGGACTCAACCCCAAAAATCCAGATTGATAACCTGGTGATAACAGGGTGCGTGTCATAAAGATCATAAACGCATCCTGTTTTCATTTCGGCCAGCCATAAATCACAGGCGGAAATCTCATAAGAATAAAGATTTGTACCCAAACTGTACCCAGAGGGCATAAAAAAATCCCTGTAAGCCTCATAGATTCAAGACTTACAGGGATTCGTGTTTTTATTCCAGCTCAATGGTTCCGGGAGGCTTGCTGGTCAGATCATACATGACACGGTTGACCCCCTTCACCTCATTGATGATCCTGTTCATGCAGGTCTGAAGAACTGCCCACGGAATCTCTGCTGCTTCTGCAGTCATGAAGTCTGAAGTAATGACTCCCCTCAGAACCACTGCATAGTCATAAGTTCTTCCGTCACCCATCACGCCGACAGACCGCATGTTAGATAATGCCGCAAAGAATTGTCCCTTGCCCATATCAACTCCGGCTTTTTCAAGTTCTTCCCGGTAGATCGCATCAGCTTCCTGAACGATCTTCACCTTTTCTTCGGTCACTTCCCCGACAATTCTGATGCCAAGTCCGGGTCCCGGGAATGGCTGGCGATAAACCAGGCTGCGCGGAATTCCAAGCTCCAGACCTACCTGGCGCACTTCATCTTTGAAGAGAGAACGAAGCGGTTCCACAATCTCCTTGAAATCCACATGATCCGGCAGACCGCCGACATTATGATGAGACTTGATCACAGCACCTTTCCCGATCCCGGATTCCACAACATCCGGATAGATCGTTCCCTGAGCCAGATAATCTACATGACCGATCTTCTTGGCCTCCTTCTCAAAGACATTGATGAATTCAGCACCGATGATCTTCCGCTTCTGTTCCGGATCTGTCACACCCTTGAGCTTATCATAGAAATACTGCTGAGCATTGACCCGGATGAAGTTCAGTTCATATGGTCCTTCCGGTCCGAATACTGCTTCAACCTGATCTCCTTCATCCTTGCGCAGCAGTCCATGATCCACAAACACACAGGTCAGCTGCTTGCCGACTGCTTTGGAAAGAAGCACTGCGCATACTGAAGAATCCACTCCTCCGGAGAGCGCACAGAGCACTCTGCCATTGCCGATCTTTTCTCTTAATTCTCTGATGGTTGTCTCCGCAAAGGAATCCATTTTCCAGTCGCCGGCGCATCCGCAGATATCAAAGATGAACGTCTTGAAGAGTTTCTTTCCTTCTTCCGTATGCACGACTTCGGGATGGAACTGAACCGCATACAGCTTTTTTTCCGGATTTTCCATTGCCGCAATCGGGCATACTTCCGTATGAGCCGCAACTCTGAATCCTTCCGGAGCTTCAGAAATATAGTCAGTATGACTCATCCAGACTGTCGAGACGTCTTTCCATCCCTTCAGAATTCCATCCGTGAAATCCGCATGAAGCTCTGTATGGCCATACTCGCTCACCGGTGCAGTTTCTACTTTGCCGCCAAGTTCATATGCCATCAGCTGGGAGCCATAGCAGATCCCGAGCACCGGAATTCCAAGGCTGAACAGCCCCGGGTCGCAGGTCAGCGAATCCTCTGCATACACACTGTCGGGTCCGCCCGTCAGAATAATTCCCTTCGGATTCATCTCCTTCAGGGTTTCAAGCGAAGTCGTGTAAGGATGAATCTCGCAGTAGACATGATTCTCGCGCACTCTTCTGGCAATCAGCTGCTTATACTGCCCGCCGAAGTCCAGAACAACAATCTTCTCGGTCACCTGTATTTCCTCCCTTTGAAAAGAATGAGAAAGCAAAAGCTTTCTCATTATAACAGAATGAATTATTCAGCCTCTGCTTTTCTCACTGCTGCCGCAATGAATTCACGGAACAGCGGATGAGCCCGGTTCGGGCGGCTCTTGAATTCAGGATGATACTGAACACCGATGAAGAAATCATCATCCTTGCACTCAACCGATTCCACCAGTCTTCCATCCGGAGACGTACCGACGATATCCATTCCATGAGCGATGAATTCTTCCCGGTACTTATTATTGAACTCATAGCGATGACGATGACGCTCCTGGATCTCTTTCTGCCCATAGCACTTCATCAGCAGGCTGCCATCCTTGATCACGCACGGATATGCACCTAGACGCATCGTGCCGCCTTTATCGATATCATCACTCTGATTTTCCATGAAGTCGATGACCTTATGTGTGCTCATCTCATTGAATTCATTGGAATTCGCATCCGCATAGCCAAGCACATCTCTGGCAAATTCAATTACCGCAATCTGCATGCCGAGGCATAATCCGAGATACGGAATATTATGCGTACGAGCATATTTCGCACTCGCAATCATCCCTTCAATGCCGCGGTCGCCGAAGCCGCCCGGAACGATGATGCCCTGCACGCCAGCAAAGATCTCCGGAGCAGTCTCTTCATTGATTCCTTCTGACTCGACCCACTTGATGCGGACATGCGCATCATTCTCATAACCGCCGTGATGCAGTGCTTCCTTGACAGAAAGATACGCATCATGAAGCTTCACATATTTGCCGACCAGTGCAATCGTCACATGCTTGGAACGATTGTGGATCCGATCAAGCATCTTGTTCCATTCTGTGAGATCAATCGTTCTAGGATTCATGTTCAGCTCACGGCAGACAATCTCAGAGAAATGCTGACGTTCCAGCATGATCGGCGCATCATAAAGCGATTCCACCGTCGTATTCTCAATCACGCAGTCCGGCTTGACATTGCAGAAGAGAGAAATCTTATGCTTGACATCTTCCGGAAGCTCGCCATCGCAGCGGGTGATGATGATATTCGGACGGACACCGGAATTCTGCAGTTCCTTGACGGAATGCTGGGTCGGCTTGGACTTGTATTCATCAGATCCCGGAATAAACGGAACCAGCGTCACATGCACGAAGCACACATCTTCTGCCGGATGCTCGATGGCAATCTGACGGATTGCTTCGATGAACGGCTGTGATTCAATATCGCCGACCGTTCCGCCGATCTCTGTGATCACCACATCGGCACCAGCCTTCTCACCGACGGAATAGATGAAGCGCTTGATCTCGTTGGTGATATGCGGAATGATCTGAACCGTCTCGCCGAGATACTCGCCGCGGCGCTCTTTCTGAAGCACATTCCAGTAGACCTTTCCAGTCGTGAGATTCGAATACTTATTCAGATCTTCATCGATGAAGCGCTCATAGTGTCCAAGATCAAGATCGGTCTCTGCACCATCATCGGTAACGAAAACTTCACCATGCTGGTAAGGACTCATCGTACCCGGATCGACATTGATATACGGATCAAGTTTCTGAGAAATCACCTTGAACCCTCTCTGCTTCAGAAGTCTGCCCAGCGAAGCAGCAGTAATTCCCTTGCCAAGTCCTGATACCACACCGCCCGTAACGAAAATGTACTTCATACTTCTTTCCTTTCTGCCTCCACAAATAAAGAGAGGCTTTAAACCCAACGGCCCTCAAGCCGTTTTTTTTATTGCCTCTCGGTACGGCTAGATTATAGACCTGTCTTCTGCGGTGCGCAACAGAAATCTGCGTGCTTGCATCATCAGTTTCCCGAAGCCTCAGAAATCGCCTGATCCAGGGATTCATCCGGCAGATAGCCGGGAATATATCCCAGAAATGAACCATCCGGTTTCAGAATAAACGTATAAGGATACCCCTGCACACCATACCGTGAAGAAACCGAGAAATCCGTGTCATAGAGAATTGTCATGGAATAGCCAGCATCCTTCATGTAGCGCTCCACATCACTCACGTTTCCTTCGCCATTATAACCTGGTGCTGCAATCAGCAGTATCACGACATCCTCTCTGGTATCATGGATTTCCTGCAGATGCGGAAGTTCCTGGTTGCAGTACCCGCACCACGTTCCGAAGAAATTCACAACTACTGTTTTCCCGCTATAATCCGTCAGCGAATGCGCATTCCCTTCCGCATCTTCCAGCGTGAAATTGTATTTTTCTGCATCCGTGCGCGTATCTGAAGACGCTTCAGCGGGCGCACCTGGTTCAGCGGAAACTTCTGTAGTCGGTTCTGCAGCAGCTGTCTGCACCTGGCTGATCTGCTGATTGGCCTGCACGAGCATATAAACACCCATTGCCAGCAGAATCGCTCCGCCGATTTTCTGCGTGTACTTCACGACATTCCGCTTCTTCTTCAGAAAGCGGAGAACTTCTTCCGTGAACAGACCAAGCAGGATGAAGATCAGCAGGAAACCCGCCGCATACGCAGCGATATAGGCATAGCCAAGCGCTCTGGAAGACGCATCTGCAGCCATCACGATCGCACTTGCCAGCAATGGCCCTACGCAGGGACTCCAGGCAAAGCTGAAGAAAAAGCCAAGCAGAAATGCACTGAGCGCATCAGATTCCTTCTTCCTGGAAGAAGGAAGCCGATGTTCCTTCATCAGAAACGGAATCTGGATCACTCCGAATTCCGTCAGTCCGAACAGAACAAGCAGAATGCCTCCGGCAATCGAGAACTGCACGCTGTGCGACTGAAAGAACGTATTCAGAATTCCGGCTCCGGCGGCCGCCAGCACAAATACGAGGCAGATGCCGAGCACGAACCAGAGCGTCATCCAGGCCGTATGTTTCCGGGCAGCCTTCGGATCCGTTTCGGTTTCTTCAGCGGTCAGATAACCGGCAAGCACCGGAATCAGCGGCAGAACGCAAGGCGAAAAGAAGGACAGAAGTCCTTCCAGAAACAGTGCAGCGATGCTGAGAGACGAAGAATTCATGCCGAAACTCCGGCCGGCAGAACTCCCATCAGTCCGAGCACCAGGATAATGACACCGAGAATGATGCGATACAGTCCGAAGATCTTGAAATCATGCTTGCGGATATACTTCAGGAAACTGCGGATCACGATCACGGAAACCACGAACGAGACAATCATTCCCACTAAGAGAACCACCGTTCCGCTCACGCCCATCGATACGCCTTCGCCCGCCATCTTGACCAGTTTCAGAAGCGAAGCACCGAACATGACCGGAATCGCCATGAAGAACGAGAACTCTGTAGCAGTTCCTCTGGAGCAGCCCATGAGCACCGAACCGAGGATTGTCGAGCCGGAACGGGATGTTCCAGGAATCAGCGCCAGCGCCTGAAAACAGCCGATCTTCGCAGCTGTGCCGTAATCCATCGCATCAATCGAATGGATCTTCGGCTTGCGGCTGCGGTTCTCGATCCAGATGAACAGAATTCCGTATACAATCAGCGCAATCGCGATCACGGTCGGCGTAGAAAGCTTTGCATCAATAAGATCATCCAGCAGCACGCCGGCAATTCCTGCCGGTATTGTCGCAATGATCACTTTAACCCACAGCTGAATCGTCTGTTTTTTCTTCTTCTCATCCTTGGCCTTGTCCCATGGATTCAGACGTCTGAAATACAGCACCAGCACAGCCAGGATCGAGCCGAACTGAATCACGACCTTATACATATTCCAGAAAGCTTCATTGCTGGCAGCGTCCTGGAACACTCTCAGCGGCATGATCGTATTCAGAAGAATCAGATGGCCGGTAGAAGAAATCGGCAGCCATTCCGTGATTCCCTGAACAATCCCGAACAGTACGGATTTGATAATCTCAATCAGCAGTGACATATCTTACTCCTTGTCCACCGGTTCATTATACTATTTTTCCTGGCCTCTTCCGCTGCTGCGGATCATTTCTGCAATCTCCGGGATTCTTTCTTCAAATGCAAGGAAATCTTTCATCCTCCAGCTCCAGTTCTGCGGGCCGACCGTGGAAGGCGTATTGATTCTTCCTTCTTTTCCAAGATGCAGAAAATCCGCCATCGGGATCACCGCCGCCTCTGCTTCGCTGTTCATAGCCACCCGAATCAGAGAATCACATGGATTCCCGCTGTCATACCCATGTTTCTGCAGCCAATTGCGGCAGGCTCTCTTTTCGGATGCGCTCTTGTCCTGATACCAGGCACGGATCGGATCATTATCATGCGTACCGGTATAGACATAGCAGTTCTCCGCAGTATGGAACTCTCTTTCCGGATCAAAGVTGAATTCCAGGATATTCATGCCCGCAAACTGATACCGGTCTCTCAGCTTCAGCACCTGCGGTCTCAGTTCGCCGAGATCTTCTGCCACGATCTTCAGGTCCGGAATCTGTTCTCTGACCAGATCCAGCAGTTCCTTTCCAGGTGCCATGATCCATGTTCCTTCTCTTGCGGTCGGGCAGGAAGCAGGAATCTTCCAGTACGTATCAAACGCACGGAAATGATCCAGTCGGACCACATCATAAAGACGAGTCGTATAGCCCAGCCGGTCGATCCAGAAGGAATAATGATGTTTCTTCAGATTATTCCAGTTATAGATCGGATTGCCCCATCTCTGTCCGTCTTCCGAGAAACAATCCGGCGGAACGCCGGCAATGAACCGCGGATGTCCATCCTTATCCAGCAGGAAGCTCTCCCGATGCGACCATACATCCGCACTGTCCAGACCCGGATAGAACGGAATATCTCCGACAATCTCCAGACCGAGATCATTGACATGCTGCTTGAGATTCTTCCACTGCAGGAACAGTTCATACTGCAGGAAGACCTGATACAGAATCTCATCCTCATACTGCTTCAGGTCCACGGAAGATTCGTTCAGAGGCAGATCCCGGAAGGCAGGATTCTCCCATTCCGGCCACGGCTTGTTTCCTTCGATCTTGCGGAACATCCGGAATAATGCATAATGCCGCATCCATTCCTGGAAACTGAATGTCATGAAGCTCAAGTCCTCCCGGAACCTGGAGAATGCTTTTCTCAGATATCTTTCCTTATAAGCACGGACTTCTTCATAGGAAATCCGATTTCTTGAAACATGGTAGTCCGGAACATGATCCAGAAGTCCCTGCTGCTCCAGAAGATCCAGTGAAAGATACAGCTCATCCATCGCAAAAGAAGAATACGGCTGATACGGAGAATTCCCGTATCCCACCGGATTCAGCGGCAGAATCTGCCAGATCGAGAAGCCTGCCCTGGCAAGATCTTCCGCAAAACGATATGCCTCCGGCCCGAAGTCACCTGACCCGAACCTTCCCGGCAAAGATGCCACCGGCATCAGAATTCCAGCTTTTTTCATAAGATGTCTCTTCCCTTTTCCAGTTTTTTCGTGTACTGTACGATCGAATTGTATCGGATTTTCACGATTCTGATGCGATTATTCTGTTGTAAACGTTTACGGAAACGTTTACAATCAAGAAGGAGGAAAATCTATGGAACTGGAAAAACAGCTGAATGATACACTCGGAAAGCCTATCGCAGAGGCAAGCAATGAGGAGCTCTATCATGCATGCCTGACTCTGGTGAAGAAGAAGGCAGAAGAAATCCCGATGACTGCCGGAGACAAGAAACTCTACTACATCAGTGCAGAATTTCTGATCGGAAGACAGCTCGGCAAGAATCTGATCAATCTCGGCATCTATAAGGAAGTCGATGAACTGCTGAAGAAGAATGGAAAATCCCTTTCCGCAGTCGAAGAAGAAGAGCCGGAGCCTTCGCTCGGCAATGGCGGTCTCGGCAGACTTGCCGCATGTTTCCTGGATTCCATCGCAACGCTGAATCTGGCAGGTGACGGCATCGGCCTGCGCTACCACTTCGGACTGTTCCGTCAGGAATTCGTGAACCGCCGTCAGCACGAAGTTCCGGATACCTGGCTTGGCGAACCATGCATTCTGAGAAAGACTGATGTCACCTTCCCGGTTTCTTTCGGGAACAGAACCGTTACCTCCAGAATGTATGATCTGGACGTTCTCGGCTACAAGACCGGACATAATACCCTGCATCTCTTTGACATCGATACCGTGGACGAATCCATCGTCCATGATGGCATCGAATTCGACAAGAAAGCCATCGAAAAGAATCTGACCCTGTTCCTGTATCCGGATGATTCCGATAAGGACGGACAGCTGCTTCGCATCTACCAGCAGTACTTCATGGTATCCAGCGCTGCTCAGCTGATCCTGAAGGAACAGAAAGCACTCGGCCATGATCTCCATCATCTGGCAGACTACGTCGCCATTCAGATCAATGATACACATCCGTCCATGGTCATTCCGGAACTGGTGCGCCTGCTGATTCAGGAAGGCATGCCATTCCGCGAAGCAGCAGAGATCGTTTCCGATGTCTGCGCGTATACAAACCATACGATTCTGGCAGAAGCCCTCGAGAAATGGCCGCTGGATTATCTCTCCGCAGTCGTTCCGCAGCTCATGCCGATCATCGGCGGTCTCGACTGGGGTGTCATCTGCGCATACAACAATAACCCGGATCTCAACATCATCGACAATCAGAACCGTGTCCACATGGCCCGCATGGACATGCATTACGGACACAGCGTCAATGGTGTTGCCGCTCTGCATACCGAAATTCTGAAGCACAAGGAACTCCGGCCGTTCTACAACATCTATCCGGAGAAGTTCAACAACAAGACCAACGGAATCACCTTCCGCAGATGGCTGTATCACTGCAATCCGGAACTTACTTCCCTGCTGGATGAATTGATCTATGATGACTGGAAAGCAGATGCTGACTGCCTTCAGAATCTCATGCAGTACTACAACGATGAGAATGTCCTGCATCGCCTGGATGAGATCAAGCATCACAACAAAGAGAAGTTTGCCGCATTCGTCAAGCGCACGGAAGGCGTTGAAATCGACCCGGACAGCATCTTCGATATCCAGGTCAAGCGCATGCACGAATACAAGCGCCAGCAGATGAATGCACTGTATGTCATCTATGAATATCAGCGCATCAAGAACGGCCAGACTCCGGCCCGTCCGATCACCGTCATCTTCGGCGGCAAGGCAGCTCCCGCATATATCATGGCAAAGGACATCATCCATCTGATTCTCTGCCTGCAGGAGCTCGTCAACAATGATCCGGAAGTCAGCCCTTACATGAAAGTCGTGATGCTGCAGAACTACAACATCGCAAAAGCAGAAGTGACCATTCCGGCAGCCGATCTCTCCGAACAGATTTCCCTGGCTTCCAAGGAAGCATCCGGAACCGGAAACATGAAATTCATGCTCAACGGCGCAGTTACCATCGGAACCAATGATGGTGCAAACGTTGAGATCCGCGATCTGGTCGGCCGCGAGAACATCTATACCTTCGGCCGTTCCAGCGATGAAGTCATCCATCTCTATGACACGAACGGATATCATGCGATCGATTTCTACAATCGTTCGGAATCCATCCGTCACTGCATCGACTTCATCACCGGTCCGGAAATGCTGAAGATCGGCGACAAGGAACTGCTGACTGCAGTTTCCGACAACCTGAAGAATAAAGACTGGTTCATGACTCTGCTGGATCTTGAAAGCTATTGCGCCGCAAAAGAAACAGCCATCTACGATTACAGCAATCGCGAGAAGTGGACGCGCATGATGCTGGTCAATACCGCAAAGTCCGGCTTCTTCTCCAGCGACCGCACGATCGCAGAATACAATCGCGATATCTGGCACCTCAAGTAATTCTGAAAAAGAGAACCTCGCCGGTTCTCTTTTCTTTTGCTCAGCTGTTCTGCATCAGCTTCAGCTTTTCATTCAGCTTTGAATAGATATGTTCCCTAAACCATGGCTCGGAAGACTTCCGGACTGCTTCTTCCAGCGGAAACCAGCTGACGCCGGAATTCTCTTCAGGGTTCATATGAATCATCTCATGATTATCTGCTTCAAGCAGATATGTCACATTCAGATGCAGATGAGAGCTCACATATATCCCATGATGGATATGGCCATCCACCGTCAGAGACTCAATCGAGAGGATCTGGTCAGAAACCGGGATCACCTGTTTCAGTCCGCTTTCTTCTCTGGTTTCCTTCAGAGCTACCTTCAGCAGATCTCGTTCACCATCCGCATGACCGCCAAGCCAGCTCCAGGACTTGTAGATATTATGCCAGCACATCAGCACTTTTGTCCGTTCCGGATTCACGATCCAGGCACTGGCAGTCATATGCGCAATCGGATTGCTGCGTTCATAGACATCCGGCATCGTTTCCAGACACCTGAGGATCAGTTCCCGGTCCTTTTCTTCCTGCTCATTGAACGGCTGATATGCCCTCAGTTCTTCGATCAGGTTCATAAGAGAGTCTGCTCATTGATGATCAGATGAAACTCCATATGCAGAAAGGCAGCAGCCCTTCTGCACATCAGCATCCGATCCATGAAGATCTCGAAGTATTCTCCGATCTCTCCGTACTTCGTATCAATTTCCAGCTTCAGCTTGATCGCACTATGCTCATGATTGATCTTCAGCTGAGAAATCGTTGCCGAATAATTCACCCGATCATGGATATCGAACTTCTGCACATCCGTCTCCTGCACCCGGCTGCGGCGCACATCCGATTTATCGGCGAGAATCAGCGCAGCAGCGATTTTGCTCACCGGAACGCCATTTCCTTCATCATGATTCCCGATAGCCGAGATGATCGGAGCGATATCAGATGCCGGGATCCCGATCCGGTTCAGAAGCACAAACGCCATCAATGCACCCGACTGGCTGTGATCAACCCGGTTCACGATATTGCCGATATCATGGAGCCAGGCAGCCGTCAGAGCAAGATCGATTGTATGATCGTCTTCCTTAAGCGTATTGAGAATATAGTAAGTTCTCTGCGCCACCACCATCACATGAGCCTGGCTGTGCTCAGTATAATGCAGCGCTTTCATCGCCTGGTTCTGTTCGCCGATATAAGTATTGATTTCCGGACTGCTGCTGACCTTGCAGAACAGCGGAAACCGGTCCGGATCTCTCAGATCATGAACGGAATCAATCTGTTTCGTTTTCATGTTCACCTCCGCTCCTCCATCATAACCCGGAAAAGCAAAGAAAAGATACCTCCCGGTGTAAAACCAGAAGGTATCTGATCAGAATGATTAAGCGTTCTGCTGAGCTTTCTTAGCTTCTTCAGCAGCTTTCTTCTGCTCAAGTCTCTCTTCCCAGAGCTTCTCTGCTCTCGGAGCCCAGGCATCTGCATAAGCCTTGGTCTTGCCGCAGAGATGTTCTGCAGACTCCGGAGAAGTAAGGTCAGTGCTGTGTGCACCGGACTCATTGACAATCTCGGTCAGTCTGCCGGAATTCTCAAGCATCGGGCACGGCTGGAACATGTTCTGATTGAACGGCTGGTTCTCACGATACTTGAGGAACAGCGGCTGTCTCAGGCAGTCCAGGAGATCCTGATCCTTGATGTTTGCCTGGCTGTAATGGATGAATACGCAAGGCTCAACATCGCCAGCAGAATTGATGTGGCAGTAGTTCTTGCCGCCGGCAATGCATCCGCCGATGTATTCGCCATCGTTCTGGAAGTCGATCGTGAAGATCGGGAACGGAGATTCCTCAGAACGGATATAACGGATTCTGCGGTAGATATATTCACGCTCATCCGGGGTCAGCAGCAGATCCGGGGTTGCATCGTTTCCGACCGGCATGTAGTGGAAGAACCAAGCAATACGAGCACCCTTCTCAATGAGCATTTCGATGAACTCATCAGAAGTAACTGCCTTGTAGTTCACATGCGTGTAGCAGATGGATACTGCAAACGGAATTCCCTTGGCCTTCAGCATATCCAGTGCATGCATAACCTTGTCATAGCAGCCCTCGCCGCGGCGGGAATCCGTGGTCTCACGGTTTCCTTCAATAGACGGAGCGAAGGAAATATTGCCGCACTTGACAACTTCATCAAGGAACTCCTCTGTCATCAGAGTCGTATTCGTGAAGATGTGGAAATAGCAGTCATTATGCTTCTGAGCAAGCTTCAGGATATCATCCTTGCGGACCAGAGGTTCGCCGCCGGTCATCAGATAAACATAAGTACCAAGCTCCTTGCCCTGGCTGACAATCTTGTCCATCTCTTCGAACGTCAGATTGTTCTTGTAGCCATATTCAGCAGCCCAGCAGCCGATGCAGTGCATGTTGCACGCAGACGTTGGGTCAAACAGGATGGTCCAAGGAATATTGCACTTGTACTTTGCAGCCATCTTGCGCTGGCGCGGAAGTCCGAGCATGGAACCATTGATGACGAAGTTTGTCAGGAACTTGTCCATGCAGTTCTGATCAATCTCCTTGAACAGACGGATTGCATACTTGTACCACTTGTTGTCCTTGTCCGTTAATACCCTTCTCACGAAAGCAAGCTGTTCCGGCATTGCAACAGAACCGCCGTACTTATCCAGCCAGTCCAGAATCTTCGGAATATTGTTTTCCGGATCCTTCTGAAGGTAGCCAAGAACCTGCTTAACTCCGAATGCCTTAACTGTTTCACTAAAAGTCTTCTGCATCTTAGTTCTCCTTTTACACGAACCTATTAAATCACAAATCTTTTTCTCCGGAAACAGCGTCATTGCCGGAAATAAACACTTTCCGCGAAGTGTATACCCCTGCATTACACCGTGATTTTCATCACGTGATGACAAATGTTCAGAGATCATTCACAAAAGATCCATAACCTATTCAGAAAATCAGAATAACCTAACTCATGTAAACAGAAAGGAGAGCCTGATGACGGAGCACGAGCCGTCCCGATGCTTATCAGATCCAGAAACAAAAAGCAATTTCTTTCCCCCTCCGGGCATCGGCCGAATCATTGAAAACGTCGATGCCCATTTTATGCCTTGCCCCCAGGACATTTCATCCGATATGATGAGCACACGGAGGAATATGACATGATATATCCGAAGTTTCTGTCCCCTGGCGATACCATCGGCGTCTCCGCGCCATCCGATGGTGCCGGCAAGAATCCGGAGCCATTCCGGGAATCTCTTGAATATCTGAAAGCACAAGGATGGAATATCCGTGAAACCGCTTCGCTCTGGTCTTTATCCTGCCCTTCTGCGGATCCTGAAGCACGCGGCAGAGAATTTTCTTCGCTGTTTGAAGATCCTTCCGTCTATGCGGTCATGGCTGCCCGCGGCGGCGATTTCCTGTATGACTGTCTGCCCTATGTGAACTTTGAAGCCATGCGTTCCAATCCGAAATGGCTGCTCGGAGCTAGCGATCCGACCAGTCTGCTGTTCACCTATACCGTATGCGGCGATGTGGCAACCATGTATGGCAGAAATGCAGGCAGCTTCGACAGTTCCCATTTCGAAGAAGAGAAAGAGAATGCAGTTCAGCTGCTCAAAGGAAACCTCATCACGCAGCACAGTTCCATCATGCATGCATCCAAAGCATCCTTCATGGAAGACTATGCCGGAGCCGATACCCCGACCGAATGGAAGTCTCCGGAATCTTCCATTCATGTCAGGGGCCGCTGCATCGGCGGGTGTCTCGAAGTCCTGAAAGATGTGATCGGCACAAAGTACGATCATGTTCATGACTTTCTGAAGCGCTATGAAGCAGATGGGTTTATCTGGTATTTCGATGATTTCAGCTTCAGTGCAGAGAGCTTCTATCTGACCCTGCTGCAGTTCCGGAATGCTGGCTGGTTTGATCACTGCCAGGCAATTCTGATCGGCCGGGTGCTGTTTCCTTCGAGCACGACCGGGCTTTCTTATGAAGAGGCATTCCGCAAAGCCATTCCGGATATCCCGTATGTCTATGAGATGGACATCGGCCACACCTACCCGTCCTTCGTGATGATCAATGGGGCGATTGCTGAATTCCATTATGAGAACGGAAAAGGATCAATCGCCTTTGAGCTGAAATAATCCCCTCAGTTTTTCTCTTCTGTGCTAAAATACTTCTTGTTCGCATGGGGTATTAGCTCAGCTGGGAGAGCACCTGGTTCGCAATCAGGGGGTCGAGGGTTCGAGTCCCTTATGCTCCATAACCAGAAAAAACCGCCTGAAAGATGATTCCAGACGGTTTTTTTTTGCCATATTGTGATTCTTCTGCTCAGACAATCCGGTTATGCTCAGCTTCATGATGCACCAGGCGGAAGATGATCACATAGATCAGAATCACCACCAGGAAGAAGACGAAGGTCGGAATGCCAGTGGAACTCATCGCGCAGAAGTCATACGTGCCATGCAGCAGAACTGCCGCGATATATCCGATCAAGGCAGTCACGAACGCCATGCTGGAATCACCGACATCATGCTGGTACTTTGCCCGGCCGTAGAAGTATCNCATCAGGACTGCAAATGCGGTATGGCCAGGAATGGCAAGCATTGCTCTGGCAGGTGCGACGGAGAGTCCGTAGCTGAACACATATTTGATATTCTCGAATGCCGCGAAGCCAAGACTCACGAATACTGCATACTGAATGCCGTCGAATCTCGTTTCAAAATACGGACTGTTCCAGGTATCTTTCTTCATGAACAGGAACTTCGTGCCTTCTTCGATGACGCCGACGATCAGATAAGCAAGCACAGTCAGAGAATGTCCGCCGGACCTGTGGAAAAAGTATTCTGCAATATATTCCAGCAGACCAGCCAGCAATGCTGCATATACGCCATCGAGAATCAAGCGGTTGCGCAGACCGAGCGGCTGACGATGAAGGTTCGGCTGGTTATCAACATAACGCAGAAGAATGACTGCCGGCAGGACTGCCGCAATGACATAGATCAGAAGAATATACAGAATCGGCGTCAATATCAAGAACATATCATCTATCTCCTTTGGCTATCTATATTTATATCAGTTTCTAGCACTCTGTCAATATGAGTGCTAGTTCTTTCTGAGATCGTCAGAAAAGCTTAGCGTGGACTAATTGCGGATATCTGACTATGTTGAAAAAAAGAAGTTCCGGCATCGGAGGCATATCATATGATCAGTCTGACAGAACTGAAACCTGGAGAACATTGCAGAATCACCTGGATTCTGGGGAAACTCGGAGAGGAACTGCAGGATCGTTTCGGCATTGCAGAAGACGATGAAGCTGAAGCGATCACGAATCTTCGCGGGGAGATGATCATTGCCTGCCGGAATCACCGGCTTGCGCTTTCTCCGGAAACTGCTTTCCGGATCAAAGTTGAGAGAATCTCCTGAATTGTCCGGCGCTCCCCCGGCGCCTTTTTTCTTGAGTGTGCTTTCCTCATATCTATATAATATCTGCACAGAGAGAGGGGAAAAGTTCATGGCAAAGAAACGCCCGAATGGATATTCACCAGGAGTGACTGCACTTCTCTGCGCTGCTGGAATCTTTGCAGGTTTCCTGGTTTCTCGGATTGCTGCACCGCACTCCGAACCGGAAGAAACAGCTTCTGCAGAGAGCACTGCAGCGGCTATTTCGGCAGATGAATCATTCTCAGGAAACACAGGTTCCGCTCTGGAAGAAAGCGGAGATCTGAATGGAGACGGCATTGAGCTGCAGCATATCTATGGCCTGACCTATGAGGGCTATATGATGCTTGTCCATAATCCCGAGGACGTCTTCATTGCGATCAATCCGGGCATGAGCACCGGTGCCGAAGGACCGCGTCTGCCGGCTTATCTGGAAACCTTTGACGCAATTGCCGGAATCAACGGCGGCGGTTTTGTCGATGCGGGCGGAAATGGCGATGGCAGTATTCCGGCAGGCATCGTGATCAAGGATGGAAAAATCATCCAGGATGGCACCAGTGCCGTGATTGCCTTCACCATGGATCATAAGCTCATTGCGACCACCGCAAGTGCTTCAGAACTGCTTGAGATGGGCGTCGAACAGGCGATCACCTTCGGTCCGACGTTCATCCATAACGGCCAGGTGGTCTATCAGCCCACGTCCGATCTGAACATGCTGAATCCGCGCACTGCAGTCGGCATGCAGGAAGACGGAACGATTCTGCTCTTAGTCATTGATGGCAGAGGTCCTTCTTCCTGGGGCGCCAAGTATGAAGACGTGCTGGCCATCTTCCAGCAATACGGAGCCGTGGAAGCCGGAAATCTCGACGGCGGCAATTCCAGCGTCATGATGTATGACGGAAATTATGTGCACTATCCGGTTGCGATGAACGGATCACGCAGACTCCCGGACGCGATCCTGGTCAGAAAAGGAGGCGAAGCAGACTGATGAGCAGAAAGAAAATCAAACCTGCAGCAGCCTGGATTTCTGCAGGCATCTGCTTTGCCCTGAGCCTGTTCCTCACAGCTTCTCTGCAGAAAACGGATTTCTCTTCTGCAGCAGATTCCTCTGACCAGAATCAGACCGGATCTGCAGTGGAAACCGTTCAAAGCTTCCTCACCCAGGTGGAATCCGGAGACTATACCGGCTTGTTTGAAGCAGCCCAGCATATCCATTCCAGCATGGACAGCGAAGCAGCCTATGATGCTGCTCTGAAGAACAAATTCGAAGATGCAGACTTCAGTACGATCACAATTCAGAACGCAGGATCAGATTCCGGTCGGATGATCTACGTTCTGCAGTCCGGCGATACGTCTTACGGACAGGTGGAAGTCTATGAAGACGGCGATACCATGAAAGCAGGATATCCGCTGATCGGCAGTGAAACCTATACGGTGGAAGTTCCTTCCGGAACTGTGCTTTATTCCAATGGCACGCAGGTAGACAGTTCTCTGCTGAAAGAGAGCGGCGTCACTCCTGCAAACTTCGAGAACGTATCCGGAAGCTTCATTCCGCAGGCGGATGTCTATGAACTGAGCGGACTGCTCGGATTTCCTGCACTCTCTCTTGAAAGCGGGCAGGAGCTGACCGTCATGCAGGACCCGATCACCGGGCACCTGCTTGCAGGCATGCCTGCAGATGATTCTCTCAACGACTATATTCTCGACGCTGCGGAACGCTTAGCTGCCTATCCCGCCCAGGATGGATCAGTCTCTTCCGTCAGCGAAGTTTCCGATACAAGCCAGCTCTGGTATCAGCGCTACATCACGCTTCAGAATCTCTGGTTCACGGAACACGAAACAAGCAGCTTCAGCGACGGCCAGGTTCTCGGCGTCATGAAGCAGAGCGATGACACGATGACAGCCCAGGTCATCTTCAGCTACTATGCAAAGAACAGTTCCAGAGATCTCGAGCGTACCTGGTATATCGGCTATCAGCTGACCTTTGCCGATGAAGACGGCACCTGGCGCATCTGCAGCACGGCCATCAATAATGAGCTGAATCCCGGAAACGATCCGAACCCCATCGAGCATTGAAAAAATCTGCCTTCCGGCAGATCTCAGTCTTCCTGATCGGATACTGCAAGGCTTACTGCCTGCGGTACTTCGATCAGGTTTTCTTCTTTTCCGATCGTTCCGTCTTCATTCAGTGCGAAGGATACGACGGAATTGCTGTAGCGGTTGGCAACGAGCAGATGATCTTCGAGGAGAATGAAATCTCTCGGGTGTCTGCCACCGCAGTAATGCGTCTGCATCAGTTTCTGCTGGGCCGGATCGATGACAGAGAGAATGTCCTGGGTCCGGGTAGAAACATAAATGCGGTCTTCCTTCTCAGAAAGGCGGACCGCAGCCGTATCGCGCAGATGCTTCTTTCCATCCGGGAGCACCGACATGCGCCATGCACAGCTGTAATCTTCACTGTCAATGGCGAAGAGCTCATTGCTCAGTTCCGACACCAGATACAGGCAGCTGCCGTCTTTCGTGAAGACGCCGTGCCGAGGTCCGGTTCCCGCCGGAAAGCGGATGGCACCGGCATACTTCAGATCAGCATTGAAGATCATGACCCGATCCAGGAACAGACACGGAATCAGAATCTGATCCTTGTGGAACAATACCTGATGGCAGCCAGCTCCTTCACGGATCTGAATCGTATTGATCAGTTTCAGATGATCCCCGTCAATCCCGATGACCGAGAACTGGCCGAGGTGATAATTAGCGGTATAAATCCGTCCTTCATGGATGGTGATATAGCAGGAAGTACGTTCTTCGTAAGACAGCTGATCGAGCAGCTTTCCGTTCAGATCGAATAATGCCACCCCGGCTCCCTGTTCTGCCGAAGCGATCGAAGCAACCAGATTTCCTTCCGCACAGATATATTTCGGACTGTCAATTTCCGCAAACAGATGCGTATCGCTTACTTTTCCATCTTCATACTGCAGAGAATAGATGCCTCTGCTCGTATGATCCGTTGTATAGGTACCTGCTAATACTCGATGTCTCATTTCTCCTCTATGCCTCCATCGCTCTTTTCTTCCGGTTCTGCTGCAGGCTCTTCTGAAGAAGACTCTGCCGGCACAGGAGCTTCTGCTTCAGACGCTTCCTGAGCTGCAGGTTCTCCAGGTTTCACCGGCTCTGCATCCGCAAGAATATTGGGAATATGTCTCGGAGCTTCTTCCTCTTCGGCAGGAGCTTCCAGCTGTTCCGGCTTCGGTGCTTCTGCAGGTTCCGTCTGTTCCGGCTGCTTCTCTTCCGGCTTGGTCTCTGCAGCAGCAGTCTCCTTCGAAGCCTGCTCATTGTATTTCTTGAATCTGCTGGCCAGAAGGAATGACGAGATAAGATCTGTCACGCCGCAATAGATCAGGCTGCCGCCGATAAACTGAAACAGGAACTTCCCATCTTTCAAAAGGCCGAACAGGATGACGATGCCAAGGCCGACCGCAATGATCGCAAAGAAGACATAGCCCCCGCTGCTCGTTTTTCCAAGCCGCCGGTTATCAACCGCATCTTCCAGCTTCAGAAGACCGGAATAGATGATTGCCAGAGCAATGATCGAGGGAATCAGCGTTTTCAGCTGTGCTTTCTGATACAGACATACCAGTCCTACGATGACCAGAATGATTCCTTCGGAGAAGTCGCTCCGGTATAATGCCTTGGTCACGTCCATCAGCAGATAGGAAATCATCTTGATCACGCCGAGCAGAATGCAGATCATCGCCAGAATATCTGCACTGTATGCCGTCATGACTTCCGGGTACATCAGCATGACTACACCTGCCGCAAGATAGATTACTGCCTTCAGGACGGAATCCCATTTCAGATTCTTGAACATACTTCAGAAATCCCCCTGTCTCCATCTTACCCCATTTCTGAAAAAGACAGCACTCCATTCTGCAGGAATGCTGTCCTTTCTGATTCAGATGAACCGATGATTACTTAACGAGATCCTTGAGGGTCTTGGATGCCTTGAATGCCGGAACCTTGGCAGCCTTGATCTTGATCTTTTCCTTCGTGCGCGGATTGATACCCGTGCGAGCAGCTCTCTTCTTGACAGAGAACTTGCCGAATCCGTTGATGTCAACGACTCCGCCCTTCTTCAGAGTCTTTGCGGACTCCTCGAATACATAGTTCACAATCTCTGCTGCAGCCTTCTTGGTCAGACCCTGCTGTGCAGCAATATCATCAGCGAGCGTCTTTTTGGTGACAACCTTTACTTCCTTTGCCATGAAAAACCCTTTCCTCCTTGTCGCATAGGACAATTCCATTTTACTGTCACAGATACCAAAATCAACAGAAAAAGCGTTAATCATGGGCTTTTTTCAGATTAATGAGCTGAGAATTCTAGCCAGATCAGCAGAAGAAAGAATTCCGAGAGGCTTTTCATCCGGACGGCCGTACTCGGTGATCAGGATGACTGGCAGACGCCGTTCCTCAGCCGGGAACCGGCTGAACTCTCTGACGGCATCCTCGATCGTATCGGATGTCGAAAGAAAGATAATCCGATTCCGGCTGTTTTCATGGACGAGTTCTCTGATCTGCCAATCGCCTTTTCCTGCCATTGCGGCATCCAGCAATTCAAAGACCGTGATGAGACCGGAAACTTTTCCCTTCTCATAAACCGGAAGCTTTCCTGCATCTGCCCGCTTCATGCGCTCTGCGCATTCGCGCACGGTATCATCCATGCCTGCATACCGGACCGGCTGACTTGCATAATGCAGGATCTTCTGGTCTTCTTCCATCAATGCAGCAAGATGCTCCGCAGATGCAGTGATGGAATCGCATGGCTCAGCAATGATCTCATCCGAGGAACCGCGCTGATGGACAATCGCATTCCGCAGCTCGCATATTTCCTTGAGATCTTCTTCATGCCGGCGGATAGCCGGATGATTCTTCGCCGTCATATGGATGAGCGTCGCAAACGGAATATAATCCGTCCGCCCGACCATCCGGTTCATCGACTTCTCCATCGATGCATATGCATTCAGAAACCGATCCGCATTGCTCATTGCTTGTATACCCTGCACAGCGCTTCATAGTAAAGCTGTGCCGCTTTCTGAATTCCTGCTTCATTATTCCAGGCATCAGCATCTTCCTGGCTGGACACGTAAAGATGTGCTGATACGACCGTCGGACAGCTGCTGTCTGACAGCAGCGGCAGGGTCTCGGTGCCATGATCGGAAGTATCCGATTCATCGACCAGGACTTCCTGATATTTCTGCGAACGGATCGGCTGGTAATAGAGATAGCCGGCCGTCGGCGTCACCGTCCCGTCTTCTGAAAAGACATCACGGATCGCATCGGCAGCCGCGGCGCTTTTCTCATGATAAGGAGAGTCAGGCAGGTTCTCATACAGATGCATGCCTCTGACCGACGCATCCGGGGACCAGCTGCACCGTATGCTCAGAACCAGATCCGGAGAATCTGAACGGATCTTCGCAAGCCTGTCATCTGCATTCATCGCAGTTCCTGCTTCATGCGTTCGCTCGACCTGAAACGAAGCATCCTTTTCGAGAAGAACCTGAAGCGCATCAGTGACTTTCTCGCAGAATTCATCTTCGCTGACCAGTCCCTGGAACCCAGAGTTATCGCCGCCATGAGCCGCATCCAGCTCAATCACGGTGACTGCTTTTTCCGAGTCCCGGTGCGTCATCTGATAGCCGACCAGCACTGCAATTGCCAGAATCAGAACAACTGCAAAGCGGATCAGTCTGACGGTGGTCTTTTTCTCATCATTCTTCTGTTTCCGCTTCATTTCACTTTCCCCTCTAATTCCTCAAGCCGGGCATCTGCGCCCATATGGTCAAGGATCATGCAGACCAGTGCTTCCATATCAGAGCCTTCGCGGTAATCTGCTGCCGCCATGAAATTCACCCGGCCTTCGCGCATCAGCCGCTCTGCCTGAATACCAGCCTTGGCACTCTCAGCGTTGTAGACCGCAATAGATTTGCCGGAATATTCCTTGACCAGCCGCATGCATGGCACATCAGTCATGCCGTCGGCGATATAGATCATCCGCGTGAACGGAATCGCGCGGTCCGCAAACGGAATCCACGTATTCAGATCTTCTTCATTGTCTTCATCCAGCACCTGCTTGTTGATGCGGAAGATGTACTGCGTCTTCGTTGTGTAATTGATGATCTGAGCCGGCCAGCGGGCAAATCCTTCCGCATCGTAGTAATACCTGCATGCATAGATCTTCTTCATCTGCTCTGCGATCGGCACGCTCTCGATGATCTCCTGCATTCCGGAAGAGATGATGTAATGCTCGACCGCAATTCCCTGGCTTTCGCCATAGCGATTGATTCTCTCAAACCATGTCTCCACGCCCGGATACAGCTGAATCTGTTTTCCGAGGTTGCGGAAAGACTCCCGGCTCAGCGGCTTGCCCTGCTCCTCAAACCGCTTCTTCAGAAGATAGAGATACGCGCTGATGCTGTCCATTCGCTGAGCTCTGGAAAGCTCTGACACTTCTTTCCAGAACGAAGCAGGATTATGATAGCCGAGATCCGGAATCAGACTGTATTCCTGCATATCCTTGGCGCATAGCGTCTTATCGAAATCATATACAATCGCTGCTTTTTTCATAGTTTCTGCACCCGGCTCATTATATCATGATCCCTGTCAGCAGAATTCTTCAGAAACCATAAAGAAAGCACCCTTCCGGGTGCCTGTCTCAATTCAGCTCTTCCAGCCGCAGAATCGCATGCACATAGATCTCAGCCTGCTTCAGCAGATCCTCGATCGAAACCCACTCATCTGCGTCATGAATATGATAATCCTTGCCCGGGAACGCGCAGCCGAAGGCCACGGTATTATGAATGCCCTTGGCATACGTACCGCCGCCGATCACCAGCGGAGTGCTCTCCGTATCGCCCGTCACTTCCTGATAAGCCGCCATCAGACTGGTGACCAGCTGTGACTCCGGCGGGAAGTAAAGAGGCTCTACCGTGCCGATCACTTCAACTGCACCGCCATCATCTTCCATGCGGTCTTCCATCATCTTCAGAACCTGACGGGAAGTCATCGTCACCGGGAACCGGATATCGATCGAACCTTCAATGACACCGTCCTTCATCCGGATCATGCCATTGTTCTCGGTCAGTGCTCCGTAATCATCAGAGCAAGCACATCCCAGCCCGCTGCCATCGGTGGAAGTTCCGAAATGGGAACAGTAGAAATCCACAAACGGATCCTGCAGTCCTGCCTCTTTCAGTCCTGCAAACAGATGGGAAATCGCATTCACGCCAAGTTCCGGCGTAGATGCGTGCGCTGCTTTTCCGAAGACCGTAATAACTGCGCGATCCTCTTTCTCCTCGATTGAGAAATCAATATTGTTGTTATTGAAATAGTCGCTGAGTTTCTTGGAGGAATACGTATTTCTGCGTACTTCTGCATTGACGCGCGGGCATACGATATTTCTCGCCGTACCGCCTTCCACGTTCAGAATCTGCGTGGACTTTGAGCGATAAACTGCGCCGACCATTCCCTTTTCGCCATTTACCAGCGGGAACTCTCCATCCGGAGTGAACCCATAGTCGACATGGCCTTCTTTTGCCACATAGTAAGCAAGCCCTCTGGACCCGGTTTCCTCATTGGTACCCATGATCAGACGGATCCGCTTCTTCAGCGGAACGCCCAGATCGCGGATCACCTTCAGAGCAATCATGCTGGCAACTACTGCGCCTTTATCATCGCTGACGCCGCGGCCATACATGATGCCATCCTTGATTTCCGCACGGAATGGATCCGTATGCCAGCCATCTTCCTGAACTGCCGGAACCACATCGAGATGTCCGATCACCCCGATGACCTGATCGCCCTCGCCGAGTTCTGCATAACCCGCATAATTATCCAGGTTCACCGTCCTGAACCCATCTTCTTCCAGCATCTTCAGGGCCAGCAGAAGCACATCTCTCGGCCCTGCCCCGAACGGGGCATCCGGAAGCGGTTCTGATTCCACGCTTCTGATCGCAACCAGCTCTGCAAGCTTATTGACCAGCTCATTGCGGTAGCCGCTGACCATTGCCTTCACATCCATCCGAAATCCTCCCTCTGCTTGTATATGCTCATTATTCTATCATTTTCATTCCGGAACATCTATTTCCAGACCGATCGGGCAATGATCGCTTCCCTGCACCTGATCATAGATCACGGAATCTTTTACTACCTGCTTCAGACGATCGGAGACCACGAAGTAATCAATCCGCCAGCCGATGTTCTTCTCTCTTGCCTTGAACCGGTAGCTCCACCAGGAATACTTCACGGTATCCGGATAGAGCGTACGGAAGGTATCCGTGAAGCCATTGCTCAGTAATTCTGTGAACTTCTGCCGCTCCTCATCCGAGAAACCTGCGCTCTGATGATTCGTATCCGGGTTGCGGATATCAATTTCCTCATGCGCCACATTCAGATCGCCGGTATAGATCACCGGCTTCAGCGCATCCAGCTTCTTCAGATGCGCCAGCAGATAGTTCTCCCATTCCATGCGATAAGGAAGCCTCAGAAGCCCTTCCTTGGAATTCGGCACATAGGCACAGACAAACCAGAAAGAAGGATACTCCAGGGTAATCACTCTTCCTTCTTTCGTCTCGTCTCCATCAATGTCATACGAAACGGAAAGCGGCTCTTTCTTCGCATAGACCAGCGTTCCGCTGTAGCCCTTGCGCTCGGCGCTGTTCATGTAGCGATAGTATCCGTCGAACTTCAGGCTGTCATCCAGCTGCTCCGGCTGCATCTTCGTTTCCTGGATGGCAAAGAGATCGGCATCCATTTCCTGGAAGAACTCGGGAAATCCCTTCTTCGCACAGGCTCTGAGCCCATTCACATTCCAGGAAATCAGCTTCATCTCTTCACCGCCCTGGTTGCCTTGCGCAGCCAGCTCTTCTCTTTTGCCGGAAGCAGCGGGCTGAGGGTTTCATAAACCATCTTATGATAAGCATTCAGCTGTTTCAGTTCATCATCCGTCAGAAGACTTACCTCAATGGACTCCAGATCATACGGGCAGAACGTCAGCGACTCAAACCGCAGGAACTGTCCGTAGAAATTATTCTCATCTTTGACGACCAGAAGCTCATTCTCGATCCGGATGCCGAGCTTATGCGGCAGATATACGCCAGGTTCATCCGTGACGACCATCCCCTCTTCCAGCACTGCACTCGGACGGGCCAGCGTCGGCATGCCCCAGCGGATGCCCTGCGGACCTTCATGCACACTCAGCACATGACCGACCCCATGACCGGTTCCGCACTGGAAATCGATATTCATGTTCCAGAGCGGTTCGCGGGCAAGAATATCGAGGTTATTGCCGGTGGTTCCATGCAGGAACTTTGCTCTGGCCAGGTCCAGATGGCACTGCAGGACCTTTGTGTAGTACATCCGCTCTTCTCTGGTCGTCTTTCCGAGTGAGATCGTGCGGGTGATATCCGTCGTGCCGTCATAATACGTTCCGCCGGAATCCACCAGCAGGAAGCCATTCGGGCTGATCTTCGCATTGACATCATCATGCGCCGTATAATGCATCATTGCCGCATTGCCGCGGTAGGCGCAGATTGTTTCGAACGAAGGCTCAATATAGTTCTTTCCTTCTGCCCTCAGTTCATACAGCTTGTTCTGAACGGAGACTTCATCCATCGGAATCTTTCCGGCATTCTCTTTCAGCCAGCAGATGAAGCGCACCATCGCCACACCATCTCTCACATGGGCATTCAGCGTATTGCGTACTTCGACCGGATTCTTCACTGCCCGGAACATCCGGATCGGCGAAGGTGCGTTCAGTACGGTATCCGACGCATCCAGCTTCGCATAGAACGATGCATTCAGCCGGTTCAGATCTGCCCATATGACTTTCTTCTTGAGACCTGCCAGATCCTTCGAGACCATGCTGTAAGGACGGATCGTCACGCCTGCTTTCTCAAGATGTTTCTTCACAGCAGCCGGAACCTTGACCAGATCCACATAGTAATAGACCTTCGTTCTCGTCACGATCGCAAACGCGTACGCAACCGGCGTGCAGGCAATATCATTGCCGCGCACATTCAGCATCCAGCATGGATCTTCCAGTTCCGTCAGCACCAGCACATCGGCTTTCTGCGTCTTCATCGCTTCTCTGACCCGGCCGATCCGTTCCGCAGCAGATTCTCCGGTATACTTCTCCGGCAGCACGAAGAGCTTTTCTTCCGGCATTGCCGGGCGTTCATTTCCCCATACCAATCCAGCCAGATCATCGCTCATATGGAGCTTTGCATTCTTTGCCGAAAGCGCATCTGCCAGCTTTCTTGCAACAGCGGCAGAAACGACTCTTCCATCAAAGCCGAGCACGCCGTTCTTCGGAGTATTGGCAATCAGGTAATCCAGCGGATCCGGAACCCCTGCCTGACGCAGCCGCATCAGCGTGACTTCCGTTCCTGCCAGTTCTCCCTCGGCCTGCGTGAAGTAGCGGCCATCTGTCCATAAGCCCGCAAAATTCTTCGTCACGATCAGACAGCCGGCATCTCCGGTAAAGCCTGACAGAAAAGACTTGCACTGAAAATATTCTGCCGTATATTCCTCCGACAGATGATCATCTTCATTCGGCACATAATACACATCAATTTTCTTCTGGTGCATCAGCTTTCTCAGCTGAGCAATGCGTTCGTTAACACTAACCATTTTTCAGATTCCTCTCTCAACAACAGTGATTATACACAAAACAGCCGCACATAGGAAAAGCGGCACCCTGATGTGCATCAGAGAAACCGCTTTTTCTTCATCATGCGATTGTTTCTAGGTATGAGAAATAAAATTCTATTCAGCTGATCGCTGACTGCAGGACGTGTCCCGCATATCTTCCGTCATCCGCGGACGACGGACTATCTGATGTATTCAATTGTGAACACAGAATTCTCCATCAGTATACCCTCATGCTGCGTACAGCTTTTCAAGATGGAAACAACTTCAGATCTCATGATCTTCCGTTTTCAGAATGATTTCCGTTTCCCGAAACTTCTGCTGGATTTCAGGAAACTTGAACTAATATTCGAGAAGTACCTTTTTCATCCTCTTGTCCTCACTTTCAGGATGATTCTCTTTCTACTTTCAATATAATCAGAAATCGCTCTGTGAACAGTCTTTCAGTGAACCGGATTATTCATTATAATAATATCGTTGGGTGTCCGGATTCTGATCCGGCGCTTTTTTGCAAGGGAGGCAGATCATGATTCAGGATATTGCTCCGAAGCACCTTGATAACACCTGGAAGCCCAGGCTTCCGGAACCGGATGATACCGTATTTGACTATGATGGCCGCAATCTATTTCTGAAGCCGGATCAGACGTTTTTCCACGTCCGGGATCTTTCGGAGGATACGGTTTATCAGTATCTGTTTTCCATCGGAGAAGAAGGCTTCTTTGCGGCAGATCTGACAAAGCAGAAAGTCATCTCTCTGGATACGAGGATCTGCCGGACCTATCAGCCGAGGTATCTCGGCTTTGCCTGCATTCTCGGCTGGCAGCTTGTCTCCTGGATGCGTGCAAACCAGTACTGCGGAAGATGCGGAACGAAGATGGAGCCTTCCCGCACCGAGCGTGCCCTGGTCTGTCCATCCTGCGGCCAGATCGTTTATCCGCGCCTGAATCCGGCGGTGATCGTCGGCATTCTGAATGAGAAGAACCAGCTGCTGATCACCAGGTATGCTCATGGCACTTACAGCAAGGACGCATTGGTGGCAGGCTATTGCGAATTCGGTGAAACAGTCGAAGAAACGGTACTGAGAGAAGTAAAAGAAGAAACCGGTCTTGATGTCTATGACCTGCAGTACTACAAGAGTCAGCCATGGCCATTCAGCAGTTCGCTGCTGTGCGGCTTCTGGTGCAAGGCAGATAGTCATCAGCCCATCAAGGTACAGGAAGAAGAGCTCCGCTATGCTGAATGGAGAAACCGGACTGACGTCTTCGATGCACTGGATGATTCCAGTCTCACTGCCGAGATGATCGGACTGTTCCGGAATGGAAAGAAGGAATACTGATGGATCAGAATCAGATTATGTATCAGATTTACCCGCTCGGGTTCTGCGGGGCGCCGAAGCAGAATGACGGCATCACTGTCCCGAGAATCCGCAAAGTGCTGGACTGGATTCCGCATCTGAAGAAGCTCGGCGTCACGTGCGTGCTGTTCAATCCGGTCTTTGACAGCGATCGGCATGGCTATGATACCAGAGACTTTGCAAAGATCGATCCGAGACTTGGAACAAATGAAGACTTTGCAGAAGTCTGCGATGCCCTGCATGATCAGGGAATCGCAGTCATGCTGGATGGCGTATTCAATCATGTCGGAAGAGGCTTTCCGTTCTTCCAGGATGTCATTTCGAAGAAATGGGACAGTCCTTACAAAGACTGGTTCTATGTGAATTTCAATGATACCTGGGCAAAGGACGGATTCACGTATGGAGACTGGGAAGGCCATCAGGAACTCGTCAAGCTGAACCTGCAGAATGAAACCGTCCGCAGGTGGCTGGTGGAACGGGTGGATCAGTGGATCGGAGAATTCGGCATCGATGGTCTCCGCCTCGATGTTGCATACTGCCTGGATCATGAATTCATGAAAGTGCTTCATCGGCATGTGAAGGAAAAAGATCCCGGATTTATGCTGTTAGGTGAGATGATCGGCGGCGATTACAACTCCATCATGAATGATGAGATGCTGGACAGCGTCACGAATTATGAATGCCGCAAGGGGCTGTATTCCTCGATGAATTCGAAGAATCTGTTCGAGATTGGCTATTCGCTGAACCGGCAGTTCGGTCCGGATCCCTGGTGCCTGTACCGGGGAAAGAATCTGCTGACGTTTGCAGACAACCATGACGTCGACCGTCTGGCATCTGTTCTGGAGAATCCGAAGGACCTTCCGCTGACCTATGCCCTGATGTACGCCATGCCAGGCATGCCATGCATCTACTATGGCAGCGAATGGGGTGCGAAAGGCACGCGGTCTGCTTATTCCGATTCGGCCCTGAGACCTTGCTTTGAAAAGCCGCAGTGGAATGATCTGACCGATACGATCGCTTCCTTTGCCGAGATGCGGAAGCAGTATCCGGTCTTCCATGATGGCGACTATGTGCAGCTCTATCTGCAGAATCAGCAGATTGCTTTCCGCAGAAGAGACGCAAAGGGCCAGCTGACCTTTCTGCTCAACATCGATGACAAGCCGGCAGAATTCCGCTTCGATGCCGGAGTGGAAGAAGGCATCGATCTGCTGAAAGGAAAAGCGGTCCGTTTCAATGAACCGCTGACCTTGCCGGAAAAATCATTCCGCTTTCTCTACAGCAGCTGGGACTGAAGTCCCGGCTGCTTTTCATCTGAACAGCTTTGCCCACCAGGAAGATTTCTTTTCTGTTTTCTTTGAACCAGAAGAATTTTCTGCTGAAAGCACCACCTTCTGTAGAAACGGAGAAGGAATGGCTTCACTCTTCTTCGGATCTTCTGAGAAGTCTTCCATGACCAGCGAGGCCATATCTTCTGGCAGGCTGGAATGAATCTTCACTTCTTCCCGGGAAAACGGGGAATAGAGAATGACTTCCGAGCAATGCAGGGCCGGACGGCGGATCAGATCTTCCTTTCCTCCATAAAGCGCATCTCCCAGCAGCGGATGTCCGATGGCTGCCATATGCGCCCGGATCTGATGCGTTCTTCCGGTTTCAATCCAGACTCTGAGAAGGGAGTAAGGTCTTCCCTCACAATGAAGTTCTTTCATCACGCAGTAATGCGTGATGGCAGGCTTGCCTTCCTCAGAGATCCGGCGGCGGCGCTCACCTTCTTCTTTTCCGATCGGAAGATCAATCGTTCCATCACTCTGTTCAAAAGAGCCTTCCGCTAGGGCCAGATAATACTTCTTCAGCTTGTCCTCGGCACGGTCTCTGCTCATGCGGGCAGCAGCCGGCTGATTGCGGGCATAAAGAACGATGCCGCTCACATCTTTGTCCAGCCGGCCGATCGGACGGATCGTGAAATTCTCTCCGAATTTCTGATAATGCGACATCAGCAAGGTTCCGAGAGAGTCTTCCAGATGATTATGATCCGGATGAACCGGCATGCCTGCAGGTTTATCTGCCGCCAGAAAGTCTTCTTCTTCATAGAGAATCACCGGTTCTGCTTCCACGATCTTCACCGGATCCTGAGGATCTTCCGGAAAGCGCACCGTCAGCACGTCGCCGATCCGAATGGGGTCCGTGACATGAACCGAAGATCCGTTCAGAAGAATCTGCCCGTCGAATTTGAGCCGGGAGATTTCATGACGCGAAAGGCGGAGGCAGTGTGTCAGCACGCTTCCGACGGTTCCTTCTTCTTTGTTCCAGTCTGCAAGGGTCAGACGGAAAGTGATTTCCTTTGCCATGCTTGTCTTTTCTGAAAAAAGCGGAGAACTTCTCCGCCTTGATCGTATGAATTACTGCTGGATCTTGGAACGGAGATAGCTGTAGATGAAGCCATCCAGGTCTCCATCCATGACTCCCTGGATATTGCCGACATTGTAGCCGGTACGAAGGTCCTTGACCATCGTATACGGCTGGAAGACATAAGAACGGATCTGAGATCCCCATTCGTTTGCCTTGACCTCGCCTTTGATCTCGGCCATCTTCTTTTCGTTTTCCTGGATCTTCAGCTGCAGCAGCTTGGACTTCAGCATATTCATGCAGGCTTCACGGTTCTGAAGCTGAGAACGCTGCGTCTGGCAGAATACGGTGATTCCGGTCGGCTTATGCGTCATGCGGACTGCAGAGTCCGTCTTGTTGATATGCTGGCCGCCAGCTCCGGAAGAACGCATCGTGATGACTTCGAGATCTTTTTCATCAATCTCGATATCAAGGTCATCTTCGAATTCCGGCATGACTTCAACGCTGGCAAAGCTCGTATGTCTTCTGGCATTGGCATCAAACGGAGAGATGCGGACCAGGCGGTGAACGCCATTCTCTGCCTTCAGATATCCATAGGCCATCGGCCCTTCGATCTGAACCGAGCAGGATTTCATGCCTGCTTCTTCACCCTCTTCATAGTCCAGCACCGTGATCTTGTAGCCCTTGCGTTCAGCCCAGCGCGTATACATGCGATACAGCATGCTTGCCCAGTCCATGGCTTCCGTACCGCCGGCACCCGGATGAATTTCCAGGATGGCATTGTGGTTGTCATACGGCCCGGAAAGCAGCACATCAATCTCATACTGATCGAACTGCTTCATCGTTTCCGCATATTCTTCATTGACCAGGTCTGCAAGATCCTGATCGAAGCTCGTTCCGAGCTCTGCGACGGAAGCGGACAGCTCTTCCAGTTCACTGCCGAGTTTCTCATAGTTTTCTACCAGGCTCTTCAGCTGGTTGCAGCGGCGGATCAATGCCTGTGCCTTCTTCTGGTCATCCCAGAAGTCCGGGGCATTCATCGCCGCTTCATCTTCTGCAATCTGTTTTTTCTTGCCAGGCAGGTCAAAGAGAGGAGCCAAGCTGCTCCAATTTAGCCTGGCAGCGGGTTACACCCTGCTTCATTTCATAGAGTTCCATGGTTTCTTTCTCCTTTTATGGATTATGCCTGCTTCGTATCAGGCTGACGTACAACAACTTTCAGGTTCATGCAGTACGCAACAATCTCCTGGGCAATATCATGCATCATGTTCTGGAACAGCTGATAGCCCTCACTCACATAGGCCTGCAGCGGATTGTCCTGAGCATAGGAACGAAGTCCGATGCCATCTCTCAGCTTCGACATCGTATCGATGTGGTTGACCCAGGCACGGTCGATGACCTTCAGGGACATCTCGCGTTCGAACTGACGAATCTGCGGACGGACCGGATCGATCTTCTCATCGTAATTCTTCCATGCCCGATCATTGATCAGCGCAGAAGCTTCTTCGGCCGTCTTGCCCTTGAGATCTGCTTCCGTGATCAGATCGCGGAAGCCAAGCTTATTCAGCGCTTCGAGAAGTTCCGGAATATGCAGCTCGCCCGAACGGCTCTCCGGATCGACATAAGCCCCGACTGTATCGCTGATCACACGGCTGAACATCTGCTGGATGATCGAATGGACATCTTCGTTGTCGAGGATGAAGTTTCTCTGATCATACATGACTTCACGCTGCTGACGCAGAACATCATCATACTGCAGCAAGGTCTTGCGGGCATCGAAGTTGACGCCCTCCACACGCTTCTGGGCGCTGCTGATGGCGTTGGTGATCGTCTTGGACTCGACAGCTTCATCGCCCAGCGACTTGAACAGACTCTCAAGACGCTCGGATCCGAACCGGACCATCAGATCATCCTGAACGGAGACATAGAAACGGGATTCACCCGGATCGCCCTGACGGCCAGAACGGCCGCGCAGCTGATTGTCGATACGTCTCGATTCATGACGCTCCGAGCCAAGGACGCAGAGACCGCCAAGTTCCCTGACCCCTTCGCCAAGCTTGATATCCGTACCACGGCCGGCCATGTTGGTCGCAATGGTCACGGCATTCTTCTGACCGGCTTTGGCGATGATTTCTGCTTCACGGGCATTGTTCTTCGCATTCAGCACTTCATGCGGAATGTGCTTTTCCTTCAGCATGCCGGAGATCAGTTCTGAAGTCTCGACCGCAATCGTGCCGACCAGAACCGGCTGGCCCTTTTCGTGGCGTTCAATCACCTCGTTGACCAATGCTTCGAACTTTGCCTTCTTCGTTCCGTATACCGCATCCGGATAGTCTTTGCGGATGACCGGCTTGTTGGTCGGAATCTCATAGACCAGCATGTTGTAGATCTCGCGGAACTCTTCTTCTTCGGTCTTGGCTGTACCGGTCATGCCGGCCAGCTTATTGTAGAGACGGAAGAAGTTCTGATACGTGATCGTTGCAAGGACGGTGGTTTCCTGACGGATTGAGATGCCTTCCTTGGCACATACTGCCTGATGGAGGCCATCCGACCATTCACGTCCTTTCATGAGACGGCCGGTATTCGGATCGACGATATCGATTTCATCATTGGCAGTGTCAGCCACATAGTCGACATCCTTTGCCATGATGTAATTAGCCTTGAGGGCCTGGTTGATGCGATGCAGCAGCTGCGTATGCTCAAGGTTGTACAGATTGTCGATGCGGAATACCTTCTCTGCCTTGGCAACGCCTCGCTCGGTGAGCTGTACCGTTCTGCCCTTGACATCAATCTCATATTCGCCTGGTTCGATGACTTTGTCATCTTCCATCTTCTGTTCTTTCAGGCTCTTCACAAAGCGGTCTGCCTGCAGATACAGGTTGGCCGTCTGCTTCATTCCGCCGGAAATGATCAGCGGCGTTCTGGATTCATCAATCAGGATCGAGTCGACTTCATCGACCAGCGCAAAATTCAGTCCTCTGAGGACACGATCCTGAGCTCTGGTGACCATGTTATCTCTCAGATAATCGAAGCCGAGCTCCGAGTTTGTCGTATAAGTGATATCGCATGCATAAGCAGCCCGCTTCTGAGCCGGCGACATGGAACGCTTGTTCAGGCCTACCGTAAGTCCGAGGAACCGGTGAATCTGGCCCATCCACTGGGAGTCACGTTCCGACAGATATTCGTTGACCGTGATGACATGAACACCCTTTCCTTCCAGGGCATTCAGATAGACGGCCATGACGGAGGTGAGGGTCTTTCCTTCACCAGTCTTCATTTCAGCAATATCGCCGCCCTGCATGACTGCAGCACCCATCAGCTGAACCGGATACGGATATTCTCCGATCACTCTCTTGCAGGCTTCTCTTGCGGTTGCGAACGCTTCCGGAAGAATGTCATCCAGCGTCGCTCCCTCTGCAAGCTTCTGCTTCAGACGCGGCGTTTCTGCCTGCAGCTGTTCATCGCTCATCGCTGAATATTGATCTGCCAGTGCCAGCACCGGCTTGATTTTCTTTTCAATCTGCTTCAGCCGCCGACCATCTACGTTCAGCAGCTGATCAAAAAAGTTTGCCATGATAAAACCTCCTGATTCCTGATCAGCGTGTTCATTATAACGTCCCGAATCCGTCGGTTCAAGAAAACATCAGTACCTGTACGGGGATCTTTCCATCCTATGGATAGAAAAAAGCAGGAGGTGACGCTTCATGCGCTGTCCACGCTGCCATAATACTGATCCTGCATATTTCTATCATGGTTCCAGGGGCTGGTACTGCCGTCGATGCATCTCATTTTCAAGAGTGCTATTGGAAGAAGAACTGGAACCAGTCTCCTTCTCAGACGTACCGGAAGAAGCTTCTGAATATACCCTGCGCTATCCGCTGACCGAAGCCCAGAAGCAGATCAGCCATGCATGCGCCGAGAACGTCCTGCATACCGACGTTCTCGTGCAGGCATGCTGCGGAGCCAGGCAAGACCGAGATGATGGTCGAGACAATCTCAGAGTCGCTGCGCACTGGCAGAAAGATCTGCTTTGCCATTGCCAGACGCCAAGTCGTGCTGGAACTTGCCCAGCGTCTTTCCGAAATCTTTCCCTCTGCAGACATCGTCCCGGTCTGTCAGGGACATACTGATCAGCTGACTGCTGATCTCATTGTATGTACCACGCACCAGCTTTATCGCTATTCAGGATCATTCGACATCCTGATATTAGACGAGCCAGACGCCTTCCCATGCTTATCTGCAGCGGGATTTATGAAAACGGCTTATTTATGCGGCTTCAACGTTATTTAATAGTCAATAACGTAAATGACATAGACAGAATCCATGCAGGGAGAGACATACTGATGACGGGATTGATACCGTGTTTTCTCTTCCGGTTTCATTTATGCTGATAATTAATGATTTATGTTGACGATTTGGTATATACTATTAGCAGGAGCTTAGGAGCAAATATGACAAGACAATTTGACGAAAACACAAGGGTGAAAATCCCTGCAACCCTACAGTTTCTGAGGCTCGGATATAATTACCAGTCTCTGCAGGATTCTGACATTGACTTTGACACGAAGATTTTCGTAAACCGTTTCAAGCCGGCAATTGAAAAAATAAACGGAAGATCGTTTACTGATGACGAGATTTTGCAGCTGATTTCTGAGATCCACTCTCTGATTCGAAATAATGATCTTGGCCGATCTTTCTATCGAAGACTGACCGACACAACAGCGGACGTAAAGCTGGTAGACTTTGACCGCATCGAAAATAACGATTTTGCTGTAGTTGATGAACTGTCGTTTACGGTTGAGAAGGACACGAAGGAAGGCTCCTTCCGCCCGGATATCAATATTCTGCTTAACGGCATGCCACTGGCATTCCTGGAAGTAAAGAAGCCGAACAATGAAGGCGGGATTCAGCAGGAATTCAACAGAATGGTCAACCAGCGATTGAAGAATCCTGCATTTATAAAGTATTTCAATCTGATACAGCTCGTCTCATTCTCCAACAATATGGAGTATGAAAATGACGATTCAGATGATGCGTCCATGATTCGTGCTGGTTCTTTCTACACAACCCCGAACGGGCAGAACACTTCGTTTTCGTTCTTCCGCGAGGACGAACAAGGTTATCTGGAGAACTATCCATACAAAGCACTGGATGAAGCTCATACGCGGGATATCATCAAAGACCTCGGGTACAGTCCGTCTATCTATGACACTTCGGAGTTTGCAACCAATAACGTTGTTACAGCGCCCTGCAATCGGTTTGTAACGTCCATGTTTGACAAGGAAAGATTCCTGTTCATCCTGCACTATGGGCTGCTCTATTTGAAGGGAAAACGCCCTCAGAAACACATCATGCGTTACCCTCAGTTCTTCGCAAGCCGTGCACTTATCAGAAGACTGGATAAGGGCGAAAAGCGTGGAATCATCTGGCATACACAGGGCTCCGGAAAGACAGAGCTTGCTATGTATATCAATCTGATTCTGAAGGATTATTACGCAAAGAAGAACATCATTACCCGCTTTTACTTTGTGGTTGACCGGTTGGAACTACTCAGACAGGATAATACGGAATTCTCAAACCGCTATTTTGATGTAGTTAATGCACAGTCCAAGGCCGGTTTCAGTAAGGAACTGAATAAGGTGCTTCCGCATTCCGGAAAGACCGACGCAATTGGAGAGTTCGTTGTCGTTAATATTCAGAAGTTTGAAGAAGCTATTCCGAAGGCTGGAAACGCCTACGATTCCAACATTCAGAGAGTCTTCTTTATTGACGAGGCACACCGTTCTTATGCGCTGAAAGGTGCCTACTTTAAGAATCTGATACTCTGCGACCCGAACGCCGTGTTTGTGGCACTTACCGGAACTCCGCTGCTCTCCAAGAAAGAACGGTCCAATCTTAAATTCGGTGATTACATCCACAAGTATTTTTACGATAAGTCTATTGCGGATGGGTATACGTTGAGAATCAAGAAGGAAAAAATTGATACTGTCGTCAAGACTGATATTCACAACAATCTTGAACTGGAAAGCCAGGATTTGAACAAGGCTGATGTCTATGAATCAGATCCGTATATCAGCTATCTTGGCAAATACATTGAAAAGGATTTTAAGAATTTCCGGCTGGTGAATCAGGACCAGAGTATCGGCGGAATGATTGTTTGCCGTTCCAATCCGCAGGCAAAGAAACTGCACGAATGGTTCCAGAAGAACTCATCCCTGACAACAGGACTTGTCATTTCCGATGAAGGTAATCCAATGCAGGAAAACGCCAATGAGCATAATCAGGTTGAGTTTAAGACTTCTGACAAGCCTGACCTGCTCATCGTGGAATATATGCTTACGACAGGCTATGATGTCAGTCGTTTGAAGAAGATGTACCTTCTCCGCGGACCGCATGCGCAGAATCTTCTTCAGACCATCTCACGCGTCAATAGACCTTACAAGAGCCCGAACGGAACGGTCTACCATTACGGCTATATCACAGACTTCATTGACATTGATGAGGAGTATGACCGGACGCTGAATGACTACCTGAAGGAGCTTGAGGAAGATTTTAATGATACCAACGATGAAGAGAATAACAGTCTTGCCGGCCTTGTTGTTGATGTTGACACAATTCGTGAGAAGTACAATAGCTATCTTTCAGAGCTCAATGACCTTGTGAATACAGACGACATTGAGAAGTTCCAGCAGCGCCTGACTCTGTACAACAAGGATACTGTTCTCAAAATCAAGCGGCTGCTGAATGGAATTAAGGACTGCTACGTCGAATTTATGCTGTCCAATGCCATGGACGATGCGGCTAATGTAGATTATGACGTTGCAAAGAAGAAGCTCCATGTGACACAGGAACGGATTGACTTCCTGAATCTGCAGTCGGAGCCAACAAAAATGATGGATATTCTGTCAGATGATGAGGTCGTTGAAATCGTTTATGAGTTCATTAAGACACAGATTTCTGTGATTGACCTTAGCAAATTTGACCCAAGCGGCGCAGTGTACAGAGATTTCACAGAAACTTTGACCGCCGTCAAACAGCAGATTAATAAGAACCGCAATAAATCAGACATCAAGATGATTACCTTGGATCTGGCTCTGCAGCAGTTATTCTTAAGCATGGATATCAAGAGCCTTGATGATCTGAGCGGACTGACCAGCAAGATGAAAGAGATTCTTATGAAGGCAATCGCCATCAACAAAGAAAACGAGCGTCTCTCTTCTATCTATGATGGAAACTTCGCCATGGTAAAGACTTATCAGGATGCAGTCTCCAGTCATCCGGATTTAAGCAATAAGGATATTGAAGACGCACTGAAGCTTATTTATCAGGAAATTAAAGCTGGGGTGGACACTAATATTCTGGTCGTTCAAGGACGACAGGGATTTATTGATGAAACCAAGAAAAAAGTGGTTGTACCGCTTATCAAGGCGGGACTGTATAAGAACCTTGGGCTGAAGACGTGGATTCAGACGCTGCTGTCTGATATGTACACCAACCTGCAGAGTTACAGATGAGGAGACGGAAAATGTCAGAAAACAAAGCCGATTATTACGCGCTTGAAATCAAGATTGATGAGATGATTGATGAGCTGCAGGGACTTTGCTCCCAGTACGGCTTGTCAAACACCGCGAATGAAGAGGTTGTAGTTACTTCCACCTTCCTTTATAAGTTTCTGAACGACAAGTACATGTACAACCTCCATGCATTCGCCGATGAGCTTGGCGAATCTGTGGATGAAGTACTCAAGAATGAGAATGATGAGCTGGATGCGTTTTACGATGCTCACCCGACAGATGTTGTGTTCCATCAGGAAGATACGATTGAATACCTGATTAACAGAACCGGAAGAAAGGATTTCAGTACGCTCTTTGATGATGCGCTGGAACGCATTTCCAATTATCCGGAGAACGACAAATTCAAGGTCAGCACGGCTGGCGGTGAGAAAGAGCCACTGTTTACCAGAATCACAGAAACCATTATCGACCGTGATAAGAGAAACACATTTGCGGTGTCTTTATTCTCCACCATTTCGGAAGATAAATTTGATTTCAGTGCTGCCTTCGGAGAGAACTTTGACTTTTATTCCACCATTTTCGAATACCTTATCAAGAACTACAACGTTGCAAGCGGCACTTATGCGGAGTATTTCACACCTCAGTCAGTCTCTTCGATTATTGGACGTATCCTGGTTGGAATGTCTGAGGTTAAAGATGACAAGCTTTACGAAGTGCTAGACTGCGCAGCCGGGTCCGGCTCCCTTGTCCTGCATCTTGCCAATGAGCTTGGTCACGGGCAGTTTGGCAACAGAGCACGCGTCTACTGTCAGGACGTCTCCACCAAGTCTACGCGCTTCCTGCGCCTGAACATGATGCTCAACGGACTCACAGAATCTCTGGATAACATCGTGCAGGGCGATTCTCTGACCAGCCCTGCTCAGTACAACGTCAACCATGACCCAAGCAGCGGATATAAGAAGTTTGACTATGTGACCATCAATCCACCGTTCAAGATGGATTTCTCTTCCACAAGAGATGAAATCGAGAATAACTGGAAAGAGACAGACAGATTCTTTGCAGGAGTGCCGAAGATTCCGAATAAGAAGAAAGAGTCGATGGCTATTTACCTGTGCTTCATCCAGGATGTTCTCTGGAGACTCAACGATACAGGCAGAGCAGCTATTGTATGCCCGACTGGTTTTCTCACTGCACAGAGCGGAATTGAACTCAAAATCCGTCAGAAGCTGATTGATAGTAACTGGCTCAAAGGCGTCGTTTCGATGCCGTCAAACATCTTCGCAAATACTGGCACAAACGTATCTGTGCTATTCATCGACAAGACAAAGGGTGACGATGACAAGGTTATTCTGATTGACGCTTCCAAGTTAGGAGAAAAGCGTAAVGAAGGCAAGAATCAGCGCACTGTGCTCAGAGACGATGAGATTGAGAAGATTATCAGCACGTTCAATAACCGTAAAGCTGTTGAAGATTTCTCTGTTGTCGTAACTACAGAACAGATTAAAGGAAAGAACTATTCCTTCTCTGCAGGACAGTATTTTGAAGTCAAGATTGAGTATGTGGAGCTTACCGAAGAGCAGTTCAATGCCAAGATGGATGAATACGAGAAGAATCTGGATAAGCTGTTCACTGAAGGTGATGAGCTGCAGAAGGAAATCCAGAAGAATCTCAAGGGGCTGAAGTATGAGTGATTTTGTTAAATTGAAAGACTTGTGTGCAACGATTACTGACGGTTCTCACTACAGCCCTCCAGCATCGTCAAAAGGTTATCCCATGCTATCCTCAAAAGATATGAACGATACCGATTTCGATTATTCTCATTGTAAGTATATTGATGAAAAAGAATTCCAGAAAATGAAACATAATGGGTGCGTTCCGTTAAAGGATGACGTACTGATAATCAAAGATGGCAATAATTATTTAGAAAAGGTCTTTGTTGTCAAAGAAACAAAAGAAATTGCAATTCTTTCCTCTATAGGAATTCTCAGACCCAATACTGAAATTGTTGACCCGTATTATATTAAATATTATTTAACATCTCGCTTCGTAAAAGAAGAAGTAGCGAAGAAATATGTCACCGGAAGTGCATTGCCTAGAATTATTTTAAAAAATTTTGGTGATATAGATATGCCATATGTCAATTTGAACACGCAACATCGAATTGTTAGAGTTTTAAAAGAATTCGATGACGCAATTGATAATAACAATATTATTTCCTCCGAACTCGAATCCCTCGCCAAGACCATCTATGACTACTGGTTCCTGCAGTTCGACTTTCCTGACGAGAACGGTCGTCCATACAAGTCTTCCGGCGGAAAAATGGTATGGAATGAGGAACTGAAAAGAGAGATTCCGGAGAAATGGGCAGTTAAAAAATTACCAGATATTGTGAGGTGGGAAGGCGGTGCTCAGCCGCCAAAGTCAACATTTGTGTATTGTGAGCAACCAGGATACGTTCGCTTTATACAAAATAGAGACTACGCAGATAATTCACATAAAACATATATTCGAAAAAGTAATAATAATAAGCTTTGCAATGAATACGACATAATGATGGATAAGTATGGAGATGCTGGAGCTATTCGGTTCGGAATTGCCGGCGCCTATAATGTAGCACTTGCCAAAATTGATGTTCAATTAAAGAATGGACAAGAGTATGTAAGAAGTTTTCTTAAATCAGAGGCTGTTTATAACTACCTGCATCAAGCGTGTGTTGCATCCACAAGGGCTTCATTGAATGGCGATAATCTTTCATCAGTATATATACCTATTCCATCCCAACAGATTCTTTTTGAATTCGAAAAAATAATAAAAAAGGATATTTTCCAAATTTTGTTATTAAAGTCGGAAAACCAGCAACTTTCTTCTCTCCGTGATTTTCTTCTTCCTATGCTCATGAACGGGCAGGTGACGTTCAAGGAGGATGCTTAAATGGCAAGACCTAAGAAAGACGGAGAAACCCTGAGCCTGTACATCGACAGAACCGTAAAAGAGCGACTCCAGCAGTACTGCGCTGAAACCGGGCAAACCAAGACAATGGCGATTGAGCGTATGCTTACCGAAGAGTTGAACAAATACTTCGCTCAGCCGGAAGGCAAGCGCATTCCTATCCAATAGAAAATCGGGTGATTTTCCGCCCGATTTTTCTTTTGCTGCCACATGGAGCTACCGCAAATGTCCCTGGCAATAGGCGCAGTGCCGCTAGAAGGTTCGGCGGTAAAGACCGGAAGGCGCTTTTTATCAAAAACTTGGTGGAGCAGTAGGTGTTGGCATCGGAGTTGGTGTTGGCTCCATAGAATCGTTGCAGGTGTTGTTGTACCAGTACTTTCCGGCGAGCAAACAACCTTCCTCAGTATTGGTATCCGGAATTGCAGACGGAGTAGGAGTAAAAATCGGAGATGGTGTTGATTCCTGATAGGAATACAGCAGACTTCCGAGATTGCTTACCGAAGAAGCGTAATTGGTGGTATCCGAAGGAACTGCTTCTACAGTAATGGAATAGCTTGTGCCATTGCTCAACGCATTAGTCCAGGTAATGGAATTCGTCGTCGTATTATGGGTCACGCCATTGATTGTCACATTGTACGAAGCAGCTCCTGATACAGCATTCCACGTAATCGTCCAGCTGTGGTCCGGATTGACTGCATAAGAGTTCAGACTCGTCGTGCCGAGCGGCGTTGTGATCGTCTTGACCTCAATGGACACTGAACCGGCATCGCTGCTTGCATACTTCTTCTCGCCATCTGCAGGGTTGGCAATAACCTGAATCGTATAGGTTCCGGCCGGCATAGAATTGAACGTTACGCTGGTATTCTTTACCGTCTTGGAAAAATCCGGAAACATTACCGTGTAAGAAGCCGCGTTTGGAACAGAATTCCAGCTGACAAACACGTCTGTGCTTGAACCACTCTGAACAGCCTTCACAGCAGGAGAATTCAATTTTACAGCATTCAAGTTATCGTTATTTTTCTTTACGAGAAGATACCCGGTCGCTTTTCCATCAAGGAAAAGTTCTCCATCGTTACCAATTGTAACAACGGTTCCGTCCTTGCCATCTTTGCCATTGGCACCCGTTGACCCAGTGGTTCCAGCAGCTCCGGCCGCACCTGCCGCACCCATAGCACCAGTATCGCCTTTGTCGCCTTTATCTCCCTTTTCACCCTTCTGTACCTGAACAACTGAAGGGGTCTGTGCAGGAGCAGAATTCTGGCTGCCAGAGGGAAAGGAAGTCGTTCCTTTAGAGGAAGCATTTTCTGCTTTCTCTTCCGCCTCATCCGATGCGGCATCCGCACTTTTCTGGTTTGCTACAGCGTTCCAATTGCCGGATTCATCCTGATATTCCAGAACGCCATTCTGAATACGAAGAGATGGAGATGAATCATTCGATGCCCCTGTTGTGGATGCAGCCGCGCCGGAGGCACACCCTGTAAGCATCAATGAGGCCATCATTGCCGTAATCAATTGTTTCTTCATATACCTTACCCCTGCGTATACATTCTAATTCGGAAAGCCTCTTTCTGAGCAACGATTTGCGAAAGCCTGCAGTCTGAAAATGACAGATTTTCAAGAGGCTTAAACAGGAATTTCTCTGACAGATGCAGAATGCAACAGTCTCAAAAAGTGCAATTTTTTTCGGATTATAGTATTAACGGGGGAATTGATAATGAACTACTACGACATACTCGGCGTTGATCGGACAGCATCAGAAGAGGAAATCAAGGCGGCTTACCGGGCGATGATGAAAGCGTTCCACCCGGATTACTACCACGGTCACCGGGCGTTCGCTGAACGGAAAACCTCAGAGCTTAATGAAGCATATGCAACGTTGAAAGATCCGGAACTGCGAAAAGCGTACGATCGGGAGATCTTCGGCTGGAACTACGAGCGGGATCAAGGCCGTACAGTATCTGGTGAAAGTGAAGAAAAAGCGACTAATGACAATAAACAAGCTGAGAGCGATCCATCCAGTGCCGGGAAAAAAGCGGAGGAGTCGGCGAAAGCTGATGACTCTGGCTCAGCGAAAACCAACAGCTTTTGGAAAGACGACGGAACGAAATACGAGAATGAGCACGCCCAGCCTATGCAGAAGAGGCGGAGAACTTCTCAACGGATGGACTGGCGGGGTTTTGTGATTGCCATTGCTATCGGGGCCGCCATTATTGCGCTTACAAACAGCGTGGGCAAAGGCCAAACTGCGGCATCTCAATCGCAAACGGCAACAAGCTATTCCGTTAGCAGCACATCGAGCTCTGCATACAGCGGCAGAACGGTGAGAATCGCTGAAAGCTCGTATATCAAATTTTCTTGCCCGGACGAATGGACCGCACTGGAGACGGACGACGGGACAACCTTCTACGGGATGTCTGAGTGGGACGGATCACGCTTTGCAGTTGACATGTATTATTTTGTGGAAAAATCCGTATTTGCAGCAGGGTGGTGCCAATAGGCTTAATCAGCGGACTTTTTTGACATCGCATCTCTGAATTTCACCACATGTGGCGACATTATTGCCCGTCTGATGAAAAGGTCGACCTTCTCATATCGATTACTAGGCTCTGACAGAACAAACCAGATCAGATTCATCCAGTCCTGAAGATTGTCCCTGTCATAACCGCCATGTGCACGCATATATTGCTTTGCCAGTGAATGCAGATTGTTAATCGGATCCAGAGGATTGTCTTTGTCCGATAATCCTTTGGTCTCACTCGTAGTATGTACTTCTTCTGTCAGATGGAGTCGTTCGACAAGTATTCCATGCGAATTATCTCCATCATGAATCAGTTTTGATCCAGGCTTGATATGTTTTCCGAGAGCTTCCCATGTTGTCTTTCTGGATGGCTTTGAGTTTCCCTCTACGGCCAGATACATATGCCCATGATCATCATAAGCAGCTGCGACACAGATTTTGTTACGAGAAATGCCTCTTAGCTTCTTCCCATCCACGATTTCTGTTTCGTGCTTGATTACCGGAAAGAACATCTCGTCAAAGTAGATGTTTCCTTCCAGCATTACCTCAGACTGTATTCCTTCAAGTACAGCAAATACCTTGATCAACCAGTATCTGCCTGTGCTCTCTGCATTTCTGTTATCGCGTGCTGCAGTGCTGATGGAATGGAATTCAAACAGATAAAGAAGATATTCAATCCACTCTGAAATCGGAATCTTCCGATCCTGAAAGATTGTCCCTGTAAGAACACTGAACTTATGGCCGCAGCTTATACAGCGATAGCACTTTGTTCCGTCTTTATAGAAGCCGTACCTGATAAAATGCTCGGATCCGCAGATCGGGCAATGACTGACTGGAAGAGAGTTCAGAAACTGAACTTCAGATCTTCGGACAGGAGGATGCTTTGCATCATACCATTCATGCACGGTATCTGAAATCAGCTTCTGGGATTTCGAAATATCCGGGTCTTTATCCCATGAAAGCGTACGCAGGGAATGACCCCACGCATCCTTATCATCATGATTCATTTGTTGGCGGCTTGGAGCTTCCAGGAGCCGAATGACGAAACCGCCAAGTCAGCGTCAATCGGTTCCTGGAAACTTCCTGATGTCCCTTTCTCGGACATAGGAATTATAGTCTATTTCCAGAAGACTGACGGGAATTTACCACCCTGGTGCAAATGACGATTTTTTGTGGAAAATAGCAACGGCGAATATGAAGATCTGCGCCCGTGGTCTCCCATCATGTCGGATCTGTATGACGATTACAGCGGTGACGGTAGCGAGGTAATTAACACCGGAACGCTGACAGACGCTGACGGCGAAGAAGTTGGAGATCTTTTGTTCAAGAACGGCGACACAATCGGAGAAGTGTGCGTTGTTAATTCAAATACGGAAGGCAAAGCCGTTTATCTGACCTTCATTTATTCAGATTATTCCAATACTGAGCAGCAGGATCTCGTACGTGCCGTCGTCAAAAGTTTTGACTGCGAGCCTCTGAAATAAGGTACTCCGCATATGGGTACTATTCAGTTCCGCATGTGGCTTTTATCATGATGGCGATGATTACGTACGACAAGCTCTGGGCGCTTCTGAAAGAGCGCCGCATCAGCCAGTACTCGCTGACGACGCGCTATGGCTTACCGCGCTCCCAAATCTACCGCTTACATCACGAATGCTGGATCAGCACCAGGACCATCAACCGGCTGTGCGCTATTCTGAACTGCCAGCCAAGTGACATCATGGAATACTACCCAGATTCGTCAAATCCGGGACGGAATCCGTCCCGACTATATCTCTCCAGCAAGGAAATACTCTAACATGCGTGTAACTGCGTGGAGCGCTGCGCTAAGAAGGACAATCCTCCTGGCACTCCAAACCGCATATATTGCGAGCAACGTGATAACAATATTCTGCATATTCTTTCTCCTTTCACTTTTCTATATGCAGGCAGTTCGCTAATTTCCAATAAAACATTCGAAATTATCTATCATTTGCGCATCCGGCGCAGAATTGCCGCCTAGCGTGCGGATTCCGGCGCGTTATGCTGTTGAATGTCCAATTTATCATTCCGCGCGAGAAAGTCTCAGAAACGGCTCGCAGGCGCCGTATTCATGGGGTCACAAAAAAGACGGCGTCCTTACTTTTACCCAGGCCTTTCCGGTATATACCTATACGCAGGAAAGGCCAGGAATACACCCAGGTAATCCTGACCTTAACATTGTAGATTCATATGCTCATTACAACTCAATCAGGACTGGATTTTTCCTGATTTCATAATAGAAAAAAGCGGATGGAAATTCACTGACGGGTACTTGCTGTTTCTGAAAGAGCTGATAAATTCTTGCGAAGATCGTTTAAATTTCCTTGCTTAAGTTTATTCCGATCACAGATTCCTGATCCAATCCCTGCATATTTCGAACCTGCCACGAAATAATCATTAATGTTCTGCACATTAATTCCGCCTACTACCATGAGGGGGATTTTCCCTAATGGTGCTTGAATGTCCGAGATATATTTAGGCGATAATCTCGCTGCCGGAAAAACTTTTACGATATCAGCCCCCGCCTGAACCATTTTCCATATTTCACTTGGTGAAAACCCTGAAGGAACTGAAGCAAGGTCGTTTTCCTTACAGATTTTCAGCATCTGTTCCGTCATCATGATCGGAGAGAGTGCAAATTCCGCCCCGGCATTTATTGCTCGCTTCAGAAGGCCTTCGTCTAACACTGTACCAGCCCCGACAGGCACATTTGCAAATTCTAACCTTTTCAGTTCGGAAATGATGTCCTCCCAACCCGAAGTATTTGTAGTGATTTCCAGATTAAAACACTGAAAACGTGAGACTTCTTTTGCAACGAGAACTGCTTCTTCTAAGGAATAGCCTCTTAGAATCAAGGTGATTTTATTAATTTTCTTCATTGAAATACTCCTTCTAATGAATGAGCGCATGCTGAGAAGCGTGCGCTCATTGGATCGATATCAGTTTCTTTTCAGAATTGATACGACATAATTTATCAATTCCTCAATGATTCTGTCGCCTTTTTCTTTTGTAGCAACTGTTGCGTCGCCGTATATTCCTGATTTGGAAATTTCAGAAAGGGAAGAGGCATCCAAGCCATAAAGATCAGGTTTTTCTGGATATTCACGGACAGCACGGTCCATATGAACTAATTCTTCATGAGCTGAAAGCATCAATGAAGTTTCCCATTCTTCGGCGTGGAACATTCCATACCATTTCTCACTTTCCATATATTTCGGATAGAGGACATTCATGTTCGGATAGAATATCACAAGCACTTGGATATCAGGATATTTGTCGTGAATATCTCTTGTTGCATAACGGAGAGCTTTCGAATTGGAATCATGTCCATTCACAATCAGAATTTTGCGGAATCCCTGCCCGATTAGAGATTCAACAAGCTCAACGATCAGACGATTGAACGTGGCCTGTGAAAGGGTTAATGTTCCCGGAAGATCCTTCCAGACCCAGGAATATCCGAAGTTGACTGAAGGAAATATTACGGCATTGACCTTTTCTGCAATTTTCTCTGAGACGTATTCAGCTAGAAATACATCCGTCCCGACAGGAAGGTGAGGCCCGTGTTGCTCGCATGCTCCTACAGGGAGTATTGCATAAGCGCCACTCTCGATCCTTTCTTTAATTTCAAAGCGAGTACTTTCTTTTGCAAATATGCTTGTCATTTCCTGAAAGTCAGCCAATTCTTTGGATTGCGAATAAAGATCTGATCAATGTCATCCTTTGTAAATCCATTTCTCATCATGCGAGGAATAAATTTGGTCTTGATATACCGGAATCCCGGACCGCCGCCGTATCCTTTTAGATATGATGCTCTTCCCATATCGCCGGAAATCATGATCCGATTGACATATCCATGATTCTTCAGTATTTTCAGACATTCGATTCTGGTGGAATCCGGGTAATACTTCACTTTTCCACAGCCATCGAATTCGACATAACAACCATGTGAAGCAANTTCCAGAAGATATTCCGGGTCGCAGTTACGATCCAGATGCCCGATGCATACGCGGCTCATATCAATATTATGGCTTTCGTAGATTTCGGCAATTTCGATGGCCATAGTTCCCTGCTCGGTATGGCACCACAGAGGGGCTCCTGTTGCAAGGTGTGTCAATGCACATGCATGGGTAACCTTCACTTCATCCGGATGAAGAACGTTATAGGAGCCTCCGGTTTTGATCTGACCAGCTTTGATATCCGTTCCATAGCAGCCTTCTTCAATATCACGGATCATATAATCTGCCAGTTCTTCAGTGGTATATTCTTTTACCCATTCTGGATAGTACATGTATTTGTTGAAACCTGTAGTCCCGACAACATTAACTCCTGTAGATTTCGACATACGGCGAAGAGCTTCCGGGTTTCTCCCATAATCAATGGTGCTTCCCTCCACCAAGGTCTGCCCGCCAACGGCTTTGAATTCGTTTAATTCATACAGGGATTTGTCATAACTGGATAACTCGAAATCCCTGTCAGGCTGGTTAGCGGGAGGAACACAGTAGAGATGCTCATGAGGGTAAGTGAATCCTACTTGTTCGGGATCGATATCACCTAATACGGTTCTGACTTTTCCTTCCATTACGTTTTACCTCCGCTTATAAACCTGCTCCGAACAGCATTCCGACCAGGCGCATGATGACAAGAACAAGAATTGCATCCGTAGAGGCAAACCAGAGACCCTGAATTCCATAAACACTCAGATCAACCCAGTTATAGAAGATGACAGGAATAATTGAGAACAGGAAACCAAGAAGGAAGCCGGCAATCATTGCGCCTCTGCGCCCGCCTAATTTGTTTCCGAATACGCCAGCACCAGCACCCATGAAATACAGACCGATTACAGAAGGCAGAATAACTGCTGACATCTTGGTGGAGAGGGCTGTTGCAAGTAAGCCACCGAGTAATGAGAAAACAAACCCGATAGTTGTGGAGACAGGACCATAAGCGTAGAGAATAGGAATGTCGAGTGCAGGAATTGCTCCTGGGATAAGTTTTGTTGAAATGCCTTTGAATGCAGGAACGAGTTCGCCAAGGAACATACGCACACCCTGAAGAAGAACTAGCGTACCTACAACAAATTGCAGGGCCTGATCAATTGCATACTGGATATAATTCACACCTCCGGAATACTGGGAGACTACATCGCTGCCTGCATACAGGAAGGTGATGAGATATACCAGAATCATGACCATTGACATCAGGACGGACATATCCTTGAGGAAGGACCATTTATCAGAAACTTTCATATCTTCGGCAGATTCTTCCTTATTGCCAAGTTTGCCTCCGATCCATCCGCAAGCCCAGACTAATCCAGATCCCCAGAAGCCGAATGCCACTTCATTCTTTCCCGTAAGCTGTCTCATAAACGGCTGAGCAAGGGCAGGGAAGAGTACCTGGGAAACTCCCTGAACCAGAGAACCAATGATGATTGCCGGCCAGCCATTCAGCCCCATCTGATCAAGTACGATGGCCATGGTTGCGGCAAATGAGAACATCATATGACCAGTCAGAAAAACATACTTCCATTTTGAGAAGCGGGCAATCAGCAGGTTGATGACAAAAGCCAGAACCATGATCATTGATGTTTCAAAACCAAGGACACTCTGAACTGCCGCTGCAAGAGCATTATCTTCTGCAACAAAGCCTGCAAGATGAAAGGCTTCTGTAAATACGTTAGAGAATGAAGTAAGTGCAGTGCAAATGATACTTGATCCTGCGTTTAGCATCAGGAATCCAAGCAGTGTTTTGATGGTTCCAATAATTACCTGTGAGGCTGACTTTTTCAATAAAATAAGGCCAAGAGCCGCTACGATTGCTAGAACCACAGCAGGCTGTGATAGAACTGATACGATCGCATTAATTACTGCCATAATTATCCCCTTTCAAAATTATCTACTTTTCAAAATACGGAAGCATTTTCTTCTCGAGTTCATCTTTGTCGAGAATGTTGCTGATTGCGACAACCGGAACATCAACATCATGAATTTGAGCTGCAATTTCTGAAGATGCTACGATCAGATCGCATTGCCTGCCGGCATAAGAGCCAAGGTCACAAGCTTCACCAGTGACATTGACGTGGTGTTTTTCACCAAGTTCCTGGACATTCATTAAGGTCATCAGACTTGTTCCAAACCCCATTCCGCAGACAGATAGCACTCTAATCTCCTTCATTTTCCTTACCTCCTTTCTTAAGCAGACTGATGAATTCACTGTTTGAATGAATCTCGGATAATGTTTCGATATTCTCCGAATTCATCAGAAATTTTGATAAATCTTTCAGCATTGAAAGATGTGCAAGACCAGTGCGAGCTCCGACAGCAAACACAAATCGTACAGGATCATTAGTCGGATGGTTAAAGCAAATCGGAGACGATAATCTGACAAATGAAACGCAGGGGGTATACACGTAATCACCAGGTGCTGCATGAGGCATAGCAATATTCGGGGCAATTACAATGTATGAACCGAGTTTATGGTAGTTCTCAATCATTGACTCAACGTATGGCTTGGCCACCTTGTGCTCCTTCACAAGGATTCGGCCGGCACATTCAATGGCTTCTTCCGGAGAGTTTGCAGGAACATCAAGGTTTACGGAATTTTCAGTGAAATAATCAGACAGCATCTTCTTCTCCTATTATTGTGATGAATTCTTTATAGTCAGCGGATTCCAGCAGTATCCTGATCTTTTCTGATGTCAGAGAGTCAAACAGATATTTGATTGCATCCCTGTTTGAATCTTCATTCTTGTTTATGCCCATCAATAGAACCAGGCGAACGTAATTCTTGTCCCAAAGCACCGGTTGTTTCAGAATTGTAATTGCCAGAAAACTTGGGTTGTCAATCAGGCAATGCGGGAAAGCCGTATTAAGGGCAATCTCGGTAGAAGACAGTTTTTCCCTCTGCAGGATATTCTCTGCATCGTTTCCTGTTAGATAGCCATTTTCAATCAGCCTGCTGGTCATATAATCCAGCACTTTATCTTTGCTTTGGCTTCCAGAGAGAATGAAATAGTTTTCATCATGGCACAATTTTAGAAAGGGAGCCAGCCCATTTCGCTTTATGATTGATCTGCTGATTTTTTTCTTGTCGTCTTCATTGATGAATGGAGAAACAAAGATGGTATTGTCGTTTCTGAGCTCCGGCTCAGCAACAAACAGCAGCCCGATTTTCTGAAGATGGCCGAAGGAATCAATATCATCAGCTTTTCGCAGCCCAAGAATTTTCAGTGAAGGGAATTCTGCTTTCAGTTTGAACTCCAGAAGCTGAGCGGTACTGTAACTCTTAGAATAAAGAATGACAGCTGGGGTTTCGTTTTCTTTTTTCCTTCTTTCGGAACTAGAAGCAAAATGCAGGGTGAAATAACCAATATCATCATCGCTGATCTGGAGCCCGAACACTTCCGAAAGGCTGTTGGCCAATTCCAACGCATAGATGTGTTCACTAGTGTAATTCAGCCTGATCTGATCCAGAAGAGTGTTGTCCGCTTTGAGTGAAAGAATGTAATTCGTCATATTGCCCGAAATATGACAGGCAAGGGAATTAATCAGCAATTCATCATTCTGAAATTCAGTTCCGTACTTCTCATCATTCTGACGGAGAATATCTGTAATGATGGGGACCATTGTGTTCAGAAGATCATTGTACTGAACTTCTAATGGGTGATTATGCAACGCAAGCATCATCAGAATTCTCTCATCTGATGTGATTTGAATTTCAGAATTAACCGATTCGTATGAAATGAGACGAAGAACCATCCGGTCATCCATTGAAGGTAATTCATACATACTGTGAATAAGCGGAGTCAGTTCTACGGAATGCTTATTAATTATTCGAATCCAGCAGATATAAAGGTATCTCACTAGTTCCTTATCAATGGAAGGATCTTCCGTTTTTAGTACTTTTCTGAATTGCTCCCACTGTTGTTGCAACACATCAAGCACTGAAGAAGAATTTTTCGAAAATGTGCTCCAAACAAACTGCAGAAAATTGCGTATCTGGATCTCATTTCCAGTTACATAATAATGGTTACTTAAACGTGTGACTTTGATGTGACGTTTGCCAAGGTCTTCATTCAACTGGTTTACCAGGCGGCTGATTGACGCCTCGCTGTAATTCATTCTTTTTTCAAGTTGCTGAATAGTAGGCTCAAGAAGGCCGATCATAAACAGCATTTCATATTTTTCCTGACTAAGTAACCTAATTGGCGCGGATTCCTTAAGAAAATTTGAAAAATTTGTCTGATCTATGATCTGAAGCCTGAATCCTCTGGATTTTATTGGAATAATCCGGAAGGATTCGTTTTTGTCAGTAGAGTTCAGATATGAAATATACCGAAGAACAGTTCTGGCGGAGACACCTAAAGATTTTGCCAAATCCCCTGCACTCAGAACGTTTTCTCCTGAATCAAGGAAGAGGTTTACCAATGCCAGATATTTGCTGTCCATGTGCTTCCCTCCTCTAACTTATATGATATTCATAGAGCCTATAATTGAACTTCACGTTTTGTCGCTTAAAGCATGACAGAAAACCGAAAGACCAGCGGGATTTATTACCTTAGGAGTGAAACGAAATTGAAAAACATGTGGTTAACCTGTAACGATTTACGTTAGGGATGCTAGTCGCTCACAGAACAATCTCAAAATATGCGATAAATGCCGAGGAAGCATAGAGGATAATATCAAAGTCGGGACGGAATCCGTCCCGATCATGGCACAATGACAAACTTCGAATATGGAAACTACTCAGTTCTGCGCGTGGAGCGCTATCATGATGCTGATGATCACATACGAAAAACTCTGGGCTATGCTGAAGGCACGAGGCATCAGCCAATATTTACTTACAACGCGCTATGGTATATCGCGCTCCCGGTTGTATAGAATGCACCACGGATGTTTCGTCAGCACAAGAACCATCAATAAGCTGTGCGCTATTCTGAACTGCCAGCCCAGTGACATCATGGAATACTACCCCGATTCGTCAAATCCGGGACGGAATCTGTCCCGCCCATTCAAAGCTGTTCAAAGTCTTCCGCGGTCCAAGCATTTCACACAAATAATTGTCAATAGCACTAACGAAAAGAGCCGGATCACGATAGCCCGACTCTTCTTATCTATTGACGCAGACATAGGACGATTTCCCATTGTTGACATATTTTCTAAAAAGTTCTCGATTATTGACATTATTGACAGGGTAAATCGAACTATAGATAACCTATAAATGCCGAAAGACAATGCAGAACAGCCCTGTCCCGTTGCAGCTGGAGGCGCCATGCAGCGCAGATGAACCGGACAAGGATGGCGCCTCTGGACCCAAAAAAACAATGCAGGAAGTGTCTCCTCCCGTCATTGGTGAGTGCTCTTTTCCCATTTTTCAATGCAGAGAAGATGGACCATGTGTTCCCGTCCTCTATTGATGGAATGTGCTGACTCCTATGTGTTTCTAACCTTCTATGCAGCAGGATGCTGTTTTTGTGGCGTAGAACCCGTCTTACAGTCGCAGAAGCTCTGACCTTTGTAGTTGACTCATCTGACTTCTCTTTCCTCGAAAATGAGCGTTTCTCGAGCTTTCAGCACCTTTTCTGCTAATGCAGATAACTCGTGCCGCCGAAACTTTCTTCTAATTATTTAGGGAACTTACGGTTTGACTGGCTATGTAAAAAGTGAAGGGAGGTCTCTCATGACCAAGTTTCTGATTGCATTGCTGGCGATTTATGCTGTTTGGAGTTCGTATCGAATTATGCTGCTCTCCGCTATGATTCATTCGATTGCACGAATACTGGAAGATTTCCTTGCAATGGAAGAATAGCTCGGGACGGAATCTTTCCCGAGTACTATTCTCTTTCCTTATGCCGATCGAAATGTCGGAAGGATAATCTCTTATTTTTTGCAAGAGATGCACGGCGCTTTTCTACGTTATTGACGGGGTAGAAAACCCTCTACGTTATGGACGTTATTGACGGGGTAAAACGAACTACAGATAACCGTACAGGGGAAATCCGGTCCTTCATGGTCTGGCCGAAAGTGCGTGCAATGGGCATACGATCTTTCTGACTGCTACGCCGGATGATGTCCTGAAGCAGCGGGTGAAAGATGGAACTCTGCTCTGTCTGAAGCTGAATCAGCGCCCGCATGGCCATCCCCTGCCAGTGCCGGAACTGATCTGTGCTCCGCTGATGATCCGCCTCATTCTGCTGATCCGCTGGCTTCATTCGCACTCCGATCATCCCCGGATGGTATTTGTTCCGACAATCCGCATGGCTGCTCAGCTGTCCCGCTTTCTGCATCTCTTCTTTTCCTGCTATACATGCACCAGCAAAACCCCGGACCGCGATCAAGTCATCGATGCTTTCCGGAAAGAGAAAGCCGGCATCATCGTTGCAACGACAGTACTCGAGCGAGGCGTCACGATTCCCGGTGCCGATATCTGCGTGGTTCAGGCAGACTCTGGGGTCTTCGATGAAGCCGGCTTAGTCCAGATGGCCGGACGGGCAGGAAGAACCTTTGATCATCCGGATGGCGATGTCCTGTTTCTTCTGAAGCATCGCAGCCGGCTTGCTGAGGCATGCCGCAATTCCATCGAGGAGGCAAATCATTCATGCGCTGTCTGATGTGCGGAAACGAAATCGGGGAAGGAAAGAATCTCCAGGAACTCTTCTATCATGATGATGTGCTCTGCGTCAGCTGCCGGAATACCTGGAAGAAAAACCAGAAACACTTCCGTCTTGATGGGATCCTGGCAGAATCGCTGTGGGACTATCAGGGCGGCTTCCGCGATGCTCTTCTGCAGTACAAGGAATGCGGTGATGAAGCTCTGAAACCCGTATTTCTCTATCCATACCGGAAATACCTGAAGAAGAAATACCGAGGCTACACGATCCTCTGCATGCCAAGCACGATGGAGAAGATGGAACAAAGAGGCTTCTCGCATCTGCCCGGCATGCTGGAAGAGGCAGGTCTGCCGATTCTGGAACCATTTCTGAAATGCAGACCGATCGATCAGAAGAAAAAGTCCAGAACCGAACGTTTGGACCTGAGTCATGCGATTGTGCTGAAACCAGGAATGAAGCTCCCGGAGAAGCTGTTATTAGCAGATGATGTGCTCACCACCGGCAGCACCATGCGCGGAGCTCTTTCCTGTCTGGATCAGACGCACCATATGATCCGCATCTTCGTCTTCGCGCGTGTCCCGGAAACGAAATTCTGATCAGCGCTTCAGATCCTCCGGCGTCGTGATCTTGAAGTTCTCGTAGCTTCCTTCCACCACCCTGATCTTTGCGGAAGAGAAGTGCTCGACAATCGAGCAGTCATCGGTTCCCTGATATCCTTCTTTTCTCGCAAGATCCATGCAATGCACAAGCAACTCTGTCCTGAAAGCCTGGGGCGTCTGCGCAGCTTTAATCGTATTGCGTTCAATCGTCTTCACAATGTAGCCGCCTTCAACGACTTTGATCGTATCCTTGCAGGGAACCATCAGGCAGGCAGCCTCTTCCGTCTCCATCGTCTGCTTCATCGCTTCCAGGCATGCCTTGCTGAGAAACGGTCTTGCCCCGTCATGTACAAACACCACCTCTGAAGCCACCGCATTCAATCCATTGGAAACCGATTCCTCCCGGCTCGATCCTCCGCTGACCAGCACCACCCGGCCCGGGATCCGGCCGGGAATTTCTTTCCGGAACATCTCAGAATCCGTCACAATTACAACTTCTGAGCAATCCGGATCCGAAAGAAATATATCCATGGTATGTTCCAGAATCGTCCGTTCATCCAGACGATAATAGGCTTTATTATATCCGAGCTTCATGCGGGTCCCGCTGCCCGCCGCGACAATGAGAGCACTGTAGTTCATATCTTCCTCTTCCCGATTCATTATATCGAAGTTCATGCTGAAATTATGCTAATCTGAAGACATGAACTACGAAGCCGTATCATTTGATTTCAATGGAACCCTGGTCAAAGACGGACCCTATCATGTGGAAGCCTGGTCCCGCATTTCCGAAGAACTCGGAAACGGACNCGTTTCAAGAGAACTGATGGATACCCGCTACAGCGGCATGCCGAATGCGGAGATTCTGAAACTCATGAAACCAGGCCAGTCTGATGAATTCTATGCCCTCTGGTCTGAGAAGAAAGAAGCCTATTACCGCGAAGCCTTTGCCAGCACGCCTGGCGGTCCTCATCTGGTAACCGGGGCAGAAGAATTGTTCGGGATTCTGAAAGCGCATCAGATTCTCTTCAACCTCTGTTCCGCTTCCATTGCCAGCAATATCCGCTTCTACCGGGAAACCTTCCATCTGGATCAGTGGATCGATCCGGATCTGATTGTCTATGACGATGGTTCCTATGAGAACAAGATCGCCATGTATGAAGAAAGCGGACGCCGTATGCATGCCGGCACCCGCCTGCTGATCTTTGAAGACGCATTATCAGGCATCCGCTCCGCTTCCGCATTAAGCGAAGCAGGCCTCATTGTCATGCGGATGAAGAATCTTGAATCCGTCTATCCTTCTTATCCGAAAATTCTGAGAGTCATCGATGACTTCACGGAAATCCTGCCGGATATCATGCCGATACTGCTTGGCTGACTTCTTCCGGTTCGTTCATCTTCTCCCTGGCATAGTTCAGAAGCGCGGCACCATCAACATCGCTGTAGATTTTTGATGGAATCATCTCAAACTGGGTATCCGGGTATTTCTCCCTTAAACGCTTCAGCTGATAGCGGATCTGCGGTCCGAGCAGAATTAAATCCGCATCCCGGAATTGATCATCGATGACAATTTCCGGATAGCAGCTGACCGAACAATCGTATTTCTGGACGCGTGCTTCGGCACGCATTTTCGTTACCAGGAGACTGGTACTCATTCCGGAAGTACAGAGCAGTATGATGTTCTTCATGATCCTCTCTCCTTCTCAGGAAATCACTGTCCCAAGCAATCCATAAGAGAAAATACTCATGATCACCGCCGCAAGCGCAACGCCGATCAGAATGGAAATACTTGCTTTCTTCAGATCCATATCAAATACCGCCGCAACCAGGCTTCCCGTCCAGGCACCCGTCCCCGGAAGAGGAATGCCGACAAACAGCGCCAATCCCCAGAATCCGTACTTCTCGATCTTCGGTCTGTTCTTTTCCGCCTTGTTCTCGATCCATGCCGCAAGTCTTCCCATCTTATGGCTGGACATCCAGTGAAGCAGTTTCTTGATAAAGAACAGAATAAACGGAATCGGCAGAATATTTCCGATCACGCAAGGCAATAGTGCCCGCTTCAGCGGAATTTTCAGCATGCTTGCCAGCACGAGACCGCCGCGCTCTTCAATTAACGGAAGCAGGCTTACCAGGAAAACCGATACTTCCGGACTTACATGCTGTCCGAGCCAGGTTGCTAGATACCAGTTCAGAAATGACTCCATGAATCTTTTCTCCTATTTTTTTCTCTGCGCAGAACAAGATAGCATATTTAGCGTTTTCAAACAACATTTCCTCCGGCCTGATTCTCAGAAGAAGGCATGATCATGCGGTTTTCAGATCGTCTGTTTTTCCATCTCCCCTCGGGTTCTGCTTGTGCAGAAGAAAATGAATATGTGTAATCATTCACAGAAATTCCCGGATTCATTTGTATGTTTCCTACAAACGCTTCCGTTAATGATTGTGATAGCATTCTCAATGTTACAGGGGAGAAAAGAAAATGAAGAGAAACGTACTCAGAATGACCGCTGTCTGCCTGGCAGGCATGATGGCCCTCACCGGCTGTTCTTCCGGAACAGCTGCAGCTGCTTCCGCAGCCGCTTCGGCGGAAACCTCCGGAATGAAGGACGGCACCTATTCCGAAACGGTTCAGGGAAGAAATGCCGACATCACCGTGGAAACCACGATCGAAGGCGGAAAAATCACAAATGTCGTCGTGACTGACCAGCAGGAGACCAAGGAAGTCGCCGGCGCAGCCCTCACAGATGTACCGGCAGCGATCGTCGCCGCAAACAGCGTGAACGTGGACGGCGTGACTGGCGCTACCGTCACTTCCGATGCCATCAAACTCGCTGTTTCCAACGCAATCACTGAAGCCGGAGGCGATCCGGACTCCATGGCAGCAGTTGAGAGCACTTCCTCTGCTTCTGCAGAAACCGTGAATCTGGAAGCAGATGTCGTTGTCGTAGGTGCTGGCGGAACAGGTGTTTCCGCAGCCCTCGCAGCGCAGCAGAGCGGTGCCAAGGTCATCCTGCTTGAAAAGGCAGCTACCGTCGGCGGTGTCTCCATCATTGCCGGAGGCCCGATGGGCATTGATTCCCAGGATCAGAAGGATGCCGGCGTTGCCGGAACCTTCACGGTCAATGATGTTCTGGACTACTGGCAGAGCTATAACGCATGGATGGATGACGGACAGCTGTTCTACAACATCGCATCCAAGTCCGGAGAAACCATTGACTGGCTCGAAGAAAACGGCATGGAGTTCACCTTCATGGGAACAGAACAGGCTGCTCACGCAGATGGATTCCAGACCTATCACATCTATGCAGACCAGGACAACAAGCTCGGCTATTATGAGACCCTGGTTCAGAAATTCGAAGACGCTGGCGGTGAGCTGTATCTGGAAACCCCGGCAACGGAACTCCACGCAGAAAATGACAAGATCACCGGTGTCACCGCAGTCGGCAAGGATGGAACGACTTACGAAATCAAATGCGATGCTGTCGTGCTCGGCACTGGCGGATTCGGTGCTAACAGCGAGATGGTCGAAGAAAAAGTCGGATTCCCGTTAGAGACCTTCACGACCGGAACCCAGACTGGCGATGGTGCTACGATGTCCCAGGCAATCGGCGCCGGCGTCGGCAAGACCATTCAGCAGTATCATGGCGTCACCTCCTATTCCGGTATTCAGACCGGCCAGGGCAAAGACGAAATTGCCAAAGCAATCTATCTGGCCTCCTCTGTATGGGTCAACCGCAGAGGTTCCAGATTCTGCCCGGAAGATCTGAACTATGACACCGCATTATGCTCCAACGCTGCTGCTACCCAGGGAGAATACTTCTTCTCGATCATGTCTGAAGATATGGTAGATGCAGTCGCAGACGGCGGATCCCAGGCCCTTGGAGTGGATACTGCAGTTGCCTATGAACCGACGATCCCGATGTTCTCAGTGGATGAACCATGGACCGACTTCAAGGCAGCTCTCGAAGACGGTGTCGATAAAGGAATCGTTTTCAAGGGTTCTAATGCCGAAGAGCTTGCTCAGAATATGGGCGTTGATCCGGATACGCTGAAGCAGACCCTGGCTCAGTATGATGAATACTGCGCAGAAGGCGTTGATGAAGTTTACGGCAAGGACAGCAAGTATCTGACCGCATTAGGAGATGGAACCTTATATGCCGTCAAGGCAAGACCGGTATCCCTCGGCGGCATCGGCGGTGTCCTCGTCAATTCCAACCTGCAGGTCATCAAGGAAGACGGAACAGTCATCGGCGGACTGTATGCTGCAGGCAACGATGTCGCGGAAATCTACAACAACTCCTATCCTCTGGTCGAAGGCGTCACGATGATGACAGCTCTGACCGGCGGAAGAATCTGCGGATTATCTGCTGCAGAATACGCTGCAAACTGAACAGAAATCACCAATTTCCATCAAGATCAGGAGGCGTTCTCCTGATCTTTTCTTATACAATGGAACTATGAATCAGGAACAGCTGCTCAAGATCCTTCTGCAATGCGGAACGCTGCAGGAATACGTAGATGAAACCGCCCGGGTGCTCGACTGCCCCTACTGGATCATGGACGAGGGATTCCATCTCTCTGCCATCTCGCATAAGCCGGACGCCACTTCCCTCAGCAATCAGTATCTTAGGGATACGACGCTGATGGAATCCGTGAAGAGATGGGAGAAATTCCAGGTATTCTCTGATGAGACACACCTGGAGCCCTATCGGTTCAGAGATGATTTTCTGAACCGGGATGTCATGATCATGGATATCCTTGTCAGGAATAATCCGGTCGGAAGAGTGACGTTCTTTCCTCAGCATGAGATGGATGAAGCATCCATCCGCCTCACGATCCAGGGTGCTGCCACCTATCTCAGAACCACGCAGCATGACACGAACCATGACATGTACCAGCAGGCCTTTGCCTCCCTGTTACGCGGAGAGGATCCGGAATCATTTGCAGAATTCCTGGAAAGCGAAGCACCAGGACTAGAGCCTCCGTTTCAGATTTTCTGCATCTCTGCAGAAAACCGCGGCCGCTTGTTTGCCTACAGTTCGAGCATCCGCGAGATTGATGCATGGACGCTTCCGATCGTGACCCAAAGTGCCTTATATGTGCTCTCTTCTGCCCAGCATCCAATCGGCCAGATCCAGAATCAGCTTCCAGGGCTCGGGAAATCTTTCCCCTTTGAAGATCTCCGGAAGATCAGATCGTACGGAATGCAGGCCTTATATGCCTCACGCCACGGAAACCAGATTGTGCTGAAAGACTATGATCTTTATCTTCTGAGTCAGACGGCTGATCCCGAAAGCCTGATCTCGCCCAAAGTCCGGGCATGCATGAACTATGATCTCAGCTATCAGACACACTATTTTGATACTTTGTGTTCCTATCTCCGCCATGGCGAAAACAAGCAGGCTGTTTCTGAAGAACTCGGCGTCCATCTGAACACGGTGCGCTACCGCCTGGATCAGCTGAAGAACCTGTTTGAGATCGATCTGGAAACTGAACGCACAGAGATCTTTCTGTCCTGTATCGCTGCCGAATATCTGAACTCATGAGCAGAATTTTCCGATGATTTTTCTGCCTCCTGTTCTCTCTCTTCGCGTCAGAATCTGCAGAATATGCAGCAATAGAGAAAACAATTTTATCAATGCTTTCTTCACGTTTCATGGGTACTTGAAATTCCGGGTTGCAATTCACAGCCGATCTGAATAAGTGATCAATCGAATCAAACCCTCAGCAAAGCCTGTAACAATGGGCTTTGTTTTTATTCTCCCTCAAAAATAGGCTGAAATTGGCTAAATTAAAGTGGTCCCTGCAGCAGGACCACTTTACGCAAATACGGCTTTTTTTGTTATAGTATAAATGACCAATCAGTAAGTCTTGAATAATCATTTTTCTTTAAGTGAGCAATAAGTATAAATATGAACTTAGCTAGATATAAGAATGGAGATTGTTTGTTGTCATAGCCTATGAATTTTAAAGGCTATGAGTCTTTTCATGATCACTTTTCCATTTTTCTAATAGATTCAGTCATATTTGAATGATACGCGATTAGATTATTGCTTTTCCTTTCTGCTTATTGTTACTATTTCAATTAAAACATCAGTACAAGTAACATATTAGAAACATTAAAAAATGTCACAATGGATCAGGATCGGGCGTAACCAAAACGATGGCCTGGTCCAATCAGTATTTATATGGATATTACATTCTTACTGTAGGTTATTAACATGAAAAACAGGTTTGCTGGAGTGAAAAGACTGGATGCTCTTCTGGTTTCTGCAGTAGTGCTTTCAGGATGCACTGCAAAAAAGCAGGACCCGGTGATTTCATCATTTCTGAAAGCCGGTTCTGATGACATAGTCTTGATTCAGTCATTGAAATCAATGGATTTCTCGTCTCCACTTCATAAGAATGATTCTGATTTTTCTGAAGATTTCAAGCCTTACATTAATGAGATCAATCAGAACTGGGATGAACTCCTCAGCAATACCAGAGCGATTCTGAAAGAAGCAGACCTTCAGCCGGCTGAAAACGGGTCATCTGTTTCATTAACTGCAAGCTATTCGTTTGAGTGGAATGGCAATTATCAAGTAGCTATATTTCCGGAAGGATATCTCAGAATCAATCATCATGAGGAGGCCTCACTGTACCAGACTGATTCTGCTGCGGCAATTATTGAAGCATGTGAGAGTGCAGTTCAGAAATACGAAAGCTTTGCAGTTCAATTTGAAAAGAGTGGAATTCCGAAGGCAAATGGAATTCTCACTGCAATAACCAAGAATGATCAGGAAAATGCAGCTGGAATCTATCTTCAGTGTAAGGATCAGTCGATTGATCTAGCTGCAGAGCTCAATGAAATCAGCTGGTGCAGTGAGTATCAGGAAGTAACTGCCTATTATGAGAAAAGCGAGGCTCCTATCGGATCAGAACCAAATTGGCATCCAGGCAGACTGCTCATGGCAATTCCATCCGATAATTTCTATCAGAAGGAAACAACGTTACAGGACCTGCTTCATTTTCAGCCAGATTCCATAGAGACAGCATATTCTTTAATGAACGGCTATCTGAAATACATCATCTCTGATGAAGAAGAGATCGAGAATTATATCATGAGGATCTCACATATTCCCTTCTATTCAGACGGAGTCTGGCTTGGAAGCGCCGGAACACCGGTTGTGTATGTTACCTTCAGTCAAGGAGATTCCTATCTGAAACTCAGCGATGGAGATTATCTGGAAATAGTCAGCAGCGAAGACTCTGAGCCTCGCACTTATTACTTTCGCCTCAATCAGTCTTCCTTCATCAACCAGGAAACTATTTCCTACATGAATGCGCATCTGGACGACCTGTTCTTTTCTCCCAGTCTGAATTAATGTTTGTCAAATTGATTAACCCTGTTTTCGACACTCTAGAACATCTTGCTTTGATGACCGTGAATAACAACAATTCCGGAAAATTTTGGTGAATTGAAAAACTGAACGCAAGTTTTACGAAGTTATCGCAAGCTGTGTGTGACAAGGAATAGTGAGAGACCGGTTCTGAAGTAATTCCGGTCTCTTTTCTATGGATTTTCTGCCTGAAATGAT
>NZ_VUMN01000001.1 GCF_009696165.1 Stecheria intestinalis | reverse complement strand
ATAGACAGTTCCTCCAGTTCTATCGTTAGATGGCAGTAATCTGGCTGATATCTAAATGTTAAAGGAAGAACCGTTTCAGATCTACTTAATGCAAGCCCTTTATAACTTCTTGTTCAGACATACTTAATGCAATACTGGGGTTGCGTTAACTTTTACAAGTGAAGTTTCTGAAATAGCATCACCGGAAACCGGAGTCTTCCGGTTTTCTTGTGGTAGAATGAGAGACGCTCAAGAGGTAGATTAGGAATGACCATGACTCTGAAATCCATCCTGGACCTGATCGGGGCAGGGAATCGAGAAGCCTATGCTGCAGCCGAAGTGACTGCAGTGCGCTTTTACCGGCATCCGGTTCATGTGGAGCTGGAGCTTTCCAGTCCTTGCCCGCTGCCGTGCGAGGATTACCGGGAGCTGCTGGAACTGCTGGAACAGTATCTGAAATGTCCCTGCTATGTGTCCATCTCGGCAGGAGATGGCAGCTGCAGCAGGGATGAATTGTATAAATATCTGACGCTTTACTACGAAGAAGAAAAAGAAAGTGCGCTGCTGAAAGACGCTGTTTTTCAGTATGACGCAGATGCCCGTTCGATAGACTACCGGTTCGCCGAATCCGTTTCCAGAGACCGGGCAGAGGAGCTGCTAGCTCCGCTGCAGGAATATCTGAAGAAAGTCGGCATTGAAGTATCAGGAATCACTGCTTCCGTCGAAGAACCGGAAGCTCCCCAGGTGGAGACTGTCTTCATGGAAGCTCCGGCTCCTTCTGCACCAGCTCCTATGGAACATGCGCGTCCACAGGCAGATTCTCATCGCAAGTTCTTCCGTCAGAAGAAGGAAGACTGGCCCCTCGTGCATCTGAAGGACGTGCATGATCCGGTAGACAGCATTCAGTTTGAAGGCAAGGTATTTGCGGTCGAAGAAGTCGTCACGAAGGCAGCTCAGAAGACGATTCAGACGCTCTCCGTCTATGACGGGACCGATGCGATTCTTGTCAAGCGGTTTGAGGGCAGAAACTTCACGAAAGAAGACCTCGGGCTTGTGAAGGAAGGCATGCGGGTCAGAATCTACGGATCTGTCGTCTTTGACAACTATGCCCGGGATCTGGTCGTGCAGGCATCAGCCACGGATATTCTTGAAGAAGAGAAGATCACGGATCCGGCGGAAGAGAAGCGGGTCGAGCTGCATATGCATACGAATATGTCGGAAATGGATGCGGTCTGCGAGCCGCAGACCATCGTGAAGTATGCATGGGATCTCGGCCATGAGGGCATCTGCATCACCGATCATGCCGACGTGCAGTCCATGGTCAAGGCATTCAATACCGCCCAGAGCCTGAAGAAAGGCAGCGACCGGAAGTTCAAGGTAGGCCTCGGCTGCGAGATGAATATGGCCGATGACAAGCCGAAGATTGTCCGCAACCGCATCAATGCGGATCTGGAAGACGCGACCTATATCTCCTTTGACCTTGAGACCACTGGTCTTTCCTGCTATTACGATTCGATTATCGAATTCGGTGCAGTCAGGCTGAAACATGGCAGTGTCGTCGATCGCAAGCAGATGTTCCTGAAGCCGCCGTTTCCGATTCCGGCCAACATCTCGCATAAGACGAACATCACCAATGAAATGGTGAAGGATGCGAAGTCCTTTGCGGAAGCGTGCGATGAGATCCTGGACTGGATCGGGGATGATATCCTGGTTGCGCACAATGCGACTTTCGACTACCACTTCCTGAATGAAGAGCTGAGAAGAATCGGCCGGCCGCCGCTGCATAACTGCGTCATCGATACGCTGGATCTCGCCAGAGTGGTGCTGAAAGACCGCCACTTCTACCGGTTAGGCAATATTTCGAACTACTACCGCATTTCCTATGACGAAGAAGTGGCGCATCGTGCGGATTATGATGCCGAAGTGCTTTCTTCCGTGTTCCTGTGTCTGCTGAAAGATGCGAAAAAGCTCGGCGCGGTAACAGTCAATGATCTGCAGGACAAGCTTCCGGACCGGGGCTTCTACAAGAAGGCCCGCCGGTCACATATCATCGTTCTCTGCAGGAATCATGAGGGTCTGAAGCGTCTCTATCAGATGGTCACCGAAAGCTGCACGGATACGTTAGCGGTGCTCGGAAAGGAGGGCGGCGCAGCCGAACCGAGAATTATGCGCTCTTCGGTGCAGAAAGACCGCACGAATATTCTGATCGGCACATCCTGTCAGAACAATGAAGTATGGGAACTGGCATGCAACGGCGATGATCAGCGCCTGGAAAATGCGATGCGTTTCTACGACTATGTCGAGCTGCAGCCGCTGGCGAACTACACGACGTTTGTCGCGCTGGGCAATGTTCCTTCGATGAACCGGGTGAAAGAGGTGCAGAAGCGCATCATTGCCATGGCGGACAAGCTCCATATTCCGGTTGTCGCAGACAGCGATGCGCATTACTGTACCCCGGATCAGAAGATCTTCCGGGATGTGTACATCATGTCCCAGGGTGTAGGCGGTGCGACTCATCCGCTTTATATCCGCGATGAGGCGCTGCGTGTCAGAACCCCGAATCCCGATCAGCATATCCGTCTCACGAATGAGATGCTCGATGCCTTCAGCTGGCTGGAAGATCCTGATCTCGTGCATCGCATCGTCATCGAGAACCCGCATAAGATCTTCGATTCCCTCGAAGAGGTGCGGCCGGTTCCTTCGGGAACTTATCCGCCGACCATCCCCGGTTCGGATGACAAGCTGCGCGAGATCTGCTACGGAACGATGAAAGAAGAATATGAGTTCGAAGGGAAAGTGCCCGACATCGTCAGAGACCGTCTGGATACCGAACTGGAGAACATCATCCGCAACGGCTTCGGCGTGCATTACTACATAGCCCATCTGCTTGTCAAGAAATCCAATGCGGATGGCTATATCGTCGGATCCCGTGGCTCCGTCGGTTCTTCGTTTACCGCAACCATGTCCCGCATCACGGAAGTCAATGCGCTGCCGCCGCATTATCTCTGCCCGAAGTGCCATTATTCCGAATTTCTGGATGATCCGGGCATTGCGTCCGGATTCGATCTGCCGGATAAGCGGTGTCCGCACTGCGGCGCGATCATGCGCGGCAATGGCCACAATATTCCGTTCCAGACCTTCCTCGGATTCAATGCGGACAAGACCCCTGATATCGATCTGAACTTCTCGAATGAATACCAGGCACATGCCCATGCATTCATCAAGGAAGTCTTCAATGACAAGCACGCATTCCGTGCCGGCACGATCGGCACCGTCGCTGAGAAGACTGCTTACGGCTATGTCAGCGGCTATTGCGAGAAGATGGAAATCACCGACATGCGCCGGCCGATGAAAGACTATCTGGCCAAAGGGTGCCAGAACGTCAAGCGCACGACCGGTCAGCATCCGGGCGGCATCATCATCATTCCGGAAGGCTATGATGCAGAAGACTTCACGCCGGTCCAGTATCCGGCCAATGATCCCAACAGCGAATGGAAGACAACCCATTACGACTTCCATGATATCCATGACAATGTTCTGAAATTCGATATCCTCGGTCATGTCGATCCGACAGCGATGCGTCTGCTTCAGAATATCTCGAAGACCAAGCCGACCACCATTCCGATGAATGATCCGGAAGTGTTATCGCTGTTCTACTGCGATGATGCCCTGAAAGCAGATCCGCGAGTATACAAGAAAGAAACCGGCGCCTTAGGCCTGCCGGAGTTCGGTACCCGCACGACCCGGAAAGTTCTCGAAGAAACCAGGCCGAAATGCTTCAGCGATCTGGTCATCATCTCTGGTCTTTCCCATGGAACCGATGTCTGGGCAGGCAATGCCGAGAGTCTGATTCAGGAAGGAACCTGCACGCTTTCCGAAGTCATCGGATGCCGTGACGATATCATGACCTATCTCCTGAACAAAGGTCTGGAACCGCTCATGGCCTTCAAGACCATGGAAGGCGTCCGCAAAGGCAAAGGCCTTACGCCGGAGCAGGAAGCAGCGATGAAAGAGCACAATGTTCCGGACTGGTATATCGGCTCCTGCAAGAAGATCAAGTACATGTTCCCGAAGGCCCATGCCGTGGCTTATGTCATGATGGCAATCCGCATTGCCTGGTACAAGGTTCATGAGCCATGGAACTTCTATATCCAGTTCTTCACGCTGCGTTCGGATGCATATGAGATCGAGACGATGTGCAAGGGCCTCGAAGCGGTCAGAGACCGCATGCAGGACATTCAGAGCCGCATGCAGAACCGCTACTCGACCAATCCGGTCACGAACAAGGAAAAAGCGCTGTTTGATGTGCTGGAAGTCTGCGAAGAGATGTATGCCCGCGGCTATAAGATGTCCATGGTCGACCTGTACAAGTCGAAAGCAACGGAATTCTGCACCGATGGCGACGATGTGCATACGATCATCCCGCCGTTCACTGTCATTGACGGTCTGGGGGCAAACGTTGCCAGAAGCATCGTCGAGGCCAGAGAAAAAGGCGAGTTCCTTTCCGAGGAAGATGTGCTCAAGCGCACGCAGCTCAGCGATACGCTGCTGAAGAAGCTGAAGGCATATGGATGCCTTGGCGATCTGCAGGAAAAGAACCAGATGAGCCTGTTCTGAGATTCAAGCTTCAGAGATGGATTGAGAAATCTGTTTCTGAAGCTTTTTCTGTGATAAACACTAATAATACGTGAAAGCTTTCACATGATGGATGAACTGGATAAATCTTCTCTGATTCCGATCGGCAGGATGGCAGAGATCAATCACATGACGGCAGCAGCCCTTCGTCTTTATGATGAGAAAGGACTGCTGAAACCGCGCTATGTGGATCCGGATACGGGCTGCCGCTATTATGACTGGAATCAGAATGCCCGCCTCGATATGATTGCCAGCATGAAAGAGCTCGGCATAACCCTGCAGGAAATTCATGAGATCTTCGAGAAGAAGGATATGGACCGCGTGGAAGAACTGCTGGCAGAGCGCAATGAACAGCTCTATGAACAGCGCCGGGCCCTTAAGGAACAGCAGAAATCCATTCAGCGGGCAATCCGCAGCATGGAGCGGTTCCGCAAATCCCCGGTCACCGGCATGGTTTCTCTCGAATATATCGAGCAGAGATATTTCTGGGGCATTCCATGTTCCGGAAATTTCTATACGGAAGGCTTGACGTGTTTCGAGCAGAATGCAGCAGATCTGAGGAATGAGCTGGTGGAGCAGGGTTTTCTCAGATTCATACTTACAGCATCGCTACTTCCGTTCAGAAGGATCTGTTTCTGGAACGGAAGTTCTGCCCGGATCTGGTCTTCGTGTTCGTCGACCGGGATCAGTGCAGCGTGAGGAATGATATCAGGATCGCAGACAGCGGGATGTATGCATGCATCTACGCGGATGACTTTTCCGAAGAACAGGACTATGCCTGCAGGCTGCTCTCATGGTGCAGGGAAAACAGCTGTCAGATTGCCGGCAATTATTTCTGCGAGATCATGACAGAATTCAATGTGTTCGATGAGAACCAGAGAGGGATGTTCATGCGTCTGCAGGTACCTCTGCACTTCGAGAAAAACCACTCGTGAATTGATTCATAAAAAGGGGTTGACTCTCTTCCTGGAGGAGGCTTTAGGCTGAAACCTTGACACTCCCACGGCTAAAGCCTGTGGGATTCTTGCTTCAACGAGAACTGCGGCATGGTGCCGTCTTACACTCTCTTCTGCAAGCGTTACTTCCCGTGTGCCCCACGGTACGTATAGGCGTTTCAGACTACAGAAATTGCAGTCTTCGGTTCGTTGAGGATTCTGATCCCTTCTGCAAGGATATTCCGTGCGGCATTCTGATCACGATCATGCACTGCTCCGCACTGCGAACAGATCCACTTCCGCACTTTCAGATCTTTTACACCCGGGTTCTTGTATCCACACTCATGGCAGATCTGTGAACTTGGATAGAACGTATCAACTTTGATCAGAAAGCCGTTACGTTCTTTTACTTTGTATTCCAGCATCTGAAAGAACGCACTCCAGCTCACATCGCTGATTGCCTTTGCCAGCTTGTGGTTTCTGACCATTCCGCGGATATTCAGATGCTCGGCATAGATGATTTGGTTTTCATCAGCTAACGCCGTGCTCTGCTTCTGAAGAAAGTCGGTTCTGGCATTGGCAATGCGTTCGTGAATCTTAGCGACTTTGACCCGCTGTTTCTGATAATTCCGGCACTCACTCAGACGACGGCCTGCCTTCTTGGCTGCTTCATACATACGGGAAAGCCGGCGCTGTTCTTTAGCAAGTTTTCGGCTGAGCTTTGCAAGAATGTGCGGGTTCTCAGCAATGCGGCCTTTCGAGTCGGTATAGAACTCGGCAAGCCCTACATCAATTGCAATCTCTCCGCCAGCGGATTTCTTAGAGGCTGCGATCTCATCCACGCAGAAGGAGACTTCGTATCTGCCGGCTGCTGTCAGTGAGATCACTGCGTTCCTGATCGCTCCATGCGGAAATCTCGAAATACGGGCCCGGACAATGCCAAGCTTCGGAAGTTTTACATGGTGCTTATCAATAATCTGAATGCCGCCATTCTGATTGCGTGTACGATATGAAAACTTATAAGCGCGCTTCTTTGTCTTGAACTTTGGATACTTTGCACGTCCGGTAAAGAAATTCTGAAATGCTTCATCCAGATCTTTCAGCGCAGTCTGCAGTGCCATACTGTCAGCCTGCTTCAGCCACGGATATTCAGGGTCCTGCTTCAGATCCGTCAATAGCGAGCACATCATCGCATACGAAAGATGGATACCTTCTGTCTGATACGCATACTCGTTCAGATCGAGAAACCGATTGTACACAAAACGAGCAGAATCAAGTGTTTCCTGAATCGGCTTCTTCTGTGTTTCATTCGGTTCTAATCTGAACTTGAATCCTTTCATCTCTGTGCTTCCAATTATATGATATGAAGCAGAAAGAGTACATCAGCTGTGTATGGCTCGGCTTTCTCGCCGGTTACTTGTAAAGATTTCTGATAATGCCGACAAAGTTCTGGATAAATGCGATGCAGATATCGCGATCGTCACGCTGTTCAGCTTCATCAAGGACATCGATCCGCATGTCGAGAAGTGCCTGAGCAGAGGCATCAATGTGATCACGACGTGCGAGGAAGCAATCTATCCGTGGACGACGGAAGCAGGAATCGTCAACCGCCTGGATGCGATGGCTAAGGAGCATCACTGCACGATGACTGGTTCCGGCATGCAGGATATCTTCTGGATCAACATGCTTGCTCAGGCTTGTGCTGGCTGCCATTCCATCAAGAAGATCAAGGGTGCCTACAGCTACAACGTCGATGAATACGGGATGGCACTTGCTCAGGCACATGGCTGCGATCTGACTCCCCAGGAGTTCGAGCAGCAGATTGCGCATCCGGAAGTATTCGAACCTTCCTATGCATGGAACTCCGTTGAAGCGATCTGCAGCAAACTCGGCCTCACGATTTCTTCTATCACCCAGAAACATGTTCCGTGCATCTTGGATCATGATCTGTTCAGCAGCACGCTGAATCAGGTGATTCCGGCCGGACGATGCATCGGCATGTCGGCAGTGGTCACGGCTGCGACGCTGCAGGGCATCGAAGTCGAGGAAGAGACGATCGGCAAGGTATACGGACCAAAGGACGGCGACCTCTGCGACTGGAAGATCGAAGGCGAGCCGGATGTCGAATACCATGTGGTGAAGCCGGCAACCGTGGAGCATACGTGTGCGACGATCGTGAACCGGATTCCGACAATTCTGAAAGCACCGGCCGGATATGTCACGGCGGATCAGCTGGAAGAACTCCGCTATCTCACGTATCCGACGGAATTGTATCTCTGAGGATGGAGAACCGCTTGCAGAAACGGGGAAATCTGCTATATTAATCATGTAACAGGGAGTGCGGAAGCACTCCTTAATTATTGATTGGGAGGAGCGATGGAAAATACCGGTCAGCTGAAAGAACTGCTGGAACCGATCCTGAAGGAATGCGGCGTGAGGCTGTATGACCTGAAGTGGACCGGCGGAAGCGAGCATACGCTGGAAGTTTCAATTATGCACGAAGACGGGTCGATGGACCTTGATACGTGCGCGGAAGTCAGTACAAAGCTTTCGGATTTCCTGGATGCGAAGGATATCATCAAGTCCGCCTACACCCTGGAAGTGTGCAGTCCTGGTGCAGAGCGCGAGATCCGCGATCTGAAGGAGCTGGAGACGATGCATGAGCCTTATGTGTTCATGCGCCTGAAACATCCGTTTAAGAAACTCATGGAACTGACCGGAACGGTGAAGAGTTATTCCGATGGTGTAATCATTCTGGAATACCGTGAGAAAGCAGCGGTCAGGAAAGCGGAGATTCCTGCAGCCGATATTGAAAAGATCCGCCTGGCAATCAAATTCTGAAGGAGAGAAAAAGTAGAATCATCATGGAACTGAAGTACAAAGATATGATCAAGGCGCTCAACGCCATTGAGGATGAGCGCAAGATTCCGGAAGACGTTGTCCTCGATGCGCTGAAGGAAGCGATGGCAAAAGCCTACAAGAAAGATGCAGAGCTTTCCGACATCAACGTGGAAGCTGAGATCAATGAGAAGAATCAGACGATCGATATCTATCAGCTTTATAATGTGGTCGAAGATGTCGAGGATGATGAGCTTGAGATCTCGCTGCCGGATGCACGTGAAATCAAGGCAGATACGTATCTCGGCGATGTGATCCGCCGCAAGGTGGAGATCAACGGCATGTCGAGAGCTGCCGCATCCCTGGCCAGAAATGTCATGCGCCAGAAGATCCGTGAAGCTGAGAAGGTAGCGGTCTATGATGCGTATATCGACCAGCTGTATGACATGGTCATCGGAATCGTCGAGTCCGTCAAGGACAAGTTCGCGCTGATCAATCTCGGCAAGACGACGGCGCTGATGCCGAAGTCCGCGCAGATTCCGCAGGAACATCTGATTGAAGGGCAGAAGATCCGGGTTGTCATCACCGAAGTCAACAAGGATACCAAAGGCTCCCAGGTTCTGGTCAGCCGGGCTGATCCGATGCTCGTGAAGCGTTTGTTCGAGAAGGAAGTACCGGAAGTTGCTCAGGGGATCGTCGAGATCAAGGCCATTGCCAGAGAACCTGGCGAACGCACGAAGATGGCAGTCGTCAGCTACAATCCGGAAGTAGATCCGATCGGTGCCTGCATCGGTCAGAGAGGCGCCCGGGTTCAGGAAATCATCGAAGAGCTTCATGGCGAGAAGATCGATATCTTCCCATGGAGCGAGGATGTAACGGTATTAGTCAAGAATGCGCTGGCTCCGGCAGAAGTCGAAGCAGTTCTCCCGGGTGAAGATGAGCGTTCTCTGCTCGTGGTGGTCGCAGAAGATCAGCTGTCTCTAGCGATCGGCAAGAAGGGCAAGAACGCAAGACTTGCCGTGAAACTCACCGGCCGCAAGATCGATATCAAGACCAAGGCAGAGCTCACGGAAATGGGCGTCGACTATGAGAAGCTCATGAAGGAAGCAGAACAGCGCAAGGCTGAACTGGCCAAGGAACATGAAAAGCGCGAAGTGGAACGCATGVAGCGTGAAGCCCGCGAGGCGGAGGCAAAGCGGCTTGCCAAGGTAGAAGAACTTGCCAAGGCAAGCAAGGAAGCTGCGGAAGCTGCGGCTCGTGAAGAAGACGCAATTCCGGAAGAGATGCAGGAAGTCATGAGCGAGAAGATTCGCAATGACATTGCGAATGAAACCGCTGCTCCGCAGGAAGAGACCAAGCCTGAGGAAGCTGCAGAACCGGCAGAAGAAGTGAAGGAAGAAGCTCCGGCACCAGAAAAACCTGCAGAGGAAGCAGCACCTGCCGAAGAGGAAAAAGCAGAAGAACCACTGAAGGAAGCAGAGCCGTTCAAGGCCGAAGAGCCGAAGGCGAAGAAGCATAAGGCTGATCTTGAAGAGATGGCAAGCAAGAATGACTATGTCTCCGTCTTTGAGAAGCTGGCCAGCACTTCCAAGCCGAAGCAGCAGACACCTGCCCGCAGAAAGCGTAAGAACAAGGATGATGACGGCATCAAGGTCCGCAACGATGTCCTGCTCGAGCAGCTTGGCAAGCAGAATGCGGCAGAGCCTGCAAAGCCGGTCTACACCGAAGAAGAGCTTGCTGAAATCGAGGCTCAGCAGCAGGCGGAAGAAGACAGCCAGTATGACATCGATTACGATGAATACGAAGATTACTATAAGGACGAGGAAGGCAAGTAATGCCGAAGAAGATACCGATGAGACGGTGCATCGCTACGGGCGAGCAGCTTCCGAAGAAGGAGCTGCTGCGCATCGTGCGTACACCGGAGGGAACGCTTGCCGTTGATGCGACCGGCAAGGCGAATGGCCGCGGAGCCTACCTGAAGAAGGACCTGGAGGCCGTGGAGAAAGCAAAGAAGAATGGTTCCCTGGCACGTGCGCTGGAAGTGAAGATCCCGGATGAATTCTGGGATACGATCCGAGCAGCGATCCGTTAGCCGGGAATTCAGAAAGAGAGGCGATGCCCGCAAAGCTTGTCTGCAGAAGGAAAAGGAGGAAATGCAATGCAGAAGAAAAACAATTTCAAACCAGGCGCAAACCGGAACAATAACACAAGCCGCAAGCGCAATAATAACAGCAGCCGCGGAAGAAACAATAACAGCCATCCGCAGGGATTTTCCCCGCGCCGTCAGCAGCCGGATATCCATGCCATCACTTACAGTGACGGCATCACTGTCGGCGAACTGGCCAAGAAGTGCGGCCGGAATGCCGGCGATCTGATCAAGATCCTGTTCATGCAGGGCAAGATGGTGACGATCAACAGCTCGCTGGATGACGACATGGTCGAGACGGTCTGCCTGGAATATGATATCGAACCAACCAAAGTCAAGCCGAAGGATGAAGACAGCTTGGAAGACGAAGAACCGGATGATCCGAAGCTTCTGAAAGAACGTCCGCCGATCGTCACGATCATGGGTCATGTTGACCATGGCAAGACCACGCTGCTCGATGCGATCCGCAAGACTAAGGTCGCTGCTGGCGAAGCCGGCGGCATCACCCAGGCCATCGGCGCTTATCAGGTTTCCATCAAGGGACGCAAGATCACGTTCCTCGATACGCCAGGCCATGAAGCATTCACGGCCATGCGTGCAAGAGGTGCCAAGGTCACGGATATCGCTGTCATCGTCGTCGCTGCCGATGACGGTGTCATGCCGCAGACCAAGGAAGCAATCGACCACGCAAAAGCAGCAGATGTGCCGATGATCGTCGCTGTCAACAAGATGGATAAGCCGGGAGCCAATCCGGACCGCGTCAAGAGCGAGATGGCTGATCTCGGCATCATGCCGGAAGAATGGGGCGGCGATACGATTTTCGTTCCGACTTCTGCAAAGAAGGGAGAAGGCATTTCCGATCTTCTGGAGACAATTCTGACCGTTGCGGACATGAAAGAACTCAAGGCGAACCCGAAGCGCTTAGCTTCCGGCACTGTCATTGAAGCAAAGCTTGATAAGGGCAGAGGCCCCGTCGCAACGCTGCTGGTCCAGAATGGAACGCTGCATCATGGTGATCCGATCGTGGTCGGCACTTGCTTCGGCAAGGTCCGCAAGATGACGGATGAAGATGGCAACGAGCTCAGAAGCGCCGGACCGAGTTCCCCGGTTGAGATCATCGGTCTCAATGATGTTCCGGAGGCAGGCGATCTGTTCCGTGCCTATGGCGAAGAGAAAGAAGCACGTGCAGTCGCTGACCGCCGCAACCGCAAGAAGGTTGAAATGCAGCGCCGCAAGACTGCTGCGATGAGCCTCGAAGACTTGTCCAAGGAAATCGAAGCAGGTGAAATTAAGGAAATCCCGGTCATCATCAAAGCCGATGTCCAGGGTTCTGCCGAAGCTGTCAAATCCTCTCTTGAGAAGCTGGATGTCAAGGGTGTCAAAGTCAATGTCATCCATGCGACAGCCGGTGCGATCACTGAATCCGATATCATGCTCGCAGATGCTTCGAAGGCAATGATCATCGGTTTCAATGTGCGTCCGGATGCGACGATCCGCAAGAAGGCAGAAGATGCCGGTGTTGAGATCCGTCTGCATAACATCATTTACAAAGTCACTGAAGAGATGGAGAATGCCATGAAAGGCATGCTGGCGCCGGTCTATACCGAAGTCGTCATCGGCCAGGCAGAAGTCCGTCAGACTTACAAGGTATCCAAGGTCGGAACCATCGGCGGCTGCATGGTCACGGATGGCAAGCTGACCAGAGACTGCGGTGTCCGTCTGATCCGCGAAGGCATCGTCATCTATACCGGAAAGCTCGGTTCTCTGAAACGGTTCAAGGATGATGCGAAAGAAGTGCTTGCCGGTTATGAATGCGGCATCACGATTGAGAACTATAACGACATCAAGGTCGGCGACGTCATCGAAGCATACCAGGAACAGGAAGTTCCTGCTGAGGCCTGAGTATGGCAAAAACCGTCAAGCAGAAACGGCTGGAAGGAATCATCCGCCGCGATGTGACTGAGATCATCGCGTTTCAGGTCAAAGACCCGGATGTCTCGAATGTGACGGTCACGGATGTGCGCGTCTCGAATGATCACAGCTATGCGACGATCTACGTGACGTTCTATGGCAACAAGTCCCACCGCGATGCGATGGCAGCGCTTGAGAAAGCAAAGGGCTATATCCGCTCCGAACTCGCTCAGCGCCTGGACATCCGCAGATGTCCGGAGCTCAGGTTCGAGATTGACCGGACCGAAGAGAACGGCCGGCACATCGATGAGCTGATCGCCAGGATTCACGAACAGGAAAACAGAACGGAATAAGTTGCTGTGAGCGGCTTTCTGAGGAAGGCCGCTTTTCTTATGCTGCGGTTCTTGATTTTTTATGTCTGCTCTTGCGAAAGCGGTTACATCAAACTATAATGGAAACCAGAAAGAGAAATCCGGTTTCCGGAAAGGAGTATTCTATGTCACTGAGGGAAGAAATCCTTGATCAGGCAACACACCTTTATGCTGAAAAGGGATTGAAATTCACCATGCAGGATGTGGCTGAAGCCATGCACATCGCAAAGAAAACCATCTATCATCTCTACCCATCCAAAGAATCATTGCTGCTGGACCTCTGCGACACCGGCTTTGCAAAGATCCATGCCCAGAAGCAGGCGATCATGGAGCAGGATATCCCGCTTGCGGAAAAGCTCAGAAAAGTCATTGTGGCCATGCCGGAAGAATACCAGATGCTGGATTTCCGGAAGCTGGAAGGAATCGGAGAGAAATATCCCTCTGTTGCTAAGAGCATCCGGAAGAATCTGGAAACGAACTGGGAACCGACCCTTCAGCTGATGGAAGAAGGAATCTCTACCGGAGCATTGCGCAGCGATCTTTCGATGCCGGTATTCCGCATGGTCGTGACGGCCAGCATCGAGTCCTTCCTCTCCACAGACGGACTCAAGGAATACGGCATCACTTATCATGACGCTCTGGATTATCTCGCAGATCTTCTGATGAAAGGAGCTGAAGCAAGATGATCTTACTGGACAATGACTGGGAATTCACGCCGGCATGGACGGATGCATTTGCAGAAGGAAGCGGAACCGGAGAACCGGTACGGCTTCCGCATACCGTGAAAGAAGTGCCGCTGCATGAAGCAGATCCTGCTTCGTATCAGATGATCTGCGGATACCGGAGAATGCTGAAGATTCCTGATGACGCAGAAGGAAAGAGACTCTTCCTGCAGTTTGACGGATGTGCGCATATCGCCGAAGTATTCGTGAACGGCAAGAAGTGTGCTGAGCATCGCTGCGGCTATACCGCCTTCCGGACAGAGATCACAGACCTTGTATCTCTGAACGAAGAGAACCGGATTGCGGTGAAACTGGATACGACCGAGAATCCATCCATTCCTCCGTTCGGATTCGTGATGGACTATCTGGCCTATGGCGGCATCTATCGGGATGTGTGGCTGGATGTACGGAACCAGACTTATCTGAACGATGTCTATCTCCGCACTCCTCGTACGGATCAGATCATTGCAAAGACACAGCTGGATGGCGATGCAGACGGAATGGAACTTCAGCTCTGCGTGAAAGATGAAGAGGGAAACGAAGTTCTTTCAGAGACATGGCCTGCCTCTGAGCATTCCCATGCATGCAGGATCATCAATCCGCATCTCTGGTCGATGGAGGATCCATATCTGTATCAGGCCGAGGTGTCTTTGAAGAAAGGAAAAGAAATTCTTGATACCGTTTCCCGGCATCTTGGAATCCGGACGGTTTCGATCGATCAGGATCATATCCTGCTCAATGGAAAGCAGGTATTCCTGCGCGGTCTGAATCGTCATCAGTGCTACCCGTATGTTGGCTATGCGGCATCCCAAAGCCTTCAGAGAGAAGATGCAAGAATTCTGAAAGCAGAGCTGCAGGTCAATGCAGTCAGAACATCCCATTACCCGCAGAGCCAGTATTTTCTCGATGCCTGTGACGAGATTGGGCTGGCAGTGTTCACTGAGATTCCCGGCTGGCAGCATATCTCTTCCGACCCGGGATGGAGAGAGCAGTGTGTTCAGAATGTCAGAGAAATGGTGATGCAGTACCGGAATCATCCGTCGATCTTTCTCTGGGGTGTGAGAATCAACGAAAGTCTCGATGATGATGAACTCTATCAGAAGACAAACGCGGCTGCGCATGAGCTGGATCCGGATCGTCCGACCAGCGGTGTGAGATATCTCGAGAAGAGCCATCTTCTGGAAGATGTCTATGCATTCAATGACTTCTCTCATAACGGAACAAACGGCGGGGTAAGGCCGAAGGACAAAGTGACTCCGGATGGGAACAAGCCGATGCTGATCAGTGAAGCAAACGGACATATGTTTCCGACCAAGCCTTATGACACCTGGCAGCGCCGGCAGGAACATGCGCTCCGCCATGCCAGGGTGCTGAATGATGCGATGGCAGACGGAAAACATGCTGGATGTTTCCAGTGGTGCATGTTTGATTATCCGACCCATCAGGACTTTGGTTCTGGCGATCGCATCTGCTACCATGGCGTGATGGACAGTTTCCGCAACCCGAAACCAGCAGCATCTCTTTATGCTAGCCAGGGCGAATCGGAGCCAATTCTGGAAGTATGCACGCCGATGGATATCGGCGATTACAATGCCGGGCAGATTGGAGAGATCTACGCTTTCACGAATGCCGATGAAGTCCGCCTGTACAAGAACGATCAGTTCGTGAAGAGCTTCCATTCCGAAGGGTGGAGCGGTCTGAAACACGGACCGGTGAAGATCGATGATCTGATCGGTGAACTGATCCGTGAGAACGAGCATTTCCCGGAGGCCGAAGCGAAGCTGATCCATGACTGCCTGCTTGCTGCAAAAGAGAAGGGCATGAGCAATCTTCCGCTTTCCATCAAGCTGAAGCTGCTGTATGCGATGAAGCATTACCACCTGACGATGGAAGACGGCTACCGCCTGTTCGGGACTTATGTCGGCAACTGGGGCGGCAAGGCAACAGTCTGGAGATTCGATGCCGTAAAAGGCGGGAAAGTCGTGAAGTCCGTCGTGAAGACGCCGGATACGAAGCTGCATCTTGAAGTGAAGAACAGCAATCCCTGCATGCATGAAGGAAGCACGTATGACATGAGTGCCATCCGCATCCGCCTGCTGGACAGCAATGACAACCTGGCCAGCTATGCCCAGATTCCTGTCTGCTTCCGCGCGGAAGGACCGATCGAGATCGCCGGTCCGAAAATCGCTGTGCTGGAAGGCGGCATGGGCGGAACCTATATCCGGACCGTCGGAAAGACAGGAAACGCAGTACTTCATATTCAGACAGATCAGACAGAATCTGTTTCTGTTTCATTCATCATTGACTGAAGAGGGGAGAGCATTCTATGGAATTCTCAAAGCGTCAGACCGCCGGCTATGGGCTGGGTGCCGTCGGAAAGGACATGGTCTATGCACTGAGTGCAAGCTATGTCATGTATTACTATCAGGATATTCTCGGAATATCTGCAACATTCGTTGGCGTCGTTCTGATGGCCGCCAGAGTCTTCGATGCGCTGAATGACCCGTTCATGGGCATTATCGTCGAGAAGAGCAATCCGAAGTTCGGAAAGTTCAGCACCTGGATCCTTTCCGGATCGATTCTGAATGCGTTCGTGCTTTATGCATTGTTCAGTGTTCCGTCAGCATTATCCGGCGGCGGTCTGCGCACGTATTTTGCAATCATCTATGTGCTCTGGGGCGTGACCTACACGATGATGGACATCCCGTTCTGGTCCATGATTCCGGCAGTGACCAGGGAAGCAGAAGACCGTGAGAAGCTTTCCGTCGTTGGCAGAACCTGCGCCGGCATCGGCAATGCGCTGATCACTGTGTTTGCAATGAAGATGGTTACGATGCTCGGCAATGGCAGCGAACGCAGCGGATTCAGCCGTCTGGCCCTGATCGTCGCCGTCCTGTTTGCACTGTTTGAGATTCTCTGCGTCCACAGCATCCAGGAGCGCAAACTCAGCAAGCAGCCCGCAAAGTCTGCATCGCACACTGCAACAGTGAAAGAGATGTTCCAGGCTCTGTTCCGCAATGATCAGGCCATGGTTGTGGTCGGCGTGATTGTGCTGATTGACTGCGCGCTGTATATCACCTCCAATCTGCTGATCTATTTCTTCAAGTATGATTTCGGCGGAGCTTCCTGGGTGGACAGCTACACGCTCTTCAATACAGTCGGAGGTGCTTCCCAGATTCTCGGCATGATGGTGCTGTATCCGCTGCTCAGAAAGAAGCTTGCCAATGAACAGATCTTCCGTCTCTGCCTGAGACTTTCGATGACCGGTTATGTGCTGATCCTCATTGCCTGCCTGGCAGGACTTGGCGGATCGCTTGGCGTGCTCTGCATTCCGGGTGTGCTTGTCTTCCTTGCCAACGGCATGCTGACAGTTCTGACGACCGTATTTCTGTCTTCTTCCGTAGACTATGGAGAACTCACGACGGGCAGCCGTCAGGAGTCTGTGATTTTCAGCATGCAGACGTTTGTCGTCAAGGCCAGCTCTGCCATTGCTGTGCTGATCAGCGGTGTCGGCATCGATCTGATCGGTCTTGTTGGCAACAGCCAGACTACCGGGGCCGTTGCTGTTCAGAGTGCTTCCACCTTGCTTGGCCTCCGTCTTCTGATGACTGTGCTGCCATTCCTCGGACTGTTCTTTGCGATGATACTGTTCCGGAAAAAGTTCAAGCTCACGGATCAGAAGAGCGAAGAGATGATTGAAGAACTGAAGGAACGCCATTCTCATGACGCATGAACTGAAGTGGAGCGTGAAGACGGACTCCTTTCATCAGGAAGGTACCTGCAGCGAACTCAATCATGAAATCCATCTCAGATGCAGCGGTCTCCATGGAACTCTTGAATCCGTGACTGCTCTATTGAAGATTCCTGTCACTCCTGATACCAGAATCTTCATGAATGGCTATCAGACCTGGACCTGGTGCAGAGAGCAGAAGCCTGATGGGAAAACCAGAGGCGTCAACCGGATTCCTTCGTTTCTTCTTAAAAAGTATGCCTTTGATCGGTACGGGGATTATCACTTTACCGATTACCCATACCGGAATGGCTTCCATCAAGGGGAATCCTGGTGCTATTTCCVCAATGGGGATCAGTACCTGCTGATTGCCTCGACCAGTGAGGAAGGCGGGTATACGCAGTTCTTCTATGAGAAACAGAACGGAACTCTCCGCATTGAGAGAGACTGTGCAGGAGTCGAAGCAGATGAAGCTTACCCGCTTCTGGACCTTTATCTTGCGGAAGGAAAAGAATCAGAAGTATTTGACGGCTGGATGGAAGCTGCTGGAATCAAGCCGCTTCCTGCTAGGAAACTCTATGGCTATTCCAGCTGGTACAACCGGTATCAGAACATCACGGAACCGGCAATTCAGAATGATCTGAAAGGATGCCGGACGATCTTTGAACCGGGTGACCTGTTTCAGATTGATGATGGCTGGGAACCCTATGTCGGAGACTGGCTGAATCCGGATCCCAGGAAGTTCCCCGGCGGAATGAAAGCCCAGGCAGACGCCATCCATACGGCCGGATTCAAAGCAGGTATATGGCTGGCACCATTTGCGGCAGAAGAGAAGTCCGACCTGTTTCAGGAACATCCCGACTGGATCCTGAAGCATGAAGGAAAGCCGTGGAAGTCCGGCTGCAACTGGTCTTCGTTCTATGGTCTTGATCTTGATCATCCGGAAGTTCAGAACTATCTGAAAGAGGTATTCCATCAGGTATTTGACGAATGGGGATTCGATCTCGTGAAGCTCGATTTCCTGTATGCAGCAGCACCATTCGGGACTCGGAAAGAGTCACGGGCTGCCAGGATGATCCGGGTCATGAAGTTCCTGAGAGAACTCTGCGGCAGCCATCCGATTCTCGGCTGCGGCGTTCCGGTGATGCCTGCATTCGGGCTCACCGAATACTGCCGGACGAGCTGCGATGTGAGCCTGGACTGGGATGATGTGCTGTATATGCGCGGGTTCCACCGGGAACGCAATTCCACGAAACACGCAATTGAAACCAATCTAGCCAGAAGACAGCTCAATGGCAGAGCCTTCGGGAGCGATCCGGATGTATTCTTCCTGCGAACGGAAAACTGCCGCCTCACCGAAGCAGAGAAGAATCTCCTGGCGACCCTGGATGCTCTGACCGGGACGGTATTCCTGACAAGTGATGATCCTGGTTCCTATACAGAAGCCATGAAGCAGAAGTACCGGGAGTACCGCCATATGACGGAAGCGAAGGTAGAATCAGTATCCCTGGATAGCGGCATCACGATCACATATGTCCTTGATGGAGTACGGCATGTGTTTCATTCCTGAGAAGTGCGTAGGCACTTCTTTTGTTTTGTCGTTCCTTCTTGCAGTTCATTAGGAATCTGAACCGGAACCAGGTATAATTTCCTCGTTATGGAAACGGATAAACAAGCAGAAGCTCTGGCAGCAGAAGTGATGCAGGGGGCAAGAGATCAGATCGTGGCCAGGATGCCTTATCTCAACCGGGCATTGTTTGCGATGCCGGTGAGGTTCTATGCTCCGGATCATGAAACAGATGAGATCACGCTCGGCTATGGCTGCGATGGGACTTATCTCTACGTGATGCCGCAGGCCGTTCTGAGAGATGCGGACCGGAATCCGATGCTGGTGGTACGGGCTTATCTTCATATGGTTCTGCACTGTCTCTTCTTCCATGGTTTTCAGTATGTGACGCTGGACCGGGATGCCTGGGATTTTGCGGCTGATGCGGCCGTGGAGGCTGCGGTGCTCAATCTTGGCTGGAAAGAGATCGAAGTACCGGAAGATGCTGAACGCTTTGCGCAGCTGACGGCAGTCAATGATGCCTGCAAAGGCGTCACGGCAGAGAAGATTTATTCCTGGCTCATTCATCATCCCGATGAAAAATGGAAACTCATGAGACATGAACCCCTGTTCCGGAGAGACGTGCATGAATTCTGGCTGACGAGAGATGTCGAAGGCAGAAAATATGCCGGACGGGATAAAGCGTATCCCGCAAAAGCTCAGGTCAGCGATCGCTGGAAGAAACTTGAGCAGGCAACGGAAAATCAGATCCAGTCATTTGAGAAGACGCAGGGCTATCAGCCTGGCACCGTTTCCTCGAAGCTGAAGCTGAATCGCCGCGGTTCTTATGACTACAGCACCTTTCTTAGAAAGTTTGCGGTTTCCGGAGAACAGGTCTCGCTGAGTCCGGATGAATTTGATTATATCTACTATACGTATGGCATGAGCCTGTACGGCAACATGCCGCTGATCGAACCCCTGGAATACCGGGAAGATACGAGAATCCGCGACTTCGTGATCGCGATTGACACGAGCGGATCCGTGCAGGGAGCACTAGTCAAGGCATTTCTGAAGAAGACCTGGGAGATTCTGTCTTCTTCGAAGAATTTCTTCGAGCAGGTGAATGTGCATGTGATCCAGTGCGATGCAAAGATTCAGAAAGAAGTGACGCTGCATAATCAGTCGGAGTTCCAGGAGTATCTGAAGAATATTGAGCTGCAGGGCTTCGGCGGAACAGATTTCCGGCCGGTATTTGCAAGAGTAAGGCAGCTGATGGATGCGCATGCCTTCCGGAATCTCAGAGGTCTTCTATATTTCACAGATGGCAAGGGCATCTTCCCTGAAGAAGTCCCGCCGTATCAGACGGCATTCATATTTGCAGGCAATGGTTTTGCGGCACCATCGGTCCCGCCATGGGCAATCCGGCTGGTGCTGCCGGAAACGGAGTTTGAGGCATGAATATTCAGGACGCAAAAGAAGAAATCAAACGCAGTGTGAGTATTTATCTGATGAAAGACGAATTCGGGAACTACCGCATTCCCCTGGAACGGCAGAGACCGGTTTTCATGATCGGTGCGCCGGGTATCGGCAAGACCGCGATCATGGCGCAGATCGCCAAAGAACTCGGCATCTCGCTGGTTTCCTATTCGATGACGCATCATACCCGCCAGAGTGCATTAGGTCTGCCGTTCATCGACCATCGCACGTATCAAGGAAAGCCGTTTGAAGTCTCGGTCTATACGCTCAGCGAGATCCTGGCCACGGTATATGAGAACATGGAGAAGAGCGGCCAGAAGGAAGGCATTCTGTTCCTGGATGAAATCAACTGTGTTTCAGAAACGCTCGGACCAAGCATGCTTCAGTTTCTGCAGTACAAGACCTTCGGAAATCATCAGCTTCCGGAAGGATGGGTCGTGGTGACTGCCGGCAATCCGCCCGAATACAACCGGGCCGTGCATGAATTTGATATTGCAACCCTGGACCGCCTGAAGGTGCTGCATGTCGAACCGGACTTTGAAGTATGGAAGAGGTATGCAGAACAGAAGCAGCTCCATCAGGCCATTCTGTCCTTCCTGGAAATCCATCCGGATGATTTCTACCGCATTCAGACGACTCCGGAAGGAAGAACGTATGTGACAGCAAGAGGCTGGGAAGATCTGTCAGAAGCACTTCAGCTGTTTGAGGAAAAGGGATACCGTGCAGACGAAGAGATGATTCATGAATATCTGTCTGATCCGGAAGTAGCAGAGAACTTCGCTTCCTACTATGACCTCTACCGTAAATACCGGGATGATTATCAGATTGCTTCGATCCTGGCAGGAAAGAAAGACGCAGAAATCTCGAAGCGGATCTCGGAAGCGTCGTTTGATGAATGCATCAGCGTGACGAGTCTTCTGATGGAAGCAGTCATGCCGGCAATACTCAGGAATATGGAGCAGGAAGACGGGCAGAGAGGTCTGCTGAACCCGCTGCGCAAGCTGAAGCAGGAATGCATGGCTCATCCGGAGCTGGATCTTTCCGAACGTCTGGAAGAAATCCGCACGTCCCTGGAAGAAGAAGCGAAGAAAGTCCAGGACGCCAGAGGACTGACAGACCGTGAGAAGCGGATTGTCGCTTACGAATGTGCACTGCTGAGACAGACCAGAAAAGGCGTGGAACTGGAGCGCCCGAAAGATGCAGCAGAGGGTTTCCGCTATGCAGAAGCCAACTTTCAGCGTGAAGTGCATACGATGAAGCAGAATGCAGAAAGCATCCGGGATCAGCTGGCAAATCTCTTCCAGTTCCTGAAAGAACAGTTCTCTTCCGAAGAAGAGATGCTGCTGGCAGTCACGCAGTTCACCGTCAATACGAACTGTGCAAGATTCCTTGCCCAGCATCCGGTTCCGGAATATACCGAAGCCAGCGAGCGTCTTCTCGTGAAGGACCGCAATGCGGACCTTCTGCGCAGAGTTCATGACTATCAGCGCACGATTGAAAAAGAAGGGGATCTGTCCCTCTGATGGGAACGTTCTCTTTTGAGCCCTGTGAAGACGGAATCCGACTGACGGCATGGAGCGGACCGGAAACGGAACTGGAGATTCCAGAAACCATTGACGGGAAGAAGGTCCGGGTGCTCGGCACGATGATGTTCTTCGAGAAAGGCAGCCACCTGACCAGACTCTGGCTGCCTGATTCCATCCGGATCATTGAAGCAGATGCCCTGGAAGGATGTGCCGACCTCGAAGATCTGATTCTGAATGAAGGATTAATCTCTCTTGGCCGTGAGTTCGCCGGAATGTGCAGTCTGAAGGAAGTCAGGATTCCTGCTTCTGTCTCAATGATTGATGAAGTTTCTTCTCTGGATTTCCGCCTTCAGTTTGAACCAGGCGGAAGCTACTGGACGGATGGGTTCGGAATCTATCACAAAACTGCAGAAGGAATCGTCTTTGCAGGCATTCAGCCAGGAGATGAAAGAATCACTTATGCGATTCAGGAAGGAACGGTAAAGACCGAAAGAAGGGCTCTGGATCGCCGGAATAATCTTCAGAGCCTCAATCTTCCTGCCACGCTGAAAGAGATCGCACCTGGCTCACTATTTGCTACCGGCGATGGATTTGCGAAACGCCGTGGCATCAGAGATTTCTCTATCGCAGCCGGCAATTCGTTTTTTGCGGTGCAGGATTCCATGCTGTACCAGAAGAATGAAGCAGGAAAAACCCTGCTTGCATATACTGGCGAAGAGAAGGAAATCACTCTCGATGATTCCTTTGAGGCAATCGAGAGACTGTCATTCTTCCGGGCTCCCGTTCATCAGGTAATATTTCCGGAGGCCAGGATCCGCATCGCTGAGAATGCATTTCTGGATTGTGAGCTGGAAGAAGCAGTCTTTCCTGGGTTCCATATCCTCTTTCCGAAACATCATGAGATGCTGAGACAGGAACTGCTCGCATGTTTCGGAAGAAACGGAACTCTGTTTGATTGGAACCGCTACGACCGCGCCATGAAGGTTTCCTTCCTCAGTGCTGAGCGCGTTCGTCTGCTGAGTGCAAGACTCCGGTGGCCAGAGGGGCTGTCGGAGACGTTCCGAGCATCATTCTTTCAGCTGCTGTCTGAAAAACTTGAAGAAGCATGTGCACTGGCAGATGAAGCAGATGATTCTGATTCAATTCTGCGTCTTGCTGAATGCGGACTGATCACGAGAGAGAATCTCGATGACTGCCTGCAGCATATGATCTCAGGGAATCCTGGTCCTTCTGCAGCACTGCTTGCATGGAGTGCTTCTCACCTGCCTTCTGATTCTGATGATTTCTCATTATGAGCATCCACCATGGATGCTTTTTTCAAAAACTGCGCTGGCTGCAGCGCAGCATCATTTCATTGCGTATGAAATCTTCGGAAGAAGTGCTAACAGTCAAAAGATCCTAAGGCGTTTTACGCCGTGATTGAAAATGAACCGAGCTGAATTTCATTTTCTCTGAACACTCAGAATCATGGGGCCAGGTGTTGCGCCTCTGATATGATGTCTATCTTCAGCCCTTGTTGTCTGTCCCTGGGCTGCTCTTGATAATAGCCTTCATTGAGAAAGGAATAGTCCCAGAGCATTGTTTTATCTGCCCAAAAAACACCTTTTGTCATGGTATCAAAACCATGGTCATTTTCTCAAATTTTCTAAGAATTCTATTTCCATCCAGCATAAAAGCATGAGTTTTCCCGCATCGTTCATTCCATTTCTGATTATTTTCGGGGGATCTCGGTTCTTTCTGCAATGAAGAAAGCAGACAAGGAGGATGTCGAAATGCGTTCCATTGCAGTAGAACCAGAACAGCTTGAAGCAAGTGCAGCGAGAATTGAAGAACACAATCAGGATTATTCCAGGGCCTATGCCCAGCTATTCGACGCCGTCGATACGATGAAGGCAGGATGGCAGGGAAAGGACAATACTGCCTTCAGCACGCAGATTTCGAAGTTTCAGACGGACTTCAGAGAGATGTCGGTGCTCTGTTCCCAATATGCGGAATTTCTCAGAAACAGTGCGAAATCCTATCGGCAGATGCAGGAAGATCTCGCCTCGCAGGCAGCGAATCTCGCTCAGTGAACAGGAGGAAATGAGAGATGGCAGAACTGAAGATCACGCTGGCACAGGTCAGCGAATGCGCAGGACAGATCCGTTCCTGCAACCAGCAGATGTTTGAAGATCTGAATCAGATGAAAAAAGAGATGAATGATACCGCTGCATCCTGGATCTCGGATGGCGGACAGGAAATCAGATCGCGCTTCAATCAGTTTGCAGGCAGGTTCGATACCCAGAAAGAAACGATTGACAGCTATGCAAGATTCCTGGATCGCACCGTAGAGTCCTACGATTCCCTGGAAACGACGATTACCAGCAATGCGTCCGGCATGCAGGCTTAGGCATGCGTTTCTCCTTCTGATCTGCATCCCTGCAGTACTCCTGCAGGGGTGCAGCCGGAAGGCTGTAAATGGCATCAGCCTCGGAGAATGGATCAGAGAACTGGATGAAAGAGCAGGCATCAGCGAATACCGCGAAACTGCTCCGTATTTCATGAATGTCCCGATTGATTCTCCGTATTATGACTCGGTTCAGGCTGCTGTGGAATGGCAGGTTCTGGAACCTTCTTCCGGTTTTGATCCGGCTGCTCTCTTGACCAGGGAATGGGCGGCCAGCACCTTGATCAATCTCAGCGGAAGAGAGATGAAATCCGACAGCAATCTGAAAATCAAAGATCGCAGTGCTTCCGCATTTCCGAAGCAGATCGAAGCAGCAGTGACCACCGGCTTCATGAGCGTCGATGAAAAGAATCGGTTCCGGCCGAAAGAAGTCATGGACAAAGAGGAAGCACTGATTCTGCTGGATCAGATGGTGGATTACATCAATCACCGCACGTTTGAGGATTCAGCAGAAGAGAACACAATCACGTTCAATGAAGCATTTGAGCAGGTGGAAGCAGAACCGATTCTCTTTGATGAAGAAAACCAGACAGCAGTATTCCCGGCTTCTTCGGGACTGAAAGAGAATTCCATTGCACTATGGGAAGATGAAAATGGTGAGCAGCATGGTCTTACCATTGACTCTGCAGAAGTATCAGAAGATGGCGAAACCCTCGAAGTGAAAGGACATGAAACCGAGTTTACGGAACTGATCAGCGACATGAACGCACATTCTTCGTTTGATGTCGACTTCACGCAGGCTGAGATCATTGATCTGATCGACGGGACCGTAGTTCAGTCAGCTCCCCCGGAAGTGAATGTGCCAGCCGGAGGAGTCCGGGAGATTCATGCGCCTCTTCTGAATATTCCGCATGAATTCCATGGCTACAAGATCAATTTCAGGACGACCAGGGACTCCATCTCCTGCACCGTGGATAAGAAGACCGCAGATGGTATGAAGATCCATGGCAGTGCTGTGCTGAACTCCGTAAAGCCTTCTTACGACGTCGATATCAGCAAGCTGAAGATCCAGGATGCTTATTTCAAAGTGGACTTCACGACGGTCGAACAGCTGAGTGTCAAGCGTGAGAAGAGTGCAGCAGCTGAGAAAAAGATTACGAATTCACTTCCCGCCAATGCTTTTCTTACCGCAGTCAATTCCCTCTACAGCAAACCTGAAAAAGAAATCACGGTTCCGATCGCATCAATCCGGATTCCGATTCCCGGAGTTCCGCTGACGGACATCGATATCCGTCTGAATGTGAAGATCTATGCGAGCGGAAAAGCGGAAGTGACCTTCACGCAGAACCATGCCGTCGGCATGGAAGTGAAGAACGGCGTCATGCGGGTCATCAATGATACCGGTCACTCCGAGAAGACGCTGTTTGAAGGAAATACCGGAATCTGTGCATCCGTAGGCATGGGCATCVGCAGCGGCGCAATCCGGGTTGCGGACTTTGATGTCGAAGGAGGCGCTGAACTGAAAGCAGGTGCTACGATTCATCTCTATGATTCGGATGGCGGCCATCAGAAAGTCGATGGCGGAGAGCTTCCGTATGATCTCCTGGACGATGTATCGGCGAAGTTCCCGGATGTTCTCGTCTGTGCGGATCTCAGTGCGCATCCGATTGTCTCTCTGAATCTCAATTCCTCAAAGACTCTGTTAGGAAAGATGGGATTTTCAAGGAAAACAAGCCTGCTGGAAAAAGGACAGGGAGAACTGCTGCCCAGCGGTCATCGGCATATGGAAAATGGACAGTGGGTCGCGAAATGCACCCGGAAAGACCGTGAAGCAAAGAAGAAGACTAATCTTGTCGAAAGCGACCAAATCCGGATCGCGAAATACAGTCTGATCGTCAGTCCCGGAGAGATGGAAGTGATTCCGCTCACGGCGATTCCGAAAGGCTATACGGTGAGTGATCTCGTCTTTGAATCAGAGAATCCGGAAATTGCCGGCGTCAGCGCAGGCAAGGTATCCGGAAACCGGGAAGGCAGCACGATCATCCGGATCCATACGTCTGATCAGGCTTACTCCATCAGCTGCAACGTCACAGTCCGCATTCCTGAGGCGTCCAAGTCATGATCGCCTGGATTGCGGATCCCGAACATGCTGAAGCGATCCGGATTCCCAAGGGATCTGTTCTGTTTCAGGTATTCGGGCAGGATGCGATGATCCTGAATGACTCCGGACGCATCTATCTGCGGCTTCCCCGCGGCATCCGCGCCAATCGAACTGAAGAGATCCGCCATGAAACGCGGATCTTTCTCACGGAAAGCCGGACGAAAAGAGAGGCATCTCTGTGCTTCAGCGGGGCCGAGGAAGGATATGAAGTATTTCATCGCTACTCCTGGCAAGGCGAGGTTCTTTCAATCGGCAGCAGCCCGGAAGATACGATTCGGATCGCAGACCAGAATCTGGCTTCCTCACAGTTCAGAATTGATCGGAAACAGATGCTTATCCAGGCGGAAGAAGGAATTTCTGCCGTGCTGAACGGATCGCTGATCGACAAAGAACAATCCTTCTGCTGGTGCAGCTGCTTCCGGGTACTGAATCTGCAGATCGTATTTCATCCGGAATTTCTTCTGATCAATTCCTGCGGAAATCTGACCGTATCGCTGCCGCGGTTCGAGAAGAGTCCGGCAGAAAAGCTTCCGGAGGCATGCATGATCCGCATCGTGCGGACCTGGAGAGCTCCGAAGCTGCAGCGGGAACTGTCGCTGGAACTCGAAGAACCGATGCGGCTGGAAGAACATCAGAAGAATCCTCTGATTTTCATGATGGGACCAGCGCTGACGATGTCGAGTGCGAGTCTCTTCAGCGGCTCGCTTGCCATGTACAACGGGTATCTTGCAGGAAGAGGAATCGAGGAGATGCTTCCGATGGTGCTGCTTCCGGGTGTTATGGTCGTCAGCACGCTCGTCTGGAATCCGATGCAGCGGTTCTATGAGAAACACCGGGAGAAGATGCACAGCAGAGAACGTCTCAGGCAGTACGAACGCTATCTGATCGGGCTTCACTCGGATATCCAGGAAGAACAGAAGAAGTTCCGGATGGAATGCATGGAATGCTTTCCGGATCTGGATCATCTTCTCGCACTGCCTCTGAATCCGGCTTCCGTATTCCAGAAGACGCCCGGCCAGAAAGACTGGCTCATGGTAAGAGCAGGCATCGGAACGGTATCTTATTCGCTGAATCTGAAACGATCATTCCGCCTGAAACGGGATGATCCCCTGGCAGCTCTGCTGCATGATCTGAATGAGCAGATCTGCTCGATGCCTGAGATGCCTGCCGTGATTCCGCTTTCCCGGTATTCCCGCATCGTCATCGATGCGGGAGAAGAGAATGAAGAATTCCTCTGGAACATGCTTGCATCAATTGCGGAAGACTTCGGCCCGGATCATCTGAAGATGATGTTCCTTGCCGATGAAAGCTACGAGAAGACGCATCCCTGGCTGCGCATGATTCCGCAGACGGAATGCGAAGTGGCAGGAATCCGGCTGATTGCAGGCACGCAGAATGAAGTCCGGGAAGCGTGCATGGCTCTGCATCAGGAAGGGGACCCGCCGGTCATCGTCGTGGCCCTGAAGCCGAATCTGATCACGCTGCTGGACGCCGTGAATCCGATGGTGATCCGTCTCAGCGAGGATCATAGCATTCCGGCAGGAACGGAGCTGCAGATTCATCTGAATCAGACAGAAGGAATTCTGCAGACGGATTCGGAAGCGAGAGAATTCCGCTGCGATCTGATCGGCAGAAGAAACTGGGAAGCATTCTTTTCTGCGCTTTCCAGATGCACGCTTCAGAAACGCAGCAGCACCATGCAGGCAGGTCCGTCTTTCTTCGATCTCTATCATGTGACTGATGTGAAATCACTGAAGATCCGCGAAGCCTGGGAAACCAATCTCGTCCGGGATCATATCCGCTCCCTGATCGGCATTGATTCCTGCGGAGAACCGGTGGTCCTCGACCTTCATGAAACTGGGAATGGTCCGCACGGACTGGTTGCCGGCATGACCGGTTCCGGAAAGAGTGAGTTTCTGATCACTCTGGTCCTCAGCCTGATCTGTGCCTACAGCCCGAGAGAGCTTCAGATCGTGCTGATTGATTTCAAGGGCGGCGGGGCTGCACAGATCTTCTCGAATGATCATTATGAAGTGCCTCATATTGCCGGGGTGCTTTCCAACCTGGATCTGTCTGAGATGGAGCGTGCCCTAGTGTCATTCCGCAATGAATGCCACCGGAGAGAAGTCCTGTTTCAGAAGCTCTGTCAGATTTCCGGAAGACCGGTGATGAATCTGAAGAGCTACCAGAAGATCTGGAAGGAAAGCTATGGCCTTCCGTATCTCTCCGCGATTCTGATCCTGGTGGATGAATTTGCGGAGCTGAAGAAGGAAGAACCGCAGTTCATGAAAGAACTGATCTCGATTGCCCGGGTAGGAAGATCGCTTGGCATTCATATGATTCTTGCCACGCAGAAGCCGTCCGGCGTCGTCGATGATCAGATCTGGTCGAACTGCCGGTTCAAGGTTTGCCTGAAAGTACAGGACCGCCAGGACAGCATCGAGATGATCCATTCTCCTGAGGCTGCCTGGATCCGCAAGCCGGGAGAACTGTATCTGTTCTGCGATGGTCTGAGTGTCCATGCGGCCAGCGGCTATGCCAATGCACCGAAGGAACAGTCTTCGCCAAGAGTTCAGGTTCTGGATGCGATGAAGCATGTCATTCTGGAAAATCGGGAAGAATGCGGCAGCGAAGAAACCCAGTCGGCTGCCGTGATCCGGGAAGTGCTGGAACTCGGCGCCGGATTTGAGGCACATAAGCTCTGGCTGCCTCCGGCAGAAGCTCCGGCTCTTGAGGAACTGGATAAGAGTGAAGGTGCAGTGCTCGGACGGGCAGATGACTTCTATCATTACCGGCAGCCGCTCCTGATGCTGAAACAGGAAACATATACGATGGCCGTCTTTGCGATTGACCGAAGCGACCGCCTGGCGTTTCTCCACGTGATTCTGTATGGGCTTCTGAAGATTCTGAAGCAGGGCGATGAACTGTTTCTGATGGATGATCTGAGCGGGAGTTTTGAGATGCTGAAAAAAGCTCCTCAGGTATGCAATGTCTTTGAAAGCTCTGATCAGGAACTGGTGCGCAACCTGTTCCGTCACCTGAGTCAGAGAAAGACATCCGATCAGAATGAATGCTATGTGCTGATCGATGACTACAGTGCGTTCCGGGAAAACGGTGAAAGCAATCAGCCGAATCTGCATAGTCTTCTGGAGAAGGCAGAGAAGCTGAAGATTCATTTCATTGTGTTCGTTTCCGGTTCTTCTGCGATCTCCTACCGGGATCTGACGCTGATTCCGTGCCGCATCAGCCTGCGCAACAGCAACCTGCAGGATCTGACCGGCATCTTTGAAACGGCAGTCCATAAGATCGTTGCGCATCCGTATACGGCGATGATCCGGACAGATCATCTGCTGGAAGTCCATTATCCGAAGATCACGGAAGCTGATCTTGCATCAGCTGCAGAACGTTCTTCCAGGAGGTATGGCTCAGAGAAGGCCTATGTGCTGCCGCAGGTGCCGGAGGTCATCTCCACTTCAATGTATCATGGGAAGGATCTTCTGCTTGGAATGGATATTGAGACGTATGAATGGATTGCCATTCCTGAAAGCGGAATAGCTCTGATCCTGTCGACTTATCCGGAAGAACAGGATCATCTGAGAAACGCATGGAAAGATCTGTTTGGGAACCTCATCCTGGATCCTTCAGAAGCAGAAGTGAAACAGATCCTGAAAGCAGGAAGAGGCGCGATGCTGGCAATGCCGTTTTCGAGGTATCAGGAGCTGAATTTACGTCATGATGCATCTTCTGCTCCGGTTATTTATGCCGGAGAAGGATTCCGGGAACAGTATGTATTTACTTCGCATTACCGCAAGCCGCTGAAGAAGAATCAGGCGATGTTCATTTCCAGAGGACGCTGCCGCATCATGCAGATTGCGGAATCGCGCTGAGCAGGAGGAGAATTGATGATGAAGGAACAGGTCCGGGTATTTCTGGAGTTTCCGGTTTCGCAGAAGATGTACGAATGCGTGCTGCCATGTTCGGCTTCCTTCCGGGAATGCATGAAGCTTCTGAGGCCGCTGCTTTCCGGTGAGATCGGTTCCTCGTACCGGATCGATGAGGAAACATGCATTTATGAAAAAGAACATCTGTGCCGATGCGACATGGATGTTCCATTAGGGAGTCTGAAAGCTGAGGATGGAATGACGTTTCTGATGCTGTGATCATCCGAAGCGTTTCCGGAAGCTGCAGGTTCTGCAGAAGGGTTCTGTGATCTGATGATTGCAGAATCCGTTTTTCATATTCAGATATCTCTCAGATTGAAGCAGTTCAGAGAGCGGCGTCTCAAAGACGTTCCCGAGATTGATGACGCCGGCAGCGTCCATGCAGCAGGGGATAAGGGTTCCATCAGAGAGGATGGCAATCTGATGAACCGCACCATGGCAGGTGCCGGTTTCGGAAGGAACTGCAGAGCCATCCGGCCAGGTGAACATGTTGTCATAAGTCAGATAGAGATTCCTGCCGAGTTTCAGATTGTGATTCCGATCCGTGGATTCAAACGGATAGCGTTCTTTCAGAAACTGCATGCAGGCAACGGCAGCCGGAAGATCATTCTGATCGCTCCGCCAGAAACGCAGTTCCATGATCGGATGGCCACTTTCCTGAACCTGCTTCATGAAGTGATCAATGGTATCCAGGTAAGAGGAAAGCAGGGAAAGATCCTGGGCCTGAACGGACTGCAGGGAAACTGAGAGCTTGCGCAGGGAAGGGTGAGAAAAGAGGTCAGGATAGCTGCTGAGCAGAGTGCCGTTGGTGACGAGCTGCACTTTCATCTCCGCTTCATCGCAGAGCGACAGGATCTGTTCAAACTCAGGATGGGTGAGCGGTTCGCCGCGCACATGCAGGTAGAGATACGGAGTCACGGAACGGATCTGCGGCAGCAGCTTCGCAACCTGTTCTCTTGACATCATCCTTCCACTTCTTGCCACAGGCGTGCAGAAGGGACAGTGAAGGTTGCAGAGATTCGTGATTTCAAGGTATACCCGCCGGATCATGAAAACAGTTTAACGCAGAAAAAAGCGGAATCCAATGGACTCCGCGATTGAGTGATCAGAAATGGATGAATGCCGAGAGGAATTCTCTGGTGCGTTCGGATGATGGATTGGTGAAGATCTGTTCCGGACTTCCCTGTTCTTCGATCTTTCCCTGATCCATGAAGACGATTTTGTCAGAGACGCCTCTGGCGAAGTTCATCTCATGCGTCACGATGATCATCGTAAGACCAGTTCCTGCTAGTTCTTTCATGACGGAAAGCACTTCATTGACCATCTCGGGATCGAGGGCTGAAGTCGGTTCATCAAACAGCATCAGCTTGGGATCCATGCAGAGAGCTCTGGCGATCGCAACGCGCTGCTTCTGGCCGCCGGAGATCTGGGAGACGTCTGCCTCTGAAAAGGATTCCATGCCGACCCGCTTCAGGAGTTCCATGGCTTTTGCCTGGGCTTCTTCATTGGAGCGGTGAAGGACTTTCACCTGAGGTACCACGCAGTTCTGCAGCACATTCATGTTGCGGAACAGATTGAACTGCTGGAAGCACATGCCGACCTTTGCCCGGTAGGCATTGACATTTTTCGTATGCAGAATATCTTCTCCGAATACCCGGATCTCTCCGGAATCCGGCTTCTCGAGCAGGTTGATGCAGCGAAGCAGGGTAGACTTGCCGGAACCAGAGCGGCCGATCAGGGTCACGACCTCGCCTTCTCGGACATCAAAGTCAACCCCTTTGAGGACCTGAAGGGAGCCGAAGCTTTTATGGACATTCCGGATTTCTACCATGGATGAAGATTCAGAAATCATCCGAACTCCTTTCCGAGCTTTTCGGGGATCCTGCGAACTTCATGTTGTTCGGATCGGTATCGCTCTGCGGAAGGCTGACCTTGCGCTTGTTCAGGCGGCCTTCAATATAGTTGAGAATCAGAGTGGCAATGGTCGTCAGAATCAGATAGATCATCGCTTCGATGAAATAGGTTTCGGTGAAATGGAACGTGCTGCCGGCAATGGATTTCGACTGGAACATGAGTTCCGTGATCGAGATGATCATCAGGACGGAAGAATCCTTGATATTGACGATCAGCTCATTGCCGATTGCCGGGAAGGCATTGCGGATTGCCTGCGGCAGCACCACGCTCATCATCGTCTGGCTGTTCGACATCCCGAGGGATCGTGCGGCTTCAGTCTGACCGGGATCTACTGCCTGGATTCCGGAACGGATGATCTCAGACATATAAGCACCGGTATTGACGCTGATGACGAAGATGGCCGCGGTCATGTTGTCCCAGTGAATCACATTAAGCAAGGCATAGTAGATGAATACTGCCTGCACCATCATCGGCGTTCCGCGGAAGATGCCGATATAGATATTCGCGATGATATCGAAAAGCTTCTTGAAGAAACGTGCTGGCTTGGAAGCAGTATAGTCGAGTTTCACGGCCCGGAACCCGCCGACCAGAAGGCCGATCAGGAAACCGAATGCAGTGCCGGTCAGCGAGACAATCAGGGTGGTGCGGACACCCAGCATGAGGCTGGATCCGTACCGGTTCAGAATGTCACTGATATTGGTAAAGAACGTGTTATTCATTGATTACTCTTCGGTAGCCGGCTGACGATCCACCGCATCCTGCATCATCTGCTGGCGTTCGTCTTCGCTGATCGTATCAAGGGCACTCTGCAGCTTGTCCTTCAGATCCGTGTTGTCCTTGGAAACACCGATGGAAACAGAAGAATCTGCTTCAAAGCCATGGCCTTCTTCAAACCGTACGATCGCAAGATCCGGATTAGCTGCGACGACACCGTTGGCAACCGGAAGTTCGGAAACCACAGCATCGACACCGCCAGCCTGCAGAGCCTGGATCGAAGCGGGGAAGGTTTCAGCTGCCGGCTGATGATCGACACCCTGGATCTGATCGATGACTTCATCATAGATCGTGTTCATCTGGCCCTGGACCTTGTAGCCGGAAAGCTGCTGGATATCCGTGATGCTGGCAAGATCGCTGTCTGCACGGACGATAACAACTTCTTCCGATACATAATAAGGAGTAGTGAAGTCAATCTCCTTTTCCCGGTCCGGCGTATCCGTCATGCCGGCGATGATCGCATCAATCTGATTGTTCTGCAGCGACAGGATCAGGTTGTCCCAGTCGAGCTTGACGATCTGCACGTCATAGCCCATCTTGTCGGCGAGGGTCTCTGCCATGACAACATCATACCCATCGCAGTAGTCCACATCGGAAATCGGTTGAGTAGTATCGCTCTTGGTTGTCGAGCTCCAGTTGAACGGTGCATAGTTGCATTCCATGCCGACCCTGAGCGTCTGCTTTCCGGAATCTGCCGATGCAGAAGAAGCTGCGGTTGCTGCAGCGGACGCCGATVCAGCGCTCGAAGAGCCGCATCCGGCAAGCAGGAGTGCACCGGAGAGAGTGATCGCGGAAATACGGATAATCTGATTCATAAGTTCATTCCTCCTCATCAAAACAAAACCGTATGCTATCACATACGGCCTTGATGAGTTCAATCCATATCCGATAGCGCCACTTCAGTTACTGAAGGAGTAGTGCAGATCTTTTCTGCACTCCCACGCACAGGTTCCTGCCGGAAGATTGCGTTCGGCGGCGATTGCCTTTCCCATGCTTCAATGCCCGCCGGCTCTGCATGGTACTCTTCTGCGCCGCTACCTCTATGCTGTTTTGTTTTACGGAATTAATATAGCGGAATCAGTAAGAATGTCAACCTGTTTTCTGAAAAAAGATTCATAATTATGAAATCCGTGATTTTACAAGAAGGCCGCAAAACAGGTATAATGCACAAGGTTATGGATAGCATACTTCTGATTCAGAAACCGGCTGGCATCACGAGTTTTGACGCGGTCCGCCGCTGCCGGAACATCTTTCATGAAAAGAAAGCAGGACATACCGGAACCCTGGATCCTCAGGCTTCCGGTCTTATGATCATCCTGCTCGGAAAATACACGAAGCTTGCCCCGTATTGTGCATGCGATCATAAGCATTACCTGGCAGAATTCCGCCTCGGAACGAAATATTCGACCGGGGATGTGTTCGGTGAACCGCTTGATAGAAAAGCCCCTGCCGATCATTCTATCGACGAGCTGAACGAAGCAGCCAGGTCGCTGACAGGGAAGATCATCCAGATTCCGCCGATGTACAGTGCGGTCCATGTGGGCGGCCATAAGCTGTATGAGTATGCCAGAAAAGGGAAGGAAGTCGAACGTCCTGGCCGGCTTGTGACCGTCAATTCGCTTTCCATCGGAAAAAAGGATGAAGAAACCTGGACGATGGATGCCATCGTCTCTTCGGGTACCTACATTCGGACCCTGATCGAGGATCTCGGAAACCTGATCGGCGAATATGCGGCGATGAGTGCCCTGCAGAGAACCGGCATCGAAGGACTTTCTCTGTCTGATGCCAATACGTTTGAACAGCTGGAAACAGATCCGGTTTATGCAGAACCATATCAGGTTCTGAAACCCTCGCTTCCCCTGGTATCCATACAGGATCCGGAATCTGTTCTGCATGGCCGGCCGCTGAAGCTTGACCGAGAGGAAAACGAGGTTATCATCATAGACGGCAGTAAGAAGATCCTTGCGGCATATCAGAAACGTGACGATGGACTCTATCACTGCGAGAGAGGGCTTTTCTGAATATGCGCATGATTCGGATCGATCTGGAACATCCAAGAAAACCAAAAATACCGCTTGCGGCATGCATCGGCTATTTTGATGGCATGCACCGGGGCCATCAGGCACTGATCCATCGGACGGAAGAGCTGGCTCAGGAACTGCATTGCGAATCTGCCCTGATCACGTTTGAACCTGATCCATGGGTGACGATCAAGGGCATGAGTCCCGCCGATGCTGAACACATCACGACGATGCGCCAGAGAATCAATCTGGCGGTTTCCTACGGCATCGAGAATATCTGCATCCTGGAGTTCACGAAAGCCATGGCAGATCTTTCTCCCGAAGAATTCGCAGAACGGGTACTCGGTCAGCTGAATCTCTCCGGTCTCGTCTGCGGCTATGATTTCCATTACGGATACCAGGGAAAAGGAGACTCTGAGACCTTGAAACAGTATGGCAGTTTCCGGGTGGAAGTCGTGGAAGAAGTCGCAGATGGCAGCGATAAAATCAGCAGCACGAGAATCTCGAAGCTGCTGGAACATGGAGAAATCGAAGAAGCAGAACGTCTCCTCGGGCATCCGTTTGAAATGGAAGGCAAAGTCATTCCGGGCCGCCACAAAGGGACTTCGCTCGGATTTCCAACCGCCAATATCCAGATTTCTCCGGAATACCTCACTCCTAAACCAGGGGTCTATTCGGGTTCGGTGCTGATTGACGGCATCCGTCATCCGGCGATGATCAATCTCGGTCATAATCCGACGATGAACTATACGGAGCGTCTGTCTCTCGAAGCACATATTCTGGACTATTCCGGAAATCTCTACGGAAGGATGCTGACATTGCGTTTCTCGCATTATCTGCGTCCTGAGATCCATTTTCAGAGCAAAGACAATCTGATCATGCAGCTGGAACAGGATGTGCGTTCTGTGCGGAAGCTGGAACACGCATGAAACCGGAATTCGAAGCCCGGATGAAGGATCTTCTGAGAGAGGAATATCCGGCATTTGAACAGGCAATGAAGGAATCTCCGCGAAGGGGATACCGCATCAATCCTCTGAAGACATCCGCAGAGGAATTTTTCCGTCTGACCGGATATCCGGAATATCCGACTCCATTTGCGCAATATGCCTATTATCTTCCGGAACAGAGCGGAGCCGGAGCAACCGCGGTCCATGCGGCAGGTCTTCTGTATCTGCAGGAACCAAGTGCCGCAAGTGCCGTGAGCGTGCTCGATCCAAAGCCTGGCATGAAGGTTCTTGATCTCTGTGCTGCCCCTGGTTCCAAGACTACGGAGATTGCCGGTCTGATGCATAATCAAGGCCTGCTGGCTGCCAATGAGATCAACCCTGGCCGGTCAAAGATCCTGGTCGAGAATGTCGAGCGGTGGGGTGCTGAGAACGTGATGGTGCTCAATGCCGATCCGGCTCAGGTCGCTGAATCCTTCCCGGAATACTTCGATGCGGTGCTCTGTGATGCGCCATGTTCCGGCGAAGGCATGTTCCGCAAGAATCCCGATGCCGAAAAAGAATGGAGCCCGGAGAGCGTGCTCAGCTGTGCAAAGCGCCAGCGCACCATTCTCAGCAGTGCACTGAACTGCCTGAAGCCAGGCGGAAGACTGGTCTACAGCACCTGCACCTTCTCCCTGGAAGAAAATGAGGAGAATGTCTCCTGGCTGCTTTCAGAATATCCATTCATGAAGCTGGAACCCATTCAGGCATCATTCGGAAGACCCGGGTTTGAGCTTGGTTCCGGAACTTCCATGTGCCGGAGAATCTTTCCGATGGATGGCGGCGAAGGCCACTTCATCGCTTCCTTCCGCAAGGAAACAGACGCACAGGCTTCATACTGTTCAGCCCTCCTGAAGAGCGAACCGATGCCAAGGGCAGCAGAGGATTTTCTGAAGCAGATTTCCTATCCGTACACGTATGTCCATCATAATAAGGTGTATGGCGGGACATTCCCGTTTGTTTCGCCAGGAACCTGCAGACTGCTCCGCCATCAGGTGCTGCTTGGGGAAGTGAAGAAAGACCGCTTTGAACCGGACCATGCATTATTCCTTTCTTCGGATCATCCGTTTCCTGTTAAAATGGAACTGCAGGATTCCGAAGTCCGTCCGTATCTTTCCGGCATGACGATTCCATGTACCGGGAAGGGATATACCGCAGTATGCTGGCATGGACATGCATTAGGCTTCGGAAAAGCAGATGGGGCAATTCTGAAAAACAGATACCCGAAGGAACTTCGCCTGAAATGAGACTTGAGCTATTTCAATTCATTGATCAGACCATGGAGCTGTATGAGGCAGAGAAACCTCTGCTTTTCTCTGCGGAAAAGATGCTGAGAAAGGCGGCAGAAGAACTGACTTCTGGCAATCCTGCTGTCATCGGCATCCGCACCCGCGTGAAATCCGCAGAATCCCTGCGCGAAAAGCTGCTCCGGAATAAATATTATCTGAACTTCAGCACCCCGGAAGAAGCCCTGGCAAATATCCACGATCTGGTCGGAATCACGATTGACTGCCAGTTCATCCGCAATGAAACCGACCTGTACCAGACGCTGTTCTATGAGTTCTGTGACAGCCAGGAAACGTATTCCCGCTTCCGCGGAAATGAACCGGTGTTTCTCAACCTGCATATGCCCCAGCCGCAGCTGCAGCGCAATGGCTATGCGATCTACCGGATTGACGGCTACTGTCTGGCAGAAGGAAACCGGAAAGTCGCATTCGAACTGCAGATCAAGTCTCTGGTTCACCGCTTCTGGAGCGAGATCGAGCATGAGCTGGTCTACAAGAATCAGGAAATGCTTTCCGAAGACCGGTTCATCAAGAATGTTCTCGGTTCCATCAAAGACAATCTCGATGTTGTCGACCACCAGCTGGATCTCGTATACACGCAGATTCATGCGGAATCGGAACGGACAGTGATCGGCATGGATGCCACCGGATTCAAGCGCATGACTGCAAATTCGATCAATGAGCTGGTCCATTTGAAAATGAGGGAATCAGTCGGCTTCACCTTCGATTTCCGCAAGGATGCGGCAATTCTTGCCCAGTACATCTATATCCGCTACTTCCTGAATGGAAATAACAACGAAGTGAAGATGGTGGAATTTCTGGAGCATCTGAACATGCTGAAGAATTCGCCGATGGACTTCCGGAGCAGTCTTGAGATGGAAGGGAAATTCACGCATCCGGACCCGTTCTGCAATCGGATCGGATTCTATTTTCTCTCCGTGATCAACACCGACTTTGAATGGCATGCCTTCTTCACAGTCCTGTTCGCAATCCAGGATGCACCGAATCTGGAATGTCTGAATGATTTTGCCGAGGTCCTGTCCCGGCTGCTCATCCAGCCCGGCTGGTACGAAAGCAGATTTGCAGATTGGGATCCGGAAGAAGCAGAACAGGCAAGGAGGCTCTGCCGGACCAGCCTTGCCGAAGGAATGGTGGAACAGGGAACGATCGAAATCATTCATGAAGACTCGCTTCTGAAGATTGCATCGATCTTCCGCAGGACGATTGAAAAAGCAGAAGCAGAGTATTCCAGCTACGAAATGCTCGAACAGGCAGTCTCGGATGAACAGCTCGGCCTCAAACATCAGATTGCAATGCTGTTTCAATGAAGTTTCAATCTTGCTATAATTTACTGGCAGAGAGGTGAAAGCTATGGCACAGGATTATGTGGTACTGAAAGACAGCTCGGAATACGGAAGAATCGTGATCAACAAATCGGTATTCCAATCCATTTCTGAGATTTCGGTCCGTGACATCGATAATATTTCCCTGAAAGACACCAAGTTCAACAAGCCGGTGAACGTCTGGGTAGAAAAGAACAAGCTTCATATCAGCGCAGACATCCGGGTCAAGTACGGGGCGAATGTCAATGCGACATGCGGTCTTGTTCAGAACCGGATCTATGAGAACATCGTCTTCATGACCGGCTTCAAGCCGTCCGAAGTATCGGTGAATGTCATCGGATTTGAAATCTGAAAAAATGATTGACAGCCTGAAGCCAGGCTGTTATTGTATACAGGTAACAGAAAACGGAAAGCAGAAGCGCCGCTTCTCACCCGAGGTCCTAGGGGATCTGGGTCGATGCCGATGAATCGTATGGTTTATTATGGCAGGTGCGGCTTCTGTACCTGCTTTCTTTACAGGAGGTAATGCTTGAAGTATATTAAACCGAAACGTAATGTTCCTGAAGAGCTGGTCAATGAGAATATCCATTTTCACGAAGTTCTGGTAATCGGTCCGGAAGGAGAACAGCTCGGGACGATGCTGAGACGGGAAGCTATCCAGAAGGCTTATGACATGGGACTTGATCTTTACTGTGTTGCACCGAACGCCAAGCCTCCGGTCTGCAAGATTCTTGATTTCGGAAAATATCACTTTAACGAGCAGAAGAAAGCCCGGGAGGCGAAGAAGAAGCAGCATGTGACGGAAATCAAGCCGCTTCGTCTATCGCCGGTGATCGACCAGCATGACTTCGATACCAAACTCAAGCAGGCAAGAGCCTGGATCGAGGATGGCCAGAAGGTCAAGGTGGATATGCGTTTCAGAGGACGTATGATCACCCGCAAAGAAGTGGGCGAATCTGTCATGAACAAGTTTATCGAGCAGATCTCCGATCTGGCACAGGTGGATAAAGCACCAGCCATGGAAGGCAATACGATGTCAATCGTGCTGTCGCCAAAGAGAAAGTAGTTCAGGAGGAAACAGCTATGAAGGCAAAGGCTAGAAAACCGAAGAAGATCAAGATGAAGACCAAGAAGACTTATGCAAAGCGCACCAAGGTTACTGGCAGCGGCAAAGTCGAGGTCCGTCACAACTATGTATCCCATTTCGCAGCAAACAAATCGCACAAGCAGAAGAAGCACCTGGCAGCTTATACCGGACTGGACAAGACGGATGCAAAGCGCAACAGCCAGCTGCTGCAGGGTTAATCAGGGAGGCATAGCAAGATGAGAGTCAAAGGATCTACACCGACGAGAAACCGTCGTAAAAAGGTACTGAAGCTTGCGAAGGGCTATTTCGGAAGCAAGCATCTTCTGTACCGGACAGCCAATGAGCAGGTCATGCATTCGCAGAAGTATGCGTTTGCAGGCAGAAAGCAGACCAAGCGTGAGATGCGCAAGCTCTGGATCGCCAGAATCAACGCAGCCGCAAGACTGAATGATCTGAGCTATTCCCAGATGATGCATGGTCTCAAGCTTGCAGGTGTTAACATCAACCGCAAGATGCTCAGCGAAATCGCAATCCACGATGAGAAAGGATTTACTGATCTCGCAGAGACTGCAAAAAACGCACTCAAAGCTGCGTAAATCGTGTATAATAGGAACCGTCTGGTTCCTATGCATGGCGAGTTGGTGAAGCGGCTTAACACATCGCCCTCTCAAGGCGACATTCACGGGTCCGAATCCCGTACTCGTCACCATCAGATATCGCACCGGAGAACCCGGTGCTTTTTTATGGAAAGGAGTTCTATGGCTTTTGAGTTTCATACCGATGCGGATCCTTCAGCTGTCGATGCATTTGTGATTGCGTCTGACCAGAATACCCTCTATCAGACTTCTCCATGGGCGAAAGTCAAGAACAACTGGGAAAGCTATTTCACGAGCGTGAGTGAAGACGGAACGATGATTGCTTCGGCACTGATTCTGTTCCGCCGACTGACGCCATGGCATACGCTTGCTTATATTCCCCGCGGACCAGTCATGAATTATTCCAGAAGGGATCTTGTTTCCTTCTATCTGAAGCAGCTCTGTTCCTTTGCAAAGTCTCATCATGCGATTGCACTGCGCTTTGATCCGGATCTGCTCAGCCGCTGCTATCCATTCACGGAGAAAGATCTTCCGCATGCTTATGAGAATAACGACGTCATCGATTATCTGAAGTCGCTCGGGGCAAAGCATAAGGGCTTCACGAAGATGATCTCTGAAGCTACCCAGCCGCGCTTCAATGCAGCGATGAATGTTGATGCAGACTGGCGAAGCCGTCTGGTAAAGAATACGCGCCAGAGCATCCGGACTGCGGAAAAGCGAGGGGTTGAAGTGCACTTCGGGCATGAGTATCTGCACCTGTTTGCGGAAGCCATGCATTACACCGAGACCAGACAGAAAGTTGCACTGCGCAACGAGGAATATTTCCGCAACATGGTGAATGCGTTCGGCGATCATGCGATTGTCGCCGTCGCTACGCTGAACTTCGCGCACCAGGAAGAGCGCCTGAAACAGGAGATCTCTCAGTGCACGGAAGCGCTGAAAAACGCTTCAGGCAAGAAGGAAACTGCAAGGCTCACGCAGGAACTGCATAATGCAGAGCAGGAACTGACCCGGAATGAAACTGACTGGAAAGAAGAAGGGAAAGACGAAGTCGTGCTTTGCGGCAAGCTGGTCTGCTTCAATGAGAAACGCATGGAATTCTTCTACATGGGCAACAACACGAAGTATATGCGGGTGCGGGCCAATTACTATCTCTATGCGAAGTTCCTTGATTACTGCTGTGAGCACCATATTCCTTACTGCAGCTTCGGAGGCATTGAAGGAACGCTGGATGACGGCCTGACGCAGTTCAAGAGTGCCTGGCCGATTCAGATCGAGGAATATATCGGAGAATTTAATTTCGTTCTGAATGCGCCGATGTATCATCTGTTTGATGAAGTATATCCGAAGCTTCTGAAAACCGCCGCAAGAATCAGAGGCAGCGAAAAATAAAAGATTTGACTCCAGTTCAGGAATCAAATCTTTTTATTTTCTGCGGTAAGCGATCTTCCACCACTTATGGCGGGCTCTTACTTCGAAATCCTTCTGCCTCAGGAAGGATTCATAGCCTTTTGCTTTCACCGGATAATCGAATTCACCGATCTGCTCGATGAACTCCGGGCCGAAGCTCTTCTTGTATGCATACAGGCCGTATTCCGGATCATCTTTCGTCGTGACACCGGAGAAGCCGCACATGTCATATCTGGTGACACCATGGGACTTCATATCTTCCATCGCAAACCGATGGAGATTGTCGACCGGCTGGACGAAACTGAATTCCTTGTGGTTGTACGTATACAGATCCCAGGACATTCTCCCGTACCGGATGAATAAGCCGCAGGCGATCGGCACGGATGCACCGTATTCTGACAGAAGATCGCCAGCATGGGCAAGCTGCTTTTCCTTGGAAGCCTTCGCTTCTGGATCTTTATCATACTTGCCGGACTCCAGCTCAGTCTCGATTCCCTGTACCATCTGGCGGAGATTGATGTCCGTCACATAGAGGACTGCATGATTGCCGAAGGATTCGAGCAGGGCCTGAAAGAACTTCTTCGGATGAGGCTTGAAGCCATCCTGCTCTGCAAGCATGGTTTCGAATTCCATCAGGGCAGGAAGATCTGCTTCGCTTCCGATTCTTGTCGAAACCCCGATGATCCGATGGCGGTTCAGACTGGTTCTTCTGGCTTTTGCATAATGAGATACAATCTCATCCATCGATCCGGAAAGATCTGCGATCAGCGTGAAGCGGTTGGTCCAGCTGCCATTGTAGGCATAGCCATATCCTTTATGACGATAGCCGAGCTGCTTCAGTTCTTCTGTAACTGCTTCATTCGAGAAGCCGTCATCTATGACAGGTCCGTCAATCTGATGATGGCAGCGGACGACATTCGGATCCGTTCTGAGGAATGTCACCTGCTTCTGCTCTGCGTACTGCTTCAGCAGGGTGAACACTTCTTTACGGAGCGATTCATCCGTGTAGTCCATCGCAGGGCCCCATGGAACATAGGCATACGAATGTCCCATGAAGGAACCAAGCAGAACCATTGCAGTCGCTCTGAGTGTGCCGTCCTCCTCATAGAAGCCGAGCATCTCATACGTTTCCTTTGCGGTCTGTCTGCGGAATTCTCCCCACATCGAAGTCTTCATGTAATGCACGGAAGGAGAAGACTTCACGAATTCATCCAGAATGCTGCGATCCCGGATCAGTTCTGACTTCATTTCTGCTCCAGCTGTGCAATCGACTGATCGAGACGTGCCAGCGTACGTTCCTTGCCGAGAATATCTGCGATTTCAATTGCGCCGCCCGGGGTGAACTGCTTGCCAGTAATCGCAAGCCTCAGCGGGAACAGCACCTGGCCGTTCTTGCGGCCCAGCTTAGCCGGCAGTTCCATGAGCTTTGCATGCAGGTTGTCTTCAGTCCATTCTGCTTCCGGAATGGCTTCCAGCACTTCTCTGCTTGCCTTCAGGGACTCCAGCGCAACGGTCTGATCCGTCTTCATCTTCTTGTTGACATACAGATCATCGGAATAAGCAGGGAAAGTATCAAAGAAGTCGAGCATTCCCGGAATCTCATTGAGCGTATTGGCACGCTGCTGGACTACCTTGGCAATCTTCTTCTTGTCAAAGTCTCCCTTGACTGCTTCATCGATATACGGGTGAATCAGATTGTAATAGCTGTCGAGATCCATGTTGCGCAGCCAGATGCCGTTGATGCTCGTGAGCTTTACCGGATCGAAGATTGCACCGGACTGGCCGATATGCTTCACATTGAATGCCTGAACAAGTTCATCCAGCGTGAAGATTTCCTGGTTGCTCTCCGGAGACCAGCCGAGCATCGCAATGTAATTCAGAATCGCTTCCGGCAGATATCCCTTGGCAACCAGATCCTGGAAGCTTGCATCGCCATTGCGCTTGGAGAGCTTCTGGTGCTCATCCTTCATGACTGGCGGGCAGTGGATGTAACGAGGAATATCCCAGCCGAATGCTTCATAGATCAGATTGTACTTCGGCGTGGAAGAAAGATATTCCATGCCGCGGACAACATCCGTGATGCCCATCAGATGGTCATCGACGACATTGGCAAAGTTATAAGTAGGGAAGCCGTCGCTCTTGATCAGGATGGATTCATCCAGCGTGCTGTTCTCCACGGTGATATGTCCGAACACTTCATCATCGAATGAAGTCGTTCCGGTTACCGGAATGCTCTGGCGGATGACGAACTTCTCACCAGCCGCAATGCGTGCTTCTGCTTCTTCTACCGTCAGGTTCTTGCACGGATCATCATATTTGAACGACTCGCCGCGGGCTTCCTGGATTTCCTTCTGCGCCTGGATCATCGATTCATCGCAGAAGCAGTAATGCGCACCGCCCAGGCGGATCAGCTCTTTTGCATACTTCATGTAAAGACCGCTCTTAACGCGTTCGGACTGCACATACGGTCCGACCGGTCCGCCGACGTCCGGTCCTTCATCATGTTTCAGATTGCAGGCCGCAAGGGTCTTGTAGATGATGTCAGTAGCACCTTCGACCAGACGTCCCTGGTCGGTATCCTCAATCCGCAGAATAAAAACACCCTGAGGGTCTTTCTTTGCGATGAGATATGCCCACAGAGCCGTACGCAGGTTGCCGATATGCATGTACCCGGTCGGACTGGGGGCGAATCTTGTACGAATAGCCATCTTATTGAACTCCTTTTCAAACATGGTAATTTTACTCTGAAAGGTCTATGGATTCAATGAAATAGGGAGAATATAAAAAAGCGAACCTGCGGTCAGGTCCGTTTTCTGAAGATATGGCTGGGATAGAGAGATTCGAACTCCCGAAATGACTGGTTCAGAGCCAGTTGCCTTACCGCTTGGCTATATCCCAATGCGCAAGAATTATTATACCGGGTAAAGGCAGGAATGCAAGTACAAATTTGCTGCAGATTCGCAGTAGAATGATAGGCATGACAGGAGGCATTAGGCACGTGAAACAGGTTCTTGCAGTCATTGATATGCAGGTGGATTTCGTGAACGGATCGCTTGGCACAAAGGAAGCAGAAGGCATTGTCCAGAATGTCGTGAAGAAGATTCAGAATTGGGACGGACCGGTTTATGCGACCAGAGATACCCATGAAGAAAACTATCTGGAAACCCAGGAAGGAACACATCTTCCGGTGGTTCACTGCGTCAGGAACACACCGGGGTGGGAGATTGTCCCGGAAGTTGCAGCAGCACTGAAGGAGAAGCATGCAGTCATCATCGATAAGCCGACGTTCGGGTCTCTGACGCTGGCAGAACAGCTGAAGATGCTGAACCAGAAAGAACCGGTTTCCATTGAGCTCATCGGACTCTGCACAGATATCTGCGTTGTCAGCAACGCACTGCTTCTGAAAGCGAATATGCCGGAGGTTCCGATTTCCGTCGATGCGTCCTGCTGTGCTGGCGTGACCCCGGCAAGCCATCAGGCAGCCATCGAAACAATGCGTTCCTGTCAGATCAAGGTTCTGAATGGGAACCCTGATTAATGTTGCCGCAATCGTCCTTGGCGGACTGATCGGGCTGTTTTCCGGGTCCCGTTTTCCTAAGCGCATGTAGGAGACGCTGATCAGTGCGGTCGGCGTCAGCACGATGTTTCTTGGAATCTCGGGGGCTATGGAAGGGCTTCTGAAGATTGAGAACGGATCCATCACCACTCAAGGAACGATGATGCTGATCGGCTCAATGGCCATCGGCTCGATTCTCGGCGAGTGGATCAACCTGGAAGACCGCATGCAGTCATTCGGAGAATGGCTGAAGCAGAAATCAGGGAATGCGGACGATCAGGCTTTCGTCAATGCATTTGTCACGGCCAGCCTCACGGTATGCATCGGGGCGATGGCAGTAGTAGGTTCAATTGAAGATGGCGTGCAGGGCGATTATTCGATCCTTGCTGCCAAGGCGGTGCTCGACTTCATGATCATCCTGATCATGACTGCGGCGATGGGGAAAGGCTGTGTATTCTCCGCTCTTCCGGTCGGCATCTTCGAGGGCGTCATGACGCTGGCTGCACATGCGGCGGCAGCTTCCATCAATGAGACGATGATCGGGGCGCTTTCGACCGTAGGATCCGTGCTGATTTTCTGCGTCGGCGTGAATCTGCTGTTCGGACATAAGATCCGGGTCGCAAATCTGCTTCCGGCCCTGGTCATCGCCATGTTCTGGAGCATTCTTGCATGAACGAGCGGTATGAACGCATGCTGGCGGAACTGCCGGAAGGAATGCAGAATGCGGTCCGTACGGATGCCATGCAGCGGATCGGGGCGGTTGATATGAACTGCGGCATGAACTATACATCCTATCCGAACTTTGTCTCTATCAGTCCATATTCTCGTCTGGAGCATTCGATCGGAACTGCCTGGATTCTCTGGAAGACGACCGGAAATCCAGCCATATCGTATGCGGGCTTATTCCATGACATCGCCACCCCGGTATTCTCGCATGTGATTGATTTTCTGAACGGGGATTATGAAACCCAGGAATCCACTGAAGCACTGACCGGTACCGTGATCCATAACAGCCAGGCGCTCTGCCACATTCTGGAGTCTGAACAGATTCCGCTCTCTGCAGCTGAAGATTATCATCAGTACCCGCTGGCTGATAATGCTTCGCCCAAACTGTGTGCGGACCGGCTGGAATATACCATGGGAAACCTGATCAACTACGGATTTGCCGAAGAGAGTCTCGTGAATCAGTTCTGGAACGATCTATCCATTCAGAAAGATGAACATGGAAATCCGGAATACGGATTTGAGACTGAGGAACTATGCCTGAAGTTCGGACTGCTTGCCCTGAAGTGTTCTGAAGTATACAGTGCTCCGGAAGATCGCTATGGCATGGAGCGTCTGGCCAGGCTTCTGAAGCAGGCGCTTGCAGAAGGAGTTCTGACCCGGGCAGACTTCATGACCACCGAACCGGAAGTCATCGGGAAGCTGAAGCAGAGCAGTCTGAAAAAGGAATGGGATGCATTCACGGCTCTCCATGAACTGGAATTCTCGGATCATGGAACAGAAGCAGCAGGCTGGCTGCAGGTATCCTGCAAGAAGCGGATGATCAATCCGCTGATCCATGGAGTCAGGCTTTCTATGAAAGAGGAATCGTTCCGGAAAGCTCTAGAAGAATACCGCCAGGAATCATTTGAGATCTATATGAGGGAGAAATCAGAGTATGAGTAAGAAAGTAATTGTCGTCGCATCCGGAAATGAGGGAAAGATCCGGGAATTCCGGCAGATGCTGGAACCGGAAGGATATACCGTGAAGTGTCTGAAGGACCTTCAGGGTTATCAGGAACCGGAAGAAACCGGTACTACGTTTGAAGAGAATGCGGTCATCAAGGCACAGGCAGTGACCGATCAGTTCGGAATCGAAGCGATTGCGGATGATTCCGGGATCCAGATCCGTGCGATGAACGATGAACCGGGGGTGCACAGTGCCAGATGGCTTGGCCATGATACACCTTATACGTATAAGAATCAGGTTGTGCTTGAGAACCTGAAAGGTGCTTCTGATCGCAGATGCCGGTATGTATGTGCGATCGCCCTGACCAGACCCGGTCAGGAACCGGTCGTGTTTGCGGATACGGTGGATGGCGAGATTGCCGAAGCACCGAAGGGAGAAAACGGATTCGGATATGATCCGATCTTCTATTATCCGCCTCTGAAGAAGACGATGGCAGAGATGACCAAGGAAGAGAAGAATTCGATTTCACATCGGGGAAAGGCTTTGCGGAAGCTGGAGAACTGGCTCCATGAGGCTCATTAGATTCTTCGCTTCGCTTGCCTGTTTCTGTCTGGTCCTGGGACTGCTGTTCACGGTGATCGATGTCTGCAGCTTTGATCATTCGTTCTACGTGAAGGAATTCCAGGACAACGATACCAGTGCTGCGACTGGCATGAACAGCGAGGATAATCTGGCGGCTTCAGATGTGCTGCTCGATTATCTGCGCGGAAAACGCGATGATATCGTCTATAAGGCAGAAGTGAATGGCACGGTACGGGAAGTCTATGATGAACGTGAAACCATTCATATGAAGGATGTGCGGGCGCTGTATCAGCAGGCAATCGCCCTGCGGAACGGGCTTGTGGCGGCCGGATCAGGAATTCTGGTTCTTGTTTATTTTCTGAACCGGAAACGGATGAGCATCCTGGGATTGCTGAGATCAGGATTTCAGAATGGGGCAGTGTTCGTGCTGATGCTGGTCGGAGCGATCGGCTTGTACGGCGCTGCTGATTTCAATTCGTTCTGGACTTCATTCCATCAGTTTTTCTTTGATAATGACTACTGGCTGCTGGACCCGAATGTCAGCATCATGATCAACCTGTATCCGGAGAATTTCTTCAGCGATCTCGTGTTCCGCGTCATCTTCTGGTTCTTATTGATTCTTGGCACATCGTGGGTTCTGATCTATCGGGTGAAAAGGAGAAGCAGAAATGAGAAATGCAGTGCTGTATGAGCCGGAGATTCCGCAGAATACCGGCAATATCATGCGTACGTGTGCAGCGTTCGGCTGGGTGCTGCATCTGATCGAGCCGCTTGGCTTCTACCTGGATGAAGCGCATCTGAAGCGGGCCGGCATGGATTATATCGGGAAGATGGAGTATCACGTCTGGCCGGACTGGCAGACGTTCTATGAGAGCCATCCGGGAGAATATTACTTCACGACTCGGTATGGCACGAAGACTCCGGATTCGTTCTCCTATTCTGCAGAGAAGGATCTGTATCTGGTGTTCGGAAAAGAGAGCACCGGCATTGACAAAGAAATCCTGAGAAATCATCTTGACCGCTGCATGCGCATTCCCATGGAACCGGATGCCAGATGTCTGAATGTATCCAACACTGCCGCCATCTGCATGTATGAAGTGGAAAGACAGCTTGGCTATCCCGGACTTTCCAGAGAAGAAGTGCAGAAGGGGAGTGACTTTCTGCAGCGTTCCTGCGTGCTATAATGGGCTCATATGATTGAGAATGTGAGCGACTTTCTTTCGGTGGCAGTTCTTGCGGCTCTCGTGATTTTCGGGTTCTATGAGCTTTATGCAGTATCCGTCAAGCACCGGGAAGCGCGGATCCGGCGCCTGGAAGCACGATATTACCAGTACTATGATGACGCGGATGATGACAGCGATGAGGAAGAGGAGGGTCCTTATTATGAGGACTGAAGGAGCTTCTGCTTGAAACAGATTCTGATGGTGCAGTATGATAGCGGAGCTCAGAAGACCAGAGTTCTGTATCATGGCGGCGGCGAAGAATTCAGAGAGGGACCTTCCCGATCGCTGATTGCAGAGTGGTGTCTGGTCCACGGGTCTTCCATTGAGGGACGCAGAGAATCGTTCCGGTACTTTACCGGAGCGGTGCAGAAGATTCCGGTTCTTGTCAGCGAGAAGCCTCTGATCCTGCTGATGCCTGTCCTTTCGCCGGAACGGAATCCGGACTGTCTCTGGATCTCGTATAACGAGATTCTGAAAGTGAAGGCCCTGGATGACTGGCATATGAACATCCTGTTCACGGATGGAACCGCAGTCACTGCGGAAGTCAGTCCGAAGGTTCTGAGACTGCAGATGAAACGCTGCAGACAATTTCTGAAAGGGGTTCTGGCAGCAGAGAAAGCTGCCTGAAATAATACGATATGAGTGATTCCAAGCAGTCATTGAAGGAAAGTTTCGGAAAGAAAGACCTGCTCTATATCGCGATGGTCGTGCTTTCTTCAGCCATCTATTCGTTCGGCATGAATACGTTCGTGAAGTCCGGAAACCTGTTCCCGAGCGGCTATGCCGGCATCGCGCGGCTGATCTCGCAGGTGCTGATCAACTATACCCGGTTTCATATCGCGTTCTCTCCGATCTATTTTCTGCTGAATATCATCACGACGGTATTCATCTGGAACCGCATCGGTCATAAGTTCGTATTATTATCGCTGATCTGGTTCTCGCTGACTTCTCTGTTCACTGGCATCTTCCCGGTCATGGAGATCACGAGCGAACCGATGCTCATTTCGGTGTTCGGCGGCGTCATCAACGGCTTTGCGATCGGCATCGCATTGCGCAACAACGCCAGTTCCGGAGGAACTGACTTTATCGNGATCTTCTTATCGCAGAAGCTCAACCGGCCGACCTGGAATTACATCATGGTTGCCAATGCCGCAGTGCTCGGCATCGCAGGATATCTCTTCGGCTGGAACCGGGCGCTTTATTCGATCATCTTCCAGTTTGTCTCGACGCAGATGGTCAATACGATGCATCAGCGCTACCGTTCGACAGAGCTCAAAGTCGTGACGAATATGCCGGATGAAGTATGCTCAGCAGTATTCCATACCTGCCGTCATGGCATCACGAAGATTCCATGCGAGGGCGGGTTCACGGATAAGCCGCACTGGCTGCTCTTGATCACACTGAATACGTATCAGGTCAAGCAGGTCATCGAGATGATTCATGCGACGGATCCGCATGCGTTCATCACGATGTATTCGGTCGAGAAGATCATCGGCAATTACTACCAGAAGCCGCTGGAGTAGGAAAAGGGGAGAACCCTTTTTTCTCTGTTGACTTGCCGATACCGGGAAAATTAGAATTTAAGAAGGCATTCGAAGGGAGGTGGTTTTCATGAGTACAGATCCTAGTCCGATTCCGTTGCGAACGTTCATGAAACCACAGTCTGGAGGAAATATGCCATGGATGAACTGGAAGAGAAAAAGGAACTGGAACTGTTCCGTTCACTTCTGAGAAACAAGCAGTATGCAGCTCTGCGCGGCCGGGCGCAGGATATGAATGAAGCAGATCTGGCAGCGATGCTGGAACAGATGGAAGACGAAGACATGCTGAAGATGTTCCGCCTGTTCCCGAAAGAGCTTGCTGCAGATGTCTTTTCTCTGCTGGAGCCGGACAGTCAGCAGTACATTATCACCTCGCTTTCCGAAAAGGAAGCAGGCACGATCATCGATAATCTGTATGCCGATGATGCGGCAGATCTCCTGGAAGAGATGCCCGCCAGTGTCGTGAAGAAGCTGCTGGCCAATGCCAAGCCGGAAACCAGAAATGATATCAATCATCTGCTTCAGTATCCGGATGATTCTGCCGGATCGGTGATGACAGTCGAGTTCGTGGACCTGAAGCTGACAATGGATGTTGCGCAGGCCCTGGACCGGATCCGCTCGATCGGAATGGATTCCGAGACGGTCAACACCTGCTATGTGCTCAATGACAAACGTCTGCTGTTAGGGACAGTATCCCTGCGGTCGCTGGTTCTTGCGAAACCGGAACAGCCGATTGAAGACATCATGGAAGAGGATGTCATCTCGGTCAATACGAACACCGACCAGGAGAAAGTAGCCCAGCAGTTCAAGAAATATGACTTGACTTCCATGCCGGTCGTTGACCGGGAGAACCGGATGGTCGGCATCATCACGGTCGATGATGTCATGGACATCATCGAAGAAGAGACGACTGAAGACCTCGAGAAGATGGCCGGCATCGTCCCGAGCGATACCGAGAAGCCGTATCTGAAGACCGGTGTCTTCGAGACATGGAAGAAGCGGGTGCCATGGCTGATGCTGCTGATGATTTCCGCGACCTTCACCGGGAGGATCATCACGAGCTTCGAGACGGCACTGAGTGCGCATATCGTGCTGTCGTCTTATATTCCGATGCTGATGGATACCGGCGGAAATGCCGGTTCGCAGGCTTCGGTGGAAGTGGTCCGGGCATTGTCGCTCGATGAAGTGCATTTCAGCGATTACTGGAAAGTCGTCTTCAAGGAGATGCGGGTTGCCTTGCTGTGCGGAATCACGCTTGCAGCAGCGAACTTTGCCAAATGCATGCTCTTAGACGGGGTGAGCACGGCGGTGGCGTTTGCGGTGTGCATGACGATCATCTGCGCGGTGTTCTTCTCCAAGTGCATCGCAGCAACGCTCGTACTGGTGGTCTCCAAGCTCGGTCTGGATCCGGCCGTGGTTGCATCGCCGATGCTGACGACGATCATCGATGCGATTTCGCTGCTTGTCTACTTCTCGATCTCGACGGCGGTGCTTCATATTCCTGTTTAGACAGATCTGTCAGTTTGCACATCCAAACAGAAGAAAGAAATGCTATACTGACGCATAAAAGGAGGCAATGGAATGATAGTGGTATATACTTCACCGGGATGCTCCAGCTGCAGAAAAGTGAAACAATGGCTCAAAGACCGGAATCTTCCGTTCATTGAGAAAAACATCTTCAAGACCCTTCTGAATGACAATGAGATCAAGCATCTGCTGATGCGCAGTGAGAACGGCAGCGATGATATCGTCTCCAAGCGGTCCAAGGTCATCCAGGAGAATCATATCGACATCGACTCGATGACAACCGATGAGCTGATCGCTTTCATCAAGAAGAATCCGAGTGTTCTGAAGCGCCCGATCATCCTGAATGAGAAGAGCTTCCAGGTCGGATATGATTCCGAAGAGATCGGCGTTTTTATCCCGGAAGAACTGAGAAGAATTGCAGATACTCCATGTTCCAAGGACTGCATCCATTACGATGGATGCGGACATGTCCGGGAAGCTGCCCTGCAGAAGGCACCGTCATCCGGAGCAAAGGCTGAGGCATAAGCCTCAGTTTTGTTTTATACTGATTGCGATATGAAAGTGATGGTTGGATTGTCAGGCGGCGTCGACTCTGCGGTCGCCGCTTATCTTCTGAAGCAGCAGGGATATGAGGTTACCTGTGCTTTCATGCGCAACTGGGATTCTCTGACAAATGATGATATCCAGGGAAACCCGACGCTGAATGATCCGGTATGCACGCAGGAAGCAGATTATGCCGATGCAGCATCCGTGGCAGAGAAACTCGGTCTGCCGCTGCTGCGGGTGGATTTCATCCAGGAATACTGGAATGATGTATTCGAAACATTCCTGTCGGAATACCGCAAAGGCAGAACTCCGAATCCGGACATTCTCTGCAACCGGTATATCAAATTCGACAGCTTCATGAAGTTCGGGAAGGAACATGGTTTTGAGGTCGTCGCAACCGGCCATTATGCAAAGCTCGGTTTCTATCATGGGGCCCATGTGCTTGAAAAGGCTGATGACCGCAACAAGGACCAGTCCTACTTCCTCTGCCAGATTCACCGGGATGTTCTCGATCATGTGCTGTTCCCGCTCGGTTCCATCGACAAGCCGGAAGTGCGGAAGATTGCCGCAGACCTTGATCTCAGCATCGCGAAGAAAAAAGACAGCACCGGCATCTGCTTCATCGGCGAACGGAAGTTCCGGGAATTTCTGAGCAACTATCTGCCGATGAAACCGGGAAAAATCATCGATATCGCTGACGGAAGAACCGTCGGAGTACATAAAGGCGTCCTCTACTACACGATCGGCCAGAGAAAAGGACTCGATATCGGCGGCACCGGCCCGTATTACGTGGTCGGCAAGGATATTTATGCCAATGAGCTTTATGTGACCGATGAAGCGCATCCGGAGTGGCTTTACAGCGATTCCTGCATCGTGAAGGACATGAACTGGCTCATGGATTTCACTGAGCCTGCAGACTGCCATGGCAAGTTCCGCTACCGGCAGCCGGATCAGGACTGCCGCATTGAACGGATCGATGATACGACTTTGAAAGTAACTTACCCGCAGCTCATCCGCTCCATGACACCTGGGCAGGAAGCAGTGTTCTATGATGGCGACCGCGTCATCGGCGGAGGTGTCATCGATCAGGTATTCCGCAATGGCGAAGACCTGATGCAGAAGATCCGGGAGCGTGCGAATGGATGATGGAAAGCTGATCGAGCTGACCGGAAAGATCGTCTATGTCGTCTACCGGAATGATGCCACGATGTATACCGTGATGAAGTTCCGGCTTCAGGATGAAACTGAGAAAGTCATCACCTGCACCGGAATTCTTCCTTCCGTTGAAACAGATATCCTGACCCGGCTTTACGGGACTTATGTCGAACATCCGAAATACGGCATGCAGTTCGCCATCCAGTCAATGGAACGTCCGCTTCCGGATGAAGAAGAGGGGATCATCCGCTATCTTTCCGGGATCCAGTTTCCTGGCATCGGCAAGAAGACTGCCAAGGCAATCGTGAATGCCCTCGGTGAAGACTGCCTGAAGGAAATCCGGGAGAATCCTGAGATACTGCATCAGGTTCCCGGTCTTTCTGATGAAAAAATCCAGGTCATTACGGAAGGCTTGCAGAAGGAATCTGACCGCATGCAGGATCTGGTGCGTTTTCTGAATATCCATGGCCTCGGCCAGCGAAACCTGATCCGGCTGAATCGGGCCTATGGCAAAGATGCCCTCGAGAAGATCCGGGAGAATCCGTACCGTGTGATTGAGGAATGCGACGGTTTCGGATTCAAGACTGCAGATAAGATTGCAGATTCTCTCGGCATTGCCCGGGATGATGAGCGCCGGCTCTATGCCTATCTCATTTCCTTGTGCATGGATCTCTGTGTTTCGTCAGGAGATTCCTATGTGCTCAAAGAGACTCTGCAGGCTAATTTCGATAAAGCCATGAATGGCCTTTCCTATGAGTTTGAAGATCTCCTGTCCCGGGCGGTATTCCGCAATCAGCTCGTCCTGGAAGAGAATCGGGTCTACCCGATCTCGCAGTATCAGTCTGAATCATTCATCAGTTCCTTCCTGGCGTCATTTCCGGAAGAAGAACTGGAGCCTGCTTTGGAAGAATCCGTGAACGGATATCTCGGCGATCTGGAGAACCGGTTTCAGATCACCTATGACAATTCGCAGCGGGAAGCAGTGCATACGTTCTTTCAGAATCCGTTTCTGATCCTGACCGGCGGACCGGGAACCGGCAAAACGACCGTAGTCCGGGCTCTTGTGACGCTGTTCCGGGTGATTTATCCGGGCAGCACCGTCGTCTGCACGGCTCCGACCGGAAGGGCCGCAAAGCATCTTTCCGAAACGACGGAAACGGAAGCAGTCACGATTCATTCGCTGCTGAAATGGGACCTTGAAACCAATACGTTCGGCGTGAATGAAGAAGAACCGCTCTCCGCAGACCTATTGATCATCGATGAGTTCTCCATGGTCGATAACTGGCTGTTCTATAACCTTCTGAAGGCATCCCGCCATGTCCGCAAGATCTGCGTCATCGGCGATGAAGATCAGCTGCCGTCTGTTTCACCAGGCAGCGTGCTGCGCGATCTGATTGAAAGCGGCTGCTTTCCGCTGATCCGCCTGAGCCATATCTACCGGCAGAAAGAAGGCAGCGATGTGATCCGCCTGGCACATGAGATTCATGACGGAACGGCTGATTTCTCTGATCTCAATCACGATGTGAAGTTCCTGGAATGCTCCAGGTATGAGATTAAAGACCGGGTATTAGCCGTCGTGAAAAGTGCCCTGGATAAGGGCTATGACATGAATGACATCCAGGTGCTCAGTCCGATCTACGGCGGACCGGCAGGCATCGACGTGCTGAATAACGCGCTGCAGCAGTGCTTCAATCCGCCCGAAGCTTCCAAGCCTGAACTGAAAGTCGGATATCTGACCTTCCGTCTTCATGACAAGATTCTGCAGCTGAAGAATCAGCCCGATGACGGGATCTCGAATGGCGATATCGGCGAGCTGGTCGAGATCTATGACAGGACAGAGACCGAGAACCATGAACCTGCTCTGGTCGTCCGCTTTGAAGATGACAATTATGTCGAATACAATCCGGAAGGATTCCGGAATATCACGCTTGCATACTGCATCTCGATCCACAAGGCGCAGGGCAGCGAGTACCCGATCGTGATCATGCCGATGACGTATCAGTACTACTACATGCTGCAGAGAAAGCTGATCTATACCGGAGTGACCCGGGCCAGACAGTCGCTGGTTCTCTTAGGTGAGAAGGGGGCCTTCCTTCAGGGTATCAGCACGCTGGAGCGGCATGTGCGCAATACGGGCCTCAAGGAAAAGCTGATCCAGGCACAGCATCAAAGCATCTGAAAAGGGCAGCACTCAGCTGTCCTTTCATATGCTTTTTTACTTGGTTAAGAGAGCCTGATCATCGGCGTATTCTTCGCCGCTGACTTCACTGAACTTCCGCAGCAGATCTTCTACCGAAAGGGAAGCTTTTGCTTCATCGCGGACATCGAAGATGATTCTGCCTTCATGCATCATGATCAGCCGGTTGCCGCGCTGAATCGCATCTTTCATGTTATGCGTGACCATCAGTGCAGTCAGATGATCTCTGGTAACAATCGTATCCGTAAGATCCAGGACCTTGCGGGCAGTCTTAGGATCAAGGGCTGCGGTATGCTCATCGAGCAGCAGCAGCTTCGGCTTCTGAAGGCTTGCCATGAGAAGGGTAAGAGCCTGTCTCTGGCCGCCAGACAGCAATCCTACTTTTGCACTCAGACGATCTTCCAGACCGAGCCCGAGTTCCTCGAGCATCTTCTGGTACTGCTGGCGTTCTTCTGCCGTCACGCCCCATTTCAGCGTGCGCCGATGGCCTCGTCTCGCTGCAAGGGCAAGATTCTCATCGATCTGCATGGTCGCAGCAGTTCCGGTCATCGGATCCTGGAAAACTCTGCCGATCAGACCAGCCCGCTTGTAATCAGGCAGTCCGGTCACATCCTGAGAGGCAATCTCGATCTTTCCTGCATCCACAGGCCAGACGCCGGCAATCGCATTGAGCATTGTGCTCTTTCCGGCTCCATTTGAACCGATGACGGTGACAAAGTCGCCTTCTTCCATCGTGAGGCTGATATCATCCAGAGCATGTTTCTCCGTGATGGTCTTCGGGTTGAAGGTCTTGGAGACATGCTTCAGTTCCAGCATCTTGGTCATATCAGCGCACCTCCTTGGCCTGCTTGCCAGCCTTGGCAAACGAACTCCGGCTTCTTGCCTGCAGGTTCGGAACAGCCAGGAAGATCGCGACGATCACGGCCGTGAACAGACGCAGGAAGTTGGAAGGAAGCTTCATCCAGAGGACTAAGACGACGACCAGGTAGTAGATAACCCCGCCCAGCACAATCAGCAGAAGCCTGAACCCGAAGTTGAACTTTTTCGGATTCACTGCTGCCGCAATGACTTCGCCGATGATGACTGCCGCAAGACCGATGACGATTGCGCCGCGGCCCATGTTGATATCAGAGAATCCCTGGAACTGAGCCATCAGTCCGCCAGAGAACGCAACAAGGCCATTCGAGAGGGCAAGGCCGATGACTTTCATCGCATTGATGGAAATGCCCTGGGCTTTTGCCATCTCGGGGTTGCAGCCGGTTGCACGCATGGCAGAACCATGTTCCGTGCCGAAGTACCAGTAGAGCACAGCAACCAGGATCACACTCAGAATGACGCCGATCAGGATTGCCGAAGGAACCTCTCTCGAGGTCACGGCCAGATCATACTGATCCACGCTCAGCGCTTTGTTGGCTGACATGCCCATGATCGCAAGGTTGATGGAATACAAGGCAAACTGGGTCAGGATTCCGGAGAGAATTCCCGGAATGCCAAGAGCCGTATGCAGCAGTCCGGTAACCAGACCAGCCGCAATTCCGGCCGCAAATGCCACGAGCATCGCTGCCCATGGGTTCCATCCCGCCAGTATCAGCATGACCGTGACGGCACCGCCGGTCGTGAACGCGCCGTCAACCGTCATATCCGCAAAATCCAGCATCCGGAACGTGATGTAGACGCCGAGTGCCATAATGCCCCAGATCAGACCCTGGGCAATGCCTGCCGGCATCGAAGCCAGCAGCTTGGCGGGATCCAGAGCAGGATAAACAGTTACAAGAGGAGCCATTCCGAATCAGCCCTCGTAAGCAGTGTAATCATCCGGAACCGTGATTCCGTATGCTTCGCAGCGATCTGCTGCATATTTCTTGACCGGGTTCTGATAGTATTCAATCGGCATCGTGCTGATATCGGATTCTCCCGTCAGGATCCTGACTGCCATCTTTCCGGTCGTAACGCCGAGTTCATAGTAGTCAATCGTCAGGGAAGCAATTCCGCAGCCGCTCATGATTCCTTCTTCCCCAGCGATGATCGGGGTCTTGGATTCCGAAGCGACGTTGTTGATGGATTCTGCGCAGGAAGCAGCGGTATTGTCAGTCGGAATATAGAGGGCATCATTCTCCGAGCAGGCAGATCTGGTCACGGATGCGACATCGTTGGAGTCCGTGAAAGTGTAGATCGTTACCVTCTTGCCAGCAGCTTCCAGAGCCTTCTGGACAACGTTTGCCTGATAGACGGAGTTTGCTTCAGCCGAGCAGTAGAGGATGCCGATCTTCGTCGCATCCGGAAGCAGTTCATCAAACATTGCGGCCTGCTGATCCAGAGGTGCCAGATCAGAAGTACCGGAAATATTGCCGCCGACGGTTCCGCTGAAATCGGAAATGCCGAGTGCTGTTCCGTATTCGGTGACAGAAGTTCCGAGAATCGGAATCGTATTGGTTGCGGCAGCTGCTGCCTGCAGGGCAGGGGTCGCATTGGCCATGATCAGATCGACGCCTTCGGTGACGAACTGGTTGGCAATGGTCGTGCAGGTTGCCGAATCGCCGGCTGCGTTCTGCACATCGAACGTGACTGCATCTTCGCCGAGTTCCGCTTTGACTTCATCCTGGAAGCCCTTGGTAGCCGCATCGAGAGCCTCATGCTGAACAAGCTGAACGATACCGATCGTATACGTTTTCCCAGTCGTGTCTGCAGCTGCTGCCGAAGCAGAAGCTGCAGGTGCTTCAGAAGCTGCAGCAGAAGCAACTGCGGCAGTGGCGGAGGAGGCGGAAGAACCGCATCCAGCAAGGCTCGTACAGAGTACGGAGCTCAGTAATGCTGCTGTAAATTTCTTCATAGTTTTCATTCCCCTTACTGTAATTTCTTACAATATATGAAATATATTGCATCCTATGCATTTCGTCAATCGAAAAGTCCTGGGAACTGCCTGGTTTCCGGCATGATTTCTGCTTTCTTTGAAAATCGTTTCGTGATAGGATATGCAGGAACTCAGTGAAGAAGACAAGTAATATGCGCAGGTCCTAAGAAGAGAGAAAGCGGTCGGTGGAAGCTTTCAGGGAGGCGGATACGAAGCTGCTTCGGAGAGGCATCCAATCCATGCCGCGGGATCGGCGTTATGATCAGAATCAAGTGCATGTTCCTTCCTGGAACATGAATCAGGATGGTACCGCGTGAAGAGCGTTCCTGCAGAGATTTCTGCAGGTTTTTTATTTCATCAGGAGGAAGATATGAGCGAAACAAAAAAAGTACCGACGGGAAATCAGGTGCGTCAGATGTTCCTGGATTTCTTTGCCCAGAAGGGATTCCAGGTTGAGCCGAGTGCCAGCCTGATCCCGCACAATGATCCGACGCTGCTCTGGATCAATGCAGGGGTTTCTACCCTGAAGAAGTATTTTGACGGAACTGAGAAACCGAAGTGCAACCGCATCGTCAATGCCCAGAAATGCATTCGCACGAATGACATTGAGAATGTCGGCCGTACTTCCAGACATCTGACGATGTTCGAGATGCTCGGCGATTTCTCGATCGGAGACTTCTTCAAGAAAGAAGCGATTCCGTGGGCATGGGAATTTTTGACCTCGAAAGACTGGATCGGATTCGATCCGGAGCGTCTGTATGTCACGGTCTATCCGGATGATCAGGAAGCGTATGACATCTGGGTGAAAACCGGCATGAATCCGAAGCATATCCATAAGTCCATGGATAACTTCTGGGAAATCGGCAGAGGACCTGGCGGACCGGATACCGAGATCTATTACGACCGCGGCGAGAAGTATGATCCGGATCATATCGGAGAGAAGCTGTTCTTCGAAGACATCGACAATGACCGTTACATCGAAGTATGGAACATCGTCTTCTCACAGTATGACTGCCGTCCTGGCGAAGTTCCGCGTACCGAGTACAAGGAGCTGCCGCAGAAGAACATCGATACCGGCATGGGCCTGGAACGTCTGGTATGCCTTGTGCAGGACAAGGAAACCAACTTCGATACCGACCTCTTCATGCCGATCATCGAAGCAGCCGAAAAATTCGCAAAGCATCCGTATTCCGATCCGGAATACAAGATGGCTTACCGGGTCATCGCTGACCATATCCGTACAGTGACATTCGCGATTGCGGATGGTGCGATGTTCTCAAATGAAGGCAGAGGCTATGTGCTCCGCAGAGTGCTGCGCAGAGCCGTGCGCTATGGCATCAAGCTCGGCATTGAAGGCTCGTTCATGTACAAGCTCGTGCAGGTAGCTGCTGATGCCATGAAGGACTACTACGGCTATGTCGAAGAGAAGGTTCCGCTGATTGAGAAGCTCGTGAAGAACGAAGAAGAGTCCTTCCACCGCACGCTTGCCAATGGCGAGACGCTGCTGCAGGAAGCTCTGAAGGAACATGCAGACACGAAGAACCTGCCGGGTGAAGTCGTATTCCGTCTCTATGATACGTACGGCTATCCGAAAGAGCTGACGGCTGAAATTGCAGAAGATGCCGGCTATACGGTAGACGAAGCGGGCTTCGACAAAGAGATGGCAGCCCAGAAGCAGCGGGCAAGAGATGCGCGCGGCGAGCTGCAGTCCATGCATGGTCAGTCCGAGGATCTGATGGACTTCATTGAAGAATCTGAGTTTACCGGCTACACGGATCGTACCTGCAAGGGCAAGGTCATCGGCCTGTTCCGCAATGGCGTGAAGGTAGATGAACTCGAAGGAGAGGGTGATGTCATTCTCTCCAGTACCTGCTTCTATGCAGAATCCGGCGGCCAGTGCGCAGATACCGGAAAGATCTGGAATGATCTGTTCCACGCCGATGTCACCGATGTGAAGAAAGCACCGCACAAGCAGCCGCTGCATCACATCGAGAATGTCGAAGGAACGCTGCACCTCGGCGATGAGGTAGAAGGTGCCTATGACTATGAAGCACGTCAGAAGACTCGTGCGAACCACAGCTCCCTGCATCTGCTGCAGGCAGCATTGAGAGAGGTGCTCGGCAGCCATATTGCTCAGGCTGGTTCCTACAACTGCCCGGATTATGCCCGTTTCGACTTCACGCATTTCGAGAAGCCGACGGCTGAGCAGCTGAAGAAGGTCGAAGAGATCGTCAACGAGAAGATCCAGGAAGATATTCCGGTTACCACAGAAGTGCTGCCGATCGAGGAAGCCCGCAAGACCGGTGCTACGGCACTGTTTGATGAGAAGTACGGAGACTTCGTAAGAGTTGTTTCCATGGGTGATTTCTCCAAGGAATTCTGCGGCGGCACGCATGTATCGAATACCGGCGATCTCGGCGTGTTCCGGATCATCAGCGAAGAGTCCGTCGGTTCCGGCATCCGCCGTATTACGTGCGAGACGAAGATGAAGGCATATGAAGACTTCCGCAGAGAACAGGATTACCTCGATGATACAGCAGCGATCCTGAAGATGAAGAACTGGGAAGGCCTGCAGGAGCGCATTCAGAAGCTGCTTGATGAGAATGCCGAGCTGAAGAAGGAAGTGGCTGCTGAGAAGCAGAAAGCAATGCTGGCGGATGCCGATGCACAGCTTTCGAAGAAGGAATCCATCTCCGGTCTGGAAGTTCTGATCCTGAAGCAGAAGGATATGGAAACCGGCGGAATGAAGGACTATGCCGAGGCGCTACGCAACAAGATGCAGAATGGCATCGTGTTCCTGGCCAATGAAGGTGCTGGCAAAGTGACATTTGTCTGTGCCTGCAGCAAGGCTGCAATTGCCAAGGGCCTCAAGGCCGGCGATCTCGTGAAGGCGGCTGCTCAGCTGACCGGCGGCAATGGCGGCGGACGTCCGGACATGGCTCAGGCTGGCGGCAGAGATGTTTCGAAGCTCGATGCTGCGATTGAAGAAGTACGCAAGAGAATTCAGAACGCCTGAGAGAAAACAGAAGATCAGAAAGGGAAGCGAAGCAATTCGCTTCCCTTTCTGCGTTGGTACCCTCTCCGGAAGCGTTGTTTTCGGATATACTTTTCGTGTCTTTTGCTCTAAAATGAGGAAGAGCGAGGTGATTCCCATGACAAAGAATGATATTTCTCCGACAGTCAGTTTTGATGCAGATCAGATCCGGCGTGAAAATATCCGTCAGGTGCTGCTTCTGGTGCAGGAGGCACTCGAAGAGAGGGGATACAATGCGATCAACCAGCTGGCTGGCTATCTGATTTCTAATGATCCTGCTTATATTTCCAGCCATAAGAATGCCCGCAGCATCATCCAGTCGGTGGAGCGGCATGAAATCATTGAAGAGCTGGTCCGTTTCTATCTGGAAGAAAACGGAAAGAACAAGGAATGAAGTATCTCGGACTGGATCTCGGCAGTGTTACCTGCGGGGTCTCGCGAAGCGAAACGGGCTTCATTGCTGAAACGGTTGAGACGATCCGGTTTCATCCGGATGACTACGATCAGGCCCTCGACAGGATCCTCTCGGTGATTGAGCGGGAAAAGCCGGATATCATCGTCTTAGGGTATCCGCTGCTGGAGAATGGCGATGCTGGCGAACGGGCCCAGATCTGCGAGATTTTCGGAAAGCAGCTCGAGAAAGAATCCGGCATTCCGGTGAAGCTTCAGGATGAGCGTAATACGACCAAGGATTCCGAAGCGATCCTGCTGGAGGCAGATGTATCCCGGAAAAAGCGGAAAAAAGTGATTGACCAGATGGCGGCAGTGCGGATTCTGCAGTATTATCTTGATGCGAATCAGTAAGCAGGCGATGCACCGCCGCCTTTTACGTGATGAAGATACCAGGAGGTAAGGCATGCTGGAAGATGATAAGCGTCTGTTTCTGACAGATGAAGACGGGATTGAACATGAGATGGAGATCGTTCTGACATTTGACAAGAGCGAGACCCGTCACTTTGTTCTGTTCACCGATCCGGATGATGAAAGCGGAACCGTCTATGCCTACAGCTATGAGGCTGATGGCACGATGGAAGAAGTCACCGATCCGGAGGAGATCGAGATGTGCGAGGAAGTGCTCGGAGCCTTCCAGAAAGAAGAAGAGGAAGATGGCGAAGCATAAATCGTCAGGAAAGCGCAGAAAGAAGAGAAGACTCAGAGTCGGCAGACTGATTGTCCTGATCCTGATTCTTTTCATGCTGGTGCTCGGCGGGGTCTATGCAGGCTACCGTTCTTCCCTGAAACCGGTCAGCAGCACCGGGGAAGATGTCGTGTTCACCGTGAATGCCGGAGAATCTCTGAAGACGGTCTCTGAGAATCTGCAAAGCGAGAAACTGGTGCGCAATGCGCTGTTTGCAGCTTTCTTTGCTAAGACGAACAATCTCTCCGATGTCAAAGCAGGGGATTATACGCTGAATCCTTCCATGAGTGTCGATGAGATCTTCACGACCCTCAATGATGCGACTGCCGCCATTGCGGATGAAGACAGCGTCACAATCATCGAAGGCGACTGGACGAAGAATGTCGCCCAGAAGATTGCCGAGAAGACGCAGGTATCGGCAGATGATCTGCTGGCATTGTGGAATGATTCGGATTATCTGCATTCGCTGATGGACAAGTATCCGTTTCTGACCGAAGACATCTTCAATGCTGATATCCGTCATAATCTCGAAGGCTATCTCTGCCCGGATACGTATACGTTCTACCGGACGGAGACCGATCCGAAGGTGATCACCGAGAAGATCCTCGATCAGACCCTGGCGGTCTATAACAAATATGCCGATGGGATTGCGTCCAATTCTTATGGTCTCACAATCCATCAGATCTACACGCTCGCTTCGATTGTGCAGTATGAGTCCGGCAATCCGGAAGATATGGCCAAGATTGCCCAGGTGTTCTACAACCGCCTGCAGGATGGCATGGCTCTGCAGAGTTCCGTGACCGTCTGCTATGCGCTGGATGCGGACAGCGGCGAAGACTGGAAACAGTGCGAGTACAATCCGGATGTCGACAGTCCGTACAATACGTATCTCCATACCGGCCTGCCGCCGGGACCGATCGTGAATCCGGGTGAGGATGCGATCCAGGCAGTTCTGAATCCGAACACGGATTATGTCGGCTACTACTATTTCATGGCAGATGTGGATACGGGAACGGTCTACTATGCCAGGACGCTGGAAGAACATAATGCCAATGTGGCATTATACGGGAAAGCATGAAGTGCTCGAGCTGCTGCTATCTGATGGAGAATCACCGCTGGCTGATGCTGTACCGCAACCGCAAGCCGCATGATGTCAATGCCGGCAAGTGGATCGGCGTAGGCGGAAAGCTGGAACCAGGCGAGACCATGCGGCAGTGCGCGCTGCGGGAAATCAAGGAAGAGACCGGGCTTCTGGCAGAAGATCTCAGATACCGGGGAACGGTCTGGTTCTTCTATGAAGGAACAGAGCCAGAGAAGATCTGGCTCTATACCGGAGAAGAGTTTTCCGGAACTCTGAAGGATTGCGACGAAGGAATGCTTGCATGGATCCCGGAAGAAGAATTATCATCGCTCTCACTCTGGGAAGGAGATCGGATCTTTCTGAAGAAGCTGATGGAACAGAATTCCGGCATCTTCTCCCTGGAACTGCATTATGATAGATATGGAACACTTCTAGGCTGGAAGGAAAGAGAGGCAGAACAGGAATGAAGCCGATCATCATCGGAATCGCCGGAGGCAGCGCTTCCGGAAAAACGAGCATCGCACTCAAGATCAAGGATCAGTTCTCGGATCAGAAATCCGTTCTGATCATCCGCCAGGATGACTATTATAAAGACCAGAGCGATAAGCCGATGGAAGAGCGGGTCAAGACGAACTACGACCATCCGTTTGCGTTCGACAACGATCTTCTGCTTCAGCAGATGAATGATCTGATCGCAGGCAGACCGGTAGAGAAGCCGACCTATGACTTCGTGCATCATACACGGGCTGATGTCACGGAAACATGCTATCCGGCAGATGTCATCGTGCTGGAAGGTCTGTTCGTGCTGGAAGATCCGAAGCTGCGCGAAATCGAGAACATCAAGATCTTCGTGGATACGGCTGCCGATATCCGCTTCATCCGCAGGCTGATCCGCGATGTCAAGGAACGCGGAAGAACGCTTGACTCCGTCGTGAATCAGTATGTGAATACCGTTCGGGTCATGCATGATTCGTTCATCGAACCAAGCAAGCGGTATGCGGATCTGATCATTCCGGAAGGCGGCGAAAACACCGTAGCGATCGATCTTCTGAACACAAAAATCAGTAGCATCATTCATCACACCGAGTTATAATGTCAGCGCAGAAAATTCCAGGAGGTCAGAATGGCAGAGAACGAAAATAAGATTTATGTCACGGAAGAGGGCCTGAAGAAACTTCAGGATGAATACGAAAACCTAGTCCATGTCGTACGTGAAGAAGTCAAGGCAGAACTGAAGGAAGCGCGCTCTCTCGGTGACCTTTCCGAAAACGCTGACTATGATGCGGCACGAGATAAGCAGGCTCAGGTTGAAGCCAGAATCGCTGATCTCGAAGGCATGCTGAAGAATTATGAGATCATCAACACGAAGGGCGGTTCCCGTCAGGTCAGAATCGGTTCTACCGTCAAACTTCAGTTCCAGGATACGAAGGAAGAAGCGACTTATACGATCGTCGGTTCTACCGAAGCAGATCCGCTGAATGGCAAGCTTTCCAATGAGACTCCTCTTGCAAAGGCAATCATGGACAAGAAGGCTGGTCAGTCGGCAGAAGTCAACGTCAAGAAGCCGTATACCGTCATGATCGTTTCGATCAGCTGACAGGGAATAGAGAGCTTACAGAACTATAAGACAGGCGGAGGGTTTCTCAATGAAACAGCTGCTTGTCTTTTTTGTGCTTCTGGCAGCACTGATTCCGGGCCATCTTGATCCGATCCGCATCAGCAGTCTGAAGAAGCAGGAAATCACGGTTACCGTCCGGGGAGAAGTGAACGAACCAGGCGATCTGAAGCTGGCTCCGTATTCGACCGTGCAGGATGCTCTCAACGAAGCCGGTCTGAAGGAAGATGCTGATCTCGGTGCGCTGAATCCGAACACCATTCTGAGCGACCATGATGTGCTTGATATCCCTGCAAAGAAATCCGAAGCAGAACAGCCGCTCATCTCGATCAACACAGCAGATGCCGATACGCTCTGCACGGTTCCCGGCATCGGACCGAAAACCGCGGAGCAGATCGTGAAGTACCGGAACGAAAACGGCTTGTTTTCCTCACTGGAAGACCTGCAGAGCGTCAAGGGCATAGGGCCTTCCAAGTATGAGAAGATGAAGCCCTATCTGAAGCTATGAAGCAGCTTTGCAAGTCGGCGCTGACGCTTTCCGTCCTGACAGCAGCAGCTGCCTTTCTGAAAGACAGCTGTCCCTGGTTCATCCTGGTGCTATGCCTGCTGATCTGGCGGAAACGTACTCAGGATCATTCCTGGATCTATGTGCTTCCTGTTCTGATCCTGGTTCTGATTCCGCGCTATGACAGAAAGATGCCTGCCTGGCATACCGGAACTGTCCGGGCGGTGAAGACGCACTACGCCATCGTCCAGAACGGAAATTCGAAGCTGATCGTGAATACTGATGCAGACCTGATCCTTGATTCGAAAATTTCCTTTACCGGCACTCCGCAGCTTCTGGAAGGAACCGGAGGATTCTATTCCTATGACTTTCCGGCTGCCTGCAGAAGGCAGGGGATCTATTATTCGCTGATCTCGGATTCACCAGCCGTGATTCAGGAAAGCAGAAGCCTCCGGGGTCTGGTTCAGAAGAAAGTGCTGGCCATCGAGGATTCCGGAAAGCAGGCCACGCTGCTGCGCATCTTATTCGGCATCCGCAGCGATCAGAAAACGTTTGAAAGCTTTCTCGAAGATACCGGCATTTCTTCCGCGGCAATGCTGTCGCTGCTTTCTATGCTGCTCGGTTTTTTCCTGTTTCCGGAAGAAAAGGATCAGCTGCTGACAGCAGCTGCGTTCGCTTCTGCAGTCTTCTGGCATTTCCCGTATCTTCTGACTCAGCGGCTGATCCTGAGACTTCTGAAGCTTTTCAGAATCCCGTACCGGGAGCGTCTCGGAATCGGTCTGACCCTGAGCATCCTTCTGAATCCATCTGCGGTGCATTCCGCTTCGTTTCTGATTCCGGCAGTCTTTGCGTATGCGTCCTGTCTTTCCGAGCATCCGAAGCAGAGCAGCTTTCTGGCAGGAATGATGATGCAGTCGTGTCTCTTCCATAACGTGAATCCGCTGCAGATGATTCTGCTTAAGAAGCTGTTTCCGCTGCTTGGTGTCTTCCGCATTCTTGCATGGATCGAGCTGCTGACCGGATGGAACCTCTTATGGATCCTTGATCCATTCGATCATGTGCTGAGTTTTCTGAAGATCGCCGATCTTCCCGGCTCGATGCTCGGAGCAGGGCTTCTGCTGTATCTGCTGGCAGCGGCTGTGCTGAAACATCTTCCGCATCCGCGCATGCTTCTCTCGATCCTGTTTCTCTGCTTTCAGATCACCGGTCTGTTCCATCCCTTTGCGGAAGTTTCCTTTCTCAATGTCGGACAGGGGGATTCGATCCTGATCCGGGAAAGTCTGAATCGATGCAATGTGCTGATCGATACCGGAAAGCCTTCTGCCTGGAAAGCAGTCTCTGCTTCGCTGGAAGGAAGAGGCATACGCCGTCTGGATACGTTATTCATCTCGCATCCGGATGAAGATCATAATGGCAATCAGGAACTGATCACGGATACCTATCATCCCAGAAATGTCATAACCGGCCATCATGGTCTCACCGCATGCAGGAACCTCGAGTTTCTCGATCTCAATGAACTGCAGGAGACAGATGAGAACCGCAGCAGCCAGGTGCTGTATCTGAAGCTGAATGGACTGAATTATCTCTTCATGGGCGATGCTGATCAGATTGCGGAACAGGAGATTCTGAAACACTATGATGCCCTGGATTGCGATGTACTGAAGCTTTCTCATCATGGCTCGAAAACCGGAAGTTCGGAAGCATTCCTCAATCAGGCAAAGCCTTTGCTTGCAATCATCTCTGCCGGTTCGTATTCCATCTATCATCATCCTCATCCGGATACCATCCAGAAGCTTCTGGCCAGGCGGATTCCGTTTCTGAATACGCGGACTGCCGGAGAGATCCGGATCCTGTGTCTCGGAAGGTTCAATGTGGTTCTGACGAGCGGCGGCTTGTTCGGAATCCTGCTATAATCTTCGTGACATGATCTATCTTCTTGAAGGAACAGAAACATATCAGCTGGATCAGAAGAAACGCCAGCTTCTGAAAAAAGGAAAGACAGAAGGGGAGAATATCATCGACCTCGACGCTTCTTCCAGAACTTTTTCGCTGGAAGGTGCGCTGAATCAATGCAGCACGATCTCGTTATTCGCAGACCGCCGAGCAGTGATCCTGAGCGATCCGTATTTTCTGAAGAGCGGAACAAGAGCTGCCGGAAAGAAGAAAACAGGGAAAGACAATTCCGATCTGCTGGAAGCGTACTGCACCGCGCCGAACCCAGATACAGATCTCTATCTGATCTGCCGGGGCTTTTCGCCGGATCGCAGAACGAAAGAACTGAAAGTGCTGGAAGCACATGAGAATGAATCAGTGCTGATCTTCCGGTTTCTGAAGCTTTCTCCGCGGGAGCTGAATCAGCGGATCAGCGAGGAACTCCGGAAGAAAGGATATCAGCTGACAGACGATGCGCTGGCTGAGCTGAAAGAGCGGATCAGCGACAGCTATACGGAATTTCTGAAGACGCTCGACAAGATGGATCTCTACGGGAAAAAACAGCTGAACCGGAAAGATATCGAACATCTGGTCAGCCTGAATCCGGATACGAATATCTGGAAGCTCGGAGATTGTTTCCTATCCCAGGATGCGGCAGGAACCTTCCGGGCGCTTGATACGATGAAGGCCTCCGGCTATCAGGATGTGAGAAGAATCCTGCCGGTGTTTGCGTCCAGGATCCGGAAGATCTATTCCGTGGTCAGATGCTATGAATGCGGGCTTTCCTATGAAGAGATCCGCAAGGTTACCGGGAACTATTATCCCGATAAAGATCTCGGCCTTGCAAGGGGCAGAAGCAGTGCCTATTTCCTGCGGCTGCTGTCGGAACTGGCTGATCTCGATCAGAGCGGAAAGCGTGGGGAAACAGATCCGTCTATGGAGTTTGATCTGTTCCTGTTGAGGAATCTGAATCATGGTGCATAAGCAGGAAAAAGTCACGCATCCGTTTCCGCCCCTCTGTGATTCAGAGTCCCGGGTGCTGATTCTCGGTTCGTTTCCTTCGGCAGTCTCCAGAGAGCAGGGCTTCTATTACGCCAATCGCACGAACCGCTTCTGGCCGGTGCTGTCAGAAGTATTTGAAGAAGAGATCACTGATCGGGCAGAGTTCTGCCACAGGCATCATCTAGCGCTCTGGGATGTGATTGCATCCTGCACGATTTCCGGCAGCAGCGATGCTTCGATTCATGACGCCGTTCCTAATCCGATTGCAGATCTCGTAAAAGACCTTCCGGTGAAGAAGATCTTCACGACCGGAAAGCTTGCATATCGCCTGTATGAGCGCTATATCGACTGCGGAATTGAAGTGATCGGACTGCCGAGCACGAGCAGTGCCAATGCCAGGATGTCCCTGGAAGACCTTGTTTCAGAATACAGAAAGATCAGAATCTATGCAGAACAGAAAAATTGAACTGCTGGCTCCGGCTGGCAATATGGATGCGCTGAAGGCTGCGGTGGCAGCCGGGTGCGATGCGGTATATCTCGGCAGCACGCTGTTCTCCGCCCGGGCGTTTGCGGGCAATTTCGATCATGATCAGATGATCGAAGCGATCAGGTACTGTCATGATCGCGATGTGCGCGTCTATGTCACGATGAACACGCTGCTGTATGAAACAGAAATCGACAATGCCATGAAAGAAGCGGGCTTCCTGTATGAGCAGGGAGCAGATGCGCTGCTCGTGCAGGACTTCGGCTTGTTCCATCGGCTGCGGATCGAATATCCGGACTTCGAGCTGCACTGCAGCACGCAGATGCATATTCATAATCCTGCCGGATGCGAGTTCATGAAGAAGATGGGCGCTGCCCGGGCAGTCGTTGCCAGAGAGACGCCGATTGAAGTCGTGAAGGAATGCGTGAAGACCGGAATCGACATCGAAGTATTTGCATATGGTGCCATCTGCATCTCCTACAGCGGCCAGTGCCTGATGTCTTCCGCCATCAAGCATCGTTCCGGCAACCGCGGCATGTGCGCCCAGCTCTGCCGGCTCCGCTATGCGCCGGTCAGAGATGGCATTGCAAAGAAAGATCCGGAGGGAGAATATCTGCTTTCTCCGAAGGATCTCAATGTTATCGATAAGATTCCGGAACTCATTGAAGCAGGGGTATGCTCGCTGAAGATCGAAGGAAGAATGAAGCGGCCGGAGTATGTATGGCTGGTGACCAGGACGTTCCGGGAAGCGATTGATGCCTATTATGAAGGCAGAGTATACAAGGTTTCTGAGGAACGGCTGAGACAGCTGATGCTGATGTTCAACCGCGGTTTCTCGGAAGGACATCTGTTCCATGCGGACATGGATGACCGCATGAGCCACTACCGTCCGAATCATCGCGGTGTGGAAATCGGCAGAGTGCTGAAGTATGAGAATAACCGCGTGCAGGTGAAGCTCAGTGCTCCGCTCTACCAGCATGATGGTCTCCGCATTCTGAATGAACCGCATGATACGGGCCTCACCGCAGTGAGGATCTGGAAGAAGGATCTGCTCGTAAATGAGGCAGCTGCCGGGGATGTGGTCTGGCTGGAGTGCAAGTCGCTTCCTCATCCAAGACGCAATCAGCCACTGCAGAAGACCAGTGATTCGCGCTTGCTGGATCTGATTGCGGAAAAGATTCATGATCAGCAGAAGCTCTGCCCGGTTTCGCTGTCATATGAAGCAGAGATCGGAAAGCCGCTGAAGCTGACTGCTTCAGATGGGCGCGGAAATACTGTTTCTGCCTGCTCTGAGCAGATCATTGAAGCTGCTGAGAAAGCGCCGCTGGCAGAAGAAAAACTGAAGAGCAATCTTGCCAAGGCAGGAGAGTTTCCCTATATGCTGTCGGTGTCAGGAACCATGAACGGAAAGATCTTCCTGCCGGTTTCGGTGCTGAATGAGACCAGAAGAAAGGTTCTGAGCAGGCTGCAGGAACAGCGTTTCCATCTGCAGAACAGAGCTGGCCATCAGCCTTATGCCTTCCATCTGGAAGATCCGCATGCCCATACGTATGATCTGCTCGTGGAAGGAGCAGAAGGGATGGAGCTGCCTGAAAACTGCCTTGCGCTGAATGCGAAAAATGAACTTCCGGTTGTCTCGGAAACGGAACATGATAAACTGAAGCTGATTTCCGGTGTGATCCGGGAACCGGGAGCTCTGAATCAGGATCTCAGCCATGTGATCGCAGGCATGAATCTGAATTGCTGCAACTCCTATAGTCTTGCGTTTCTTCTGAATGTTCCCGGGGTTGATTCTGCCATCTTCTCGTCAGAATGCACGAGCGCCGAGATTGAGCGGATTCTCAAGGCTGCAGAAGCCCGCTTCGGATTTGTTCCGGTGACCTACCGGCTGGTATACGGGAGAAGGACTCTGATGTATATCAAGCAGGGATTCATGAACGCGATGCCGGAGTATATGAAAGACATGGAGGGGAGAATCTACCCTCTGTTCCGGAATGGCGATACCGTCGAAGTACTGGAGCCTGAGCCGTACTGCTCAGATAACCCGTACTGCAGCGGCAGCTATGTGATCCTCCGGGAAGAGCCGGAAGAAAAGAAAAAGGAGATTATCAGAGAAGCGTATGAAGAAATTCATGAAAGAGTTTAAGGATTTCGCCTTGAAGGGGAATGTCATGGATATGGCAGTCGGCGTGATCATCGGCGCTGCTTTCCAGAGCATCGTGACATCCCTGACGGAAAACATCATCAATCCGATCATCGGTCTTCTGTTCCAGGTGGATTTCAGCCAGGTGGTCATTCACATGGGCAGTGTGGATCTCGGTATCGGTGCCTTCATTTCGGCAGTGATCAACTTCTTCCTGCTCGCACTCGTTCTCTTCATCATCGTGAAGTCGATCAACAAGCTGAACAGTTCTCTGGAAAAAGAGAAGGAAGCAGCTCCTGCTCCATCGCCAGTCAAGAGCGATGAGACCAAGGCTCTGGAAGAAATCATCACCCTGCTGAAGGAACAGCAGAATAACCAGTGAACAGATGCGGCGCAATGCCGCATTGTTCTTTGATCCGAAAAGCCTTTTTGCTATAATTTGATACGGACTTTTAAGGAGATTGAATGTTTTTAAAACGGATTGAAATGCAGGGATTCAAGTCGTTCGCTGACCGGACGGTGATTACCTTTGAGCATCCGATTACCGGCATCGTCGGCCCGAACGGATGCGGCAAGTCGAATATCACCGATGCGGTCCGGTGGGTGCTCGGCGAACAGAGTGCCCGCTCGATGCGCGGCGAGAAAATGAATGATGTCATCTTCTCAGGCTCAGCCGATCGGAAAATGCTGAATATGGCGGAAGTCACGCTGGTCTTCGGAAACGAGAACCACATTCTGAATTCCGATCAGCAGGAACTTGAAGTAACCCGGCGTTTATACAGAGATTCCGGCGATGCGGAGTATCTCATCAACCGCAATAAGGTGAGACTGCGCGATGTCGTGGATCTTTTCATGGATACAGGTCTTGGCAAAGACAGCCTGAGCATCATCTCGCAGGGCAATGTCATCCGCTTTGCCGAAGAAAAGCCTGCTGAACGCCGCGGCATCTTTGAAGAAGCTGCCGGGGTTGCCAAATACAAGAAGCGCAAGCTGGAGTCTCTGTCCAGACTGGAGCGCACGAAAGAGAATCTGGACCGCTGCCAGGATATTCTGGCAGAACTCGAGAAACAAGTCAGTCCGCTGCGCAGACAAGCACGCAAAGCAGAAATCTATCGGGAGAAGAAGAAGCGTCTCGAGGAGATCGAGATCACGGTACTCGTTCAGGATATTGATGAACTGAATGCCCAGGTCGAAGATGCGAAGAAGACGCTCTTTGATATTGAATCGAGGTCTGCAATCAGCCAGACGCAGATCCAGGTTTCCGAGACGCAGATTGCCGAGCAGAAAAAAGAGACTTCCCGTCTGGACCGCGAGATCAGTGCGTTGCAGGAGGAGCTGATGAAGGTCGTAGATGCGATCACATCGCTCGAAGCCCGCAAGACGGAGATGGATGAGCGGCGCAAGTATATCATCGAAACCGGCAGCCGCGAGGAGAAAGCAAAAGAGACGAGAGACCTTTTAGCTTCGGCTAAGCAGGAATATGAAGACCGCAAGCAGCGTCTCGATGCGATCAGCCGGGAAATGCAGCTGGACAGCGAGAAGCTGAGACAGCTTGCTCAGAATACGTTTGACCGCAAGTCCGAATATGAACAAGCCATGGGCATGCTGAGATCTCTGCAGAGCCAGCAGGCTTATCTCGAGAACATGCTGAAGGATCCGTTTTCTTCGATGCGGCAGGCCGGAACGAAAGCAGTCATGGACAACCGCAATGCTCTGCATGGCATTCTCGGGGTAGTCGGTCAGGAGATTCATGCGAATGCCGGCTATGAGAATGCAATCAGCGAAGCGCTCGGCGGCGCGATGTACAACATCGTGACTGCAGATGAGCAGGCAGCCAGAGATGCGATCCGTTTTCTGAAGCGCAACAGCTCCGGCCGGGCAACCTTCCTGCCGCTGAATGTGCTGAACCCGCGCTATCTGTCTGAAGAAGCCAAGGTCATCTGCAGCAGCACGAAAGGGTATCTCGGAACGGCAAGCCAGTTTGTGACCTGCGATCCGAAGTTCCAGCCGATCGTGAATGCACTTCTGAACAATGTTCTGGTCGTCGATTCCATGGAGACCGGAAATGAGCTGTCTGCCCTCACGCGGCGTCAGTACAATATCGTGACCACCGACGGCGAAATCATTCACCGGGGCGGTTCCATGACCGGCGGCCGTCTGAAGCACAATACGACTCCGATCACGATTCAGCGCGAAGCAGCTGATATCAGGCAGAAGATCGACAGTCAGACTGCCAGAGCCGAGCTTGCCAGAAAAGCTGCTGAGAAGTCAGAAAGCGATCAGAAGGCTGTCACGGAACGCCTGCAGGCAAATCGTGTCAAGGCCGCTTCGCTTGAACCGGTGGTTGATGCAAAGCAGGCGAAGTACGAGAAGCTGAAGAATGATCTGGCTCTGCTGGAACCGCAGGCTGCTGCCGATCAGCAGCCTGGAGAAGAGCAGCAGGATGATACGGTCACCAGGCTCAACCAGGCTTACAGCCGCAGAGATGAGATCACTTCTGAGATCCGCACGAAGCGTGAGCAGCGGCAGACGCTCAATGCCGAAATCGAGCGCCGGGATCAGCAGCTGAAGCAGATGAGAAAGGACCAGGAGCGGTTTACCGCTTCTGCCAATGCGATCAAGGTTGATCAGGGACGGATCGAGACGAAGATCGAGAACAGCCTGCAGCGGTTGGCCAGCGAGTATCAGCTGACGTATGAATTTGCCAAGACGAAGGTCAGCGATACGAAAGTTGAAAATGCAAGGGAAGAAGTGCTGCAGCTGCGTTCGGATATCGAGCATCTCGGCAATGTCAACATGGAAGCGCCAGAGCAGTTCCAGGAAGTCAATGACCGCTATGAATTCCTGAAGAAGCAGATTGAAGAACTGACGCAGAGCCGCGATAAGATTCTCGCTGCCATCGATGAGATGGATACGGTGATGACGAAGCAGTTCCAGGAAACCTTCGATGCAGTCAACAAAGCATTCAATGAGATCTTCCGCGGTCTGTACGGCGGCGGCAAAGCGAAGCTGGTTCTGGAAGATCCTTCGGATATTCTGAATACCGGCATTGATATTGATGCTCAGCCTCCGGGAAAGGCCGTGCAGAACAACATGCTGTTCTCAGGCGGTGAAAAGGCACTGATTGCATTGTGCGTGCTGTTTGCCATCCTGAAGGTGAAGCCGGTGCCGCTGGTCATCCTCGATGAAGTCGAAGCAGCCCTCGACCAGAGCAATGTCGAGCGGTTTGCGCAGTATCTTCATAACTATACCGATCAGACGCAGTTCATCGTCGTCACGCATCGGCCGGGAACCATGGAGAACTGTGATTTGCTGTATGGGGTCACGATGCAGCATCAGGGTGTTTCGCAGATGCTGAAGGTAGAACTGAAAGAAGCAGTTGATTTCGCAGATCAGAACAAGGAGGAAACGAAATGAGTTTCTTCGATTCACTGAAAGGAATCTTTTCCAGCAAGGAAAAAGAAGAAAAAGCGGTATATCTCAGCGGATTCAAGAAGTCCAGCGATTCATTCAGCGGTTCGCTGAATCAGCTGAAATACCACTACAAGGGAATCAATGATGACTTCCTCGAGCAGCTCACCATCGTGCTGCTGGAGAGCGATGTCGGCATTGAACTGGCAGACTATATCTGCGAACAGCTGAGGAACTATGCAAAGAACTACACGAAGCTGACCTTCCGCTGGGCGATGGAATTCGTTGTCAAGACGATGCGCGATATCTATGAAGAGACGCCGGATCAGCCGCCAGTCTATAACGAGAGTGGTCCGACGGTGATCTTCCTGGAAGGGGTCAATGGGTCTGGCAAGACGACAACGGCTGCCAAGCTTGCAAGCATGTATCAGAAACAGGGAAAGAAGACTGCTTTCGTTGCGGCAGATACATTCCGGGCAGGAGCAATCGACCAGCTTGCTGAATGGGGCGAGAGGCTGAATGTTCCAGTCGTCAAAGGCAGAGAAAACGGCGATCCGAGTGCAGCAATTGTCGACGGTACCAGATATGCGAAGGAACATGGCATCGATATCCTGCTCTGCGATACGGCCGGACGTCTGCAGAACAAAGCCGGTCTCATGGCTGAGCTTTCCAAGATGAACCGGGTTGCGGGCAGAGAGATCGAAGGTGCTCCGCATGATACATGGCTGGTGCTCGATGCAACAACCGGACAGAATGGTCTGCATCAGGCCGAGGTCTTCAATGAGGCGACAAACCTGACCGGGCTGATTCTGACGAAGATGGATGGCACCGCCAAAGGCGGCATCATCATCTCGATCAAGCATAAGCTGAAGCTGCCGGTGCTGTATATCGGGCTCGGCGAGAAGCCGGAGGATCTGCGTCCGTTTGATCTGGATTCGTATCTCTACAGCATTTCCGAAGGTCTGCAGGATGCTTGATAAGATTCAGATGAATACGCTGCTGGATTTCTACGGGGGTCTTTTGACTCCGAAGCAGCAGGAGATCTGCCGGTTCTATTACCGGGAGGATCTGTCGCTGACGGAGATTGCAGAACTGCAGCAGGTATCCAGGGCAGCAGTGCATGACAGCATCCGCCGCTGCGAGAAGGAACTGACTCACTATGAGGAGGTTCTGAAGCAGGCGGCTCTCTGGCAGAAGAGAAAAAAACTGTATGATGAAATCGAACATGCACAGAATCGGGAAGAGATTATCCATCTTCTGAATCTGTGCCGGGAAACTGAAGCTGAAGGAGGAAATTATGACTAAAGTTATTGCAGTAAATTCAGGCTCATCTTCATTGAAATTCCAGCTGTTTGACATGCCGTCCGAGACGGTGCTCACATCCGGCCAGGCAGAGCGCATCGGCCAGGATCTGGGTGCGTTCACGATCAAGGTAAACGGAGAAAAGGTCAAGAAGACCCTGCCGCTTCCGGATCATAAGACCGCAGTAGATCTGCTGCTGAAGTCTCTGGTGGAATATCACATCGTCGACTCACTCGAGGAAATCAAGGGTGCCGGCCACCGGATTGTCCAGGGTGGTGCATACTTTGATGGCTCTGTTGTCGTCAATGATGATGTGGTCGAGAAGGTAGATGAGCTCTCTGAACTCGCTCCGCTTCATAACCCAGCTCATCTGGTCTGCTACAAGGCATTCAAGGAAGCTCTGCCGCATATCGGCCACGTTTTCGTCTTCGATACTGCATTCCATACCACCATGGGTCCGGAAGCGTTCCTGTTCCCGGTTCCGTATGACTGGTATACCCAGTACAAGATCCGCCGCTATGGTGCACATGGCACTTCGCACTACTATGTCAGCAGAAGATGTGCAGAACTGATGGGAATGGATATCAACCACATGAATCTCATCACCTGCCATCTGGGCAATGGTGCTTCGATCACGGCAATCCGCGATGGCAAGTGCATCAATACTTCCATGGGCCTGACCCCGCTTGGAGGAATCATGATGGGGACCCGTTCCGGCGATATCGATCCGACGGTCGTGTTCTACATGATGAAGAAGCTGAACCTGACTCCGGATCAGATGGATACGATTCTGAACAAGCGTTCCGGCATGCTGGGTGTTTCCGGCATCTCCAGCGATGCGCGTGATATTCAGGCAGCAGTCGAACAGGGCAATGAGCGGGCTATTCTGACCACAGAGCTCTATACCAACCGTGTCATCAATGTGGTCGGCGGCTATTATATGGAACTCGGTCATACGGATGCCATGGTATTCACGGCAGGTCTTGGCGAGAATGACAGCCATACCAGAGAGAGAATCCTGAAGCATCTGGAAGAAGGCATGGGCCTCTCCATCGACTATGAGAAGAATGCTCAGGTTCATGGCACGGAAGCTCTGATTTCCAAGCCGGATTCCAAGGTTGCGGTATGGGTGATCCCGACGAACGAAGAGCTCGTCATCGCCCGTGATACAGTCCGTCTCTTAGGTCTCTGAAATGTTCGGAACACTGCTGAAAGACATTGAGGAAGCAGAAATCATCACGATCTTCCGGCATGAGAATCCCGACTGCGATGCATTCGGGTCCCAGTACGGTCTGAAGAACTGGATTGCGGACAACTGGCCAAGCAAACAGGTACATGCCTGCGGAACGCAATCCTGCGGCAATGGCATCTGGCCGGCTCTGGAATCTGTCTCCGATGACACGATCCGGAACAGCCTCGTGATTGTCCTTGATACGGCAAATCAGGAACGCGTCGATGATCAGCGCTATAGCACTGGAAAGAAGATCATCAAGATCGATCATCATCCCGAACGCGATCCGTTCGGAAATGAGCAGTATGTGTATCCTCAGATGGCTGCAACCTGCGAGATTCTTTCGGAATTCTTCCATCAGTGCAGCGATCAGAACGTTTCGAAGCAGACTGCTTCATTTCTCTACAAAGGACTGCTGACCGATACGCTGCGTTTCACGACTTCAAACACGTCTCAGCATACGATGGAAATGGCTGCGTTCCTGACTGGATTCGGTCTTGATATTCCTTCCCTGAACCGGGAGCTCTTTGATGAAGAACTCTGGGAATTCCGCTACCGGAATATGCTGGCGGAGAACATGCAGATGATGGGAGATCATTTTGTCTACTGCATCGTTCCGGAAAAAACCATGCAGGAATGGAATGTCTCTGCTTCCAGAACCAGATCGTTTGTCACGGTATTCGGCAATGTGAGACCGTTTCAGGTCTGGGCAATCTTCACGGAAAAAACCGAAAACGGAATCACGCGGTATGACGGTTCACTGAGATCGAAGACCGTGCGCATCAATGATCTTGCTGAGCAGTACGGAGGCGGCGGTCACCCTAATGCCAGCGGGGTGAAGAATCTGGATGAAAAAATGCTGAAAACCCTTCTGGAAAGCCTTTTTCAAAAAGCTGAACAAGCGTTCTGAATCCGTCTTAACGACAATTGTCAAGTATTGAAATCGCTATTTAACGTGTTAGTATAAATTACGCAATATGGAGGTTAATTCAATGGAAACAGTCAACAAAAAGACCATCACTGAAACCGTCGCTGAAAAGCACAATCTGACAAAGAAAGAAGCAGCTGAGATTGTCGATCTCGTATTCGACACGATGGCTGAAGCACTGAAAGACGGCGGAAGAGTTGATATTTCCGGATTCGGAAAGTTCGAAGTCAAGACCAGAGCTGCACGTACCGGCATCAACCCGCAGACCAAAGAAGCAATTGAAATTCCGGCTTCCAAGATTCCTGGATTCAAGGCATCTAAGGGGCTCAAGGATCTGGTTCGCTAATTGGGTTCGAGTAATAAGGCACTTTGATGAGTGTCTTATTTTTTTTGATGCGAAGTGCAAAATTTAATTATTGCATTAATTGTCGTGCAGAATTTAATTTCTGCATTATAATAATCTTATGAAACAGACTTCATTTTCCATCACGATTTATGATGCAGGAACGGAAGAATATCACAACGCGGAAGAGATGCTGGAGAAAGTCGGCGTAAGGATGGAAGCAATCTACCCGGATGATCGTGAACATCCTGCTTATCTGAAGCTCACGATTGATCCCGCTGCTTATCAGAAAGCAATGAGCCGCAATGCCGGAAGAAAGCAGAAAGCAGTTATGATCAATGGAGAATTCCGGGAGATCAGCGTTGCCGAAGTACGTCAGATGATTCATGAGAAAGGGGCGGATGAAACTGCTGCCTATCTTGGCATCAGCCGCAGGACCATGTACAACCGGCTGAAGGAAGCAGAAGAGATTCATAACGATACCATCTTCTGAAAAGGTGAAGCACTGTGATTTTCGGAATCTATGCTATTATGAAAATGACCTTGTGGTATTGGATTCCTCCAGGCATCGTAATATATTGATCAGCTCTTGATTCAAAGCACAGAAATGATCAGAAAAGGAAAGCAGAACCCTATGTATCCGGATCCTAAGATTGACCAGAAAAACGCAATCACGAAGAATGAAGCATTCCAGAAAGAATATGACTCCGGAGTAAATCAGAAACAGGAAACAGATCCTGCGGACTTCAGACAGGGCCAGAGAGACAAGAAAGTGCTTGCAATTGTCCTTGCAGTAATTGCAGTACTGATGATTCTTTCCTGGATCTTCTGACTTTGGACTACACACAGAAAATCTGATTCCAGGGAAGGCAATAGGGAGAAGAAAGATGAACGTTGCAAGATATAAGAATGGTGACAGAACTGTCTTCCTGCATGAAGCAGGCACAATATTTAACTGACTCCATTTTTTGCTTCAGACAGGAACGAGTCAGGATAGATTGATCGAATGAAGACGATTCCGAACGATCTTTTCTTCCTGTTCAGGATAAGCAGAGAAACGCATCACGATGAAATCTATCTGCATGGAGGATTATGTAATGGAGATCATCATCATTCTGGCTGCCATAGTACTGGATGCCATCTATTTCCGTTCCAAGGGCAGACACCTGGATCGCATGAATAATAACTATAAGAAAAGCTCAGAAGAATAGGAAGTACAGACCTGCCGGATTCGCTCAGGAGTATAAAAAATCAGAATTCTCTATAAAGGCTGATGAAATTGCAGCATAAGGCAGTCGCCTGACATGTGGCTGTAAAGAAAATGATTACTTTTTCTGATAGCAGGACTGCAGTCAGAGCAGAGGAGAGGCAGAACCATCATGAACCGCTTCAAAAAAAAAATCATGTCCGAATTGCGGAGCTGAGCTGAACCAGACTGTTAAGAAAGGTCTGCCAGATGGAAAATACATCTGTCCGGCTTGTCATAAAACATACACTCAGAAACAGAACTGGTTCCGAAACATGGTATATCTGTTTGTGGTTCTCAAGCTGCTGGATTTCATTTCAAGAGATCTGGCAGGGGCGCTGCCATTTGCGCAGAACCAGGAGATCACATCCTTCATCATAGAAGCCGCATTAGCAATCATCATCGGCTTGATTCACGCAAAGAATATCGGCATTCTCAGAAAACTCGGGCTGAAAAGGCTTGCTGAAATAGATCCGTAGGAAAAAGCGGAGAATGAGAATTCTGCTTCGTGATTCTTTTCACATTACCAAAATTGATGCTAGGGGACAGGAACTGAAAAAGTCATTTACCTGAAGACCATTCCAGCAATCATCGAACACTGACTGGTTCAGGCGTGTGCAGCTGAACCGGTCAAAATATCTCACAAATCATTCCTGCCAAGAACGAACCAACAGGAAAGCCCGGAAGCAATGCAATATCACTGACACCAATGTATGCAGAGAACTGTGAATCAGGCATGGTTCATACAGAAAGCTGACGATCTGGGCTGCCGATGAAGAATCATAGTTCTATGCACACTCAGCAGTACCAAAAAACATCTGCTGATCCTGCAATTCCAGAAACTCGGAAAAGTCTGCATCCGCAAAGGACTTATAGAATCGGCTGATTTCGCAGCTGATGCAGAAGGACGCTTGTCATCTTGTATTTCTTGCCCGAAAATGATCCGCTGTGTCGGGATCCAGAAATCTTCAGTTGGCTAGTAAATGATATAGGAACATTCCAGTTATGATAGCGAAGTCTGTTAATTACAGAACTTCGCATAATGTATATTATGCAATATTTTTAGATTGGTTTCGAATTGAGTATTTTCCAAATCTATCTTCATCTTGAGCGCCCATATACCAGATTGATATTCCGGATCAATTCATAATCTGATCTGGAATAGATCCGATCGATTCAGCTTCAGAAAATCTGAATTCTCAATTACTGAGACAGGGGCGCAGGAGATATTTCTGGTCAGCAGAGCAGAATGAGTCATGAAAAGAGAATCCGTGCTTCATGAAAGGGGGCTGGTACCCCTTTATCCCCCTCCCTGCTTCTTACCTGCAGGTTCTGATCAGAGAGAATTCTGAACCGGAAAGCCGGATGGGTTCTCTGTTGATACCGAACAGTTTTCCTTCTTTCTGATGCGCCACATTATATCTGTGTTCTTCTTTCATACGCCTGAAAAGCTCAGGATTCTGGATCAGGTCCAGTGCGGTATCAGCCAGAACTTCTGGGCTGAGCGGAATCATTGCCATTCCTTTCTTAGATGCTGATGCTTTGACCATGTCTGGAGATTGCCCTGCAATCTTATGATCCGTGATGCTCAAGGATGGCTTAATCGTAGGAACCACCTGAGAGATATTGCCGACATCGCTGCTGCGGCCATGACTTAGAAGGACTGTGGCTTGCTATGAAGACCAAGCAGATTCAGATTCTTTTCATAGAGCCGATCAAGGCCAGGGGTCAACACCATTTTATCATACTGATCATGAAGCGTATCCATCGCTGCTGCCCGGGTATCATATTTCGACTTCGTAAAATCCGGAATCACATTGGGTGCAGTTCCGCCATCGGTGATGATGCTATGGATTCTCACATCCGGAGTCAGCTGCTGACGCAATACGCAAAGACCGTTATAGACAAGGATCTGTGCATCCAGCGCATTTTTTACGTTTTCCGGGCATCCTGCCGCATGAGCAGCCAGCCCATGAAATTCAATGTCCATCGGCGCACAGCCGAGAGTCCTGGAGGAAAGCATATTCTCAGCACTTGTTCCAGGATGAATGCACAGGGCAGCCTCAACGTTTTTCAGATATCCTTCTCTGACAAAACTCCCCTTTGCTVATCTATTCTGACCCCCTTCTTCTCCTGGCGTTCCGTATACTCGTACTTCTCCTCCGGTTTCTCCGATCACCTGCAGCAAGGCTACTCCAGCCAGGGCAGAAGCCGCCCCGAAGAGATTATGCCCGCAGCCATGTCCGAGCCCTGCCAGTGCATCATATTCCGCCAGGAACACAATGACCGGTCATTCCTCGGGAAAACGCTTTCTTGCCGCAAAACCAGTCCGATGCCTGGCTGCCGGCAGGTCAATCTCAAATTCTTTTTCTTTCAGTTGTTCACTCAGCAGCTTTGACGCAAGAAACTCAAAATCAGAACCCTCCGGGTGTTCATGAATCTCCATGGAGATTTTCTGATATTTCTTCTGATGTGAAACCATGAATTCATGGATCGTAGTGCGAGGATCAATCATGCTAGTTCTCCTTTTCGGTCTACTGTTTCAGCATGGATCAGTCATTTCCAGTTCAGCAACGATGCGCATGGACAATCCGGTCGGTTTCGATTCCAGAACCAGGCAAGTCGGGTTATAATATCTCTCAGTTGGAGGAAACGTGATGGATAAGAAGACAGCGTGGAAAACAAGACGTGCAGTAATCTATGGTGCATACTGTCTGATGATTGCGCTGATCACGCTTCTTGCCTATCTTTATCTCCGCAGCAATCCCGCTGCAGCTGCAAATCGTTCCGATTTCTTCTACCGGATGTTCCGCTACTGCCTGATCATCTTTGCAGTGACGGTTCCGTTTCTGAGCATCATCGGGTTCATCAGCGGTCTTCAGGGAATGCATCGCCATCAGGGAAAGCTGAAGTACCGGATCTTCGGAATTGCTTCCTGCGGACTCTTTGCTGCATTGACGGTCTACATGATCTGCTGCATTGCAGTTCCGCTGCTGACCGATTACAAGCATGTACTGAAACTGGATCTGGTCAGCCTGCTGATGGAATGGCTGTTATGAAAAGTGAGATGCGATCTGCATCTCATTTCTGTTTCTTCTGCTTTTTCCATGGTTTAACTACAATGTCCCCGAGATCTTCATTCAGCTCGCCGGGATGATGTTCATCATAGCTCTTGCGGAGGGTTTCATTGCCGGTATGCGTATAGATCTGAGTCGTGGAGATGGAACTATGTCCGAGCATCTCCTGAATGGAGCGCAGATCTGCTCCCCCTTCCAGCATATGCGTCGCGTAGCTGTGACGCAGTTTGTGGGGAGTGAGTTTTTTCTTAAAACCCAGTTCTGTTTTCTTCCTGCGCATGATTTCTTCAACTGACTGAGTCGTGACTTTGTTTCCCAGCCGGTTCACGAAGAACAGATTGGATTTCTTCTTTTCATACAGCGGTCTTACTGTATCCCGGTAATGCTTCAGAATCGGAATGCTGCCATGGGGAATCGGAACGATCCGTTCTTTATTTCCTTTTCCTTCTACCCTCACAAACCCGGTTTCCAGATCTACCCGGTTCAAGGTAAGTCCGACGGCTTCAGAAACCCGCAATCCGCAGGAATAGATGATTTCCAGAATTGCATGATACAGGCACTGACGAGGATCCGAATCATCAAAGCTCCCAAGCAGAGTTCTGATTTCTTCTACGGTCCCGTAAACCGGAAGCTTTCCCGGACCGCGATGAACTTCCAGGCTGACGGAAGGATCCGGTGTTTCATAGAGAAACGAAAGATAATGATGAAATGAACGGATGCTCGATGCCATCCGGGCAATCGAAGAAGGCGCTTTCTGCTGAGCCTGCTGGGTGATGAAGGATTCTACCAGTGCCGGTGTGATGTCTTCAGTGTCGCTGACTCCCTGCTCGTTCAGAAAATTCAGATAAAGCTCCAGGTCCTGAAGGTAAGAACTGACTGTACGCGGACTCTTGCCTTCATTCATCGTGAGTTCTACCCGATAGCGTTCCAGAGCCCGTTCAGTCTTCATGGTGCTCCTTCAGAAGCGCACTTGCCCGCTTCAGCCGCAGGCCGCCAAGTTCTTCATTCAGATCGCTGAGGATGCTAGCAGTCGCTTCTTTCTCCGATTCTTCCAGATTGAAGAGATTTCTGTCTTCCTGTTCTGAATGGAATTCGCTTAAGGTAAGTCCGAGCAGACGGACCGGATCCTGTTCCCAGTTTTCATTGAACAGACGGATTCCCTGCTCAAACAGATCATCCGCTTTCCAGATCGGATGATCAACATGCATGGAGCGATCCGCATTGGAGAAATCCGAATAGCGGATCCGGATCGATACCAGCGAACCTGTCTTCCTCACTTCGGCAAGTCGTTTCGAAAGCCTTCGGGACAGTGTGCGCATCATTCCGCGCAGCTCATCATAGTCAGTGACATCTTCGAGGAACGTTTCACTGACGCCCATGGACTTCGGATCCGTTTCCAGTTCGATCTGCCGATCATCATGCCCATTAGCCCTTGCAATCATCTGTTCGGTATTCTTTCCGAAAATCCCCCGCAGCTGTTCCGGATCCTTCCATTGTGCAAGGTCTCCGATCGTGCGGATGCCGAGTTCTTCCAGGAAAGGCAGTGTCTTCTTTCCGACCCCGCGCATATCAGCAATCTTCAGAGGCCAGAGCTTCTGCGGAACTTCGCGGATACGCAGTACGGTGATTCCCATCGGCTTCTTCATATCTGAAGCCATCTTGGCAAGAAAAAGATTCGGACCGATGCCGATCGAACATGGCAGTCCGAGTTCATCTCTCACCCGATGCTGCAGCTGAAACGCCAGATCCAGAGGACGCGGAAAGCGGAAAATGGCATCGGTCATATCGGCATAGCATTCATCAATGCTTGCCTGTTCCACGATGGACGTATAGCTTCTGACAATTGCGATGAACTCATTGCTCAGCTCTTCATAGTAATTAAAATGAGGTGCCACGACGACCAGATCGCGGCAGAGGTTCTTCGCCTCTGCAATCGGCATTGCACTGTGCACCCCATAGGCTCTTGCTTCATAGCTGGCTGTGGAAACCACGCTGCGGCGCGTCTGTCCGGAAACGGCCAGAGGCTTTCCTCTCAGCGTCGGATCCAGCAGACACTCCGCATTGGCATAGAAGGCATTCAGATCAATATGAAAGTATACCCTCGACATTCATTACTCCTGACTGGACCGGTAGAGTTCTCTGGCAGCAGCTCTGGAAGCCTCCGTGACTTTGCCGCTGGAAATCAATGCCAGCTGCTCGATGAATTCTTTCTGCTTCAGCGGGGTCACATGCGTATGCGTCCGACCAGAAGATTCTTCCTTGGACACCAGATATGCATGCTTCGCACAAGCCGCAACGGGAGCAAGATGCGTCACACTGAATACCTGGCAGTCCTCTGAGATCGCCCTCATCTTCTTTCCGATCGCGTTTGCAACCGGACCGCTGACTCCGGTATCGATCTCATCAAAGATCACTGTCTGAATGCCCTGCAGCTTCGAGAAGATCTGCTTCAGCCCAAGCATCAGCCGGCTCAGTTCCCCGCCGCTGGCAGTCCTGGAAAGAGGCTTGAGGTCTTCACCCTGATTCATGGAAATCAGAAATTCCACCCGATCCATTCCGGATGCAGATGGCTTTGCCTGGACAATCTCCGTATGGAAGCGGGCATTCGGCAGCACAAGATCCTTCAGATTTGCCGCAACTAAAGAATCAAGAGAAGGAGCCCCTTTCTTCCGGAGCTTTGACAGCTGTATTGCTGCCTTCTCATAGACTGCATACGCATCATGGATCTTCGTTTCCATCTTCTCCAGATATTCTTTCCGATGGGAAATCCGCTCCACCTGTTCTTCCAGTTCTTTCTTCTTTTCGAGAATATCGGGAATCGTGCGTCCGTATTTCCGCTTCATCTTCTGGATCGTGAACAGGCGTTCTTCCATCTCATTGACATCGTCTTCGGAGAGATCCATGTCTTCGAGACTCTTCCGGAGCGTATCGATGGCATCATTCAGATTGTAATAGCTGTCGCTGATCTCCGTCTTGGCGACAGTAAGCACATCGCTGTCCTCCAGTCCCTGCACAGAGCGATTCAGTTCATACAGCGGCTCGCTGACTGAATTATCAAACAGATCCAGGATGCCATTCAGCTTATCAAACGAAGCTTTGACCGCCTTGTACTGCTTCTCCTTAGCAAGCAGTTCTTCTTCCTCTCCTTCCGAAAGCTTCGCTTCCTCGATCTCGGAGATCTCAAAATTGAAATACTCCAGATCATTCTCATTGTAGGTTTCTGTCAGCGCCGCATCACGTTCCTTTACGAGCCTGTCGTAGACAGAAAAAGAATCCGCGACTTGCTTCAGCAGCGATGAATCATTCAGATAATGATCCAGGAGATGGATATGAGAACTCACATTCAGCAGATACTGACTGTCGCGCTGACCGTGAATATCAATTTCATTCTGAAGAACTTCCTTCAGAAGCGAAAGCGTCGCAATGCGATGATCAATCCGGACTGTGCTCTTGCCGCCCGAAGTGATCTCTCTCGTGAAGGTCACTTCATCCTGTTCCACCTCAAAACCGGCATCCGCGAGAACTTCACATGCATGCGAATCCCGGCTGAGATCAAACGTTCCTTCGACAATTGCTTTCTCTGCTCCTTTCGAAACCAGAGAAGCACTTGCACGGTCTGCTTTCAGAAGACTGATCGCATCAATCAGGATTGATTTGCCGGCTCCGGTTTCTCCGATGAATGCGCTGAAGCCATCATCGAAATCCAGATTCAGTTCATCAATCAGGACAAAATTCCGAATATACAGGTGTCTGATCATAACAACTCCATCAGTTTCTCATAGAGCGAATTCAGGTCGATCCCTTCATCTCTGCGCAGAAGATTCACAGCCCCTTGCTGCACATACTCATCTCCGATTCCCATCCTGGTGAGATTCATCGTCTGATGGCTGTCGCACAGATACTCGAGAATCGAAGCCGCCAGCCCCGATTCCTTCATATCAGTTTCAAACACGATCACCGGAATTCCACGCTTAGCGAACTGGTCAATACATGCAGTATCAATCGGCTTGAAGAATCTGCAGTTCACAACAGTGACCGGAAGATCGTTGACCTGGATCTTGCTGAGAATCCGATCCACATCAGGGCCATATGCAAATACCGCAGCCTTATTTTCCGGAGCATCATGGAAGACGCTCCAGCTGCCGACCCGGATCAGTTCTGCCGGCGGCAGCTGACGGCAGCTGATCTCCCCGCGCGGATAGCGAATCGCAAACGGATGCGAAGACGCAAACGCCGTCTTCAGCAGAGACCTGGCTTCGGCAGCGTCTTTAGGCTGCGCGAGGATCAAGTTCGGAATCGGTTTCAGGAAACCGATATCAAAGACTCCATGGTGGGTCTCGCCATCTTCACCGACCAGTCCGGCCCGATCAATGCCGATCACTACCGGCAGATCCTGCCGGCAGATATCATGATTGATCTCATCATAAGCGCGCTGCAGGAAAGAACTGTAGACTGCCATGAACGGATGCATTCCTGAAGTCGCCAGACCAGCCGCAAATGTTGCGGTATGTTCTTCGGCAATGCCGCAGTCAAACGAGCGCTCCGGATATTTGGCGAAGAATTCATTCAGGGCGCTGCCATTGATCATGGCCGGTGTCAGCGCAACGATCGAATCATCTTTGTCAGCTAGCTCTGTCACAGTATCCGCAATCAGTGCAGACCAGGACTTGAAGCCGGCCGGCGTTTCATGAAGCTGCTTGCCGGTATTGATATCGAACGGACCGACGCCATGCCATACGCCTTTGCGGTCTTTCTCGCATGGTGCATAGCCCCTGCCCTTCTGGGTGATCACATGGACGACCACCGGTCCGCCATGTTCTCTGGCAACAGTCAGCACCCGAATCAGATCCCGGATATTGTGTCCGTCGACCGGACCCATGTATTCCAGATTGAATTCTCCGAAGATGCCCTGATCCACCAGAGAGTTCTTGACGGAATCCTTGAAGTTCTTCATGCCATGATACATGACTTTGCCGAACTCGCTCTGATTCAGGCCGACCTTCATATTATTCTTGAATTCGTTGTAGCTTCTGCCTGCCCGGAGCCTTGCAAAGCCTCTCGTCATAGCACCTACATTGCGGGAGATGGACATATTGTTGTCATTGAAGACAATCACCATATCCCGGTGCTCTGAACCGATCTCATTGAGTGCTTCCATCGCCAGCCCAGACCCCAGCGCACCATCGCCGATGACCGGAACGATGCTGTAATGATCATGATGAAGATCTCTGGCCACAGCCATGCCTAAAGCAGCACTGAGACTCGTGCTCGAATGTCCTGCTTCCCAGACATCATGCTCGCTTTCCCGGCGTTTCTCAAAGCCGGAGATGCCGCCATACTGACGCAGAGTCGGGAATTCTGCTGCTCTCCCGGTCAGAATCTTATGCGTATAGCACTGATGGCCGACATCGAAGAAGATCTTGTCTGCCGGAGAATGAAACACATAATGGAGCGCAATGGTCAGCTCGACGACTCCGAGATTGCTGGCCAGATGCCCTCCTGTTTTTGAAATATTCTCGATAAGAAATGTCCTGATCTGTGCAGCAAGTTCATTCAGTTCGCTGACACTCATGTCTTTCAGGAATTCAGGATTCTGAATCTTCGTAAGATCCATAGAAAAAGCACTCCTACTTTCTGCGCTTCTGCATCCCCTCTAGCCGTCTGATCAGCGCATCGGACTCAAATTCTGACATCTGACGGATCTGCTCCATACTGCTTGCATAAAGCTGATTCATCAGATTCTCAGCCTGCTCCATCCCCAGAAGAGAGACTGATGTCACTTTCTCATTGCGGGCATCAGAATTGCTCTTGCCGAGCTCTTCTGCTGTTTCCGTAGCATCCATGATGTCATCCTGCACCTGGAATGCAAGGCCGATGGTATCACCGACCTTATGCCATGCCTCTATTGTAGCATCATCCCGGCCGGATATCACTGCGGCGATCATGAATGGCGCCGAAAACAGGCACCCCGTCTTATAGCGATGAACCTTTCTGAGATCTTCCCACCCGTGGACCTGATCCTCTTCGGTCGTATCGAGGCACTGTCCGTAAACCATTCCGGAAGGCCCTGCCATCCGGCTCAGGATGCCGATCGAACGCACGACGCGGTCTGCCGGCTCCCTGCTTTCTGCAGCAACCTCAAATGCATAAGTCAATAGGCCATCGCCAGCTAGAATTGCCGTTGCCTCATCAAATTGCTTATGGCAGCTCGGCTTGCCTCTGCGCAGGTCATCATTGTCCATCGCCGGAAGATCATCATGAATCAGCGAATACGTCTGAATCAGTTCCAGCGCGATTGCAAATTCATTGCCACGCTCCGGATTCAGCCCGTAGCCGGCCAGCGTATCATAAAGAAACATCGGGCGAAGACGCTTGCCTCCGCTCATCAGAGAATATTCCATCGCATCTCTGGTGCGGCTAGGAGTCACGCGCTGAATCGCCTGTTCCAGCAGTTCTTCGAAGTTCATTGTGCTTCCCCTGAGGTCTTTCCGCTGAGTTCTTCGACCTTCTTCTCAAACGAAGAAAGCTGAGTCTGGCAGCTTTTCACGAGATTCAGTCCTTCCTCAAACAGGGCGATGGTTTCTTCCAGGGGTTTCTCATTGTTTTCCAGCTGGCTGACAATTTCTTCCAGCCTTGCCATAGACTGCTCAAATGTCATTTCCTTCTTTGCCATGATCGATCTCCTTTTCTGATACAGCTTCGACGGTTCCCCGGAAACTGCCTGTTCCAAGCAGCACGCTGACTTCATCACCAGGTGCTAATTCTTCTGCAGACCGGACTGCTTTCTGATCTTTCATTGTGATGCTATAGCCGCGGCGCAGCACTTTCAGCGGACTGTATGCATCTAACAGAGATGCATCGCGGTTCAGACGTTCTCTCTGCACGACTGCATCTGCTTTAGCAGCATGATTCAGATTCTGAGACGTCTCCTGAAGCTTCAGCTGAGCATAGGAAATCCTCTGTCCGGCTGCCAGAACCAGAGCATGGCGGCTGTCTTCCAGCGACTGATTCAGGCGGTAGGATACCGTATTCAGAAGTCTGCGGAATTCGAGCGACAGCGTATTCAGCCGCAGCTGAGGCTCGGTATATAAACGCATCGGATTCCGGAAGACCGGAGACTCCGACAGTGAATCAAGAGCTTTCTGCTCCTTGTTCATGCGATGATTCATATCCACGATCAGCCTGGAGCGAAGCGAGGAAAGAGACGCTTCCACTTCGCGGATGTCAGGACTGCAGCGTTCTGCGGCACCAGTCGGAGTAGGAGCCCTCAGATCGGAGACGAAGTCTGCGATCGTGAAATCCACTTCATGACCGACGCCGGTGATGATCGGGGTATTCAGCTGATAGATCGTTCTGGCAAGCCGTTCATCATTGAACGACCAGAGATCCTCAATGGAGCCTCCGCCTCTGACGAGCAGAATCACATCAAACCCCATCGTGTCTGCCTTCTTCAGTGCATCGATGATCTGAGCAGCACTTTCCGTTCCCTGCACAAGCACCGGGAACTCAGCAATCGAGGCAATCGGCCATCTTCTGCCAAGCGTGTTCAGCACATCTGCACGGGCTGCCGTATTCTTTCCGGTAACTAATGCAATGCGCATCGGATAAGGCGGAATCGGCTTCTTGTGGGACTCATCAAATAATCCTTCTTCAGCAAGCTTTGCCTTGAGGGCTTCATACTGCAGAAACAGATCGCCGATCCCGGCTGGCTTCATGCCGGTGACCAGCAGCTGCATCTCGCCTCTGCCCTCATAGACTGAGACATCTGCCTGCACGATGACCTTGTCCCCGTCTTTCGGCATCCAGGTCATGCGCCGGTTCGCACCTGCAAACATGACGCAGCGCATCTGCGCACCGGCATCCTTGATCGAAAAGTACCAGTGTCCGCTGCGATAGGCACTGAAGTTCGAGATCTCGCCTTCAACCAGGATTCCCTGGATCAGAGCATCGTTTTCAAGCTTGCTTTTCAGGTAGCGGACCAGGGCGGTGACAGTTACCGTCCTCTGGCTCATATGCGGTCAAGCACTCCGTTGATCAGCTTGAATGAATCCGGATCGCAGTATTTCTTGGCAAGCCGGACATATTCATCGATGATCACGGCAGCTTCGATCTGCTTGAGATCAAATTCGGCACATCCGCAGAGCAGGATTGCCTGCTCCAGATATCCGAGGCGATCAAACGTCCATCCTTCCAGCACCCGATCGATATAGCCGTGATAGCGGTCGGTATTGGCAATGGCAGTATGGATCACATCAGAAATATAAGGATCTTCAGAAAGTGCTCCCTCGGGAAAGTTATCCTGGATCAGTTCATCCGGGTCTCTGGGAACGATAAGATTCTGATAGACCGTGATCATTGCTTTTTCTCTATTTTCGTGACGGTTCATGGATTCCTCCGGGGTTTATTCTATCATAATGACCGCTTTTTCTGTGAGGTTCTGAACCATTTGCGAGAGATCAATTGCAAGTGATTCAGAGAGAGAATTAAAATATCCGTTGTATGAACGAAGCGAAGAAGAACATGTCTTTCTGGCAGAGATTCACAGGCCATCTGAAAACTGTGCATCACCATCGTGCCCTGGTGCGGAAGTACTGCTTTGCGTGCGGCCTGTACTGGCAGGGACTCACCCATGATCTCTCGAAATACAGCCCGACGGAGTTCATTCCTTCCGTGCACTATTACCAGGGGTGGAGAAGCCCGTATCCGGTCGAGAAGAAAGAAAAAGGATACTCGATGGGATGGCTGCACCATAAAGGCAGAAACCCTCACCACTGGGAATACTGGTATGACACGATCAACGGCGTATGGCAGCCGGTGAAGATGCCGTACCGCTATCTGATCGAAAGCATCTGCGACCGGATCGCTGCAAGCCGCACGTATCACAAAGACGCCTATAAGAGCTCGGATGCGCTGAACTATTTCCTTCAGCATCATGGCGATCAGTACATGCATCCGGAAACGGCGAAGGAAATGGAAAAGATCCTGCGCATGGTAGCCGAGAATGGCGAGGAAGATACGTTCCGGAAAATCCGCCAGTCATTAAAAGAACACCGCGAAGTCTAGCGATGTTCTTTTGCTTCTTCCAGGAAACATGCCGTCCAGTGTCCCGGTTCATGTTCTTTCAGCTGCGGTTCTTCCTTCCGGCAGCGATCCGTCGCAAACGGACATCTTCCGGCAAACCGGCAGTGCTCCGGCGGATCGATCGGGCTCGGCACTTCCCCTTCAAGACGAATCCGCTTCTTTCTGCGTTCTGCTTCGGCTTCCGGATCCGGTACCGGAACTGCCGACATCAGCGCCTGCGTATACGGATGCCGGGGATCAGAATACAGTTCTTCCGAACTGGCAAGTTCCACGATCCTCCCGAGGTACATGACTGCTACCCGATCAGAGATATGACGAACCATCGAAAGATCATGCGCTACGAACAGATAGCTGAGATGCAGTTCCTTCTGCAGTCTCTGCAGCATGTTCACGACCTGAGCCTGGATGCTCACATCCAGAGCGGAGATCGGTTCATCGAGAATCAGCAGTTTCGGATTCACCGCAAGGGCTCTGGCGATGCCGATGCGCTGCCGCTGGCCGCCGGAGAATTCATGGATGAAGCGGTTAGCATGTTCAGCATTCAGGTCCACCATTTCCAGCAGTTCATAGATTCGCTTCGTGCGCTCTGCTTTTGAAGAGACCATATGATGGATATCCAGACCTTCTGCAATGATATCGCTGACGGTCATGCGGGGATCCAGCGAAGCATACGGATCCTGGAACACCATCTGTGCTTCCTTGCGGAACTGCATCAGTTCTTCCCCTTTCAGCTTCGCGGTATCTTTTCCACGGTACAGCACCTGCCCGGCGGTCGGCTGATACATGCCGATCAGCGTTCTGGCACAGGTCGTCTTCCCGCAGCCGCTTTCGCCAACCAGTCCGAGGGTTTCCCCGGCGTGAATCTGAAACGACACGTCATCCACCGCATGAAGTTCATGTCCCTTTCCCGCCGGAAAGTATTTCTTCAGATTCTTCACTTCCAGCACGACTTCTTCAGACATGGAATTCCTCCTTCACGAACGGTGCATCGTCCGGCGTTTTCTCCAGGGCATACAGCCAGCAGGATGCTTCGTGATCCTGCTCAAACCGGTAGACCGGAGGCTGCCTCTTCAGACATGCCTGCATGCAGTACTGGCAGCGGGTGCAGAAACCGCACCCGGCTGGCGGATTAAGCAGATCAGGCGGAGTGCCGGCAATGGCTGTCAGCTCGCCGCCGCGATCCTGATCGAGACGAGGCACTGCACTCAGCAGCGCATTCGTATACGGATGGCGCGGATGATGAAAGATTTCATGGGCAGAACCATGCTCGACGATCTTGCCTGCATACATGACCGCAATGCGGTCAGCGATGCTTGCTACGACGCCGAGATCATGCGTGATCAGAATCACGCTCGTGCCATTTTCTTTCTGCAGATCACGGATCAGATCAATGATCTGAGACTGAATCGTCACATCGAGTGCTGTCGTCGGTTCATCGGCAACCAGCAGCTTCGGCTTGTTGGCAAATGCAATTGCGATCATGACCCGCTGACGCATGCCTCCGGACAGCTGGTGCGGATACTGTTTCACCCGCTGTTCCGGCTGCGAGATGCCGACTTTTCGCAGCAGATCGACTGCTTCCTTCTCTGCTGCTTTCTTTGATATCCGGTTATGATGACGCAGTGTTTCGATAATCTGATCGCCGATGGTCATCGTCGGATTCAGTGAAGCCATCGCATCCTGGAATACGATAGCGGCGTCGCCGCCATGGTATGCCTGCATGCGCTTCTCTGAGAACTTGAGAATATCCTGTCCTTCAAAGAGAATATGGCTTTCCGGATCGATGATGCCAGGGCGGTGAGTCAGCCCCATTACGGTTCTGGCGGTGACGGATTTCCCGCATCCGGATTCGCCGACGATCGCAAGCGTCTCGCCCTGGTTCAGATTAAAGCTGACGCCGCGGACTGCCTGCACGATTCCGGCCGGGGTGCGGAAGCTGACTTTCAGGTTCTGAACCTGAAGGAGTACAGAGTTCTCACTCATGGCTTATCCCTGCCTTTCTTCGGTACGCGGATCCAGCGCATCGCGCAATCCATCGCCAAGCAGATTGAAGGCCAGCACGATGATGCACAGCGCCAGGCACGGGAAGATCAGCTGCCATGGATAGAACTGCATCTTCGTCTTGCCATCGGAAATCAGCACGCCTAGCGAAATCACATCGCCCGATAATCCCATGCCGAGGAACGAGAGAGATGCTTCCGTGAAAATATAGCTCGGAATGCTGGAGCAGAGATCCAGGATCAGAATGCCGATCGTATTCGGAAGCAGATGCTGACGGATCACCCTGTTCGCAGAAGCTCCTAATAGCTGAGCTGCCTGCACGTATTCCGATTCTCTTAACTGCATGATCTGGCCTCTGACTGTTCTGGCGGTAGAGCACCAGGAAGTGATGCACATCGCAACCAGAAGGCCGCCGGTATTCTTGCCAATGACCATCATGATCAGCAGCGTGATCAGCAGATACGGAAACGAATCGATGACTTCGATGATGCGCATCATCACCGCATCGACTTTGCCGCCGAAGTACGCCATGATGCCGCCGTATGCACTTCCGACCAGAAGCTGAATCGCAGAACATACCAATGCGACCAGGATGGAAAGACGAGCACCAATCCAGACTCTGCTCCAGAGATCCCGGCCCAGTCCGTCAGTTCCGAACCAGTAGGTGCTGTCCGGCGCAAGGTTCTTTGCTTTGGCATTGATGCTGAGGTATTCTGCACCGCTCATGCCCGGTCCGAAGATGACAAGCACCAGCATGACCAGAAGCAGAATCATTGCAAAGACTGCTACCGGGTTATGAAACAGACGGCGTCTGGCACCCTGCCAGAAGGTCTCTACGGGTCTAGCGATCTGTTCCCGGTTCTTCTGCGCCTGAGCGGTCCGGACGGTTTCTTCCGGAGAGAGGACAGGCATCGTTCCATCTGCTGCAATCATCAGTGCTTTCCTCCTTCCAGACGGATTCTCGGATCAACAACCGTATAGAGAATATCGGTAATGAACACGACAAAGATATAAAGTGCGGCGATGATGACCGTCTCCCCCATCACGATCGGCACATCCTGGGCTGCAACTGCATTGACATAATAGAGACCGAGTCCCGGGATCGAGAAAACACTCTCGATGAAGAAGCTCCCGGTGATGCACATGGCAACACTCATCGGCAGACGGGTGATGATTGGAATCATCGAGTTTCTGAGCACGTGGTGCATGATGACTTCCCTGCGGCTGAGTCCTTTGGATTCTGCCGTGAGCACGTATTCCTGATTCATGACATCGAGCATCGAAGTCTTGAGGAGTCTGGAATAGCTGGCGATATAGCCGAAACAGCCGGCCAGAGTCGGCAGGACCGTATACTTCCATCCGGAAGTCCAGACATGCGTGCTCGGCCAGCCGATGACTGGAAACCATTTCAGTTTCGCGGCAAAGACCGCCTGCAGCAATAGTGCAAACACCAGGCTCGGCACCGAGATCAGCAGAATGCTCAGCACAACCACGAAGTAGTCCCAGAAAGTTCCCTTCTTTGCTGCCGCAAGAATGCCGAGCAGAATTCCGACGCTAACTCCCAGAATCATCTGCTGCAAGCCGAGTCTTGCACTGACCGGTCCTTTCTCGGCAATGATGGACTGGACGGTTTCTCCCTGGTAGATGATGGATTCTCCGAAGTCGCCATGGGCAAGTCCTTTCATCGTGATGACATAGCGTTCCATGACCGGCTTGTCCAGTCCGTATTTCTCATACATGCGTTCTGCTACCTGCTCCGGCAGCTTGTCAACCCGGGCACTTAATGCATCGCCAGGCGTCAGGGCAAGCAGGAAGAAGGTTGCTGTCGCAATCAGAAACAAGGTCAGAATCGAGGTCAGAAATCGCTTGAGTATATATTTGGCAAATTTCATGAAATCTCCTAAGTAAAACGAAGGAAGACAGAAACCACCAGTTCCTGTCTTCCGCAAACAGAATCAATGCTTGACGATATAAGCTCTCGAGAACTCAACATCTGCACCGAACAGCGGGAAACTGAGTCCCTTCACATAGCTCTGTGCATAGATCTGCGCATTCTCGAAATACAGCGGGCATACACCAGCCTGATCCATCAGAATCTTCTCTGCCTGCGTGAACAGATCAGCGCGTTTGCTTTCATCCAGGCTGGAATCTGCCTGTTCCATCAGCGCATCATAATCTGCGTTGCTGAAACCGCCCATGAACTTTCCGTAAGGACTTGTGGAAGTGAAGAGATCCAGGAAGTTTGCCGGATCATCATAGTCCGCATACCAGCCCATGACATAGAAATCATACTGATAGCTGTCACGCGCAGCCTTCCAGGTAGACACATCCGGATACGTTTCCACATCCAGCGTCACACCGAGCTTATCAGCGAGCTGCTGCTTAAACCACTCATTCTCATTTGCGGTGAGCGTCGTGGAGTCGTATACAATCGTGGTCAATGTGACATCTTCCGGAGTTCCGGAAACGCCGGCTTCTTCCATGCCTTCCTGGAACAGTGCCTTCAGAGCATCCGGATCACTGGCAAGCTTCTGATCTTCATCGCTCAAGAGAAGATCACCGGCAATCGAACGGTATTCCTGACCATTGACCGTGATGCCATTCGGAACGAGGCCATAAGCCGGAGTCGACAGACCATCCTGGAACATCTCATTGAATTCCTCACGGTCGAAGGCAAGCATGATGGCCTTGCGGACCTTGGCATTGAGCATCAGTCCGGAAGGACCGCCGTTTCCTTCTTCATGCATGTCAAAAGAAATATACGAAGAAGACGGAGTATCGCTGACGATGTGCTGGAACGAACCGTCATCGACCAGAGACTGCCACTGATCAACATATTCCAGATCGGTCAGCTTCAGCACATCGACCTGCTGTGATTCCATCAGCTGTGCCTGGGTAGCAGTTTCATCAACCACACGCAGATTGACCTGAGTGAGCTTGACATTGTCCTTGTCCCAGTACTGGTCATTCTTCGTCAGGGTCATGGAGTTCTCCAGCACACGGTCCGAAATCACGAACGGTCCGTTGAAGACATGCAGCGTATAATCATTCGTCCAGTCCTTGCCAGCTGCTTCGGCTGCATCGATCAGATCCTTGCGGATCGGATACATGGGCACCATGCCGACTTTCTTGATGAAGGAAGGATCCGGAGCAGCCAGGAATGCAACCAGGGTGTAATCATCCGGTGCAGATACCTGAACATCTTCAGCAGAGCCAGTTCCTTCATAGTATTCCTCTGCACCGGCGATTCCGGATGCCAGGAAGTAATACGGAAATGCATTTTCAGCCGTCAGAAGACGGATCCAGGAATCCACATAGTTCTGAGCAGTGACCGGCTGGCCATCGCTCCATTTGGCGTTCTCACGCAGATGGAACGTATAAGTCAGATTGTCATCGCTGATCTCATAGCTTGTGCAGCCGGCATTCTCGGTCTGGTCCACGCCATTCTCATCCGTGAATGTCCGGAACAGTCCTTCCTGTACTTCGGTCAGTACCTGCATCTCATTGGAGTTGCGGGCATCATTGACATCGAGCAGGCTGAGATCGGTATAAACCAGATTCAGAACCTGTTCATCAGCGAGTTCTTCACTGCCATCTGCTGCCGATGCAGAAGCACCAGCAGTCGAGGCTGCAGTTTCCGCCGTGGAAGAATTTCCTCCGCAGGCGGTTAATGCGAGGGCAATGGCAGTGGCGAGCACGGCACCGAAAACCTTTTTCATAATCTCCTTCTCCTCCAGGATTTACTTCATTTCATATACAAAAAAAGGAAGCTTCATTCCACTTCCTGACAGAGTGCTGTTCAATCATTTCAAAAACAAGAGCAGATTCTGTCAGTATTCCAGATCACTCTTGCAACAGCACTTCATGGTTCTTCCTCCCTTTGCTTGCAAGGATCATACTTCCGCCTCTTCGAGATGTCAACTGAAACAATTTCTTGTCCTGACTCCGGAAAATCATTCCGGAAGCGCATCTTCCAATAGAAACAGGTAGCATAGCGAAAGCACGCCCAGCGGCAGAAATACTTCCAGATACAGCAGAAACGGACCGGAAGAAACTGCCCCTTCVCCAAGCTCCGGCTGCAGATCGATCAGGATATGCGCAATGATCGGCAGCGTGAGAGAACCGGAGATCGCACGCAGGGAATAGAGGGCAAGGCCGATCATGCATGCATAGAAAACCTGGATCCAGACCTGCGCAGCATTATCACCATGGAGATTGCTCAGATGCAGCAGTCCGAACAGCAGCGAGGTCAGAATCCCGGTAAGCAGGATCGGATATCTGCACTTCGAAGTCCAGCAATGAATCGCATCGGCTGCGTATCCCCGGACCATGGTTTCTTCAAATGTCCCGGCAGCCCCTGCTAATAGAACCACTCTGAATACAGCATGCATGTCTTCCTGAAACAATGCTGCAAGATTGCCTGGCACATCCATAATCACGATCAGATAGCAGAAATAGAAAACCGCCAGGAATACCGCTGTCCAGATGGGCACGGCTTTCCAGGATCCCTGCTTCAGAAGCGGCTTCGGCATGGAGAAAAGATACAGGATCAGACACAGGATTGCATACAGGAATCTGCCGATGGCATAGGCATCGGTCCCGAATCTCTGATCGAGAAACATGCTGAGCATCCCGTATCCGAAAAAGGCTGAGGAAAAGATCAGAATGGGTTTCCAGATCTGCTTATGAGAATGCTTCTTTTCTGTCACTGTTTCCTTCCTTTCCAGATCAGAAAAAAGAACACAGGCAGCCGTTCTGCCTGTGCGTCGTTCTGATTACTTGTTGAATGAAGTATCCTTGTGCTTGACCATGACGTCGTGAGCTCCGCCTTCGACAATCGAGGTTGCAGAGACGAGCGTGAGTCTTGCCTTGCGCTGCAGCTCCGGAATATCAAGGGCTCCGCAGTTGCACATCGTGGATTTGATCTTGGAGGTCGTCATCAGCACATTATCATGCAGGAAGCCGGCATACGGAACATAGGAATCGACGCCTTCCTCAAAGGAGAGCTTCCTGCCCTGGCCGAGATCATATCTGCCCCAGTTGCGGGCCCGGTTGGAACCTTCGCCCCAGTATTCCTTGACATAGGAACCATTGATCATCAGCTTCTCGCCAGGTGCTTCTTCAAAGCGGGAGAAATAGCGTCCCAGCATGACGAAGTCTGCACCCATAGCAAGTGCAAGGATGATGTGGTAGTCGTATACGATGCCGCCGTCGGAGCAGATCGGAATATAAGTGCCGGTCTTCTCGAAGTACGCATCTCTTGCCTTGGCAACTTCCTGAACTGCAGTTGCCTGGCCTCTGCCGATGCCTTTGGTCTCGCGGGTGATGCAGATACTGCCGCCGCCGATGCCGATCTTGATGAAGTCTGCGCCTGCATCAGCGAGATAGTTGAATCCATCCGGATCAACGACATTGCCAGCCCCGATCTTGACGGAATCGCCATAATGCTCGCGGATCCAGTGAATGGTCTTTGCCTGCCAGCAGGTATAGCCGTCGGAAGAATCGATGACCAGAATATCAACGCCCGCATTGAGCAGAGCCGGAACACGTTCCTCATAGTCGCGGGTATTGATGCCGGCGCCGACCATGAAGCGCTTCTCATGATCCAGCAGTTCATTCGGATGAGCCTTATGGCTCTCATAGTCCTTGCGGAAAACGAGATAGGCAAGATGATCGTTTTCATCGACCAGCGGGAGCGTGTTGAGCTTGTGCTCCCAGATCAGATCGTTGCAGGTGCTCAGGTTGTCAGTAGAACGGCCGACAATCAGCTTCTCGCGCGGGGTCATGAATTCTTTTACCTTCGCATCGAGACTGACATGTCCGATCCGGTAGTCGCGGCTCGTGATCATGCCTAAGAGCTTGCCGTTTGCAGTGCCATCTTCCGTGACTGCCATCGTGCTGTGTCCGGTCTTGTCGAGCAGTTCCAGCATTTCCGCAATCGTGGTATCCGGCGTGACATTGGAATCAGATGGCACATAGCCTGCTTTATAATTCTTGACCCGGGCAACCATGGCCGCCTGATCAGCAATCGGCTGAGAGCCGAAGATGAAGGAGATGCCGCCTTCCTTGGCTAAGGCAATGGCAAGACGGTCGCCGGAAACGGACTGCATGACCGCTGATACCATCGGGATATTCAGCGAGATGGAAGGTTCCTCCCCCTTTCTGAATTTCACCAACGGGGTTTTCAGAGATACATTCTGAGGAATATTCTGTTCTTCGGTCAGACCTGGTACCAGAAGATATTCACTGAATGTATGAGATGCTTCCTGATAATAAGTAGCCATGCAGATTCTTTTTCCTCCCTAGTTTATTTGGAACATTATAACTCACAACTTCATTCTGTAAATGATATAATCAGACCCGATAAAGAGGACATTTTATGAGATTGAAGAACAGTTTCTTCTACACCCTGAGAGAGGATGTAAAAGACGAAGATTCCATCAGCGGGAACCTTCTTGTAAGAGCAGGATATATCCGCAAGAGCTCTGCAGGAGTATATATGCAGATGCCGCTGGGCTTCCGCGTCATCAGCAAGATCGAGGCAATCATCCGCGATGAGATGGACCGCACCGGCTGCCAGGAGCTCCTGATGCCGGCATTGATTCCGGAGGAAGTCTATGTAGCTTCCGGTAGACGGGCAGGCTTCGGCAAGGATATGTTCACGCTGAAAGACCGCAAAGGCATGCCATACTGCTTAGGCCCGACGCATGAAGAACTGTTTGCGGCAGCTGCGAAGATGCAGATCCGTTCCTACAAGGATATGCCTTTCTCGCTGTATCAGATCGAGACGAAGTTCCGCGATGAGCCGCGGCCTCGCTATGGTCTGGTCCGGGTCAGAGAGTTTGCGATGAAGGATGCCTATACCTTCGACAAAGATGAGGCCGGACTCGATGCAGCGTATGCAAAGCAGTTCCAGGCTTACAAGAACATCATGGACCGCCTGCATCTGAACTATAAGATCGTCCGGGCAGATACCGGCGTCATGGGCGGACTGCTCTCCGAGGAATTCCAGGCAGTTACCCCGCTGGGCGAGGATATCCTCGTGCTTTGCGACAGCTGCGATTTCTCCAGCAACATCGAAGTCGCTCAGTGCGTTCCTGAAAAACCGGCAGAGCAGGAAGCCGAACTCGAGAAAGAGCTCATCGAGACGCCCAACAGCCGAACCATCGAAGAAGTCGTCAGCTTCCTGCATAAGGACGTAAAGAAGTTCGTGAAGACACTGATCTACAATGTCGACGGAAAGCCGGTCGCAGTCATGGTGCGCGGCGACCGCGATGTGAATGAAGTCAAGCTCCGCAAGCTCTATCAGGCAGACAGCGTCGAGCTGGCTGATCCGGAAATGGTAAAGGAAGCTACCGGTGCGGATATCGGCTTTGCCGGTCCGATCGGCATCCGCTGCGAGCTCGTTGCGGATCCGGAAGTCACCTATATGCAGAATTTCGTCGTCGGCGCAAATAAGACCGGCTACCACTACACGAATGTGAACCAGAAAGACTTCAAGGCAGATAAGGTTGCTGATGTGAGAAATATCATGGAAGGCGATATCTGCCCAAAGTGCGGCGGCAGGATTCATTTCGCGCATGGGATTGAATGCGGCAACACCTTCAAGCTCGGCACGAAGTATTCCAAGGCGATGGATCTTCAGTATCTCGATGCAGAGAATAAGCTTCAGTATGTCTGGATGGGAAGCTACGGCATCGGCCCGGGCCGCTGCATGGCTGCGCTGGTGGAGCAGAATCATGATGACAATGGCATTGCCTGGCCAGCAGACATCGCTCCGTATGCGGCAGCGATCGTCATCATCTCCACGAAGGATGAAGTTCAGAACCAGGTAGCAGATCAGCTTTATCAGGAGCTGCAGGATCTCGGCGTCGATACGATCCTCGATGATCGCGATGCCCGCCCTGGCGTCAAATTCAAGGACATGGATCTGATCGGCATTCCGTTCCGGATCACGGTCGGCCGCGGTGCGAAAGACGGAATCGTGGAATTCAAGCCGAGAAATGGAGAAGCAGAAGAGCTTCCGGTCGACGCTGCGGCGAAGAAAGTCAAGGAACTTCTCGAAGCAAGCCGCGTGAAAGTCCAGCATTGATTCGATTCAGGCAGAGGAAAATCTCCTCTGCTTTCTTTATGCCCTTTCCGATTTCTGTTTCTTATCATGAAGTCAGAATGGATGATAGTCAGGAAGAAGAAACATTCTGAAACTGCTGGCAGAACATCCCGAAGCCCTGCTGAAAGCAGCGCCCGGAGAGATTCCATGTGGTACCGTATTCACCGATGCAAGGATCTTGAATATGTTTACCGGAAAAGTTCTGGATGAAGATGAGTATGGATGCCAAGGTTTCATCGCTCATGCGGAATATGATCATCCTGAGACCATCGATGTCCCGATGAAAGAGACTGTCGACTGCGGCACTTGCTCTAATGGCTGCACTGGAAATCAAGATGTCTGATCTCGGCATGATCGATCCTGCAGCTCAGGAATTTGCTCCGGTTTTTCATCAGAAAAGTCCGCCCTGCAATAATACAGAGCGGACAGGAGAACGAGTAATAGTCAATCGCTGAAGATGTGGAAACGCTGTTTCGGCGTATAGGTCGTATGGAGCAGTTCCTCAGCCAGCTCGCTGCCTGGCGCACCGAGGAAGTCTTCATAAGCTTTCTGGATCTGCGGGTTATCGGAGCTGACCCGGACCTCGCAGGAAGCGTCTTCATCATAGAGAGCCTTCATGCGGAGTTCCTTGTAGCCATAGCCGAGCTTGCCATTTTTGACAGAAGCAGGAACGATGGACTGGCCGCCGCCATTCAGGCATCCGCCCGGGCAGCCCATGACTTCGATAAAGGTATACTTGGAAGTGCCGTTCTTCACTTCTTCCAGAAGCGGCTTTGCGGCAGTCATGCTGGAAGTGATGGCGATCCAGAGCTTCGTTCCGCCAAGTTCTACCTGTGCTTCCTTGACTCCGGCCATGCCGCGGCATTCCATGAAGTCCACTTTCTCAAGCTTATGTCCGTCCAGTTTCTGCTTGACGGTACGGAGAGCTGCTTCCATGACACCTCCGGTTGCACCGAAGATAACGCCGGCACCCGAGTACTCGCCCATGAGGTCCTGGTCGAATTCCTCATCCGGGAGTTCATTGAAGTCAATGCCGAAAAGCTTGATCAGTCTTCCGCATTCTCTGGTAGTCAGGACTGCATCGACATCCGGATATTCCTGCGTCATGCATTCCGGACGATGAATCTCGGATTTCTTTGCCGTGCATGGCATGATGGACACGACATAGATATCCTTCGGATTCACGTTATGCTTCTTTGCCCAGTAGCTCTTGATCATCGCGCCCATCATCATATGCGGAGACTTTGCCGTCGAAAGATGCGGCAGCAGTTCCGGATATTCGTATTCAATGTAGCGGATCCAGCCAGGCGAGCAGGAAGTGAACATCGGCAGCACGCCGCCATGACTCAGGCGTTCCAGCAGCTCATTGCCTTCTTCCATGATCGTGAGGTCGGCAGCGAAGTTCGTATCATAGACACGGTCGAATCCGCATCTTCTGAGCGCAGCCGTCATCTTGCCGGTGACTCTGGTTCCGATCGGAAGCCCGAACTCTTCACCCAGCGATGCTCTTACTGCCGGTGCAGTCTGCACGATGACGATCTTCTCCGGATCATTCAGAGCATTCACGACATCGGTGATATTCTCTTTTTCCGTCAATGCGCCAGTCGGGCAGTTGATGACGCACTGGCCGCACTGCATGCAGTCTACATCCTTCATGCTCTTGCCGTAGACCGGGGCGACAATCGTATTGAAGCCGCGGTTTTCCAGGCCGAGGATGCCGAGTCCCTGAACCTTGCGGCAGGTCTCGATGCACCGCTCGCAAAGCACGCACTTGGTCGTATCGCGGACGATTCCGTAAGAGAAATCATCATAAGAAGGCTTGGTGTGCGCTCCTTCGAATTTGTCTGTACGGATGCCAAGTTCCTCTGCCAGAGTCTGCAGTTCGCAATTCTGGTTGCGCTTGCAGGACAGGCAGTTCTTGCTGTGGTTGGACATGATCAGCTCAACCGTATTTCGCCGGCCCGCAAGAGCCCGTTCGCTATTGGTCCAGACTTCCATGCCTTCGCTGACCGGGGTCGTGCATGCACTTAAGAGCGAACGTGCTTTCTTGACTTCAACCAGGCAGACACGGCAGTTTCCGGACTTGTTGATATTTCTCAGATAGCAGAGCGTAGGAATCTTGATGCCGGCATTGCGTGCGGCTTCCAGAACCGTCTGACCTGCTTCTGCTGTGACGTTGCGGTTATTGATCTTCAGATGTACTTCAGTCATTGTCAGGGTTCTCCTTTCCTAGGACCGTTCCACTGCACCGAACCGGCAGACGGTCATGCAGGTACCGCACTTGATGCACTTGGACGGATCGATCCGGAATGCTTCTTTGCCAGCGACGCCGGTAATTGCGCCGACCGGGCAGTTCCTTGCACACATGGAGCACTTGCGGCAGTTGTCCGGGTTGATCTTGTACGTAAGCAGAGCCTTGCAGACACCAGCCGGGCAGCGCTTCTCCTTAATATGAGCTTCATATTCACCGCGGAAATGCTTCAGCGTGGAAAGAATCGGGTTCGGTGCTGTCTGACCAAGACCGCAGAGCGCAGTGTCCTTGATCTCGTAGCAGAGCTTCTCCATTTCGTCCAGCATCTCCATGGTGCCTTCGCCCTTAGTGATCTTCGTCAGCATCTCCAGCAGGCGCTTCGTGCCGACCCGGCACGGCGTGCACTTTCCGCAGGATTCATCGACGATGAATTCCATGTAGAATCTGGCAACATCAACCATGCAGTTGTCTTCATCGAGGACGATCATGCCGCCGGATCCCATCATGGAACCAGCCTGGATCAGAGATTCATAATCAATCGGAGTATCCAGCTCTTTTTCCGTCAGGCATCCTCCGGAAGGACCGCCGGTCTGAACGGCTTTGAATTCCTTGTTGTTCGGGCAGCCTCCGCCGATCTCATAGATAATCTCACGGAGCGTCGTTCCCATCGGTACTTCGACAAGTCCGGTATTCCTGATCTTGCCGCCGAGTGCGAAGACCTTGGTTCCTTTGGACTTTTCCGTACCGATGGAAGCGTACCAGTCAGCACCCTTGTTGATGATCTGCGGAACGTTAGCAAGCGTCTCGACATTGTTGATGCTGGTCGGCTTGCCCCAGACACCGGAAACAGCCGGGAATGGCGGTTTCGGACGCGGCATTCCTCTCTGGCCTTCAATGCTGGCAATCAGTGCGGTCTCTTCGCCGCAGACGAATGCGCCTGCACCAAGACGGATCTCGATATCGAAATTGAAGCCGGATCCGAAGATATTCTTGCCGAGCAGGTTCAGATCTTCTGCCTGTTTGATGGCAATCTTCAGACGATGGACGGCAATCGGATATTCTGCACGGACATAGATATAGCCCTTCTGTGCTCCGACAGCATAAGCCATGATAGCCATGCCTTCGATGACCGCATTCGGATCTCCTTCAAGAATGGAACGATCCATGAATGCGCCAGGGTCTCCTTCATCCGCGTTGCAGATGACATATTTCTCCGTACCTGGAGCATCCTTCTCGAACTGCCACTTCACGCCCGTCGGGAAGCCTGCTCCGCCTCTTCCGCGCAGGCCGGACTTCTTCATGACATCGATGACTTCCTGAGGCGTCATCGTGGTCACTGCCTTGCCCAGTGCCTCATAGCCGTCCATGGCAATGTATTCGGTGATATCTTCCGGATTGATCTTGCCGCAGTTGCGCAGGGCAATGCGTTCCTGCTTCTTGTAGAAGTTGATCTTGTCGATTTCAAGAATCTTCTCATGCGTCTCACGGTCTTCATCGCTGAGTTCGAGATCCTTGACGACTCTTCCTTTGTAGAGATGCTCGGAGACGATGCGCTCGACATCCTCCGGCTTCACATGGGAATAGAATACCTTGTCCGGGTAAATGGCGACAATCGGTCCCTTCTGGCATAAGCCGAAGCAGCCGGTCTTTACGACCTTCACTTCATCCTGCAGTCCGAATTTCTGAATCTGTTCAATGAAATTATCATAGATTTTTCCGGACTGGCTTGCTGTGCAGCCGGTACCTGCGCAGCAGAGTACATTCGTACGGATCATATACGATCAAGCCTCCTGTGCCTTCTTTGCGGCATCAACCGTATATTCTTCTACGATGTGCCCCTTGCCGATGTGTTCTGCGAGAACCTTCGCTGCCTTCTCAGGTGTCATATGGACATAGGTGGTATGCTCGCCATCCTTGCCATACACTTCGACGATCGGCTCATAGACGCACATGCCGATACATCCGGTCTGCGTGACCACGCAGTCGTAGCTGTGCTCTGCAGTCTCTTCAACCAGACGCTTGAGCACCGGTCTTGCGCCGGCAGCGATTCCGCAGGTAGCCATGCCCACCACCACGCGATAGCTCTTCTCACTGTCTCGCATCTCGACCTTCTTTAAAGCAGCTTCTCTCATTTTCTTGAGATCTTCCAGACTCTTCATTCGTTCTCCTCCTTGATCTGCTTTATTTCTTCGCTGATGTATTCTTTCATCCAGAGAAGCACTTCAGGCGTCTGCAGGGGCACACCTGCCAGCTGTTTCCTGACCTCTCCGGATTCAAAGACAAACTCCTTTTCATCGGTACTGAAGCGCAATACGTAATCGATGGAATCATCTGCTGAGATGCAGTCCATCATCATCTCTCCGAGATCTCCCATCTCCGGAGTATCAATGCAGTCTCTCTGCACAGAAGCAGTGATGATCGTTCCTTTTCCGACTTCGCTCTGAATGTCAAATGCTCCATTGCACTGCTCCGTCATCCCTTTCAGAAATGCAACTCCCATGCCGACTTTTCTGGTCTTCCGGGTGGTCGTGAACGGATCCGATACCCTTGCGGCTAATTCCGGACTCATTCCCTTTCCATCATCCTGAACCGTGATCTCAATTACGTTATCTTTCCGGCTTTCACGAATCTTCACGAGAATATGCCTGGCACCAGCCTGGATGCTGTTCATGAGAATCTCAAGAATCTGCATTGCCAGATCCTGCATCATAGCCGTTTCCTCCAGAGACTTTCCAGCGTTTCTTCTGACATCTGATGTTCCCGTTCCGAGATATCGACCAGCCGATGAGCATCGCTGTCGATCAGCCAGATCGTATCTTCCTCCTTCATCCATGGATGCAGGGACAGGACTTCTTCTTTCTCCTTCTCGTTTCTGATTTCCAGCGCATCATAATCCAGATCTTCCGGAATGAATCCGAGCTGGTTCATGATGCTGTTTTCTCTGCCCATCACATGCGCAGGCACCGCAATTCCGGAACATGCATGAATCGCATCGATGCATTCCTCCAGTGCGGCATTCAGGGAAACTAGCAGCAACCGTTCCTCGATGCCGATCAGCTCATCCATCCCGTTTAGGATTTTCTCGCTTCCGAAGTAGTCCGGATCATTCGGTACCGATGGCATCACGGTATCAATCCAGGCCTGCAGCTTCTGACTGTCTTCCAGGTTCCTGAAGAGCGCCAGGATATGCACTTCTTCCATGCTCTGCAATTCTGCTCCATATAGAAGACGGATCCCGGTCTGCTGTGCGGCATCTTTCATACCGGGCTGCTGGCGGCAGGAATTATGATCGCTGACCGCGATCAGATCCAGTCCTTTCAGCAGCGCCATGTTGCAGATGTTGTTCGGAGTCATCTCCTCTTCTGCACATGGAGACAGGCAGCTGTGGATATGCAGGTCGTAGTACATCAGAGCAGCTTCGAGAGCGTGACGGCAGTCTCATAAACCGGCATGCCGCTTTCCAGAATCACGATGTTCTCTTCTTCTGCCTTGGCGACGAGATCTTCCGGAACGGAAGCACCATCGGCAATGATGATGCAGGAGAATTCCCTGAGCGCAGCCACGGCAATGATGTTGCGATGTACCTGGACGGTGATCCAGGCCTGGCCGGGCTGGCCTCTTCCCATCACCCAGCTGAGCAGATCGCCGGCATATCCGCCGGTGATGTTCCGTGACAGATCAAGGTCCGGATTGTCATTCTTCCAGCCGGTTCTGTCAAGGAGTTCCCTGATGGTCATGTGCACCCTCCTTCATCGCTGCACGGATTCTGCAGTCATCGAGTGTCTTGTTTCCTTTGGCGATTTCCTCGGCCATGATCCGGCATGTCTGCATGCCGCATGCACTGCAGTCATAGCCAGGCAGTCTCTCGAGCTGTTCGTTGACTTTCTGGAAGAATGCCATCTTCTCGGAGAACGTTCTCTGATCTTCGCTCGTGCGGCATACGCTGTCGCTGTACAGATCATCGAGCGGAATCTCTGAGATCGGCTTCTCTCCATCGGACGTCAGCTCATAGATGTTGTTCCGGGTCAGAAAGCTGTTGCCCCAGAGCAGATGGCCGCCGATACAGCCATTGAAGCATGGAAACAGGTAAAGCAGACGATACGTATTCAGCTGTCCGAATTCTTCGAGGGACAGCACGGAATTGATTTTCTCGAAGCCATCGGCAATCAGATATTCCGGTTTCTGAGCCATGGCTGCAGGGTTGCAGGACTGCAGTCCCTCTCTGGAAAACAGGACTTCGTCTCTGCCTTTCTTCATGTTCTGGCGGATTTTCGGAAAGATATCGACAATTGCCAGCGCATGATCGGTTTCATATTCGAAGTTGCCGTATGGGTATTTTGCCAGGGCAAGCTTTGCTTCGCATTCGCAGCAGCTGAAGATTCCGACCCGGCCATGATTCTGATGCATCTTCCGGATCATTTTCGCAGCCGCTTCGCTCGGATAGATCAGCGGTGCCAGATTGTCCAGCAGCATCGGATAGACGGTTTCGATCAGACGGTTGACGACCGGACAGAATGAAGCGATGACGCTCTGATTGCCGAACTCTTCAGACAGCATCTTCGTTTCATGCATGATCTGTCCTTCGACCGGCGAGATGTCGACGACTTCGTCGAATCCGAGCATCCGGATGGCGTGGAACAGATCTTCGGCTTCTTCTCTTGAGCGGCAGGAATTGGTCAGGGCCGATGGCACCATGCATACCGTATAATCGTAGGAACGGATATCTTCCAGCGTGCTTCCCTGGGCAAGCAGGCCTTTATTATGGCAGCTGCGGATACACCTTCCGCAGTTGATGCAGCGGTCGGGGTTCACGAGGATCCTTCCCTGCTCCATCGACAGCGCACTGGTCGGACACGACTTCACGCATTTCAGACATTTCACGCACCGGGACAAGGTGTAAGTGACAACGGTTTTTGCTTTCATGAGGTCTGATGGAAGCGGAGCTTCAGAATGGTTCCAGCAGGCGATGTCTGAATATCAAACCGATCGGAAACCCGCTTGATATTCGGCAGTCCCATGCCGGCGCCGAAGCCGAGCTCTCTCGCTTTCTCGCTGGCAGTTGACCAGCCAGGCGTCATGGCTTTTTCGAGATCCGGAATTCCCGGACCTGGATCAGCAAAGCAGAGAGAAACGGTCCCATCATCCATGACATCCATGGTGATCTTTCCGCCATAGGCATGGATGATCATGTTGATCTCTGCTTCATAGCTGGCCACGGCAATCCTTCTCAGCACTCTGGGAGGATAGCCGATCTGGCTCAGCGTCTGCTTGATATGGCTGCTGGCCTCCCCGGCGTTTGCATAGTCATCCTGAACCACCTGATATTCCTGGTGAAGAACTGAGGTCATATGCCGTGCAGTCCTTTCTCATAGAGGATGCCGCACGTCTCATACATCGTGAGATCGGTGGAAAAGAGACTGATATTCATCTCATCAGCGATGGACAGGTCGAGATCGGAAAGATGCTTTCCGCGTACAATGATCACGAGGTTCACATCCAGCATCTCGGCCGTGCGCAGCACCTGCGCATTGCAGAGGCCCGTGATCAGCACGGTGCTCTCCGGAGACTTCTGAATCATCGCTAGGGCATCGCTCATCAGATCGGTCGCAAAAGCAGCAGAATACTCCTTCTCCTTCCAGCCGGCATCAGCCGTATGGAGGGTAACTGCATGGACCGCACCAGTGATCTCGTCTGCCCGCATATATCTGTTTCCTCAGGCAGCAGATTCCGCAGAACGGATCCTGCCGACTTCTTCGTCCAGCCGAGCAATCGTGCACTGCCCGATGGTCTTTCCGTCAATCACGCATACCGGAGCAAGGCCGCACGCACCTAAGCACCTGGTCGCATCAAGTGAGAACATCCCGTCTTCCGAAGTCTTGTTGATCGCAGCTCCCGTCAGCTTCATCGCTTCATCAATCAGCGCCTGGCTTCCCTTGACATAGCATGCAGTACCGAGGCATACATTGATGACATGCTTGCCTTTCGGCTGAGTGGTGAACTGTGCATAGAAACATACAACCCCGTAGATGTCGGCAACACTCTGATTCGTGGCCGCAGCGATTTTCTCCATCGCCTCAAACGGGATATACCCTAGGGAATCCTGCACTTCATGCAGCATGACGATGGCCGGTCCCGGCTCGCCGCGATGACGCTCGACGATCTGATCGATTGCTTTCAGGCTCTCCTGATTCAAACGTTCCATTATTCTGGACACTCCCTTCTTTTCGGAATCTGATGATGATTCAGTGTGCATTTTTCAGATTCTGAAGCACCTGTGATTATTATACTTAAATCTGATTTTGAATACCATACACCTGAGAGGAGATTTTGCAGACATTCAGAATATTTCACAATCTTAGCAGGGGACGTTCTGAGTCTTTGCACTCATGCATGCATAGAAAAAAGGTGCTCCTGGAAAGAGACACCTTCAGTCAATTGAATCAGGATTTGGAATATGCGGTGCGGACGGTCAGACCTTCGATCGCTCCCAGCTTTCCGGTCAGTGCGGAAATGCGGTCATTCGGCGCATCCACTGCTACGCTGATCAGCGAAAGATTCTTCTTCGGATACGGAATACCCATGCGGCCGATGATGCAGTCGCCGTATTCATGCAGGATTTCATTCAGCCGGGAAACGCAGTCGCGGTCCTCGACGATAATCGCGATCACAGCGATGCGATTAGCTTCTGCCATGCGGATCAAAGTCCTTTCGAAGCAATCTCTTCCGCAGCTTTGCTGCAGAATTCATCGAAGCTCATCTTCACCGCATCCTTGGAACCATAGCGGCGTACGGTTACTGCATGGTCATTGACTTCGCCTTCGCCGACCACGATCTCAACCGGAATCTTGCTCGTCTGTGCTTCGCGGACACGGTAGCCAAGCTTCTCGTTGCGGGAATCGACGGAAACACGCATGCCTCTTGCCTTGAGCTGACGTTCAATCTCTTCGGCATACTTCAGCTGGCTCTCAGACTCTCCGGAAACCGGAAGAATCACGACCTGCTTCGGGGCCAGCCAGAGCGGAAGAACACCCTTCGTCTCTTCAAGCAGGAAGGCAATGAAACGATCGAGGGAACCGAGAATTGCACGGTGAATGACGACCGGACGCTTCTTCGTGCCATCGCTGTCGACATATTCGAGTTCGAACCGCTCCGGAAGCTGATAGTCGAGCTGGATCGTGGAAAGCGTCACATCATGGCCGATGGCACTGCGGACCTGAACATCGATCTTCGGTCCGTAGAAGGCTGCTTCGCCCTTGGCTTCATAGTACTTGACGCCCATCTCCTTCAGCACTTCGCGCAGTTCCGTCTCGCTGCGCTCCCAGAGCTCATCATTGCCGAAGTACTTGGCAGCATTGTCCAGATCTCTGAGGGACAGGCGGAAGCTGTATTCCTTGAAGCCGAAGTCTTTGTAGACATCAAGAATCAGCTTTGTCACTGCCTTGATCTCAGAACCAATCTGGTCCGGGCGGCAGAAGATATGAGAATCATTCTGTGTGAAGGCACGAGCCCTCTCGATGCCCGTCAGGGCCCCGGATGCCTCGAAGCGGAAGTCATTTGCAATCTCAGCGATTCTGACTGGCAGATCGCGGTAGGAATGCAGAGTGTTCTTGTAGATCATCATATGCTCCGGGCAGTTCATCGGACGAAGCACATATGCATTATCCGGGTCTCTGCGATCCTGCATGGCCGGGAACATATCATCCTTGTAATGATCCCAGTGGCCGGAGATCTTATACAGCTTGACGTTGGCAACAGACGGCGTCATGACATGGATATAGCCCTGATCGAGTTCCTTGTCCATGATGTAATCGGACAGAATTCTGCGGACCGTGAAGCCATTCGGCAGATACATCGGCAGACCCGCACCGACCACATCCGAGAACATGAACATCTGCAGTTCCTTGCCAAGCTTGCGGTGATCTCTTGCTTTCGCATCTTCGAGTTCTGCCAGATACGCATCCAGTTCTTCCTGAGTCGGGAAGCAGACGCCGTAGATTCTCTGCAGAACCTTGTTATGCTCATCGCCCTTCCAGTATGCACCGGAATGCTTCAGAAGCTTGAAATAGCGGCACATCTTCGTATTGTCGACATGCGGGCCGCGGCAGAGATCGGTGTAATCTCCCTGCGTATAGCAGGAGATGACCTGCTCGTTCTCATCCATGCGATTGATCAGATCGAGCTTGTACGGATCATCCTTGAACATCTCGAGAGCTTCCGCCTTCGTGATTTCATGACGTACAATCTTCTTGCCATCCTTGGCAAGCTTCTTCATCTCTTTCTCGATTCTCGGCAGATCTTCATCGCGGATCACGTCATCGCCGAGGTCCATATCATAATAGAATCCTTCTTCGACTACCGGTCCGACCCAGAACTTTGCCTGCGGATACAGATGCTTCACGGCCTGTGCCATCAGATGGGCACAGCTGTGATTGAGAACATGGAGTTTCTCATCTTCCTTGAAATTGATCATCGTAATCTCCTTTATAAAAGAAAAGCGTCCCTCATACGAAGGACGCTGAACGAGCGCGGTACCACCTTGTTTCCCGGACTTTCTCCGGACTCCTCATTAACCCTTTAACGCAGGATAGCGGGATCCGATTGAGGACCTGCTCCCAGGCGGTAAATTCTGTGCTCCTCAGTTTCCTCTCATCAGCCGGAAACCTTTCTGATCCGAGCGCTCAGAACTGTTGTCCTGTTCATCGCATTTGTGACTTTGTTATACAGCGAGTCTCAGAATCTGTCAATCTTCTGCCGGAAACATCCTGGCAGCCTGAACCGCTTTCTGCCAGCGAGCATACAGATGCTCCGACTCTTTTGCGGTCATCTGCGGCGAATAAACCATGCGGTTCTTCTTCGATTCTGCCGTCAGCTCTTCCGGACTCTTCCAGAACCCGACGCCAAGTCCCGCCAGATGAGCAGCTCCCATGGCAGTCGTCTCAATATTGCCAGGCCGCTGCACTTCGCACTGCAAGAGATCACTCTGGAACTGCATCAGGTAGTTGTTCGCACTGGCGCCGCCGTCGACCTTCAGATACGGGATCTTCCGGCCGCAGTCATGTTCCATGGAATCCAGCACGTCTCTGGTCTGATAAGCGAGAGATTCCAGAGTTGCTTTCGTGATATCGGCCTTTGTCGTTCCTCTCGTGATGCCGAACAATGCACCACGGCAGCGGTCATCCCAGTACGGAGCACCGAGTCCGACAAATGCCGGCACAAGGATGACGCCGGAATTCTTCGAAGCAGCCTGAGCAAGTTCTTCCGACTGAGAAGATTTCTCGAAAAACTCCATCTGATCTCTTAACCACTGAATCGCAGAACCGGCAACGAATACCGATCCTTCGAGGGCATATGTAATCTCTCCCTGATAGCCCCAGGCAATCGTCGTGACGAGCCCATGTTCGCTGCGGTGCGGAACGGATCCGGTATTCATCAATAAGAAGCATCCGGTTCCGTAGGTATTCTTGACGCTTCCTTCTTCAAAGCAGTTCTGGCCGAACAGGGCGGCCTGCTGATCGCCTGCGACCCCGGCAATCGGAACTTCCTGACCGAAGAAATGATACGGTGCCGTCACTGCGAATACGCCGCTGCTGTCCTTGACCTCCGGCAGCATCTCCATCGGGATATTCAGAATCTGACACAGTTCTTCATCCCACCTCTTCTCGAAGATGTTATAAAGCAAGGTGCGGCTGGCATTGGAATAATCCGTGACATGTGCTTTCATGCCAGACAGGCAGTAGATCAGCCAGGAATCAATGGTTCCGGCATACAGTTTCCCCTGTTCGGCAAGTTTCTGTGCCCCTGGCACCTGATCAAGCATCNAGCGGATCTTCGTCGCGGAGAAATACGGATCGATGCGAAGTCCGGTCTTCGAACGGAACAGTTCTTCATATCCCTGTTTCTTCAGGGAATCGCAGATGTCTGCCGTCTGGCGCGACTGCCAGACGATGGCATTGCAGATGGGAAGACCAGTTTCCTTATTCCAGATGACAGTCGTTTCACGCTGATTTGTAATGCCGATACCGGCGACCTGAGAGGGCTGAATGCCGGATTTCTGCAGGCAGCTTGCCATAACTGAAAGGACTGACAGCCAGATTTCATTAGCATCATGCTCGACCCATCCGGGATGCCGGAAGTACTGCGTGAATTCCTTCTGGGCACTGGAAATGATCCTGCTTTCATGATCGAAGAGTACCGCCCGAGAACTGGTAGTTCCCTGGTCAATGGCCATAATGTATTGTTCCATGAATTGCTCCTTTGCCATGCATGCAGAACAGATGCATGGCTGCTTACTATCTCCAATATACGAAATCAGACCTGCAAAATCAAGCTCGCCCCAAACAAGAAAAAAGGCCGGAAGCCTCATGATGTCCGAAACATCAGAAGCTTCTCAGCCTTCATAGAATCAGAGTGATTACTTTGCCTTGCGGCCGGACTTTCTGCCAGCGGTCTTCTTCGCTGCCGTCTTCTTAGCAGCAGTCTTCTTCGCTGCAGTCTTCTTTGCGGCAGGCTTCTTGCCAGCAGTCTTCTTCGCCGTGGCCTTCTTCGCTGCGGTCTTCCTCACAGCCTTCTTAGCAGGCTTTGCTGCAGCCTTCTCAGCCTTCTTGGCAGCGTCGACGCGGATCGCAGCCTGTGCAGCAGCCAGACGAGCCAGCGGGACACGGTACGGAGAGCAGGATACATAGTCCAGGTTCAGTGTCTGGAAGAACTGGATGGAAACCGGATCACCGCCATGTTCACCGCAGACACCCAGATGGATATCCGGGCGAGTAGCACGGCCATGTTCAGCAGCCCAGCGGACCAGCTTGCCGACCCCATTCACATCGATGTGAGCGAACGGATCGCTTTCATAGATGTGCTTGTCATAGTAATCCTTGAGGAACTTGCCAGCATCATCTCGGGAGAAGCCGAAGGTCATCTGGGTCAGATCGTTTGTTCCGAAGGAGAAGAACTCAGCGGTCTCAGCAAGTTCGCCGGCATTGATAGCGCCGCGCGGAACTTCGATCATCGTGCCGATGTGATAGTTCATCTTGACCTTGGCAGCAGCGATCGTCTCATCAGCAGTCTTGCGGATGATGTCAGCTACATAATCAAGTTCTTTCTTCTCGCCGACCAGCGGAACCATGATTTCCGGCTCCAGGTGCCATGTGCGATGCTTCTTGTTGATGGCAATGGCAGCGTTGATGATTGCTCTTGTCTGCATGACGCCGATTTCCGGATAAGTGACATCCAGACGGCATCCGCGGTGGCCCATCATCGGGTTGAATTCCTTGAGAGCAACGTCAGCTGCCTGAACGTCTTCGACTGTGATGCCCATCTTGTCAGCGACTTCCTTGATTGCTTCCGGAGTCTGCGGCAGGAATTCATGCAGAGGCGGATCAAGCAGACGTACAGTGACGCTGCGGCCCTTCATCGCTTCGAAGATTCCTTCGAAGTCTTCCGTCTGATACGGCTCGAGGAGATCCAGTGCCTTCTTGCGCTGTTCCGGAGTCGTGGATACACAGAGCATGCGGATTGCTTCGATACGCTCCTTGGAGTTGAAGAACATGTGCTCCGTACGGACAAGGCCAACACCTTCTGCACCGAACTCAACTGCTCTTGCAGCATCTTCCGGAGTATCAGCATTCGTGCGGATCTTCATTGTGCGGCGCTCATCCGCCCACTTCATGAACTTCGCGAAGTTTCCGGAAATCGTAGCCGGAACACTCTTGACTTCACCGCGGTATACGAGACCCGTATTGCCATCGACGGAGATGATGTCGCCTTCCTTGAAGACTTCCCCATTGACCGTGAACTGCTTGTTCTCTTCATCAACCTTGATGTCACCGCATCCGGATACGCAGCATGCACCCATGCCGCGGGCAACGACTGCAGCGTGGCTGGTCATGCCGCCGCGGACAGTGACGATTGCCTGGGAGACGTGCATCCCGGCGATATCTTCCGGAGAAGTTTCAAGACGGACGAGGACAACCTTCTTGCCAGCAGCTGCCTGCTCTTCTGCTTCCTTGGCGGTAAACACGATTGCGCCGCAGCCAGCGCCCGGAGCAGCAGCGAGGCCCTTGGCAATGACATCCTTTGCCTTATTCTTGAGATCTGCTTTATCAAACGTCGGATGCAGCAGGTCATCGAGTTGCTTCGGCTCTACCATGAGCAGAGCTTCATCCTTCGTGATGAGCTTCTCGTTGACCATGTCAACTGCGATCTTCAGAGCAGCATTGGCAGTACGCTTGCCGTTGCGGCACTGCAGCATGAACAGCTTGCCATGTTCAATCGTGAACTCCATATCCTGCAGATCATGATAATGATGCTCGAGCAGCTTGGAGATTCTTGCGAATTCCTTGTAAGCAGCCGGCATCGTTTTCTTCAGATGATCGATCGGCTCCGGAGTGCGGACACCAGCAACGACGTCTTCGCCCTGTGCGTTCATCAGGAACTCACCGAACAGCTTGTTCTCGCCAGTTGCAGGATTGCGGGAGAATGCGACACCAGTGCCGCAGTCATTGCCCATGTTCCCGAATACCATTTCCATGACGGAAACTGCAGTTCCCCAGTCATCCGGGATATCGTTCATGCGGCGGTAGTAGATTGCACGCTCATTGTTCCAGGAACGGAACACTGCCATGATGGCACGGTTCAGCTGAACGATCGGATCCTGCGGGAAATCTTCTCCCAGGTTCTTCTTGTAGAATTCCTTGAACTCCTTGGTGAGTTCAACCATATCATCCGCATCGAGCTCGACATCCTGCTTGACGCCCTTCTTTTCCTTCATGGCATCAATCAGCTCTTCGAACTTAGCCTTGCTGAGGCCCATGACGACATCGCCGAACATCTGGATGAAACGGCGGTAGGAGTCATAAGCGAAACGCTTGTTCTGAGTCTTCTCTTCAACGACCTGAACGACTTCATCATTCATGCCCAGGTTCAGAATCGTATCCATCATGCCAGGCATGGATGCACGCGCACCGGAACGGACCGAAACGAGCAGCGGGTTCTTCTTGTCGCCCAGCTTCTTGCCAGTCGTCTTCTGGAGCCATGCAGTATACTTGTCGATCTGCTTCTGGATCTCCGGAGCGATGGTCTCGTTGTCGTGATAATACTGAATGCAGGCTTCCGTCGTGATCGTGAATCCGGACGGAACCGGCAGACCGATGTTGCTCATCTCAGCAAGGTTCGCACCTTTGCCGCCGAGGAGCTCACGCATCTTTCCGTTGCCTTCTGAAAACTTGTAGACGTACTTCTTAACAGCCATAAAGCCTCCCTTTAAAGTATGAAAACTATTGATTTCACAGTTGTGATTATAAAACATGTGAATTTAATAAACAAGGCAATGAGAGCGATTTCTGTATGCGTTCACAGTGATTTCAGATTCCCTTCAGGCATCTGATTCCGTGTTCCGGTAACCATGCATGCATGAATTGCCGCTCTGCCGGCATAAGAAAGAGGGCATTTCTGCCCTCACGATTATTCAGGAATGAAACGATCGACGAAATTCCAGACAGTTTCCCAGTACTCCGGCTGACGGAATGCTTCGGCATGTCCGCACGGGAACGTATGAATCTCTTTCTCCGATCCGCAGGCGCTGTAGCATTCATGAACCATCTGCGGCGGAACCGCCTGATCCATCTCGCCATGCAGGAACAGCATCGGCACATGTGCCGCTCTGAGCTGACGCTTCGTGTCGATATCATAGAACGAGAAATGCAGGAACTGCTTCACATAGAAATCAACGCACGGCATGAACGGTCTGGATGGGATCTTCATGCCCTGATCAGTCGCATAAATGAGTTCTTCCTTGAGATCGGAATAGCCGCTGTCTTCAATCGCACACTTCACGTTGTCCGGCAGATAATCGCCAGCCGCGTTCATGACGGAAGAAGCCCCCATGGAAACTCCGAACAGCACGATCTGTGCTTCCGGATCGAAGCTGGTGAGATAGCCGATCCAGCTGATCAGATCATAATGCTCCGGCCAGCCGAGCCCTGTATAGGTTCCTCCAGAAAGACCGCAGCCTCTGCTGTCCGGCATCATCAGGTTGTATCCCTTCCCGGATGCTTTCTCTGCATAGGAAAGCATATCCTTAGCACAGGAATGATAGCCGTGTGCGAAGATCATCCACTTGTGACTTTCCGGATGCGTGGTCAGACGCATCGCATGGAGCGTCACGCCGTCATAGCTCTGAATTGTGTCATCACTGCGTTTTGCGGACTCCAGGAACTTCGTGTTCTCTCCCTGCTCCGTCTGGTCCGGACTGATGGAATTGCCAGGCAGCTTGTAGCGGGAATGGCCCAGGTCGAATGCTTCCCGGAAGATGTAGTAGGCGGTTCCGGCATAGGCTGCCGTCCCGACCGCCGCAGCTGCGCCGATGGTCTTCAGGACCGGATGATCGTTCTTCTTCTCATTTCTGCTCATGTTCTTGCAAACCTCCGATGATAGAAACTGGATTTCTTTCGTCAGTATAACACAGCTTTCAGGAATTCAGCGCAGCGAGACGTTCCTTGACAAGCGCAAGCTGCTTTTCGTAGTCGGCCTGCTTCTTCTGCTCGAGTTCCACTTTCTCTTTCGGAGCTTTGGCAAGGAATCCTGCATTCGACAGGATTCCGGCAGAACGCTTCAGCTCCCCTTCCAGGCGCTTCACTTCGGCATTGAGCTTTGCCTTCTCCTTTTCCGGATCCAGGAGTTCGGAACTCGGAATATAGAAGGAACCATTCGGAACCGTCTGCACGGACAGATCGCCGCTCAGGGATTCCACCCAGGTCGTCTTTGCCATGCGTTCCATCATCGCTGCCTGGTTGGCATCGACCGGAATCACATTGCCATCGAGATCGCGGATCATGACATCGAGATGTGCCGACGGCTTGAGATCGCTGGCAGTCTTGATCTCACGTATCTTCGCGATAATCGAGATGATGCGGTCCATCGATGCAAGATTGCTCTCCGGAAGATCGCGGATCGGCTTCGGCCAGGATTCCAGGCAGATGCTTTCTTTCTCATGCGGCATCTTCAGATAGATCTCTTCGGTCACAAATGGCATAAATGGATGCAGTAGACGGACAATCGCATTCAGCGTCACGAGCAGCGTGCTCTGAGCTGCCTTGCGGACATGCTCATCCTCGCTGGACAGCGATGCTTTGGACATCTCGATGTACCAGCTGCAGAAGTCGTCCCAGACAAAGCTGTACAGCTCATTTCCGACCAGGGCGAATTCATACTTCTCCATGTTCTCGGTGACATGCAACAGCACCAGATTCAGCTTGTTCAGGATCCATGCATCAGAAGCACTGAGATTGCTGAGATCGATGTCTTCCATCGTCATGCCTTCCGGCAGATTCATCAGCACGAAGCGGGAAGCGTTCCAGATCTTGTTGATGAAGTTCCAGGCAGCTTCGACTTTCTCCGGGATATAGCGCATATCCTGGCCAGGCGTGCTGTTTGTGGTCAGGAAGAAGCGCAGCGAATCGACCCCGTACTGATCGATGACTTTCATCGGATCAATTCCGTTGCCGAGCGACTTTGACATCTTTCTGCCCTGGCTGTCGCGGATCAGACCATGGATCAGAACGTCCTTGAACGGACGCTGCTTCGTGAAGTGGCGGGCCTGGAAGGCCATGCGGGCAACCCAGAAGAAGATGATGTCATAGCCGGTGACCATCGTGCTGGTCGGATAATAGCGTTCATAGTCCGGCGTATCTTCCGGCCATCCCAGGGTAGCGAATGGCCAGAGTGCACTCGAGAACCAGGTATCGAGCACATCTTCATCCTGGGTCCAGTTCTCCGGATCCTTCGGATCTTCTTCGCCGACATACGTTTCGCCAGTCTGCTTGTTATACCATGCAGGGATGCGGTGGCCCCACCAGAGCTGACGGGAGATGCACCAATCTTCGATGTTCTCGAGCCATTGCGTAAAGACCTTCTCGAAGCGTTCCGGATAGAAGCTGATCTTCTGGTCCGGATCCTGCTGATTCTTCAGCACGTCATCGGCGAGCGGCTTCATCTTCACGAACCACTGCTGAGACAGATACGGCTCGACAACGCAATGCGTGCGCTCGGAATGGCCGACATTATGCATGATGTCTTCGATCTTGATCAGGTTTCCTTCTCTTCTGATCTTCTCGATGACGGCAGTTCTTGCCGCATAGCGGTCCATGCCCTTGAATTCGCCGCAGAGTTCATTCATCGTGCCGTCCGGATTCATGCAGATAGGCTTCGGAAGATTGTGGCGTTCCGCAATTGCGAAGTCATTCGGATCATGGGCAGGCGTGCACTTCATGATGGCGGTGCCGAAGTCCATGTCGATATAATCATCGCCGATGATCGGCAGTTCCTGTCCGTTTGCCGGGTTGATCGTATGCTTTCCGATCAGGTGCTGGTAGCGCTTGTCGTTCGGGTTCACGACGACGCACACATCGCCGAACATCGTCTCCGGACGGGTGGTCGCAACATGGAATTCCTCGCCGGTCTCAACGACCTTGTAGCGCATGTAGTACATCTTGCCGGGATCATCCTGATAGTAGACCTCGATGTTGCTGAGGGCAGTGCGGGCTTCCGGATCCCAGTTGATGATCCGCCAGCCGCGGTAGATCAGACCTTCGTTGTACAGGGTCACGAACACATGGCGGACTGCTTTGTTGAAACCTTCATCCATCGTGAAACGCTCACGGCTGTAGTCCAGGCTGTTGCCCAGCTTTGCCCACTGCTTGCGGATGGTGGACGCATATTCTTCTTTCCATTCCCAAGCTCTTTCCAGGAACTTCTCCCGGCCGATGTCGTAGCGGGAAACGCCTTCGGACTTCAGGCGTTCATCTACTTTTGCCTGGGTTGCGATGCCGGCATGATCCATGCCCGGCAGATAGAGCATGTCATAGCCCTGCATGCGCTTGTAGCGGGCAATGATGTCCTGGAGCGTGTTGTCCCAGGCATGGCCGATATGCAGGATGCCGGTCACATTGGGAGGCGGGATCACGATCGTGAACGGGTCTTTCGACTTGTCACCGGCGGTGAAGTATCCTTCCTTCACCCAGTGATCATACTTTCCTTCCTCCACTGCCTTGTGGTCGTACTTCGGTGCGAGATTCTCTTTCATACTAAATCCTCCGAACATAAATAAAGCGTCCCTCAACTGAAGGACGCTGACGTCTGCGTGGTACCACCTTGCTTGCTTCTCGAACTGCGTAACGTGCATATCCCGGTTTCTCTTACTGACGCATTTCAGAGAAACAGCTCCCGGATGACTTCGCCTCTTCCTGCATGCACTTCCTTCTCATCCCCCGGAAGCTCGCTTTCCATGCGGCGGAAGAACCTACTTGTTCCGCTCTTTGCTGCCTGTATTATACCTGTGCCTCCTGCGCTTTTCAATTTGTTTTTCAGAAGGTACCGTTTCTTCTTGTTCCAGCGCTTCGTTTTCTGCTTTCAGCACGGCCAGCCGTTCTGCCAGCGCCTTCTGCTCGGCGGCTTTCTGCTTTGCCTCTTCCTCTGCTGCGAATTCTTCCGGCGTGATCAGGGTCACTTGAGAAAGATCAATGGACTCCTGAACCTCAGCAGGTTTCTGTTCGGCTGGTTTCTTCTCCGGTGTCTTCTTCCGCTTCTTCGGTTTCTGCCGTTTCTTCTTTTCTTCAGCTGCAGTTTTCTCCTGCTCAGAAACTGCCGGCATCAGGGCAGTATCATCAATGCCGTTCTTCTTCTCCATCTCTCTCAGCATGCGAGTTTCAGGTTCTTCCCGGGGAGTGCCTGGCTTTCTTGGCTCTATGTCTTCTGCACCATTGTCCGGCACGAGAAAGTCTTCGCGGAACCAGCGTTCTTTCATGTCCTGATTGATGATGTGAGAGGTAAGTTTCTCATCTGCCAGCAGCAGCACGATCACTGCAGCCAGATATGCATAAGGGVAGACTTCCAGAATCATGAACACGATATCGACCAGGAGATACCCGATCGCAAATAATCCGAGATATAAGAACAGCACAGCCGCAAAATATCTGCGCTTCATGCGGCCAAGCTGGCTGCGGGGATTCTTTTTCTGCATGTGCTCATTTTATCCTAACGTATTTTTCCCTTCAATCCCGGGTTCCGGATGCACTTCTGTTTGAGGTCTGCTGTAAACTGAACGTATGTGTGGAAGATATCAGTTCTATGATCAGCGCAATGAAGAACTGCGCAGGATGATCGACACCGTGAAGCAGCAGATGCCGGAGCCAAAGTTCCGGAAGCTTTCGCTTTCCGAAGTGTTCCCCGGCCAGACGGTGCTCTCGGAAATATATGATCCATCACAGATGAAATTCCGGGTATGCACGATGACCTGGGGCTATCCGGGAAAAGGAAAGCTCATCATCAACGGCAGATCGGAAACCGCAGATTCTTCCATGTTCTTTGCCGGTTCTTCCCGGTGCATCATTCCGGCTTCCGGATACTATGAATGGACGAAGAACCCCCGGCAGAAGTATTACATCACCAGCAGAGAAGGCATGGCATATCTCGGCGCCTTCTGCCGCAGAGAAGCAGACGGCTGGCGGTTCGTGATCCTGACCGAAGCGGCTGCCGGATACCAGAAAGAGATTCATGACCGCATGCCGCTGATGTTCTCAAAAGAAGATGCGAAGAACTGGCTGAAAAGCAGAGACTATAAAGGGATGCTGAATGCATCCCTGAAGGACCGTATGGCTGTGCCGGTCTAGAATAAGGTTTCCTGCTGGCCTGACATTCTGATGCCGAGGTGCTGATAGGCTTTTTCGGTTGCCTGACGGCCTCTTGACGTGCGGTTGATGAAGCCGATCTGAATCAGATACGGTTCATAGACATCTTCAAGCGTCGTGGTCTCTTCGCTGATGGAATTGGCCAGTGCTTCCAGTCCGACCGGACCGCCATGGAAACGTTCGATGATGCCGCGGAGATAGCGGATATCCACTTCATCGAGACCGAGCGTGTCGATATGGAGCCGATCAAGAGACTCCTGGGCGATCTGTTCGGAGATGACGCCATTGTTCAGCACCTGCGCAAAGTCGCGGATCCGTCTCAGCAGACGATTGGCAATGCGGGGCGTTCCTCTGGAACGGCGGGCAATTTCCGAAACGGCGGCGTCTTCAATGTCGACATTGAAGACTCTCGCTGAACGGCGGATGATCTGGCCGAGCTGCTCGTTCGTGTAATAGTCAAGCTTTGACACGATGCCGAAGCGATCCCGGAGCGGTGCGCTCAGATCGCCGGCTCTTGTCGTGGCCCCGACGAGCGTGAACGGCGGCAGATCCAGCCGCACGCTTCTCGAGGCACCTTCGCCTCCGCCGACCATGACATCGATGCAGAAGTCTTCCATGGCCGGATACAGGATTTCCTCGACGGGCTTGGGCAGTCGATGAATCTCATCGATGAACAGCACATCGCCAGGTTCCAGCACCGACAGGATCGAGGCAAGATCCCCGCCTTTGACAATGCTCGGGCCGCTAGCCGTGACAACATGGGTATGCATCTCATTAGCGAGAATATACGCAAGCGTCGTCTTGCCAAGTCCCGGCGGACCATAAAGCAGCACATGGTCCAGCGACTCATTGCGCTGCAGGGCCGCCTGGATGAATACCTTGAGATTCTTCTTCAGATCATCCTGGCCGATATATTCGTCCAGGGTTTTCGGGCGGATGCTTTCTTCTTCCTCGCCTGCTTCTGCTTCCGCAGACATCAGGCGTTCGGTTTCTTCAGACATGCGTGACCTCCTCAGCGATTCTTCCGCAGGAACTGCAGGCCGATGCGGAGATATTCCTCCGTCGTCTTTCCCGGTTCCTTGGACATATAATCCGCGGCGGCGCTGATCTCATTCGGACGGAAGCCGAAGTTCGCAAGTCCTTCGCAGGCTTCCTGAATCGGCAGCGGCATCGCTGCTCCCCTATCCGGAGATTTCTTCGTTTCCGCAGGCACAAGCTTGCCCTTGAGATCGAGCACGATCTGGCTGGCAGTCTTGGCGCCGATGCCGGGCAGCTTCTTCAGTTCTGCAACATTGCCGGTTTCAATCGCCTTGATGATTGAAGCATAGTCCTTCTTTGCCAGCATGTTCATAGCCGTGCGGGGTCCGAGTCCCTTGACCTTGATCAGGCGCAGGAACAGTTCTTTCTCCTCGCGGCTGGAAAAGCCGAACAGGCTCAGTTCCTGTTCGGTGTAATGCAGATAGGTATAGACTTTCACCTCCTCATTCAGATGAATCTGATCGATATGAGGATAAAAGATCTGCCAGCCCATGCCGTCATGATTCAATACGATGCTGTCGGCATTGTAGCTGTCGATGATTCCGTCAATGAATGCGATCATGCGTTCTCCTAATCTCTGAAGTCCATGATATAGCTGCCGACGATGACCTGGTCGCCATTCTCGGCACCAGCATCTCTGAGCGCTTTATCAATGCCCATCTTCTGCAGCGTCGCAGCAAAGGCATAGGTATCTTCTTCTTTGTTGAAATCCACCGTATCAGCCAGCCGGTCGACTTGGTCGCTCTGCACTTTCCACTTCCGGTTGCCGAGATTGATGATCTCGAAGTCCGGACGTTTCGGAGTATAGCGATATACGACGACTTCTTCTTTCGGCGTGTTCTCCGCTTCCTCTTTTCTTGCTTCAGAGATCGCATCCATCGCTGCATAGAGCACCGCATCCAGACCTTCATGCTTCATCGTGCTCGTCTCATAGATCTTCAGATCCGGATGAGCTGCCTTGAACTTCTTCAGGTTCTCAGAAGCCCCTTCAGCATCCATCTTGTTGGCAACGATGATCTGCGGCCTCTTTGCAAGCTCCCCATCATAGGACGCAAGTTCCTGGTTAATGATCACGTAATCCTCCAGCGGATCACGCTCCTCGCCGCTCATGTCAAGCACATGAATCAGCACCCGGCAGCGGCGGATATGCCTCAGGAACTCGTCGCCGAGTCCCTTCCCTTCGGCAGCACCTTCAATCAGACCCGGCATATCTGCCAGGACGAAAGATCTGCCGTCTTTCAGATTCACGACTCCGATATTCGGCTCCAGCGTTGTGAAAGGGTATGCGGCAATCTGCGGACGGGCTGCTGTCACAACAGATAAGAACGTGGACTTTCCGACCGAAGGAAATCCGATCAGGCCCGCATCTGCCAGAAGTCTCAGTTCCAGCTGAAGCTCGAAGCTCTGGCCGGTTTCGCCAGGCTGGGCATATTCCGGTGCATCATTTCTGGCCGTTGCGAAATGTGCATTGCCAAGACCGCCTTTTCCGCCTTTGGCAATGAGCACGATCTGATGAGGCTTCACGAGATCGGCCATCAGATCGCCATTCTTCGCATTGCGCACCATCGTGCCAAGCGGTACTTTGATGATCACATCATCGCCATCTGCACCATGCATCTTCTTGATGAGACCAGGGGCACCATTTCCTGCTTTCACCGATTTCGTATAACGCAGTTTTGTCAGGGTAGTCTCATTGGTATCTACTTCAATATAGACGTTTCCGCCTTTGCCGCCGTCGCCGCCGAACGGGCCGCCGTTGGCATAGAATTTCTCATGTCTCCAGGCAACGCAGCCCTTGCCGCCGTCGCCTGCCTTCACGCGGATTCTGATCAGGTCAATCATTCTGTCAGGCCTCCTCTATCCCGTATTATACAGGTTTTCTTTCAAATTCCCTGCGGTTCCTCTTTCCCCGCAAAAAAGAGAGCATCGCTGCTCTCTTCCATGATTGCTTCAGACGCCAAGCTCATGCCTGCGGATAAACCGAGACCTGCTTCTTGTCTTTGCCGAGACGCTCGTACTTCACGACACCGGAAGCCGTAGCGAACAGCGTATCGTCGCCGCCTCTGCCTACGTTCTTGCCCGGGTAGATCTTCGTGCCTCTCTGGCGGTAGATGATGGAACCTGCAGAGCAGTACTGTCCATCTGCAACCTTTGCACCGAGTCTGCGGCCTGCAGAATCACGGCCGTTCTTTGTGGAAGAAACACCTTTCTTCGATGCAAAGAACTGAATATCAAGTGTGAACTTCATGGAATTACACCTCCGTTTTTTCAATTCTGACGTACTTCTGATTTGTTTCTTCGATTGTCTGCAGCTGGATGAGACCGGTCTTCAGAATCGTTTCTGTCGTCTGATCCGGTGTCACCGTGCGGATTTCAATCAGATTGTCTTCCAGCTTCAGATCTGCATCGGAGCCTAAGAGATCCAGTGCATTCAGAAGCCCGAAAGAGACTGCGCTGACTGCTGCACACACCAGATCTTCTCCTTTCTCAGCCGATCCGGAATGTCCGGTCACTGAGAGAGATAGAATCTCAGATCCATGCAGAGAAGCGCGGATGCGGATCATCTCAGCCCTCGATTGCTTCGATGGTCAGCTTGGTATACGGCTGACGGTGACCCTGACGAGCGCGGGTAGAACCCTTCTTAGCCTTGTACTTGAAGATGCGGATCTTCTTTTCCTTGCCCTGCTTTTCTACCTTTGCCGTAACCTTTGCACCCTCTACATACGGAGTGCCGATCTTGGTTGCTGCATCGCTGATGAGGCAGACCTTGTCGAAGACAACTTCGGATCCCGGCTCTGCATCGAGCTTCTCAACATAGATGACCTGATCCTTTTCTACCTTTACCTGCTTACCGCCTGTTTCGATAATTGCGTACATTCAATACACCTCCTGTCATTATCTTAAGACGCGCCATGGAGGGGACGTTTCCGTGCTTGACCCTGTTCTGAGCGGTTACAGACCTCCGGCAAGAGGACTGATAACAGCAGTATATTAGCAGGTTCAGTTCTCCCGGTCAATGAAAAAGTCAATGAAAGCAGGATAGAATGCGCCCTTCTGCAGGATTCCATCTTCTGCCTCTGTTTATCCTTTATAATACTCCCTGTATGAAGAAGATCACGAACTATCCCAGCGGATATCTGGAATTCCAGCTGCAGAAATATTCAGAAAGCGGTCAGATCCCTTTCCATATGCCAGGCCATAAGCGGCAGGTTTCTTCCACGCATGCGATTGATTTTTCGCTGGACTTCACGGAAGTTCCGGGAACGGATGATCTGCACCACGCTTCCGGAATTCTGAAAGACGCCATGTCCCGGACTGCTGATCTGTATGATTCTGAGCATACCTGGTATCTCGTCAACGGCAGCACGTGCGGCAACCTGGCCGGTATCTTTGCGATGACCAAAGAAGGCGGCGAAGTGATCGCTGCCCGCAACTGCCATCGATCGGTCTATCATGCCATGCAGTTAAGAAATCTGAAGGTTCACTGGATCATGCCTGCCTATCTTCCGGAGTATGAGATCTATGGCTCGGTTTCTCCTTCTGACGTGAAGAAGGCCCTGGAGACTTATCCGGAATCGGAGGCGGTCATTCTGACCAGTCCGACTTATGAAGGCGTGCTCAGCGATATCCATGCCATTGCAGAGATTGCGCACAGCCATCGCATTCCCCTGTTTGTCGATGAAGCCCATGGAGCCCATCTGTTCCTGAAGGGATTTCCGCAGGGAGCAGTGAAGGCGGGTGCAGATGTCGTCGTGCAGAGTCCGCATAAGACGCTCTTCAGTGCGACGCAGAGCGCCTGGATGCACCTGGACGGAGCCCTCGTAAAAGCAGAAGAGATCGAGAAGCAGCTCGGCATCTTCGAGACTTCTTCTCCTTCCTATCCGCTGATGATGAGTCTCGACGGATGCACTGCGATGTGGGCTGCTGAGAAGAAGGAATATGCGAAAACCTGGCTCCAGAATATTCATCTCTTTGAAGACCTGACGTCTTCCCTGAAGCACATCCGGATTCTCCAGCATCCTGCTATCCAAGATCAGCTTGGCATCTTTGCCTATGATCCCGGCAAGATTCTGATCCAGACACCGGTTAGCGGCGCAGAATTTCTGACATATCTCCACGATGCTTATCACTGCACCCTGGAAATGGCAGAAGGTCATCATGTGCTGGCCATGACCAGCGCTGCTGATGACCCGGAAGATCTCAGAATTCTTGCAGAGGCTCTGAACGAAGCCGATGGAAAGATGGAAGACCCGAGAAGGTTCGATCCCCTGCCGATCACCCTTCCGGAAGCACGCATGAGCATTCATGATGCGATTGAAGCAGAACATGACACCATTCCTCTGCAGGAATCAAAGGGCAGAACAGCTGGGGAGTATCTCTTTCTCTATCCGCCCGGAATTCCGCTGATCGTGCCCGGTGAAATCATTTCTGAAGATCAGCTAAGCATGCTTGAAGAAAAAGCCGAAGAAAGATATGAAATCAGGTCCAGCGAATCGGAACCGGGGTTCATAAAAACATGCCGATGAAGGCATGTTTTCTTCTGAAATCGGATAATGCTTTCAGCATCTTGCGGAAGGTTCGCAGTTCTCTTCGCAGTCTTCGCTGCATGAGGAGGTTTCTGCTTTCTTCTTTGCTGATCTGATCTGCGGATCCATAGCTTCTGCAACCTTGATCATGATCGCGCACTCAATCCGCTTGCGGAAGATTCTGCATCCGTAATCATAGGTACCATGAATGTCGCCGGTCGCATGATAGGCATTGGCAGCGCAGCCGCCGGAGCAGTACAGCTTCGCCCAGCAGTTCGCACAGTCGGGACGGGCATAGACATTGCACTGGCGGAATTCCTCGCGCAGAGCCTGATTCGTGATGCCATGATAGATATCGCCGAGGCGGTATGCCTCATCGCCGACGAACTGATGGCATGGATAAAGATCGCCCCAGGCAGTGACGGCGACATATTCCGTTCCGGAACCGCATCCGGAGATGCGCTTGTAGATGCATGGTCCGTGCTCGAGGTTGATCATGTAGTGATAGAACACGATCGGGTGTCCTTCCTTCTCCCTGCGGATCATATCCTTGGCAAGGATCTCATACTGATCAAACAGGACCGGGAGATCTTCTTCGGTCAAAGCTGAGGGGCTGGACGGATCGGTGACAACCGGTTCCATCGAAAGCTCATCGAAGCCGAGATCATCTGCCATATGGAAGATATCTTTCGTGAAGTCCGTATTGTAGTGCGTGAACGTGCCGCGCATATAGTAATTCTGATCTCCGCGGGCTTTCACGAATTTCTGGAAGTTCGGGACAATCCGGTCATAGCTTCCCTTTCCGCTTGCATCGACGCGGAAGCGGTCATTGACTTCCTTGCGTCCATCAAGCGAAAGCACGACGTTATAGCATTCCTTGTTAGCCCATTCGATGACTTCATCGTTCAGATTGACGCCGTTGGTTGTCAGCGTGAAGCGAAAGTTCTTGTTCTTTTCCTTCTCGATGCTGCGGGCATAAGCTACCAGCTGTCTGCAGACATCGAAGTTGACGAGAGGTTCGCCGCCGAAGAAGTCCACTTCCAGATTTCTTCTTGTACCGGAATGTTCAACGAGGAAGTCGAGTGCACGTTTTCCGGTCTCGAAGTCCATCAGTCCGGATTTGCCATGGAATTTTCCCTGGGAAGCAAAGCAGTAGGAACAGTTCAGATTGCACGTATGGGCAACGAGCAGGCACATGGCTTTGATCACGTCGCTGCGATTCTTGAGAGCCGGCGCGAGACTGCTGAACGAGTCTTCCGTGAAGAGCTTGCCCGCCTTGATCAGGCTGTCAATATCGGAAAAGATTTCATCGGCATCTGCATCGCTGAGATGATATTTCTCCTGAATGATCTTCGCTGCGTCTGCCTGGTTCTTTCCCTGATCAAGCATGGCGATAGCATCATAGGTTGCATCATCGGTCACATGGACGCTTGCACTGTAGGTATCCAGGACGATGTTGTAGCCATTCATTTTATACTGGTGGATCATGTTTCCCTCCCTATCAGCAAAGAACCGGAACGCTGTTCAGTGTTCCGGTCGCCTGCTGGTTCTGTTTCAGAATATCCTGATTAAGCCTGCTTGTTTTCACAGCTCTGGTTAGCAATGCCGCAGCTTGTCTTGCAGGCACTCTGGCAGGAAGTCTGGCATTCGCCGCATCCGCCCTTTTCAGCGCTGTTCTTCATGTCGCGGGTATCTAATGTCACAATGTGCTTCATATGATCTCCTCCTTCTCTGAATCATACTGCTGAATCAACCGCAGAAGATCAGAATCCCTTCCGCGCAGAGCGTAGGCGTTCTGAAATCTTATCAATATCTTATTAGCGGGTCATGCAGTTGTCAAGAAACACCAAGGATCCAGGTTATTCCTGAAAACACGCAGATATGCTTGTCATTTCACGGAATCTGTATATTTCCCTCCGTTACTTCAGAGAGTAAAGTAAGGAATTGTAAAAGGTACCGGGAAGTGCCTGAAAGAACAGAAGAAGGAGAGCAGAACTATGATGAAATCCAAGTATGGCATCAACCTCGCAGAAGATGAACAGCCGTTCTATTTTGCCTGGGACGCAGACAAGAAGCACATTCAGCTGATTGACAACGGTGTACGTGTTCAGGAGTTCATTGACGGCAAATGGGTCGACGTCGAGAATGAAACCCTCGGCCGCTGGGATCAGAAGGATATCACGAAGGAAGAATTCGACAAGGTCACAGGCGGCGTGATGCCAGATGTTGATCCGAAGGATGTCATCCCGCTCTGAGTTTTCTGAGAATGACACGATGCAGCGAAAGCTGCATTTTTTTATAAAATCGTCATTTGCACCAGGGTGGTAAATTCCCGTCAGTCTTCTGGAAATAGACTATAATTCCTATGTCCGAGAAAGCGACATCAGGAAGTTTCCAGGAACCGATTGGCGCTGACTTGGCGGTTTCGTCATTCGGCTCCTGGAAGCTCCAAACCGCCAACAAATGAATCATGATGATAAGGATGCGTGGGGTCATTCCCTGCGTACGCTTTCATGGGATAAAGACCCGGATATTTCGAAATCCCAGAAGCTGATTTCAGATACCGTGCATGAATGGTATGATGCAAAGCATCCTCCTGTCCGAAGATCTGAAGTTCAGTTTCTGAACTCTCTTCCAGTCAGTCATTGCCTGATCTGCGGATCCGAGCATTTTATCAGGTACGGCTTCTATAAAGACGGAACAAAGTGCTATCGCTGTATAAGCTGCGGCCATAAGTTCAGTGTTCTTACAGGGACAATCTTTCAGGATCGGAAGATTCCGATTTCAGAGTGGATTGAATATCTTCTTTATCTGTTTGAATTCCATTCCATCAGAACTGCAGCACGCGATAACAGAAATGCAGAGAGCACAGGCAGATACTGGTTAATCAAGGTATTTGCTGTACTTGAAGGAATACAGTCTGAGGTAATGCTGGAAGGAAACATCTACTTTGACGAGATGTTCTTTCCGGTAATCAAGCACGAAACAGAAATCGTGGATGGGAAGAAGCTAAGAGGCATTTCTCGTAACAAAATCTGTGTCGCAGCTGCTTATGATGATCATGGGCATATGTATCTGGCCGTAGAGGGAACCTCAAAGCCATCCAGAAAGACAACATGGGAAGCTCTCGGAAAACATATCAAGCGTGGATCAAAACTGATTCATGATGGAGATAATTCGCAGGGAATACTTGTCGAACGACTCCATCTGACAGAAGAAGTGCATACTACGAGTGAGACCAAAGGATTATCGGACAAAGACAATCCTCTTGATCCGATTAACAATCTGCATTCACTGGCAAAGCAATATATGCGTGCACATGGCGGTTATGACAGGGACAATCTTCAGGACTGGATGAATCTGATCTGGTTTGTTCTGTCAGAGCCTAGTAATCGATATGAGAAGGTCGACCTTTTCATCAGACGGGCAATAATGTCTCCACATGTGGTGAAATTCAGAGATGCGATGTCAAAAAAGTCCGCTGATTAAGCCTATTGGCACCACCCTGCTGCAAATACGGATTTTTTTTTATTTTCAGAAGCTTGTTCTGTCATCCAGCCATGCGGGTGATTCAATGGAGAGCTGCGGAGCAGTTCCCTTGCGGAATTCCAGCAGAACCGTTCTTGCCCTGCCGCCGGCATGATCATAGGCAATCCGCATCCTGGAAGGATGGAAATGATTTCCTTCCGCAAGCCGGAACAGTTCGGGCAGGCGCTCGGAGCGATGGACGAGAAAGAATGTGCCATGGTCTCTGGTCAGCCTTGATGCATGGAGAAACAGATCTTCCAGCGGAAGAAAGGATTCGTGTCTGGCGGCAGAGCGGATCGGATCCTCATTCTTCAGATCCGGATCTGCGGTCCGGAAATATGGCGGATTGGAAATCACGACATCAAACGGATCATGCTGATAGTCCTGAACTCGCACGGCGCTCAGCTCTGCATGCATGCCGGCATGCTTCAGATTCTCTGAAGCAGCTTCGAGGACTTCCGGAAAAAGATCGATGCCATAAAGAGCTGAGGGCTCATGCATGCCGGCATACATCAGCAATGCGCCGGTATGCGTGCCGATATCGAGGACCGTGTCTTTATGGCGGATCTTCAGAAAGCGGCCGAGCAGTTCCGTATCGCTGTTCATGTGATACATGCCTTCAGGCTGAATCAGCGAATAGGGAGTTCCTGGCAGGTAGTCAGGCTTCATGGGCTGGCTCCTCCAGGTCTTCCGGCTCATGCGGCTGAGGCAGTTCGAACCAGAACATCGAGCCTTTTCCGACTTCTGATACCACGCCATAGCGGGCATGATGCGTATCGAGGATTGCCTTGACAATTGCCAGTCCGAGACCAGTGCTGGTCATCGAGCGGCTGAAGGAACGGCTGCTCTTCTGGTAGCGGTCCCAGATATACGGAAGCTCTTCTTTCGAGATGCCTTCGCCTTCATCGATGACTTCGACCCTGGCAGTTTCTTCATCCGAGAGACGCCATGCCTTGATCGTGATGGTCTTTCCCTCCGAACTATGCTTGATCGCATTGGACAGGAAGTTATGGATGACCTGCGTGATCTTGATCTCATCGCCGTATACGATCAGGCTCTCGGGAATATCGGTGACGACATTCAGCTTGCCTTCTTCAATCATGACCTGATTGAGCTTGACGACATTGAGAATCACCTGGGACAGATCGAAATTCGACTGCTTCAGAACATAGTTGCCGGACTGCATCTTCGACAGCTCACTCATATCGACCACCAGCTTGTTCAGATAATCTGCTTCCTCGATGATGACATCGAGATGCTCCGTGCGCTTAGCCGGGTTGTCGCCGGATACATCGCGGACCATCTCGGCATAAGCACGGATGCTGGTGAGCGGCGTCTTGATATCATGCGAAACGTTGGCAATCAGGTCCTTGCGGAGCTCATCGATCTTCGAGAGTTTCTCGGTAGCGCCATTCAGGGTTTCGGCAAGATCTTTCGTCTCCGTGAAGCGGCCGCCGTTGAACTTGACGCTGTAGTCTGCTTTGGCCAGACGGTCGGCGGATTTGCGGATGTTCACGATCGGCTTGGTCAGGCGGCTGGAGATGAAGATCGAGATGATCGAAGCGACGATGATCACGAAGAACGTATACAGCAGATACTGCTGGCTGAAGAAGTTCACGATGGAGTCTACCGGCTCCAGCGGAGAATTGACGAACAGATACAGGTTCAGAAGATTGGAGCTGATCTTCTTTCCGTAGACGACCATTTCCTGGCTTGTCCGGTTGTTCGTGAGATTCAGCGAGACTTCTCCGTTATTCTCATTGACCAGATTCTTCAGGGCATTGCCATCGCGGAAATTGATGCTGGCAGACGTGCTGCTGGAGCTGGACGCATGAAAAACACAGCCTGAACCCAGGCTGTCAGCGTCATAGATCATCCTTCCTTCTTCATTGTAGATCGCTACGCACACATTGTTGTCCACCGTGACCTGGAATGCTCTGGAAACGGCCGAAGAACTGCCGTTCTGATTCACGATGTAATCTGCGATCTGCGTGCTGATCTCTCGGACGGTCGCCGCCTTGTTGTTGCGGTAGTACGGCTTGATCAGAAGAACCTGAAGCGTGCCGAGCAGCCCCATGACGATCACTGCGAATAAGACGAATGACATCCAGATATTGAATGTGATTCCGTGTCTGTCAAGCTTCAAATTTGTATCCCATACCTCTCACTGTGACAATATGATCGCGATAGGGACCAAGGTTGTGGCGCAGCATCTTGATATGCGTATCCACTGTCCGGTCATCCCCGAAATAATCATAGTTCCATACTTCTTCCAGCAGCTGATTGCGGCTGATGGCCATGTTCTTATGGCTCACCATATACAGCAGAAGATCAATCTCCTTCGGCGTCAGGTTCGCTTTCTGCCCATCGACCGTCACGCTTCTTCCGCCCACATCAATCACGAGGCCGCCGTTGTCGAGCCGCAGCACTTCTGTCTCATTCTTGCGGGAGCGGTCAAGCACGACTTTGACTCTGGCCATAAGCTCCTTAGGCGAAAAGGGTTTCACGACATAATCATCCACGCCCAGTTCAAACCCGAACAGCTTGTCATATTCTTCCTGTCTCGCACTCAGCATGATGACCGGAATATTCCGGATCTTCTTGATCTGCTTGCAGGCGCTGAATCCGTCAAGTTTCGGCATCATGATATCCAGTATCACGCAGTCATAATCCTTTTCGCGGATCATGTCGATTGCCTGCATCCCGTCTTCGGCTTCGTCTGCCTCGTATCCATTCAGCAATGCATATTCCCGGATGACTTCCCGGATATTCTTCTCATCATCAACGATCAGTAGTTTTGCCATAGTTCAGAGATCCTCCGGAAGATTTCTGCTGCAGAAAGGAGATGCGTTCTGCAATGCAGGAATCATCTTGTGCTATTTTACCATGAATCAGAATGTACGCACCCTTCGCGAGCTGATTCTGCACCTTGGAATACAGGCGCGGCATGACTGCCATATCCATCTCTCCGGTTTCATCGCTCACCTTCAGGAATGCCATCATGTCTCCGCGTCTGGTCCGGTAAGGGCGGACTCCGGCTACCTGCACGAAGGTATCAAACTCGCCTGGCGTGCCGCGGACGGAGATGATCGAAGGCAGTGTAATTCCTGCCTGCTTCCGGACATTGACAATCGGATGCGGACCAAGCGAAAAGCCCAGGGCGCTGATCTCCCGTTCCCTGATCTCTTCCGGAACATCTTTTCTGCGTACCGGAACAGGCTTCGAGACTAACGACATGTTCAGAACCATCTGTCCGTTTTTCTGCACCTGCACGAGTTCAGCATAATTCAGCGCATCATCCAGAGCAGTGCGCATGGTCGTCCGGCTCAATCCGAAACAGTCAAGTGCCCCGGCATCGATCATCGTCTCCATGGAACCGCGGTCGATGCGGAGCAGAGAAATTCTTGCGATGAAGTCGAAGAAGTCCTCGAACTGCCCCTTTTCCCGCTCTTCTCTGATCAGGCGGGCAGTATTTCTGCCGATGCCCTTGATGATGGAAAGCGGAAACAGCAGTCTTCCCGGAAGCTCCCGGCAGGTTTCATTGCTGTACATCACATTCGGTGCTTCGACCTGAATATTTCTTCTTCTGCATTCATCCGCGTAGCGGGCTGTCTTGTCCGAATCGCCGATCACAGAATCAAACAATGCGCAGTAGAAATGCAGCGGATATTCTGCCTTGAGCCAGGCTTCCTGATAGGCAATCAGAGCATATGCGACCGCATGCGATTTATTGAAGCCGTAGCCGCCGAACTTCTGAATCAAGGCAAAGAGCGATTCGGCTTCCTGCTCGGTGTGTCCTTTCTTCTTTGCCCCGCGGATAAATTCCTGCTTCAGCGCAGCCAGTTCGGATTCTTTCTTCTTGGACATCGCCTTGCGCAGCACGTCTGCCCTTGCCAGAGAGAAGCCGGCATAGACTTCAGCCGTCAGCATCGCCTGTTCCTGATAGATCATGACGCCATACGTCTCTTTCAGAATCGGCTCGAGTTCCAAAGCAGGATAATGGATATTCTCCGGATTCCTCCGGTTCTCGACATACATCGGAATGCTGTCCTTGGAAGCCGGACGGAACAGTGCAAGCGAAGCGGTGATGTCTTCAAAGCGCACCGGCCGGATCTTTCTCAGCAATGCTTTCATACCTTCCGATTCGACCTGGAAAACCCCGAGCGTATCCGCATTGCGGAATACCTGATAAGCCCGGTCATCATCCAGCGGAATCTCATTCAGGCTGAACGACGGATCTTCTTCCCGGACCTTCTTCACGATCTGCTGAATCGTCGTGAGATTCCGGTTTCCGAGAAAGTCCATCTTGATCAGGCCGCGGGCTTCCAGATAGTCCTTGTCATACTGGCTCGTCTTCATATCGCTGTCGACTTTCATCGTCGGAATCACTTCATTCAGCGGCAGCGAAGACATGATGATGCCGGCCGCATGGATGCTCGTATGGCGAGGCAGTCCCTCCAGCTTTGCAGCGATGCAAAACAGGTTCTGGTATTTTTCTTCGGCCTTTACGATTTCCCGCAGGCGGTTATTTTCGGTCAGCGCCTGCTTCAGCGTGATGCCGGGACGATTGGGAATCAGGCGGCTGACGAGATCGATATCCCGCTGATTCATGGCAAGCACTTTGCCGACATCCCGGATCACCTGCTTCGCCCCGAGGGTTCCGAACGTCACGATGTTGGCAATATGGTCATCCCCGTATTTCTTCCGGACATAATCAATGACATCCTGTCTCCGGTTATCCTGGATATCCGTGTCGATATCCGGCATGGATACCCGGTCCGGATTCAGGAATCGTTCAAACAGCAGGTTCCAGCGGATCGGATCAATCATCGTGATGCCGAGGCTGTACGCAACTAAAGAGCCGCAGGCACTGCCTCTGCCCGGACCGACGAAGATGCCTTCTTTCCGGGCATCCCGGATAAAGTCCCAGACAATCAGAAAATAATCTTCGAAATGCATCTTCAGAATCACATCGAGCTCATAGCGCAGCCGGTCATAATAGACCTTATTCTCTGCGCCGTTCAGCCGTTTCTTCAGTCCTGCCAGACAGAGCTGGGTCAGATACTGACCGCTCGTGACACCTTCCGGCACCGGAAACTGCGGAAGACTCGTCTTCTCCAGTTCCAGATCGGCATGGCATCTGGACGCAAGTTCATCGGTGCGTTCCAGTTCCTCTAGCGGATACCGTTCCTCCATCTGTGCTCTGGAAAGATAGGAACGTCCGGTAATCATCGGAAACGAGCGATCCTGGATCGTCCGGTTCTCCTTGATTCCTTTCAGAATCCGGCACAGCTGGGCATCGGATTCTCCGGCATAGAAAATCTTGTTCATCGCAACGGTGCGGATCGAGAGACTTCTGCAGAGTTCCCGCAGCAGTTCATTCTTGATCTTCCAGAGCGAAGATTCCTGATAGGAAATCGCCACATCAAACTCCGGCAGCTCTGCTTTCATCTGCTTCAGGATTTCCAGAGTCCCTTCCCGGTTTCCGGCTATGAGCTCAGAATCCGCAGCCCCGCCCTCGCCATAGGCGATCAGGATATTATGTTCTGCATAGCGATTCAGATCTGCAATGGAAATGGGCTTTCCGGTTTCCATGAGCTGGCTGGAGCATTCCATCAGATGATGAATGCCGATCCGATCTTCCGCCAGCAGGAGAAACGGAACCGTCATGCCATGATAGTCCGTATCGGCCTCCAGACCATAGATCGGCCGGATGCCTTCTTTCGCGCAGGCCGCAGAAAAAGCCGGGAATCCGAACAGGACATTATGGTCAGTCAGCGCAGCATACTGATAGCCCTCTGCCTTCGCTAATGCCGGAATTTCGGAAACCCGCAGCGTGCTTTCGAGCAGCGTGCAGCAGCTTCTTGTAAACAGGTGTACCGTCATCAAGCTCATTCTACCATTTTGCAAATGGATTTACATTTTACTCGCAGACGGTTAGTATTTCAGAAAGAGGTTATGCTCATGAAGATCGCATATATCACAGACAGTGGCAGCGGAAAATCCATCGCAGAATTTGCGAAAGATGGAATTATCAGTGTTCCTCTGCAGATCACCGACGGCACTCTCACCTATCAGGACATGGAAACTCTGAACAAGAATGATGTCGTAAAACTGCTGGAACAGAAGAAAGTCCTCTCGACCTCCCAGCCTTCCCCGGGTCTGATCGAAGAATGCTTCACCTCTCTGAAAGAACAGGGAACCGATCTCGTCATTGCCVTTCCGATCTGCAACGGCCTTTCTGGCACCGGCTCAACCATGAGTGCCATGGCCCGCAGCATGGATCTGCCGATCATCGTCGTCGACACCTACAGTGCCAACGTCATCGAAGACTATCTTGTTCATGCGATCAAGAATGCCTATGACCATGGTGCTTCCGACATGGATGTCAGACTGCTCACAGAGCGGGTCATCGACAGCTGCGAGACGATCGTGATCCCGCAGGATCTCAAGCACTTGGCAAGAAGCGGCCGGCTCACGAACAGCGCCGCCCGCCTGGCAAATCTATTGCGCATCACGCCGATCCTGCATCTGAACAAGGAAACCGGCGGCCGCATCGATACGTATGACAAAGTCATCTCCTTCCGCAAAGCCATGAAGCGCGTCATCGAGCATATGAAGGAAAAGCCGATCGATGAAACATGGTCCATCACGATTGCACACACCAATGCCATCGCAGATGCCGAACTTTTCTATCACCAGATTTCCGAAGCCTTCCCGACCGCAGACATCCAGATCACGCAGGTCTGCAATGTCGTCAGTGCCCAGGCAGGCTTAGGATGCGTATGCCTGCAGTACTTCCAGAAAGCCTGAACACAATTATTAAAAGACACCCGCAGCTTATGCAGAATTCTCTGCACATCCTGCGGGTGTTTCAATTCATGCTTCTTCGCTCTTGAGATCTCTTCTCATCAGATCATCAATCGCATCGGATGGCCTCTTGCCGGCAAACAGGACCTGGTATACCTGGTCCGTGATCGGCATCGAGATGCCTCTCTTTTCTGCCTCTTCATGCACGATGCGGCAGGCAGAGATTCCTTCAACCGTCTTCGTATTCGTCTCGAGGAACGACTTGGCGTCGCCTGCTTTTCCGATTGCATAGCCGGCCATGAAGTTGCGGGAATGGCGGGACGTGCAGGTGACGATCAGGTCTCCCACGCCATCCAGACCGAGATACGTATCTTTCTTTCCGCCGAGCGCAATGCCGAACCGGGACATCTCAGCAAGTCCTCTGGTCATCAGAGCTGCTCTTGCATTATCGCCCTGGCCGATGCCTTCGAGAATGCCGGCAGCGATTGCCATGATATTCTTGACGGCTACTCCGATCTCTGCTCCGATGACATCGGTATTCCGGTATACCCGGAAATAGTGATTGGAGAAGAGCTCCTGGACCTGCTCGGCAGCGGCTTCATCTTCGCTGACCGCATTGATTGCCGTTAACATCCTCAGGATGACTTCTTCGGCATGGCTCGGTCCGATCAGAGAGACCACTGCTCGGCGATCTGCAGCCGGAACGTTTTCTTCAATGACGACGCTCAGCCGCTTATGGCTGACCGGATGGAAGCCTTTTGCCACATTGATGATCAGCACCGGATGATCCAGCACTGCCACGGCTTTCTGCAGCGTTTCCTCAATTGCGATGGAAGGAACTGCCAGCAGAATCAGCTCAGCATCATGAATCACGGAAAGATCCAGGGATGCCTTCAGCTTCTCGCTGATCCGGCACTCGAAGAACTTCGAGTTATGGTGGTTCTCATTGATGTCATGCACTTCATTCGGATTGATGCCCCAGAGCACGACGTCATGGCCATTATCCGCAAGCACCTGGGCAAGGGCAGTTCCCCAGCTGCCGGTTCCGAGCACAGCGCACTTCATTCGGACACCTTCTTTCTCGCAATGATGCGGATCGGGGTTCCTTCAAAATCAAACGCAGCCCGCAGCTGATTCTCGAGAAAGCGCTGATACGTGAAATGCAGCAGCTTCGGATCATTGCACGAGAACACGAAAGTCGGAGGCTGCGCGCTGACCTGGGTCGCATAGTAGATGCGGAACCGCTTGCCATTGCGGGCCGGTGCCGGAGTGGTCACCTGGGTATCCGCAATCACTTCATTCAGCACATTCGTCGCGATGCGGCGGGTGCTGTTCTCATATACCTTCTCCACCATCGGCAGGATCGAATTCACCCGCTGATGCGTCAGAGCAGAGACAAATACGATCGGTGCATACGAGAGATAGACGAACTGCTTGCGGACTTCCTCCGTGAAGGTCGCCATCGTATGTTCATCTTTCGTGACTGCATCCCATTTGTTCACGACGATGATGACCGGCTTGCCTGCTTCGCTTGCATAGCCTGCTACATGTTTGTCCTGCTCGCGGATGCCGAGTTCCCCATCCAGCACGAACAATGCCACATCGCAGCGCTCAATCGCTTCCATCGCTCTCAGCACTGCATACTTCTCGATGGACTCATAGACTTTGCCGCGCTTGCGGATGCCCGCCGTATCGACAATCACGAACGGCTTTCCGTCATAGCGGAACGGCGTATCGACTGCATCTCTGGTCGTGCCCTGCTCATCGGCGACGATGGCCCGGTCTTCATTCAGAATCGCATTGACCAGAGAAGATTTGCCGACATTCGGTTCACCGATCACGGCGATCCGGATGCCTTCCTGGGTTTCTTCCTCTTCCTTCTCCGGAATCTCCTTCATGCATGCGTCCAGCAGATCGCCGATGCCGATGCCATGGACACCGGAAACCGCAATCGGATCTCCGAGTCCGAGCGCATAGAATTCATAGATGCTCGCAATGCGGGAATTGTCATCCACTTTGTTGACGGCCAGGACAACCGGCTTATGGCTGCGCTGCAGCAGACCGGCAATATATTTGTCATCATCGGTCAGACCCGTCTTGCCGGAGCATACCATGACGATCACATCTGCTTCTTCGATGGCTATGGACACCTGAGCCCGGATTTCTTCCTGATACGGCTGATCTTCCAGCTGGATGCCGCCGGTATCAATCACCCGGAACTCTCTTCCGAGCCATTCGCCTTTTGCATAGATACGGTCTCTGGTCACGCCTGGCGTATCTTCGACAATCGAGATTCTCGATCCGGCCAGACGGTTAAAAATCGTCGACTTCCCCACATTCGGCCGGCCGACGATTGCAATGACTCCTGTATGTTTCATGCGTGTTCCTCCTTCAGGAAAGGTTCTGCCATCTTCAGGATCGCATCTGCGGTTTCCTGAATCGAGAGATCTGAAGTATCCAGCACAATCGCATCATCCGCCTTCTTCAGCGGCGAAGACTTCCGGTGCGTATCCTGATAATCCCTTTCCTCGATTTCCTTCTCCACGGTTGCCAGATCAGATTCGGAAATCGCTTCTTCCTGATTCTGACGCAGCCGGCGCAATGCGCGGGCATGCGGGCTTGCCGTCATGAATACTTTGACCTCTGCCTGCGGCAGGACCACGGTGCCGATATCGCGGCCATCCATGATGAAGCCGCCTGCTTCTGCCATCTTCTGCTGACGGGCAACGAGTTCTTTCCGCACTCCGCTCAGCGAAGCCACCTTCGAAGCAGTCATCGATACCTCATCCGCCCGGATCGCATGGCTGACATCCGTTCCGTCAAGAATCACTGTTCCGGCGGGAGTCAGCTCGATCTCGGTTTCCTTCAGCATGTTCACGAGCGCTGCTTCATCCGAAAGGTCAATGCCCTGCTGCAGTGCCTTATATGCCGTGCAGCGGTACATCGCTCCGGTATCGAGATGCACATAGCCCAGCTTTCCGGCCAGGATCTTGGCGATGGAGCTCTTGCCGGCCGCACTCGGTCCGTCAATCGCAATGTTGATCTTCTTCATCAGATGATTCCCCTCGACATCAGAACCCAGTAGATCACGACGCCTAATACCACAACCAGTGCGACGATCAGAACAATCAGAACGATATTCAGCACCCGGTTGGTATGCTTCATCTTGTCGCTGACTTCCGTGAGATTGTCTTCATAATCATCCAGCTGAGCCCGCATCTGCGTCGTCTCATTCAGCAGCTGCTGACGGGCAGTGCGGTCTGCTTCCAGATGATCTCTCGTATTGTCATAACGATCATTGTTCCGCACAGCTGATGGAGCTGGGGAAGAAGGCTGCTGATTCTTCTGGGCATTGCGGATCAGGTTCTGAACCTCTGCCGCAATATCCTCTCTCGTCATCGTGCGGGTATCGCTCAGCGGCGGATTGGCATCATCGGAAAGATAGTCCTCGAAGTCGCTGTCATCCTTCTTCTGGAACGGAATATCCGAAGTCTCCTGCTTCTTCACCGGCTGGGAAGCTGCAGCTGCCTTCGATACGGCGGCCGCATCAAACGGCTGCTGCGCAGGTTCAGACGGATAAGGCTTCGACGGAGCCTGATTCCGGTTCATATTCAGAGACTTCAGGATGTTGAGATCCGTGTTCTGGCTGTAGGCATTGCCCTGGTCCACGTTGTACTGCTTGGCTTCACGGATATATTCATTCAGATATTCGTTATTGAACGCATGCGTGTAATTCTCGTTGCTGTTGAGAAAAGAAGGCTCTGCCGGAGTTTCTGCAGGCTTGGCCGCAGGCTGGGAAACCGGTTCCTGCCTTCTTCTGGCATGGATCGGATCATGATCTGCAGCCGGTGATGCCGGTTCTTCGGGCGCATTGAAATTGCTCGAGTCGATCCGGTTCAGACGCTTCTCATAGCTGCTGAGATCGCGCGTGCTGACACTCGTCTCTGCATCGCTCTGCAGACGGCTGCGGAGTTCTTCATATTTCTGGGTGCGTGAATACTTTGCCATAATTGTTCCTCGTTCAGACAGTCCCCATTATACCATCGAAAAAAGGCCTGTTGCAGGCATTTCACGGCAAGCAGCAGACCCTCATGATCAGAAGCTTTTTCTTAACGATGAAGCAGCGGCGAAACGTGCTTGTACAGCAATGAGGTGATGACCGAGGTCAGCACACCCTTGATCAGGTTGAACGGAATCACGCAGATGATGCAGAGACTCAGCACATCCGTGATCCTTCCGTTGATCGCACTGCCCATGCCGATGATCGCATCCAGCGGATAGCCGGCAAAGCGGACAAACGCAGGAATCAGCACGAGCCAGTTGAGCAGGACGCCGGCGATGATCATGCATACCGTGCCAAGTGCCATTCCCTTCATTGCAGTCGTGCGGCTCTTATGACGTGCATACAGAATCGATGCCGGTACGCAGAGTGCGCATCCGATCAGGAAGTTGGCAAGCTCGCCGATGCCCATCGTGACCGTTCCGCTGAACAGCAGGTTCAGCAGAACCTTGATTGCCTCGATGGCGACAGCTGCCGCAGGTCCCATCGTGAAGCCGCCGATCAGGACTGCCACTTCCGAGAAGTCCAGCTTGTAGAAGCTCGGTGCAATCGGCAGCGGGAATTCGATGAGCATCAGCACATACGCAATCGCGGAGAGGATGGCAATGCGCGTGATGTTCCGGGTCGTGAGAAGTTTCTTTGAAGCAGTGGTTGCTGAAGCTGACATGATGGTTTTATCCTCCTCCTGCCCCCGGACAATAAAACCGGAGGCCATCAAAGATAAACCTCCGGGATATGGAAAGAATATGGAATGTGATAACGACTCTTCCATCCAGACTTTACTGTCGCCGCTGGAATTTCACCAGCTCTGACTGCCATGCAGTTTCGCGGGGTTTACCGCCGGTCAGGAATTTCACCCTGCCCTGAGTTTTATCAATTACAATATTATGCAATCCTCTGAATAATGCAAGAAGTGTGATCAGGCGCGCCCGGAATATTTTCCGTCTGCCGTGGAGACGATCACCGTATCACCCTTGGTGACAAAGAGCGGAACCTTGATCTCAAGTCCGGTCTCCAGCGTTGCATTCTTCGATGCGGACGTAGCGGTGTTGCCCTTGACTGCTTCTTCGCAATCTGTCACGAGCAGTTCGACCTTATCCGGCAGGTCGACGCCGAGGATCTCTCCGTCATAGACCTGGATGTTGACCATCTGGGACTCCTTCAGAAACTGCTTCTCCCAGTGCAGGCGCTCTTCCGGAATTTCGATCTGTTCATAGTTCTCCGTATCCATGAATACAAGAGACGTTCCGTCATTATAGAGATACTGCATCTCTCTGCGGTCAATGTGTGCTTCTTCAACACGGTCGGAACCGATGAGTCCGAGTTCCTTGACGACGCCGGTGCGCGGGCTGCGTACTTTGACTGCAACCTTCATCTTGGCCATGGCCGTCTTGTTGCGGTCCACGGTGATTGCCTGATAAAGTTCCCCTTCCCAGATAAAGCAGGTTCCGGGTTTGATTTCTGTTGACTGAATCATATTTTCGTGCTGCTTCCTTTCTCAATGAACAGTTTCATTTTATCGGATGACCCCCGTTTGTCAACGAAACCGGGGAATCGCCCTGCTTCATGGATACAGGGATAGCAGGAGGCAGGAAATGGAAGAAGAGCTGAAGCGGATCCTGGCCATTGCTCTGAAGCATCACGTGACTGACATTCATCTCAACCTGATGGAAGATGACCGGCTCCGCATCGAGATGAGAGTGGATGGCGTGATCCGCAAAGTCCGAAGCGCGGAAGAAGATGGAAGATTCTTCCGCTATCTGATGTACCGGGCGAATCTGGACCTGAGCAATTCGATGATACCGCAGACCGGACGCTTTGAAACCGAAGTAGACGGAAAGAAGCTTGCTCTGAGATTTGCACTGGTCAGCAGCTACCACGTGACGTGCGGAGTCATCCGCATCCTGAACAGCCATGGAGCAATCACCACGGACATGCTGAGTTCGGATCCGGAGCAGAATGCCTATTTCAGATCCATCTGCACCCATCGCAGCGGCCTCTTCGTATTCAGCGGTCCGACTGGATCCGGCAAGACGACGACGCTGTATACGATTCTCAATGAAGTCACGGGCAAGAAGATCTTCTCCCTCGAAGATCCGGTTGAGATCTACTCGGAGAAATATGTGCAGCTGTCAGTAAATGACAAGGCACATCTGTCGTATGCGGACGGCATCCGTCAGCTGATGCGCCATGATCCCGATATCGTCATGATCGGAGAGATCCGCGATGAGCCGGCTGCCCAGATGGCAGTGAGATGCGCTCTGACCGGGCACCTGGTCGTCACCAGCCTGCATGCAGGTTCCTGCATCAGCGCGATTGACCGATTGCTGGATCTCGGCGTGGCGAAGCTGCAGCTGCAGGATGTGCTCCGCAGCATCTCGTGCCAGCGGCTTTATGCTTCAGATCATGGGAAGAAGATCGGCGTCTATGAACTCATGGACCGGAAGGAGGTGGATTACTATTTCACTCATCAGCACACCAGCCCGTCGTTCCGCACCCTCCAGGAACAGATTCTCCTGGCTGCAGAACGAGGTGCAGTTTCCCTGGCAGAAGCGTCGCAGGATCTTGATTGACCGCGAAGACTGCCAGGGCATTCAGAAACTCATGGAGAGAGGCTTCACGCTCCAGGAAAGCATGGAGCTGCTCTCCTCGAGGAAAAGTTCCGAAGCATTCGCTGCCATCCGGAAAAGACTTGAAGATGGCGAAGAAGCAGCCAGCTTCTTCCAGGACTACTGTCCGAAAGACTACCGCGGCTATTTCAGCGGCTTCCTGCAGACGCTTTCTTTCCGGGAATGCCTCAGTCTTTCGATCGCCATTGCCGAAGGAGACCGGAAAGAGAAAGAAGCGATCCAAAGGAAGCTGTTCTATCCCTGCGCGATGCTGGTGGCGGTCATTGCCGGCATCTTCCTGTTCACCGAATTCTGCTTTCCGCCGCTCTTATCGATGGTGAAGAGCTTCCATGGCGATACGGAACAGTACGTGCTTATTCAGAAGGTTCTGAAGAATGCCTGCATGATTCTTGCGATCATCCTTGCAGTTCTTGCGGCAATGGTCCTCTCGTTTCTGCCTGAAGCTCGTCAGAAACAGGGATATCAGCTCCTGCAGAAGCTCCTTCCGGATTCGCTGCTCGTCCAGTATGTGAGCATGGACTTCATCCGCTTCTTCCATCAGTGTCTTTCCAGAAACATTCCGACGAGAAGATCCCTGCACCTCCTGGAAACCATCTCTCATAAGCCAGTCATCCGCTTCTTAGCAGAAGAGATCGAGAAAGGACTGCTGGAAGGAAATCCCCTGGAACAGGCAGTTGATCTCCCCTGCCTGGATCCTGCTTTGGCAAGATTCATGAAACTTGCCGTGTATTCCGGAAATGCGGAAGAGATGCTGAAAGGATATCTCGAGATGTCCGAAGAAAAAGGAAGGCTCAGAATCGCCCGGATCACGCGGACGATCCAGGCGGCGAGCTATGCCTGCATCGGCATCGTGCTGATCCTGATCTATCAGATCCTGATGATGCCCCTGCAGATTCTGACGCAGATCTGACGATCACAGAAAGGAAGAATATGAAGAAACTCAGAAACCATGAAGGCTTTACCCTGCTGGAAATGGTCATCGTCGTGACCATCATCTCCATCCTGTTCCTGCTCACCGTTCCCAACATCCAGAAAACGCTGACAGTCGTTGATGACAAAGGCTGCCAGGCGCTGACGAAGACCGTGGACAGCGCGATTCTGCAGTATCGTCTCGAAACGGGAGAAAATCCCGGCAGCGTCAATGATCTGATTGCGGCAGATCTATTGAGTGAAGATCAGGTAACGTGCGATGGCGGCAGGACGATCTCGATCCAGAACGGCCGGGCTATCAGCAACTAGCGGCTTTGCGCTGGCAGAGCTGTTAGTGTCGATTCTGATCATGGCAGTTCTGATGCGCATGGCGGGTTCGCTGCATGCGTTTCACAGCGAACAGCGCCTCTCCTTTGCGGATCAGTATCTGCGCTGTCAGAGCGAAGCACTTCTGAGAGGAGCCTATGTCACCTATGCCGATGAACAAGGAAACACACGGCCGGAGATCCGTTTCAACGGCCAGGGCAACATCAACCGGGCAAGGGCCATCACCTTTGAAGACAGCAGCGAAGAGCTGGTCATCGAGCTCGGTCCCGGCAGGCTGCTGGAACACTAGCGGATTCCTCCTGACGGATGCGCTCGTCTCGCTTGCGGTCACTGCCCTGCTGACGATCCTGCTCTATGCATGCATGAATGCCGGAGCTGTAAACCATGATCTGATCCGGTCGGAATCCATGCATTCCGAAGAAGTATGCCACGAAATTCTGAAAGGAGTCCCGCCATGCGTGATCTGCACCATAGAACCGGAGGCTACATCCTCGAGCAGTCCCTTCTGACTCTGTATCTCTGTGCATTGCTCGTACCGGTTCTGGTCAGCTGCTGCGGAGTCCTGGTCAGAGCGTCAGAGCGCCCGGATACCTTCCAGGATGAGATTGCCCTTGCTCAGATCCGCCATATTCTGAATGTCTCAGACGAGATCCGCATCGAAGGAGATACGCTCTTCCTGAACTATCATGACCGGGTAAGCTCCATCAGCCTGATCAACGGAAATCTGGTCATGAAGCCGGGAACGATGATCCTGCTCACAGATCTGGAAGACGTATCATTCTCTCTGTCAGATGGATGCGTCATCCTTTCCTGGAAACGGGAACAGGAAGAGATCACGGAAAGGACCATCGGTCATGTCTAGAAAAGGATTCATCACGGTCTACTTTCTGGTGATCTTCCTGTTTCTGACTTCGCTGATGTCCGTGCTGATCCAGAATGAGCAGAACCGGACGAGAGTCATGATCAATGCCGAGCGGGCCAATGTGCTTGTGTCAGAAGAAGCGCCGATGATTGCTTACGTGAAATGCTGTCTGAAGAATCACCGCATGATCGATGAAACGGAATCCTCCGCAGGAGTCACGTTCCGTCTCTCCTGGGGCAGAGACTCTCTGGAAGCAGAGATGCTGTCGCCGGATACGGAGGTGCTGAGGATCAGCTTCTCTCCTGAGAATCTGACGGTATACGACTATGAAGTGCTGCGAAATGAAAAGGAGGCTCCGTGAAGAGTCTCCTCTGCTATTTCAATGGTTTTCCTTCATAGCTTCTGCCTGGGCGCTGATGATGGAAGCTGCTTCTTCTTCGGAAACCGCATTCTTCTCTGCCCAGGCATCCACATCGGCATCCGAGCACGTCCAGGTGCGCTTCTGCGCATTGAAGAATACTTCACCCCAGCGGTACATGGCTACGACGATCGGACATAAGGTCTTCCCATAGGGAGTCAGCTCATATTCCGTCGTGACCGGAACCGTCGGATAGACAGTCTTCGAGATGAGCCCATCGGAAATCATCTCCTTCAGCTGCTGGGAAAGCATCTTTCCGGAAGCCTGCGGAATGTCTTTCTTCAGCTGGCTGAATCGTTTTCTGCCTTCCATCAGATGGAACAGGATGCTGACTTTGTATTTTCCGCCGATCAGTTCCTGCGTCACCTGCAGAGGACAATTCATCTGCTCAACATCATTCTGGTTCATATCAGGCCCCCTCACCGCTCTCACAGCATCATACCAGATATAGCAAAAGGAAGTGCAGATCTGTTCTGAACTTCCTTTGTGCTTTTATAGAATCGATTACTGCTGAATCTCAGCAACTGCCTGTTCCGCTGCGATTCTTCCGGCTGTGGTATAAAGACCCAGCGAGAAGCCGCCGAAGTAGTAGTCGCCGAACAGCTGTGCGGTTGCGGTCTCTCCTGCTGCAAACACATTCGGGATGACGTTTCCGTCCGCATCCAGGACGTGCTGCTGCTCATCGACAATCGCACCGCCGATCGTTCCCCAGGAGCCGATCCGCTGATAGACTGCATAGAAGCCGCCGTCTTCCGGATAAGCTTTCAGATACTGAGCATCCTTGCCGAACTCATCATCTTTCCCGGCTGCGCATGCGCTGTTGTAATCCTCAACGGTCTGCTTCAGCGTACCAGCATCGACCCCGAGCTTGCCGGCAAGTTCTTCCAGAGAATCCGCATGAACGACTGCCTTGACATCATCGTCTGCCGCAAACTCCTTGACCTTGGCAAAGTAGTCATCATCGTAGCCGATCGTGTTGTCATCATCAATCAGGAACCAGTAGGAGCTGGATGCATGATCGATCATTTTCTTGTTCAGAATCGTTGCAGTTGCAGGTGCTTCATTCGTAAACCGCTTTCCTTCGGAATCGATCAGAAGAGCCATGCCGTTGGACGGGGTATTGGACCAGTCATTATGGAACTCATCCGCATAGTCCGGCTGCGAAGACTTGATGTAGATATCTTCAGAAGACATCTGGGCACCGATCTGCTGCAGCATGTTCATGCCGTCGCCCGTGGAACCGATCTGCGTCTTCTCATGGACATCGATGCCGGTGCTCTTTTCCGGAACCATCGAAGTATTCCAGGAAGCACCGCCGCAGGCAACGATGATCTTCTTTGCACTGATCGTGAAGCTGCCCGTATCATTGTGCACCTTCGCACCGGTCACTGCGCCATCGCTGTCCGTCACCAGTTCATCTGCTGCGGTTCCGGTCAGAATCTTGACACCTTCTTTTTCAATTGCAGCAATCAGATCTGCGGAAAGCTGATAGCCGATCGTGAACTGCGTTCCGACATAAGTTCCGAGATCCAGATCATTATGAGCAAGACCCATATCGATCAGCTCATCCACGGTAGCCCCGGTCTGGGACATCAGATTCTTCGTGAAGTCATAGTCCGGCTGAATGGAAGAATCCGCATTGACAGTCTTATAGAAATCCAGGACCCGATCCAGCGAATCATCAAGAGAGCTGTCATTCTTTTCGCTGTCTACGGTCAGCAGCAATCCGGCTGCTTCATTGAGCGTGCCGCCGAGCACATCGAGCTTTTCGATGAGCGTGGTGCTGACGCCGGCTTTGCCTGCCTCATAAGCTGCCATGAGCCCAGCCGTGCCGCCGCCGATCACAAGCACATCCGTGCTGATATCATCGGTCGCTTCGGCTGCTTTCTCATACGGAGCTTTCCGCAGTGCATCGGCATCTCCTCCGGCCTGCGTCACAGCATCCGCCACCGCATTCTTGACAGCCATGGAGGTGAAGGTCGCACCGGAGACATTATCGACATTCAGAGTCTGCTGCGCGACGATTTCGTCCGGCAGATCTTTCAGCGCTTTGTCGCTGAGGGTCGGAGTCTCGGAGTTTTCCTTGATCTCAATACTGGAAATTGCATCATCCGTGAATGTCACATCGACACTGACGGTACCGTTGTGGCCTTCCGCACTGCCGGTATAGGTGCCAGCTTTATAAGATGCTGCAGATGCAGCTGCACTTTCTGATGGAGCAGAAGTCGCAGCTGCGGATGCAGTACCCGACGAAGAACACCCTGCCAGAGATACCGCAACCATGGAAGCTAAAAGACACGATACTAATTTCTTCATAACTTTCCCCCTATCTCTTATCCGCTATGTTAGTTCATTCTCGAACAAGAAGGAAGAAGGTACTTTTTCTTCACTCTGTTACCTCAGAGTAACTGCCTCAATATCTGAGAATCGGACACCTTCAGAATCAACACATTTCAGTTAAAAAGAAAGACACAGCTCCATTCAGGAACCGTGTCAGCGAAGATATGGATTTGTCTGTTTCTCTGCACCGAGGGTGGAATCCGGTCCATGCCCTGGCAGCACCTTCAGATCATTCGGCAGTGTTCTGAGAAGGATCAGCGACTGCAGCATATCATTATCACTGCCCGAGAAGAGATCTGTCCTTCCGATATCACCGGCAAACAGCGTATCGCCGGTAAACAGCAGATTGCGGTAGCGGATGCATACGGAGCCAGATGTATGGCCTGGCGTATGATAGATGGTCACCGGAAACGTTCCGATCGTCATCTCCCCTTCTTCCAGCAGTTTCTTTTCCGAATAAACGACTGCGCAGTAAGGCGCTGCATGTCCTTTCGGATCCGCAGTCACTAACGGAAGATCATCCGGGTGAATATAGATCGGACATGAATACTTCTCAGAGAGATCATCAGCAGCTCCGGTGTGGTCTTCATGACCATGCGTCAGCACGATCGCATCGACCGGCATTACCTTCGGAATATGCGTTGCAATCTCATCAGGAAAACGGCCTGGATCCACCAGAAGCACATGATCATGATCCTGAAGCACATAGCTGTTTTCGCCGAACAGACCGATCGGCAGAACATCCAGTTTCATGCGTGTTCAAAAAAATAAGCCGGACGGGAGGCTGCTGACAAAGTAGAGGTTGTAAACAGAATTTTGGATAAGAATCCTGACCGGTTCTGATACTGGCCAGGATTTTCTTCTTTTCAGTGGAATATCGTGAGGATCATAAAGGATTATTCCTTATCTGGTGCCCCCCTTAACGCTGGTTTCAAGTGTTTTTATCCTCTTCAGGTTCACAAGAAAGATCGATACTGCTGCCTGTATCGTCATTCCGTTCATTCCGCACGCATGGGCATTTCCATAATCGAGGGTCTGCTTCAGTTCCGCATTCTTAGCCTCGATTTTGTATCGCTCAGCATATAGTTCTCTGAATTCATCTGACTTCATGTAATCCATCTGAGCAATATGCGTATCTGATTTGATCTTTACCGAGTAGGTTTTTGACTTCGCGCCTTCCTTGTAACAGCCGTTTCGCAAAGGACAGTTTCTGCATTTCTCTACATCGAAGAAATAGGTAACTACTTTTGTATCAGAACCATTCGCTGCTTTCTCCTGACCGCCTTTGCTTTTTCTGACTGCCATATGTCCTGCCGGGCATACATACATCCCGGCATCCTTGTTGAACTCAAACTCTTTCTCCCGGCTTCCATGCAGCACATTCTCACTCAGCTTTGATGCCAGCTTGATTCCTTTTTCTGAGGTGTATTCAATATTGTCTTTCTCGGAATATGCACCATCACCAATCAGAGCGTCCACGGTTACTCCTGCGTCTTCTGCTTTCTCAATCAGATCTGCAGCCTGCTTGCCGTCATGTTTCTCTCCGGTTGTCACTGCCGCACTCACAATGACTCTGTCCGTGGTCATGGCAATATGCGTCTTATACCCGAAGAAGGAAGTGTCTGCAGTTTTGTGCCCCACTTTCGCATCCGGATCTCTGGAGAATTCAAACTGTTCACTCGTGTCTTCCACTCCTTCTTTCAGGTAATTGAGACGTTCCTGGATATCCGGTATCTTCTGAAGCCGTTCATCTGAAGCGATCAGATCCAGCAATTCCTTGCAGTATTCGATTTCATCCTCCAGAAGACCGCTGCTTTCCCGCTTCTTCGGCATTCTGTCCTTCATGGTTTCATCCGCTGCATATACAGACTTTCTCAGTTCCTTTGCTCGCCTGATCAGTTCCTCACGCGGAGAAATATGCTGGTAGAGTGCATTGGTATGAGTGGAATCGACGATGATCTTTTCATGATCATGAATGACTCCTTTCTTCTTCCCGATTTCAACAGTCTTGCCAATCAGCACATCCAGCAGGTCGGTATCCTTGAGTCTGGTTCTGCGGAATTTGGTAAGCAGGCTCGGATCAATGAATTCAGTTTCCTCAGGCCTATAGCCCAGAAAGTATTTCATTTCCATATCATACCGGACTCTTTCAATCAGATCACGATCACTGAGCTTGCGTGCGGTCTTAAGAAGCAGATATTTGAACAGCAGTACCGGATCGGCTGCGGTTCTTCCCAGGCAGATGCTGTAGTTCTTCTGAACTTCTTTTGCAACAAAAGAGAAGTCAATCGTTTCGTTCATCTGACGCCAGAAGTTATCTCCAGGGATCAGAATATCGTAGAGCCCGTTATAAGAGCCAAGATCCAACTGGGGCATATCAATCATTCTTAGCATAAAGACACCTCCGGAGTATAGTTATATTATACGCCATGCATGCATGTGTTTCAATCAAAACATGAAGAAAAAGCGCATAATCATCGCATTGATTCAGATTACGCGCTAATCGCTCTGAATTGGATATCCGTGTCCAAGCAGCTCATAGGTTAATGGGTGAGGCATAATCGGTTATTCGATAACCGCACTTTTTCAGCAGCCTCGCCGGACGGCTTATTTTTTCTCCTTATGGACAGTCTTCTTGCGGCAGACCGGGCAGTACTTCTTGATTTCCATCTTCTCGGTATGCTTGCGCTTGTTGCGGGTGCCGATATAGTTTTCTTCACCGCAGACAGAGCACTTGAAGGTAATATTCTCTCTAGCCACCTGTGATCCCTCCTGACTACAAAATTACGCAAAGACAGTATAGCATAATCAATTCACTCTGGAAAGCATTTTTTCAAACCCTCCCGGATACCCTCCCGGATACCCATGGGCAGAAACCGGAAAGATGATTTTCCATCCGGAATGAAGGACAGCCCATTATAATAGGAAGCAGGAGGCTTTTTGAATATATGAAGCGTACCGAAACCCGACCGATCATGGTCGGCAATGTGCAGATCGGCGGCCAGAACCGCTGTGTGCTGCAGTCCATGACGAATGTTCCGGCAAAAGATGTGCAGGCCACAGTGGAGCAGATCAGAAGACTGGAAGCAGGCGGATGCGAGATTGCCCGCATCGCAGTGCTTGATGAGGCGGATGCCGAAGCAATTCCTGCGATCAGAAAACAGATCTCGATTCCGATGGTCGCAGATATCCATTTCAACTACCTGCTTGCTCTGAAGGCAATGGAGGGCGGTGTCGATGCAATCCGCATCAATCCAGGCAATATCGGCAGCGAAGAACATACCAGAGCCGTCGTCGAGATGGCAAAAGAACGTCATATTCCGATCCGGATCGGCATCAATGGCGGTTCTCTGGAAAAGCAGTTTCTCGAACAGTATGGCAAGCCATGCGCAGAAGCGATGATTGCCAGTGCAGACAGACATGTGAAGATCCTGGAAGATATGGATTTCCATGATATCTGCCTGTCCTTCAAGAGCTCCAATGTGGAACTGACCATCGCAGCTTATGAAGCCGCTGCTGCCCATTACCCCTATCCGCTGCATCTCGGTGTCACAGAAGCCGGCGGATTCACGGAATCGGCCGTCAAGTCTTCCGCCGCATTAGGCACTCTCCTCCATGAAGGCATCGGCGATACGATCCGGGTTTCCGTATCCGGGCCGCCGGAAGAAGAGCTCATCATCGGCAGACAGCTCCTGAAGTGCTTCAATCTGATTGAGAATCAGCCGGATCTCATCGCCTGCCCTACCTGCGGAAGAATTCAGTATGATATGTTACCGATCGTGAAGGAAATGGAAGAATATCTCCAGTCCATTCACAGCGATATCACGGTTGCGGTCATGGGCTGTCCGGTCAATGGCATGCAGGAAGCAGCCAGAGCAGATATCGGCATTGCCGGCAGTCATGATTCCGGAATCCTGTTCCGCAATGGCAAAGTCATCAGAACCGTTCCCCAGGATCATCTGGCATCAGAGCTGAAGAAAGAAATCCAGACCATCCTGAAAGAACGCGGACAGATCTGAAACCAGCAGGAAGTCATCCGAATAGATGGCTTCCTTTCTTTTACCGCAGATTTTTCTCTTATTCACAGTTTCCAAATCCATCCCCTTGCCGGATTGCCGAGCATCTGGAAACTTTGATCAGGTAAGTCCACGATACAAAAAGGATTTTGTAGAAGAGTTCAAAGCTTCATGCAAGAAGCTCGGCGTATCTCAATCTGAAGTGATCAGAGCAGCGATGGAAGAGACCATCAGAAAAGCAGAAGACAGATAGCCAGCTGCTTTTTTCATTGCCGGTTATTTGGTTTCCGTTTCTTTCTGATTCAGTGCTTCCAGGCGTTCCGGTTCATAGACTCCCTTTCTCAGCATGTCGATCTCAATGGCATACGGAGGCCTGGAATTGATATACGGAGTTTCGAGAATCTTCGCAATAGAAGCAGTACGCGGATTCTCTGCGACGGAATGCAGAAGATCAAAGCCGATCATGCCCTGGCCGAGATTGGCGTGGCGGTCTTTATGAGCACCGCGGGGATTCTTCGAATCATTCAGATGAATCACATGCAGGCGGGAAAGGCCGAGAATGTGATCAAACGAATCAAGGATGGCATCGAAGTCAGTCAGGTCATAGCCGGCATCGCTGATATGACACGTATCCAGGCAGATGCCATAGCGTTCCGGATGGGAAAGACCGGATAGAATCTCGGCAAGCTGTTCAAAAGAAGAACCGATCTCACTGCCCTTTCCTGCCATCGTTTCCAGACAGATGGTCACCCCATCTGTCAGTTCTGAATCAATCTCATTGAGCTGGCTGATGACGGTGGAAATCCCGGTTTCCGGATCCGTGGTCGTATAGCTGCCCGGATGAAGGACCAGATAACTGGCACCGATTTCGGCAGTGCGTTTCACTTCCTGGATCAGGAACGTTCTTGCTAAGTCCATGACTTCCGGCTTGACGGAATTTGCAGGATTGATGATATACGGGGCATGGATAATCATGCGGTCCATGGGCAGATGGTTTTCAGCCATCAGAGCCTGGGCTTCCTTCACATGCATGGTGCTGATCTCTCTTCGTACGGTGTTCTGCGGAGCGCCGGTATACAGCATCAGCGCATTGGCTCCATAGCCAAGGGCTTCTTTCACGGATCCTTCCAGGAAATCCGGAGCTGTCATCTTCACATGGCAGCCGAGAATCATCTCAGTTTTCTGATCCGTATTTTTCTTCATACGCCTTCTTCCGGTACATTGCTTTCTTTTCTTCGCGGATCTTTGCACGGATGAATTCACGCTTCTTCTTCCGGTGGATCTGATCGATGGCAGCAGCCCGCTTCTTCTTGTATCCCGGCTTGACCTTGCTGTTCTTCTTGGTCATGATCATCGCGATCTGCTTTTCCATCTCATCATCCGGTTTCAGATGTTTCTGTCCATAAGGACGAAGCGTTTCTCCCTGGCCTCTGCGGAAGCGGATGTGTTCAAAGCGGATGCCGCGCTTCTGAAGGGATTTGATTGCTGCATCATCCTTTTCATGGTAAAGGGCATAGCAGATGCCGTCAGAGCCGTTTCTTCCGGTTCTGCCTGCGCGGTGGATATAGTAGTCCAGATCCTCCGGGAAGCCGCAGGAAATGACATGCGTTACCGTATCCAGATCAATGCCTCTTGCGGCAAGATCCGTGGCGACCACAAACGTATTCAGCGACTGCTCGATGCTGCGCATCGCCTGCTTGCGTTTTCTGCTTTCCATATCGCCATGGAGTTCCGTGACATCGAGTTTCTGTTCCCGGAGTCCTTCTGCGATCTCATGTGCTTCATCTCTCGTATTGGCAAAGATCAGGCAGACATAAGGCTGGATTCCCGGGAGAATGGAACGGATGGTCTCAAGATACGTATGGTGATAGCAAGGTACCAGGATATGGCGGATCTTCGGATTCAGACGGGCTTCTTCGCCGATTCTGACCGTGACCGGTTCATGCATGTATTTGCGTATGAACGGCTTAAGCTGATCCGGCATCGTGGCGGAGAATGACAGCATCTGCAGGTGTTCTCCCATTCTTCCGGCAAATGCATCAATCTCGTTCAGGAATCCATATTCCAGCGTCATATCTGCTTCATCGATGACCAGCATCTCAGCCTGATCGATGCGCAGAGCTCCTTCATTCAGAAAAAGGTCTCTGATTCGTCCAGGTGTGCCGATCGCAATATGCGGCTGGGAAGCCTTGAGCTGTCTCAGATCTTTCTCACGGTCTTTGCCGCCGACATAAAGACGGATCCGGAGAGAAGGATCTGCCTTGTTCATCAGCTTTGCTTTTTCATACAGCTGGGCGGCCAGTTCTCTGGTCGGGGCCGTGATGACTGCCTGCACATGGTCAATGGAAGAATCCGTGCGCTCCATGACCGGAATCAGAAACGCATGGCTCTTGCCGGTTCCAGTACGGGAAAGACCTATGACATCCCGCCCGCTGACGGCTGCAGGAATAACCTGTTCCTGGATCGGCGTCGGCTGGGTAAAGTGATTCAATGCGATGAATTTCATCGTTCTGCTGCTCAGAGCAAAGTCTTCAAATTTCTTCATACAAACCTCTATAATAGCTTTACGGACGCATTATACCAGTTTGAAAGGAACTTTTGCTATGAAGCTGATCAGTGTCGTGCCCCGCGGCTACTGCCAGGGGGTCGTACGCGCCATCATGACGGCCGAGAAGACCGTGAAAGAACACCCGGATACTCCGATCTACATGCTCGGCATGATCGTGCATAACCGGTTTGTCGTCGCGGAATGCAAGCGGCTCGGAATCCGGTGTCTCGAGGATCCTGGCAAAACCAGACTTGAACTGCTCGATGAGATTCCGGAAAACGGAGGCATCGTCTTATTCACCGCTCATGGAGTCAGCGATGCGGTCTATCAGAAAGCAGCAGAACGACATCTGGAGATTGTCGATGCGACATGTCCGGATGTCATGAAGACGCATGACCTGGTCCGCGAACATGTGAAGCATGGCGATGTGCTGTATATCGGCAAGAAACATCATCCGGAAGCAGAGGGCGTGATCGGCATCTCTGATCGGGTGCATCTGATTTCCAGCGAGCAGGACTTAAATGAGCTCGGTCCCCTTTCCGATGTGCTGATAACGAACCAGACAACGCTGAGTCTTCTGGATACGGAAGCACTGATGCAGGCCTGCAGAAGAAAATATCCGGAGGCAGTGACTGCACCGGAAATCTGCAACGCGACGACAATCCGTCAGAAAGCCGTCATGAATCTGAAAGACACCGATGTGCTGATCGTGGTCGGAGATCCGCATTCCAACAATTCCAATCAGCTCAGAGAGATCGGTCTGAAGTCCGGAATTCCTCATGCCTATCTGATTGAGCAGGCTTCAGACCTCCGGAAGGAAATGTTTGAAGATGCAGAAACTGCCGCAGTGACCAGCGGCAGCTCTACGCCTGCTTCCCTGACCGATCAGGTCATTGAAGCAATCCGGAATTACTGTGAGACAGGTGTGCTGGAAGTGAAGTCTTCCGGAGCTCTGAGGCTCTGAAGTTCTTCTTCCGTAAGACGCCGGTATTCGCCTGGTCCTAAGGTTTCATCCAGGACCAGGTTTTTCATGCGCAGACGTTTCAGGGCAGTCACTTCATTGCCGACTGCCAGCAGCATCCGCTTGATCTCATGGTATTTTCCTTCTTTCAGGATCAGACGGATCTGATGATCGGAAACCGGGATGACTTGTGCCGGCTGGAATACCTCTCCTGACTGCAGAATCATTCCCGCTTCGATCCTTTTGCGGTCTTCCTCAGAAAGGATGTCCCGGATCGTTACAAGATATTCTTTCTCGACGTGATGTTTCGGAGAAAGCAGAGTATGGGCAAGCGGACCGTCATTCGTGATCAGCAGCAGTCCTTCGGTATCCTTATCCAGTCTCCCGCATGGAAAGAGATCTTTATATGGTTCGTCCAGAAGATCCAGGACCGTCTCGGAATCATCTCTGGTTGCGCTGACGATGCCTTTGGGCTTGTTGAGCATGAAGTAGACATACTTCTCATAGGCAAGTCTCTGATCATCGAGCATGAGTTCATCTCTTTCCGGATCTACATGCATGCCAGGATCCAAGGCAGGACTTCCATTGACCGAAACCCGGCCGGAGCGGATCAGCTGCTTCAGTTCCTTCCGGGTTCCGAGGCCAAGATCCGCCAGTGCTTTATCGAGCCGCATCATGCCCTCCCCTGACGGAAGATTCTGCGCAGAACGCCTTTTCCGGACACATGGAAGATGGCCTGCGGAATCTTCATCTGCATCGTGAGATAGAGATAGAGCAGTCCGCCGACGGCAGCATAGACTGCAAGTCCGAGCAAGGCCATCGGTCTGGAAGAAAGCGAAATATCAAAGCCGGCTAGACGCATCAGCGCAAAGGCACCGCTGACAGCAAAGCATGCCAGCAGCATCTTCACTGCCCGGAATACCGTTGCCCGATAGGAAACCTGATAGCGGTTATGAATCTTGGCAAGCGACAGATAGATGATCGCTACCGAACAGAGAATGGAAGAAGTAATTGCCCCGGTATAGCCGGTAGCACGCATCAGCGGATAGAACGTCGCGCACTTCACAGCAAAGCCGACCCCAAGATAGAAGATGCTTTCTTTTCTCAGATGCAGCGTCAGCATCATCGATGTGCAGATCGGCGTGATCGTCGTGCAGAGCGCCAGCAGCGCTTCCCATTGCATGCATACTTCCGCATAGTCCAGACGATCGGCGCCATAAAGCACGAAATAGATCGGTCTGGCCAGCGTGAAGAGTGCCCAGCAGACCGGAATGCCGATGTACAGCACCGTATCCAGGCAGGCCCGGATATTCTTTCTCAGTTCCTTGAAATTGCGCTGCTCGAGCGAGATCGTCATATACGGAACAATGCCGGAAGAGAAGCCGATGCCAAGCACCTGCGGGATGCTGGTCAGCTTATCGCAGTTGAGCTGGATGATCGTATACAGGTTTCTGGCCAGCTGATAGTCCATGCCCATGCTGGTCATCGTCGAGACGAAGAACTGCGTATTGACGAGCACCTGGGAGTTGCCGAAGATTGCCGTGATCAGATACGGGACGCCAAACGCAAACAGCTCCTTCATCAGCACTTTATGATCCACCGGACGGGTGGTCTGGTTTCTTGCGGCCCGGCGGATCGGTCCGATGTGCCTGCGGTCATAGCGAAGATAATAGAACAGCGCTCCAAGTGCACCGATGCTGGTGCCAAGGGCTGCCATATAGACGGCCCAGACCCGATCCAGTCCGAAGATGTAGATACATACCCAGCCCATCCCAAGCAAGAAACCGACTCTGACAAACTGCTCGATGACCTGGGAATCGGCATAGCTCTTGAGGTCTTTGAGTCCCTGATAGAAGCTGCGGTAGCTGTACAGAATCGGAACGAGGAACAATGCCAGAGAAAGAATGATGAACGTGATCTTCTGCTTCTGAAGATCCGCAGCAGTGGCTTCCGGTCCGAGCACGCTTGAGGAAAGCGGTCCGGATACAGCTGCGAAGATGACTGCCATCGCAAAGCCGAAGGCACTCAGAATGCCGATGCTGAGCCGGCGGACTAACATGACAGTCTTCCAGTCATCCTTGCTTGCATACTTGGCGATGATCGCTGCGACGGCATATGGAAGACCAGCCGAACAGATCTGCAGCAGTACGGAATAGTAGTTGTAGGCTGCAGAATAGTAGTCCATGTTGTTCAGCGTTGCCAGAGAGTGCAGCGGAGAAACATACAGAAGACCAACCAGCTTGGAAAGGAAAACGCCGGCAGAACTTGTCAGAGAGCCGGCTATGAAGGAAGACTTTACTTTCTTTTTTTCGTCAGATGTCATGGATCAGTTCTCCGCCTCCGGGGATGCTGAAGGATCAGGTGAGCTGGTGATGCCATCGGGAGTCAGTTCCATCTGCAGGAATTCCCGCTGCGTATTCTCGCCATTGCGGTCATCCCATTCCACGAGGATCTTCAGGCTGACCGGATTGCTCGTGCACTCGCCGCTGATGACAAGGCCTTTCACATAGCCGTCATCCGGGTTGGACTGAAATGGAATCATGCAGTATTCCGTGCTGTCGAAAATACCGATGTTCGGCATCATCTTATCTGCAGATGCCAGCGGGATATCATTCTCCACTGCCATCACGACGATGTCATACATCGCAATCTGCGGATTATCGATGACAATGTAATAGCGGTATGTCGAATCGCTCATCTCCGTCATTTCCGCACTGACGGAATAATAGAGAGAGGACTGTGCGAAGCTGCTATTTGTTTCAATGCTGGTGTAATACCCTTCATATGCCGCCTGTGCAGCAGATTCGCTCGTATCCGGAGAAGAACACCCTCCGAGCAGCAGAATTCCGCACAGGATCAGAGTTTCAAATTTCTGCATCCGATTACCTCGGTAAGCATTATATCATGCGAGCTTCTATTCAGAAACCCGGCGCAAGGCGAAAAGAAAGGCCGGAAATTCCGGCCTGGCAGCTTACTTTCTGAAATTCAGAACGAAGTAATTCTTCTTGCCCTTCTTCAGAATGCTGAATTCATGATCGAAGGCTTCTTCCGCATGAAGGACAGCAGCAGTATCAGTGATTTTCACGCCATTGAGCTGGATGGATCCCTGCTGGATCAGCGTTCTCGCATCGCGCTTCGACTTCGAGATGCCGGCACTGATCAGAGCATCGACCAGCGGCATGTTCTCTTCGACTTCCGCCTTCTCTGCATCCGCAAGGCCAGCCTTCAGCTCGGCCGGAGTCAGATCGAGAATGGAACCATGGAACAGCGTTTCCGTGATCTTCTGAGCCGTCTTCAGTCCTTCTTCGCCATGGACAATCTTCGTCAGTTCTTCGGCCAGGGCTTTCTGGGCTTCGCGCTTTTCCGGTGCTTCCTTCATGGACGCTTCCAGGGCCATGATCTCTTCCGGCGTACGGAGGGACAGACGCTTCAGGTAGTCGATGATATCGGAATCCGGCGTGTTCAGCCAGAACTGGTAGAACTCATAGGAGTTGGTCTTGGCCGGATCAAGCCAGATGTTCTTTCCTTCGGATTTGCCGAACTTCGAGCCATCCGACTTCGTGATCAGCGGCGATGTGATGCCGTAGACCGTCGCATTCTCGACCTTGCGGATCAGCTCCATGCCGCTGGTCAGATTGCCCCACTGATCAGAACCACCGATCTGGATCTCACAATGGTATTTCCGATACAGGGACAGCCAGTCGATGGACTGCAGGATCGTGTAAGAGAATTCCGTGTAGGAAATGCCGGAATCCAGACGCTTTTTGATGATGTCCTTGCTGATCATGTAGGAAACATTGAACAGCTTGCCGTAATCACGTAAGAAGTCCAGCAGATTCATGCTGCCGAGCCAGTTGTTGTTATTCTCCATGATCGCAGCGTTATCGCCGTCAAAAGAAAGGAACTTGGCAAGCTGAGTCCTGATGCATTCGGCATTGTGCAGCACTTCTTCATGAGTGAGCAGTTTGCGCTCCGTGGTCGGACGCGGATCACCTATCATACCGGTGAAGCCGCCGCATAATGCGATCGGCGTATGTCCCTGGTTCTGATACCGGCGCAGCAGGATGATCTGCTGCAGATGGCCGACATGCAGGCTGTCTGCAGTCGGGTCAAAGCCGCAGTAGATAACGGTCGGAGTCTTCAGCTTCTCCTTCAGTCCTTCATAGTCGGTCACGTCCTTGACGAGTCCTCTCCATTTCAGTTCTTCGATGAATTCCATTTCTTTTCTCCTTCCGGGCAGCCATAAATAAAGGCGCCCTTATCAATCTAAGGACGCCTGATTCAGCGCGGTACCACCTTAGTTCATGGCCAGAGCCATGCACCTTGAATCCTTTAACGCAGGAACATCACGTCCGGCCTTTTGAGACCGGAAGCTCCCGGATGTATTCGCTGCAAGCTCCGGATTCCCTTCCACCAGCCGGGAATTCTCTATGACCTTCCTCTGCAGCTACTTGTTCCGTTCATTGCCACGCAATCATAATTCAACTGCGTNTGTCTGTCAATTCTTCGTTGTCTGCCGCGGCGTGAACAGATAGCTCAGTTCAATCTCGCGGTCGATATCTGCCTGGTTCTGCAGCATCTTCGTCATAACCCGCATCGAAACGGCGCCGAGATCATACGAAGGAATCGAGAAGCTCGAGATCGTCGGCCGCATCATGGAATTGTACTTCGTATCGATGACGCAGACGACTTCCATATCTTTCGGCACTTCAATGCCATTTTCTCTTGCCGCATTCAGAATTGCCATTGCCTGGCTGTCCCGGTTGCCGATCATCACATCATACTTGTGATCCTTCAGATGCGTGCTCAGGAAGGCATAGCTCGTACGAGTTTCCGGCGGAATGCGCAGGAAGCCTCCGAAGTGAAGATCCTTTCTGCGGAATGCTTCTTCCGCTCCGCGGATCATCTGCTTGGTTGCGCACGGATTCTTGCGGTCTTCGAGAATCGCGATATCTTTCTTGCCTTCTTCCAGATATTTCATTGTCAGCTCGAAGATTGCCTTCTCGATATCGACATAGACACAGCTGACGTTCTCGCTCTTGACCCGGTTGCCGATGATGACGATCGGAATGTTGTAGTTGTTGAGCTCCTGCATCTCAGCCGTATTCAGCTTGTCATTGTAGATGACAACCCCATCAACCCGGGATTTGATGATGTCTTCGATGACATCATTGATATCCGTGATGCCGGCTGTGATCGTATGCAGCATGATGTTGTAGTTGTAGATCTTTGCCACGTCAATCAGACCATTGATGATCTGTCCGGTATAAGTGAAACTCGCTTCTGGAACCACCAGGCCGATCGTGGTCGTTTTCTGAAGGGCTAATCCCTGCGCGATCGCATTCGGTTTGTAGCCAAGCTTCTCAATTGCAGCCTGCACGCGTTCTTTCGTAGGCTCCTTGACTACATTAGATCCGTTGATCACACGGGAAACCGTAGCCAGGGAAACGCCAGCTTCTTTTGCTACGTCATAGATTGTTACACGCTTCATTGAAAGCCTCCTTTACTCGCCGGTCTTTCCGAACAGATCTTTCAGCATTTCCCCGGCCTTGTCTGCAAGCTCCTTTGACTTCCTGCCTGCTTCCTGCAGCGCATCCTGGACTTCCGGCTTTGCCATGAATTCATTCACTTTCTTTCCGGCTGTCTTTGCTCCTTCTGCCATCTTCTGTCCGGCTTCCTGAAGGTTCTTCCGGACTTCAGCCCGATTCTCTTCCGGGAATAGCTGATCCGTCTTCTGCTTCAGCGTTTCGTTGAATTCCTTCGTCCTGCTGCCGGCATCATCCAGCGTCTTCTTCACATCCGGATTCTCTTTGATATCTTCGATCTTGCCCTTGGCGGTTTCCACTGCCTTGAATGCATTCTGCTTCAGGTAATCGAGGGTCTTGCGCAGATCTTCTGAAGAAGTCAGATCGCTGGCCCGCTTCTTCATCTCATCAATCGTCTGATTTACGCTTTTCACAGTATCTTCTTTCACTTCCTCGATCTTTTCCTTCTGCTCCTTGTTCAGCTTGAAATCAGGAATATTCAGCTTGGCATCAGATTCCTGATCTGCTTTCTTCTCGTTTTCCTCGCTCAGTTCCTGGATCTTCTTCTTCAGATCTTCCACGGTCTGCTCGATGGATTCAATGGACTGACGTTCTCCCTTCGTTCCTGTTTCTTCTGCAGAAGCAGTTTCTTCCGTCTTCTTTTCTTCTTCACTCATGCGCTGTTTCCTCCTCTTTCGCTGGCTGCTGCTCTTCAGAAGCAGGTTCAGATGGTGCTTCATAAGCAGAAGTCTTCGAGCTGACAAAATCCTTCAGCTTATCGACATTCTGAGTTGCCCATTCGCCCGCATTAGCAAATGCCGCTGCTGTCTTTGCCTGAACATCATCAACAGAATGGCTCAGACGGACAACCGTATCTAACGGTGCCTGGACTTTCTCAAGACTCTCATTGGCAAGCTTGACCGTCGGATCAAGACCCTTGACGGTATCGTTTGCAGTATCAATCAGTTTCCAGGCATGCTTCAGCAAAATACAGAGATAAATCAGTGCAGCTGCTCCGAGAATCGGCAGCAGCTGCTCACATACGGTTTTCAGGTCTACCAGCAGTGCATCCAGCATAATTATTCTCCTCTTGTTGTCATGTCTGATTATAGGCTTCTCTGAAAGACTTTTCAAGAAAAATGGGAGCGCTCCCACACTCCCATTCCATCACTCATCCTGCTTTTTCACAAGATCCGCCAGCCAGTAGATATCCTTGCTTGACATAAACAGGAATACTGCCGGTTTCTCTTTGGCCAGAAGCTTTGCCCCGTTCTCATCTTCCGGAAGAACGACGGAACCAGGAATCCGCTTCTGCAGATACGTAATATCGATATCCGTGCCATCCTGCTTATCATCGATGCTGGTGAAATCGCAGAGATAGACCTTATCTGCTTTCTCAAGCGCTGAGGCAAAGTCATCTGCGAAGTACAGCACCCGGCTGGCCCGATGCGGCTTGAAGATCGCAACCAGCTTTCTATCCGGGAACCGCTTTCTGGCAGTTTCGACCGTCACCCGCACTTCCGTCGGATGATGTGCATAGTCATCGATATAGATATTGCCGCCGTGTTTCTCAACGACAAACCGCCGCTTGACGCCATGGAAGTTCGAAAGACCCTTCTCGATCACCTCCGGGCTCATGCCTTCCAGCATGCCGACGGTGATGCAGGCAAGACTGTTCAGCAGCAGATGATGCCCGACAAACGGGAAATGGAAGTGGCCGAACTTCGTGCCATGGAACAGCACATCATATTCCATGTCTTCACTGCTTTCCCGGATATTCACTGCCTGCACGTCATCCTGATCCGCTTCCCCATACCAGTAATGCGGAACCTCAGGATTCAGCTTCAGCATTCTTGCCTGAGCATCTTCTCCCCAGAGAATGATGCCCTTGCCCACCTGCATCGAGAACTGCTCATAGGCACTGCGGTAATCCGCTTCATCCCTGAAGTAGTCGACATGATCGATATCGACATTCGTGATGATCGCATAATCCGGATGATACGCCAGGAAATGGCGGCGGAATTCATCTGCTTCCAGAGCAAAGTATTCGGTATCCGCGCTGACATGGCCATCACCATCGCCGATCAGCCAGCCGGTGCTTCCTTTTTCCTGCAGCATGCATGACAGCATGCCGGTCGTGGTCGTCTTGCCATGGCTGCCGGCCGCCGCGATCGTATGATACTGCTTCGTGAACTCGCCGACGAATTCATGGTAGCGCATGCACGTGCAGGTCGGATTGGACCTGGCGGCAGCGACTTCCGGAAAATCATCAAGGAACGCATTGCCGATGATGACATGCATGCCATCCCTGATGTTGGCTGGGCTGAAATCAGAAATCTGAATACCGCGGGCATCGAGCGGATCTTCGGTGAAGAAATGCTTCGGAAGATCGCTTCCGGCTACCTCATTGCCGAGGTCCTTCAGCATGCATGCAAGAGCAGCCATGCCGGTGCCCTTGATGCCGATGAACCAGTAGTTCATCTGGTTCCTGCATCCTTCTTCGGTGCATTCACCTTGCCGAACGGCGTGATGTTCTTCGTATCCATGACGACGGTCTCATCGACATCTTCATAGCTGTCATCGGCAGCAGCGGCTGCACTCTGACGCGCAAACTCTTCATCATGGCCATTCAGGATATCATCCAGAGAGAATTCCGGAATGGAATCTTCTGCTTTTCTGGCTTCCTTCGTATAAGTGAGATTCTCCATCTCATTGGACTTCTCGACAGTCTTCTGGATCGTCGTCGGTTCAGCTTCCTTCGAGATGCCGTAGATCGGGCTGATGATCTTCGACACGTTGTTGTCATCATCCAGACCAGTGCGGAATTCCTTGGCCGTTGTCTGCATGGCATCCATGTCTTTCTCATCCACGCCGAACATCGGGGAGATGACCGGCTGGAATTCATAGACCGGAGCAGCCTTGGCAGGCTTTGCGGGCTTGGAAGGCTTCACCGCCGGCTGCGGACGGCTTGGGCGGACCGGAGCCGGTTCCGGCTTCTTCGGTTCATCATCTACCGTGATGCCGAGCGTAGTCTTCGGCTTTGCGGTTTCATGCAGAATCTCAGGGTCTGCTTCCAGCGGACGCGGAGAGGCATGCTGAACAGCCGCCGGACGGCGGAATACTTCCTGGTTCTTTTCCGGTTCGCTCTGCTTCGGCAGCGGCTGCGTCACATCGATGCGGTTCATCGTTGTAGCGGTCTGCAGCGGCTTGACCTGCGGTCTTGCCGGTTCGCTGATCGTTTCTTCCTCTTCTGGTTCCGGAGCAGCTTTGCGATGCTTGCGGCGGACAGGAGCTTCTTCTACAGCTTCTTCTTCCTCGTCTTCTTCGAGGTCATCGTCTTCTTCTTCAAATAACAGGTTCTGCAGTTTCTTGAGCATACTTGTTTCTCCTTTTGTTCTGATAAACGCAATATCATTAGTATTTTAAGTGATTTCAGCTAGGTTGTTAAGATGCACTTTCCGCTGAGGCAGAAGGTGACGCTTCCGCATCCTGCTCCTCATTTGCCCCGGTCACTTCTTCGCCATTGACCTGATCATCCGCATCGCCCTGCTGGATATTCTCGTCTTCTTCCGCATCGAAGTTGTCGCCGGCATAGTCGACGCTGCTGTCATAGCCGCTGTCTTCAAACAGTTCGGTGATCGTTCCGCTTTCCGGTGCGATATTCTGGAACAGCTCGAGCTTCTTGCGGGAATAGGAAATGGTCTGCCGCATGGAAAACGTGCTCAGCACCACGCTGTTATTCACTTCGAGTCCTCTGGCCAGCGTCAGCATCTTGCCGGCAATCTGCGCAGCCGCAAGCTCGCTTGCGGAGACTGCGAAGAATTCGGCAGTATCGCTGACGAGATACGTGAACACCTCCGACTTCAGGAGATAGATACCGACGGAGAAGCTATGTTCATTGCCATCCCGGTCCAGATAAGTTCCTTCGCTCTTGGCGAGTTCAGTTCCGCCAGTGATTGCTCCGGAAGGATCTGACTCCGACGTATAATAAGCCGCATTGATCACGGAAGGCACATTGAGATTCATGACGAACTTCGTGCCTTCAAAGCAGAATGTATTGCTGGTGAGGCTGGTGCCCATGCGGCCGACATCCGGCTCGAGATAGTACGAATAAAAGCGGTGGTTGTACTCCGCACCGAGAATCGGCTTTTCTTCCGCAGAAGCAAGCCTGTGATTCAGTTCACTCTGCAGGTCGCCCTGATAGGTCGAACACCCTGCCAGAAGAAATGCCGTCAGAACAGGCACGAGAATCTTTCTAGCGTTCACGTGTTTATTATACATGATTTCCATCCGGCAAAATCGGGATCGCAGCCAGCTGGTAGATGGGTTGATTGAGGCTCATGAAGCGGCTTTCATATTCCGTGACCGCATCTTCGGGATGCGGGTTGCGGCGGAAGTCGACGGACAGTTCCGTCAGCGTAAAGCCATTCTGCAGAAAGTACAGCACTGAATCCTCAAAGAGACCCTTGTTGTCAGTCTTCATCCGGATGATGCCCTCTTCCGAAAGTAACTGCCGGTAGACGTTCAGGAACTTCTGACTTGAAAGCCGGCGCTTATGGGTATAGGTCTTCGGCCAGGGATCGCTGAAGTTCAGATGAATCACATCGATCTCCCCGTCCGCAAACCATTCAGCCAGATGTTCCGCATCGCCGACAATCATCCGCTTGTTATGCAGATCAGGCGATTCCATTTCCAGAGCTTTGCGGCAGGCGACTCCGGCACAGCTGTGGTCTTTTTCAATGCCTACCCAGCCTTCTTCGGGATACATGGATGCCATGGCATTCAGATAGTCGCCCTTTCCCATGCCGATCTCGACATGGAGCTTCGTGCAGGAGAGCATCTGCTTCCAGGTTCCCCGGCAGGCAGAAGGATCTGCCACCGCATATTCCGGATGGGCTTCCAGATAAGGATCCGCCCATTTCTTCTTTCTCATTCGCATCGTGCATACCTCTTTCGTTTCCGGAAAAAAGAAGGCCGGATGCTATCCGGTCCTCTCTGTTACCGCTTTTCTTCAGTCTTCTTTCTTGCGGAAGACTCTGCGTTCCACGCCTTCGCCTTCATGGCGGTCATTGCCGCGGTGCTCAGTGCGGCTGAACTTCTGCGGCCGCAGCGGCTTCTTCGGCTCGACATATCCCTCCGGCTTGGGCTGGCAGGCTTTCGCGCTGACCTTGACCTTTCCGGCATCATCGACCGAGATGACCTGGACTCTGATCTTGTCGCCGGTATGCAGTGCCTTATGGATATCCTCGGTGCGCTCCCAGGCAATCTCAGAGACATGCAGCAGCGCATCGGTCTGACCGAACAGATTCACGAATGCGAAGCTGTCGCGTACTTCGGATACCGTCGCATCATAGACATCGCCGACCTTTGCTTCACGGGTGATGTCTTCGATGATGCCCTTTGCCTTATCGATCATTTCCTGATCCATATGGTAGATGGCGATCGTGCCATCTTCTTCGACATTGATCTTGACCTGGTTGCAGTCTTCAATGATCTGGTTGATCGTCTTTCCGCCGGTGCCGATCACATCGCGGATCTTGTCCGTCGGAATATGCATGATTGCGAACTTCGGTGCATACTTCGAAACATGATCGCGCGGTGCGGAAATCGTCGCTTCCATGTTGTCGAGGATTTCCATGCGTCCTTTATGAGCCTGGGCAAGTGCTTCCTTCAGAATCTCCTGGGAGATGCCGGAAACCTTGATGTCCATCTGCAGAGCCGTGATGCCCTTGCGGGTGCCGGCAACCTTGAAGTCCATATCGCCGTAATGATCTTCCATACCTTGAATATCCGTCAGGATGGAATACGTATTTCCGACCGTGATCAGGCCCATGGCAACACCCGCTACCATCGCCTTGATCGGAACACCGGCTGCCATCAGCGACATCGTGCCGGCACAGATCGAAGCCTGGGAAGAAGAACCATTGGATTCGAGAACTTCTGCAACCGTGCGGATCGTGTACGGGAATTCCTCCACGGACGGAAGCACCTGGCTCAGAGCACGTTCACCAAGGGCGCCATGACCGACTTCACGTCTGCCCGGAGAACCCATGCGGCCGACTTCGCCGACCGAGAACGGCGGGAAGTTGTACTGATGCATGAACCGTTTGGACTTCACTGGCGTCAGATCATCGACGATCTGCGCATCATCCAGCGGACCGAGCGTCGTCACTGAGAGCACCTGCGTCTCGCCGCGGGTGAACATAGCAGAACCATGCACACGTGGAAGCAGATCGACCTGAGAGTTCAGCGGGCGCAGCTCATCAAGCTTGCGTCCATCCGGACGGATCTTCTCTTCCGAGATGAGTCTGCGGACTTCGCCTGCTTCAATCTCGGCGCAGTATTCATGAGCCTGCTTTTCTGCTTTCGCCTTGGCAGCATCATTTTCCCAGTTCAGATTCTCGGATACTTCTTTTACCATCTCATCGGTGATTTCATCTATGGTGTGATAGCGTTCCAGCTTTCCTTTGATGGAAACTGCTTTCTCGATGCGCTCTTTGCCATGCTCATCAATATAAGCACGGATGTCCGGATTGATCGTGTAGAGCACGACTTCCATCTTCGGCTTTGCGCAGGCAGCGATGACTTCTTCTTCAATCTCGCACAGCTCGCGGATCGCATCATGGCCGATCTGCAGGGCTTCGAGCATCTCGTCTTCAGAGACTTCCTTCGCCCCCGCCTCAACCATGTTGATGGCTTCCTTCGTGCCGGCAACCGTCAGGCTCAGGGTTGCGCGTTCCGCCTGCTCAACCGTCGGGTTGATGACATATTCGCCATCTACCTTGCCGACGATGACCCCGGCAATCGGTCCGTTGAACGGAATATCAGAAACACAGAGAGCCAGCGAAGAGCCGAACATTGCGGTCATTTCCGGGCTGCAGTCAGGCTCAACGGAAAGCACCGTATTGACGACCTGAACCTCGTTGCGGAATCCTTCCGCAAACAGCGGACGGATCGGGCGGTCGATCAGACGTGCGGTCAGCGTTGCATGTTCCGTCGGACGGCCTTCCCGACGCAGAAAGCTCTGCGGGATCTGTCCTTCGGCATAGAATTTCTCATTATAGAGCACCGTCAGCGGGAAGAAATCTTCTGCTTTGACTTCCGTGCTGGCTGTTGCGGCGGAAAGAACCACCGTATCGTTGTAGCGGACCAGAACCGATCCGCCGGCCTGCTTTGCCATCTCACCATTTTCAACAGTGATGGTGCGGCCATGAAAATCCCAACTCTTCTTGTACTTCTCCATCTTTTCAGTTACCAATATTTCCTTTTCATCTATTTATAACGGGTTCATTGTACCACAGCAGAACAGCAACCGGAACGGCCAATCTCTGCATAAAACGGTCCCCTTCAGCGGTGCTGGTTCTGGCTTTTATTATTCGTATTTTCCTTTATGCGGTGATATCCGAAGAGATTTTGATTGGAACATGAAGAATCAACGGAAACTTATGCGACGATCTGCACTATGGCTTCTGCTGACTTCTCATGATTCGCTGTTACTACGCTTCCGCTGCGCGGCATTCTCCGACTCACGTGTGCGCTCATGAGACCTCCCGGGGCAGATCCGCATCCTTCCCTCCATACATCTGCGGTATTTGCATTCCTCAGTTTCTTCCTGCCAAGCTATTGGGTTTGTGCTGTTCAGCACACTTGCCCTGCTTCAGACTGCTTCATGCGATTCGTATGCCTCAGGCCAGAGGTTTGCCTGCACTTTCTTTCAGATTCCACCTCACGATGGACACCCTTGGCGTCCGGCTGGTGGCTGGCGTTGGCAGACTTCGCACCCACAGTGGACTTTCATCGCCAAGATACGTGCCATGCCCGGCACACGAAAAAAGCTTCCCGAAGGAAGCTTGCTGGATTCAGACGGAGGTTTTCCAGAGTCCGTGCAGGTTGCAGTATTCATAGACTGCAATCACTTTCTCGTTCTCGAAGAACTTCACTTCCGGCTTGTCGCCCGGTTTAAGCTCCGCAACGCGGAAGCCGTTTTCCGTCTCGAGCACGATCCACTGGATATAATGCTCCGGCAGCATCGGGTGTTCCACGGACCCGACCGTGACGGTGATGACATTGCCTTCTCTGGTCACGACCGGTACATGTTTCTCCTGAGCAGCATCGACGGTATTCGGCTCCAGCACCTTCATTTCCTGGCCGCAGCACATGGTCGGGCACGGGCTGTCCTGAAGCAGAACAGCAATCTTGCCGCATTTCTCGCAGCGAACGAATTTCAATGATTTCATGATGATGTCCTCCTGTGTTCAATATAGCCGGGTTCAGATTTTCTGTACAGTCATCTGCTCACTCGACGCTCTTGAGGGATTCGACCATGCTGATGTCATGGAGACGTTTCCGCATGAAGCGGTTCACGAGAATGCCGAAGCCGATCGTCAGAAGCACTGACCATAGGATGCTGTCAGGGTCCACTGTCCTGCCGAACATCATCGCATCCATCTCCACTTCCCGCATGATCGTATGATGAAGCAGAACGCCAAGCGGAATGCCGCACAATGCTCCGATCACCGTCAGCACCATATTCTCCTTGTAGATATAGCTCTCCACTTCTCTTTTCCTGAAGCCCAGCACTTTCAGCGTGGCAATTTCGCGCGTGCGCTCGCTGATATTCACGTTGGTCAGATTGCCGAGCACGACAAACGCAAGCGCCATCGAGCTGATGATCAGGACATACACCACCAGATTCAGCGAATGCACGGTATTCTTCCATGTATTCAGAGTGCTGTAGCAGAAGTCAAGGCTTGAGACTTCTGAATATGCGGAAATGGCCTGTTCGCAGGATGCCGGATCCGTTCCATCTTTCAGCTTCAGGAATACGCTGTTCTGTGCAGGAACCGTTCCGAATACGCTCTGATAACAGGCTTCGCTCATCCAGACGAAATGAGACATATACATCTCGGCAATCCCGGCTACTTTCACTTCCTTCACCAGGCCTGCCTTTCCTTCCAGCAGGAACGTATCGCCGATCGCAAGATGCATGTTCTCGCTCATCTTCTCGCTGATGATAACGCCGTCATCACTCAGTGAAATCGGGTCATGGCCGACCCGGGTGCGCAGATCATATGCCTGGCTCAGATCTTCCTCATTCCGGAAAATCATCGCATTCACCGTCTCTTCGACCGAACGGTCCTCCGTATCTGCCTTGGCATTGTAGAACGCGCCACGCACAGTACCTGACACATCCTCCCGGTCCGCGATCTGATCAGCTGCCTTTGAAAGCTCAGAAGCAGACAGATCATCTTTCAGCGTGATGACTGCATCAATCTGATAGATCTCCTCATACTGGATGCTGACCATGTTATCGATGCTGTCCTGGACTCCGAAGCCTGTGATCAGCAATGCACAGCATCCGGCTACGCCGATCACGGTCATGAAGAACCGCTTCTTGTAGCGGAACAGATTTCGAATGGTCACCTTCCACGTGAAGCTCAGCGAATTCCATACTGCAGGAATCTTCTCAAGGAACGTATTCTTTCCGAGTCTCGGTGCCTTCGGCCGCATGAGCTGAGCAGGCACTTCCTTCATATCCGCTCGCAGTACCTTCCATGACGTCAGCTCCATGACCGCAAGGAACAGAAGATCCGCAATTGCCATCACGCTCCACGAAATCTTCAGCTTCATCGGCGGGAGCACATATTCTATTTTCCAAAGGTAATAGATGATCGGCGGGAAAATAGCGAGACCGAGAACCGTCCCGGCCGCTTCACCGATCAGCGCCGCCATGCCTGCATAGATCAGATAGCTCGATGCACATTCTTTCGGAGTATAGCCCAGTGCCCGCATGATGCCGATCTGGCCGCGCTGCTCTTCGATGAGCCGGGTCATCGTCGTCATGCAAACCAGAGCTGCCACCGCTAAGAAGAAGACCGGAAAGATCCCAGCAATGGCCTTCATCTGATTCACCGACTGCCTATAGCTTTCCGAAGCATAATGACCCGAGCGCGTCAGCACGGTCCAGCTGCCCGCTTCCAGATCCTGGATTTTCTGTTCTCCGGCATCGATCTCTGCTCTGGCATCTTCCAGCTTCTGAGCGCCATCTGCTTTCTGTGTTTCCAGTTCAGCTTCACCATCCTGCAGTTTCTGCTTGCCTTCAGCAAGTTCTGCTTCGGCATCCGCAATCTTCTGCCTGTTTGCTTCAAGCTCCGCCCAGCCATCATCAATCTTCTGCTGGCCTTCATCTATTGCCGCATACAGCTCCGTCGCCGCATTGACCGTCTCCGCATACGCACGATCCAGCTGAGCCTGGGCATCATCAATCTGCTTCTGGCCGTCTGCCAGCTGATTCTGAATCGAAGTCTTCTGATCCTGAAGCGCCTGGATCTGAACCGGAATCGCAGCTTTCAGTTCGGCAGCCGTCGAGGTCTCCGTGAGTCCCATCTGATCCGTCAGCGTCTTCAGATCCGGCTGGCCTGCAAGAAGAATTGAGATCGGCAGCTGATCCGGGATCGCTTCCAGCTGCGCGGCAAGCTGATCGAGATTGTTCTTTCTCGTGCGAAGATCCCCCAGCGTCTGATCTTCATAAGGGGACAAGACAGCAGCGCTTTCTTCATCCCCTGCTGCCTGCACCTGGGCAATGATTGTGCTCACTGGAGTCTCATCCGGCAGGTCTGCCAGAGGTTCCAGGAGAGCTGAAAGTCCTGAGGAAGCAGTCTTGCATGCATTGATCAGATCCTGCACTGTATTTGTCTCTGAAAGGCCAAGCGACTCTGCCGCGGCAGAAATCGGCTGGCTCTGTTCTTCTGTAAGAGACTGATACAGCATCGCAAGCTGGATGGATTCATTGAGATGCGTCAGCTGTTCCTGCAGGGTATTGAGCTGTTCAATACCTGTATCGATCTGCTGGATGCCTGCTTCGGCCTGACTCTTCTGTTCTGCGAATTCCTGCTTGCCCTGATCAAGTTTTGTCTGGCCGGCAGAAATCTCAGCCCGGGCATCAAGGATCTTATTCTCGTTCGTATACTTCTGGCTCAGCAGTTCTTCCTGGGACTGCTTCAGTTTCGCTTCTCCGTCGGAAATCTGCGTTTTGCCATCTGCGATCTGCCGTTCTGCGTCCTGGATCTGCTTTCTGGAATCTTCCAGCTGCTGCTCGGCCTCCGCAATCGAAGTATCGTAATCGTTCTTTCCGTCTTCGTATTCCTGCTTCGCATCATCCAGTTTCTTTTCTGCTTCAGCGACGACTGCATCCCGGCGGTGTTCCGCCTGGGTAACGCCGAGGTCTTCGATCTCTTTCTGAACGCTTTCCGTATAGGCGTAATACGCATCTGAGAATTCATCATAGTTTTTCCCATGCACGGTCACGACATTGAGCTCCGTGTCATAGTCCATGGAAAAACAGGATTCCAGCACATACAGATACGTGCTGATCGCCTGGTTGCTGAGGGTGCTGCTCTCCTTGGTCTCATTGAGATACAGCGGCGTATCGATCGTACCGACGATCGTGACCTCATCGATATTCAGATAATCGGAAAGATCATCAGATGGTCTGGACAGCGTTACGGTACTGCCGATCGCAAAACCAGACGTCCCATCAGTTCCTGCTTCGGCCAGAGCTTCATGTTCATTTTCCGGAAGTCTTCCCTCTCTCAGCTGAAACTGATTGATCGTATCATCAGGGTTATAGGCATGGACGCGGGTGACCCGGATCGAAGACCCGGAAGCTGCATAAACATCCGCAAACTTCGTTCCCTCGGCATCCGCGACTTCATCGAGCACTTTCACTGCGTCAATATCATCTTCATCAAAGCCGTAATTGGAATAGACCGTGATGTCCTTCAGATTCAGTTCATCATCATAGACCTGCACCGAATACGACATCACCGTCCCCGAAGAAACAAGGCCCAGGAAAAACGCAACGCCGATTGCCACAATCGCGGTCAGCGAAAAAAAACGGCTTCGCGTCGTATGGATCATGCGCTTCAGATTTTTCTTCCTGGTCTTGTTCATCCTTACCATTCAATCTCCGAAATGTCTTCCGGATGCGGATTTACCTCATCCGAAACCACCCTGCCGGAGCGCAGTGAAATCACCCGATCGCCCATCGGGCAGATCGCAAGATTATGCGTGATGATCACCACCGTCATGCCAGTCATTCTGGCAGTATTCTGCAATAGCTTCAGAATCTGCTTGCCGGTCACATAATCGAGAGCACCGGTCGGCTCATCGCATAAGAGCAGCTTCGGATTCTTGGCAAGGGCTCTTGCGATGGCAACCCGCTGCTGTTCGCCGCCGGAAAGCTGGCTCGGAAAATTGTTCATGCGGTCTTTCAGGCCGACCTGCTCCAGCGTCCTGGCCGGGTCGAGCGGGTTGCGGCAGATTTCCGAAGCAAGCTCCACATTCTCCAGAGCGGTCAGATTCTGCACGAGATTATAGAACTGGAATACGAAGCCGATATCATAGCGGCGGTAGTCGGTCAGCTGTCGCTCATTCATCTGATCAACGCGGACACCGTCTGCTTCGACGATGCCGGAGGTTGCCGTATCCATGCCGCCTAGAATATTCAGAACCGTGGACTTTCCGGCTCCGGAAGCACCGGCAATGATCGTGATCGAGCCCTTGACGATGGAAAACGAAATGCCGTCCAGGGCATGGATTTCGACTTCGCCCTGCTGATAGATCTTCGTGACATCTTCAAACCGGATAAAACTCATGGAGGCCTCCTGATGTGTAAATCATTATAAAGAAAAACAGACATTTCTGTCTGCTTTTCCATGAAATCTCATGAGGTACGATTACTTGCGGAGACCGAGCTTGGAAACCAGATCACGGTAGCGGTTGACATCCGTGCGCTTCAGGTATTCCAGCAGGTTCTTGCGGCGTCCTACCATTGTAGCAAGTCCGCGGTTGGAAGAATAATCCTTGTGGTTATTCTGCATGTGGACCGTCAGACGGTTGATCTGCTCTGTCAGCATTGCGACCTGTACTTCGACAGAACCGGTATCGCCTTCCTTGCGGCCGTATTCGCGGATGATTTCAGCTTTCTTTTCTTTCTCTAACATGTATTTTTCCTCTTCTTTCTTCTAAGTCCTTCTAGTCCGAGCTGACGTTCAGAGGTACGTGCATCCCAGGCTGAAAGCACTAACTAATTTATCAGAACTGACTGCTTCCTGCAAGATTATTTCATTCCTCAGGCAGGAATTCCTCCAGAACCGTATTCAGAATCTCATAGCTCTTCTTCGTGCATGCCAGATACCGTTCCTCTTCTTTCAGCCAGCCCTTCTGAAGAAGGCGGCTGATGACGCTGCCGTAGACTTCATTGACATCGATGCCGAAGGTCTCCTGAAACAGCTTCCGGTCAAGACCTCTCACTAAGCGCAGCGACATCATGACCATTTCAAAGCGGGCATCTGCTTCGGAAAGCAGAATCTTCTTCACCGCCAGGGGATCTTCCAGGTATTCCTTCAGCGTGCCATGATCATAGCGCAGCAGCCCTTCCTTGCCGGACGCTCCTGCTGAAATGCCATAGAAGTCCCGGTAATTCCAGTACATCAGATTATGGCGCGATTCATAGCCGCGAAGTGCGAAATTGGAGATCTCATACTGCTGATAGCCATGTTCCGGAAGCGTCCTGCAGATCCATTCATACATGTCTGCCTCCGCATCATCATCGAGATGATTCAGCTTCCTGGCGGCAAATGCAGTTCCTTGTTCGATCGTCAGCGAATACAGCGAGAGATGCGCAGGCTTCAGATCCATGGCATGATATACCGCCTGCTGCAGCTGGGCCATGGTCTGACCAGGCAGCGAATACATGAGGTCCAGCGAGAGATTCGCGATCCCATGCCTCCTCAATAATTCCATGCAGGCAGCCGTATCTTCATAAGAATGATGGCGGTTCATCAGCGCAAGCAGCTTCGGATTATCACTCTGATAGCCGATCGATGCCCGATTGATGCGATGTCGTGCCAGGCATTCTGCCTTGGCTTCATCGAGGGTTTCCGGGTTGACTTCAATCGTGTATTCTTCTGCTTCTTCCGCATACGGATCCAGCATGGAAAGCAGCACTTCCAGCTGGGTGAGAGAAAGCGCAGTCGGCGTGCCGCCGCCCAGATAGATCGTCTTCAGAGAAGCGGACCGGACCCTTGCCGACAGCTCCTGTTTCAGGGCTTTCAGCCAGGCATCTGCCCGCTCTATGCAATATGGCTCGTGCGTGAAATCGCAGTAGGCACAGATTGAGCGGCAGAACGGGACATGCACATAGAGTGCTTCCGGATGATCAGTGCGAATCATCGTCCATGGACAGAACCGACATAAAGGCTTCCTGCGGAATCACGACGGAACCGACTGCCTTCATGCGCTTCTTGCCTTCTTTCTGCTTCTCGAGCAGCTTCTTCTTCCGGCTGATATCTCCGCCATAGCACTTGGCAAGCACGTTCTTGCGCACCGCCTTGATATTCGTGCGGGCAATCACCTTGCCGCCGATCGCAGCCTGAACCGGAATCTCAAACTGCTGCTTCGGGATCAGCTCCTTCAGCTTCACGGTGATCGCCGATCCTCTGGCATACGCTTCCGAGCGATGGATGATGACCGAAAGCGCATCGACCACCTCTCCATTGAGCAGGATATCCATGCGGACCAGGTCATCCGTGCGATAGCCAATCGGTTCATACTCAAGGCTTGCATAGCCCTTCGTGCAGCTTTTCAGCTTGTCAAAGAAGTCAAAGATGATCTCAGAAAGCGGCATCTCATACGTCAGCGTATTTCTGCCGGTATCGATGACTTCCATGCCTTTGTAGATGCCGCGCTTTTTCTGGCAGAGCTCCATGACCGGGCCGATGAAGGTATCAGGCACCATGATCTCTGCTTTGACATACGGTTCTTCGACATGGTCGACTTTGGACGCATCCGGCATCTTGGCCGGGTTGTCGATCTCCAGCATCGTGCCATCAGAAAGAAAGACATGATAGATCACCGAAGGAGCTGTCGCGATCAGATCGAGATTGTATTCCCGCTCAAGCCGTTCCTGGACGACATCCATATGCAGCAAGCCCAGGAAGCCGCAGCGGAATCCGAAGCCGAGGGCTTGCGAGGTTTCCGGTTCATACTGCAGGCTGGCATCGTTGAGCTGAAGCTTGTNGAGCGCATCATGAAGGTCCTGGAACTTGGCCGCATCGCTCGGATACAGGCCGCAGTAGACCATCGGATTCAGTTTCTTGTAGCCGGGAAGAGGCTTGTCTGCAGGATTGTCTGCGGAAGTGACGGTATCGCCGACCCGGACATCATGGATGTCCTTGATCGAAGCCGCAAACCATCCGACATCCCCGCATACCAGCGTATGGACCGGGACTTCTTTCGGGTTGCGGATGCCGGCTTCAAGCACTTCATATTCCGCACCGGTTGCCATGAAGCGGATATGATCGCCGACATGGATCTCGCCCTGCCGGATGCGGACAAGCGCAATGACACCGCGGTAGCTGTCATAGATGCTGTCGAAGACAAGCGCCTGCAGCGGTGCTTTCGGATCTCCGGACGGAGCCGGGATCTTGTGCACGATCTGCTCGAGCACCTGATCGACATTGAGACCGGTGCGGGCGCTGATCTTAGGAGCTTCTGAGCAGTCTAATCCGATGATGTTCTCGATCTCATGGCGGACCCGTTCCGGCTGGGCATTGTTCATGTCCACCTTGTTGATGACTGGCAGGATCTCGAGATTGTTATCCAGGGCAAGATACGTGTTGGCAAGCGTCTGCGCCTGGACGCCCTGAGTCGCATCGACGACGAGGATCGCTCCTTCGCAGGCCGCAAGCGACCTGGATACTTCATAGGAAAAGTCAACATGCCCTGGCGTATCGATCAGGTTGAACAGATATTCCTGTCCATCCTTTGCATGATAGGAAAGCTGCACGGCATTCAGCTTGATCGTGATGCCGCGTTCCCGTTCCAGATCCATGTCATCGAGGATCTGAGCTTTCATATCGCGTTCCTTGACGGTATCCGTCATCTCGAGGATGCGGTCTGCCAGGGTGCTCTTGCCATGGTCGATATGAGCGATGATGCAGAAATTGCGGATATGGTTCTGGTCAATCATGGATTACCTCATTCAAACTGCCTGCCGATCAGATTCCGGCCGGCGCCATTCATAAATGCGTCCGCATCCATGGCATTCTTGCCCTGCATCTGCAGGCGGATTACCTTCAGGATACCGCCCCTGCAGGCGATGCGCATCGCATGGTTCTGGATATCAAGAATTGTTCCCGGGACAGCCGGTTCTTCGGTCTGCTCCATGCGCACTTCCAGGAACTTGATGCGCTTATGGTCAATCATTCCGTAAGGACCTGGTTCTTCCAGCAATGCCCGGCAGTGGTTGTAAAGCTCCGGCATCTGTTCTTTTTCAAAGAAGATCTGCTCTTCTTCCCGGCTGATGTTGCGAGCGATCGTCTTCTGCCTTTCGTCCTGCGGTTCGCCAGCCAGTTCGCCATTCAGATACTTCGGAAGATTCTCTGACAATAGATCTGCCGCTAACGGAGCAAGTTTCCGGAACAGGTGTCCGGAGGTCTCATCCGGATCAACCGGCACAGAAGTGCGGGCAAAGATCCGGCCGGCATCCATCGCATGAACCATCTCCATCAGGCAGATATCAATCGAGGAATCCCCATTCCAGATCGTCCGCTGGATCGGAGCACCGCCCCGGTATTTCGGCAGGGCACTAGGATGGATGTTCAGACAGCCGAAGCGCGGTGCTTCGAGAATCACATCCGGAACAAACTGCCCGTAAGCACAGGTGATGATGAGATCCGGCTTCATTGCAAGGACCCCTTCCGGTTCCTCTTTCAGATTTCTCGGGGCGATGCATGACGTCCCATGTGCTTCTGCCAGCGCATGAACCGGAGTCGGTTCAATGAGATGTTTCCGGCCGATGGGACGGTCCGGCTGCGAAACGACACCGACGACCTGATGGCCATCTTCATAGAGACGATTCAGAATTGCTGCCGCAAATTCTGCGGTTCCGAAGAAAACGATACGGATGGAATCCATGAGCGGGTACCTCCTTGGAAAATTCTCCGTCATTATACCGTATTCCTGCTCGTTCCGGACGTTGCAATTTGAAAGGCCGTAGGTTATAATTCTCTCGTTTGAAACGAAGGAGGTGTGTTCCATGGCAAATATCAAGTCCCAGAAGAAGCGTGCAATCACCAATGCTAAGCGCCAGGCTGCCAATACTGCTAAGCGGACTGAAGTCAAGAATGCGATCAAGGGTGTTCTGACTGCGGTTGAAGCAAAAGATGCAGACGCTGCCAAGAAGGCATATGATCATGCAAACTCGGTTCTGGATAAGGCAGTTGCTGCTCATATCAAGAAGGGCAACTATGCTGCACGCCAGAAGTCCCGTCTTGCCAAGGCTGTTAATTCCATTAACGGCTGAGACGATCAGAAGCGTTGAAAAATATACCCTGTCGGCTGACAGGGTGTTTTTTTTATGGATTGACAGATTCGTAAATTGCAAGCCGCCGGGACAGTCTGGCAGCTGTCTCATCTTCAGGGCGCTTCGAGAGGATCATGCTCAGAAGTTCTGCCTGCTTCTGACAGTCGTCGAGAAACAGCGGACTTCTTTCGTTCAGAAGACATGGTCCGAGCAGAATCTCACGGTCTGCATAAGGCGCATGTTCCTGCATGCTGAACGAGACAGCGGTATAGACCTTGCCCCGGTCATTGACCATGCATTCCTCGTGAATGGTCTTCCTGCGATCGCTGATCCACTTTCTCAATAGATCCGTATCACCGTTTACCTGGACGATGATGCGGCGAAACGAAGGAAGCCGTTCCTCTGCCCGCTCGAGAATTGCCTGCGCGGTATACCAGCCCATGCCGGCAATCACTGCGCAATCTGCATCTTCGGGGACCTGAATGAATCCATCGGATAGAATCGCGAAGACTTTTCCTTCCAGATGCTCTGAAGCGATGTTGGTCTTTGCTGCGGATAACGGTCCTTCCGCAACGTCGCAGGCATAAGCTTTCGGGCAGATTCCCCTCTTCACAAGATCAATCGGCAGATAGCCATGGTCGGTGCCGATATCTGCCAGGATCGTTCCTGAGGGAACAAGGGCAGAGATTGCTTTCAGACGCTGGTTCATTTATCGAAGAAATCCTTGAGGCGCTTGGAGCGGGTCGGATGCTTCAGCTTGCGCAGTGCCTTCGCCTCAATCTGACGGATGCGCTCGCGGGTCACATTGAATTCCTTGCCGACTTCTTCCAGGGTTCTGGTTCTGCCGTCATATAATCCGAACCGCAGGCGGAGAACCTTCTCCTCGCGGTCGGTCAGCCCGGACAGGACGGTGTTGATCTCATCCTTGAGCAGCTGATTATTGGCATACTCATCCGGGGACATCGCATCTTTATCTTCGATGAAGTCGCCGAGATGCGAATCATCTTCCTCGCCGATCGGGGTTTCCAGAGACACCGGTTCCAGCGCGATCTTCTGGATCTCCCGGACTTTTTCCGGAGAGATGCCGTCCATGCGTGCACTGATTTCCTCCGCCGTCGGATCTCTGCCGAGTTCCTGCACGAGCTGGCGCTGAACTCTCGTCAGCTTGTTGATGGTTTCGACCATGTGGACCGGAATGCGGATGGTTCTTGCCTGGTCGGCAATGGCTCTCGTGATGGCCTGGCGGATCCACCAGGTCGCATAGGTGCTGAACTTGAAGCCTTTGCGGTAGTCGAATTTCTCGACCGCCTTGACGAGGCCCATGTTTCCTTCCTGGATCAGATCCAGAAACAGCATGCCTCTGCCGACGTATTTCTTGGCAATCGAAACGACGAGACGGAGGTTCGAGGAGATCAGGATGTTCTTGGCTTCCTCATCCCCTGCTTCGATGCGCTTGGCAATCTCCGGTTCATCTTCAGGCTTCAGCAGCGGAACCCGGCCGATCTCTTTCAGATACATCTTGACCGGATCATTCAGCGAGACGCTCGTTCCCCGGCTGGCGCTGGAATACGCACTGCTGATCGCCCGGGACATGCTGCCGACGGTTTCGACGGAGCTGTCTTTCTCATCTTCTTCCTCATCGCCGGTATCTTCGGGACGATCGTCTTCTTCCTCTTCTTCTTCGTCCTCGAGGTCCATGTCTTCTTCCGAGCTCAGCGCTTCGATGTCTTCTTCTTCCGAGACGGTCATGCCCTCTTCGCTGAACCAGTTCCAGAGAGCTTCCATATCGTCATCGGTCATATCAAGACGAGACAGAGAGGCCAGAATATCCTTCTGATAGATCTCCCCGTCTTTCATATAGACTCTGCGGAATTCTTCCTTCAGCTCATCCAGGGTCTTTAGTTCCTTGTGCTTGTCAGCCGTCCGGTAGATCTCGATCTGGGTATGAGCATCTTCTCTTACCGGCTTTTCAGAAGGAACCGGTGCCTGGTAAGTCCAGGCGGTCTCGTTGTCTGCTTCCGGCAGCGGACCAGGAATATAAGCAGGAAGCTTTCCTGCTTCAAAAGCAGCAGTATTCTCTTTCAGGATTTCCTCATCCTGAAAGATCTCTCTGCGGATTGCAGCAGCTTCCATCATGGAGGCACGCTGTTTCCGAAGTGCAGCCTGGTGGCTGCGGGCATTACCGGAGTATGCAGGCTTCTTCAATGCAGATCCTGCCGGCTTTGTTTCAGCTGTTTCTGTTTTCTTCATCTAGGTACCTCCGTAATTCTTTCAGGCATTCCTGATATTCATTCAGGATGACTTCACGTGTTTCACTGTTCATCGGGGCGGATAGCTGTTCCCGGAAGGCATCAGCCTGCAGGGAACGCACGCTGATCAGCACTTTGCGGATCGCCCCATCGAGGATGCTTTCGTCATACTCTGCCGAATACGCCCAGGAATCTGCAAGCTTGGAGATCAGGTTCTTCTGTTCCTGGCTGTCCGCTTCATCAATCAGAGAAGCGGGTTCAATCTGATCATGCGTGCGGTAGGCATCCACGATCATCATGGCAACCGCATTCCGATCCGGATCAGTCAGATATCCGAGCTTCTCTTCAAATCTTGCCGATGCACTTCTGCTTGCCAGCATCATCGCCAGGATCTGCTCTTCTGCTTCGCTCGTGCCATCCGGCGTCTTTGCGGGAATACTCTGTTTCGGCACATAGGCTGCCGTCCGGTTCTTCGGCGTGTAATCCAGCCGGAATCCGGAAAGCCTGGAAAGTTCTTCCGTAAAATGGCGGCGGTCAAATTCATCATCGAGCTGATCGATCTCGGCCTGGGCTTTGCGGACAAAGTCTTTCTTATCCTGATAGCTGTCGAAGTTCGTATGCTTCGAGAGATAGTTCAGGACAAATTCCATCCAGGTGATCTCGGACTTGGCCAGCTGCTGCAGTGCTTCCGCACCGCGCTGGCGGATGATTTCATCCGGATCAAGACCGGTCTTGTTGTCGATCACGGAGACGACGCAGCCCTGAGCTCTGGCCATGCGGGCAGCCCGCCAGGTTGCGGCCTGGCCCGGATCGTCGCCGTCATAGCAGAATACGATCTTTGCGGCAAGGTTCTTCAGGATGCCGATCTGATGCTCAGTGCAGCTCGTGCCCAGGGTGCAGACAGCATTGTCCATGCCGGCTCTGGCAAAGGCAATGACATCGGTCACGCCTTCGCAGACGTAGATCTTTCCTTCTCTGCGGGAGGCAGTTCTTGCCCGGTGGGCATTGTAGACCAGATCGCTCTTATGGAACAGTTCGGTGTCTGTGGTATTGATGTATTTGGAAGGATTCTCCGGATCGATCGTTCTCGCGGAGAAGCCGATCGGGTTTCCTTCGGCGTCATGAATCGGAAATGTGATGCGGCCGCTGAAAACGTCATGAAGACCAGAGGCAGATGTACGGACCACATTGCATGCGGTCATGTCGCTGTCTTCAAAGCCTTTGGCTTCGAGGAATGCATGCAGCGCATCGCCAGGCGGATTGTAGCCGATTGAGAATTTCTCTCGGACGGCCTCATTGAGACCGCGTTTCTCAAGATATGCTTTCTCGGCTTCTGCCTGGGCGGTATTCATCTGATACATCGTCCAGCGGATCGTCTCGTTGAGAATCCGGTGCAGGACTTCGATATGCGGGTCTTCCTGCTTCTTCGGTGCACTGACATGCACGGAAAGCGGGTAGCCGACCAGGTCTGCCACATGCTCCACCGCTTCCGGAAACGAGATGTTCTCGTAGTTCTGGACGAAGGTGAAGACATTGCCTCCGGCTCCGCATACGAAGCATTTGTAGATCTGCCGGTCCGGCGAGATCGTCATGGAAGGAGAATGATCATCATGAAACGGGCATAGTGCGACATAGCCGCTTCCCTTCCGGGTTACCTGCAGATATTTTCCGATGACCTGGACAATATCGGCCTTCTTCCGGATCGCATCGATTTCTTCTTCTGGTATTCTCGCCATTCAGGTCCTTTCTAGAAACGGATCTCCTTGCAGATGCGGCTGCGGACTTCTTCGACGCTCAGTCTCTCCTGCTGCATCGTATCGCGGCTGCGGATGGTTACGGTTCCATCTGCCAGGGTCTGATCATCGACTGTGATGCAGTATGGCGTGCCGATCTCATCCTGACGGCGGTAGCGCTTGCCGATGGAGCCGGCTTCATCGTATTCCGTCTCGAAATCATAGCTCAGTTCCTTGCGGATCTTCAGAGCGGTCTCACTGTGTGCCTTCTTCTTCAGCGGGAGCACAGCTGCTTTGACCGGTGCGAGCACCGGGCTGAAATGCATGACGATGCGGGTATCGCCGTTCTCCAGCTGCTCCTCATCATACGCATCCGTGAAAAACATGAAGAACAGACGTTCGACACCGACAGCCGGTTCGACAACATACGGAAGATACTTCTCATTGGTGACCGGATCCAGATACGTCAGATCCTTGCCGGAATGATTCTGGTGCTGGGTCAGGTCATAATCGGTACGATCTGCAATGCCCCAGAGTTCGCCCCAGCCCCACGGGAACTTGTATTCGATATCCGTGGTAGCCTTGGAATAAAAGCTCAGTTCTTCCTTGGCGTGATCACGGAAGCGGAGATTCTCCTTGTTTCCGCCGAGACTCAGGATCCAGTCCATGCAGAACTGGCGCCAGTAAGGGAACCAGTCATCATCGGTTCCCGGCTTGCAGAAGAATTCCATTTCCATCTGCTCGAATTCACGCGTGCGGAAGATGAAGTTGCCCGGCGTGATCTCATTGCGGAAGCTCTTGCCGATCTGGCCGATGCCGAACGGAAGCTTCTTGCGGTAAGCACGCTGCACATTCTTGAAATCGACGAACATGCCCTGGGCAGTCTCCGGACGGAGATAGATCGTACTCTTGGCATCTTCCAGCGTTCCCTGGAACGTCTTGAACATCAGGTTGAACTGACGGATCGGTGTAAAGTCATGGCTGCCGCAATCCGGGCACGGGATGTTGTTTTCCTTGATGTACTGCTCCATCTGCTCGTTCGTCCAGCCTTCGCAGCTGACTTTTCCGCCCGACCAGTTCTCGATCAGCTGGTCTGCGCGATGACGGGTCTTGCACTGCTTGCAGTCCATCAGCGGATCGCTGAATCCCTTCAGGTGTCCGGAAGCTTCCCAGACTTTCGGATTCATCAGAATCGCTGCCTGGATCTCCACATTATTCGGATCTTCCTGAATGAACTTCTTCTGCCATGCTTTCTTGATATGATCCTTTAAAAGGACTCCGTAAGGTCCGAAGTCCCAGGTATTGCTAAGTCCGCCGTAAATTTCAGAACCCTGGAACACGAATCCGGTGTTCTTGGCATGCTGAACAATAGTATCGAATGTCTTTTCCATAAATGGCACGCAGTCTCTCCTTACTATATAGAAAACATTAGGAGTATAGCACTTTCACATAACTGCTTCAATGCCGAAAAACCGCTGAAACAGGCCAAAAGAGCGCAGATGAATACCTGCGTGAAGTTCCAGGAAAGAAACGAGAATCCCGGTCATGGAGCTCCAGTCACGGAAATACGGAGAAACCAGGTCTATCTGCTCCGGACCTGCCTTGGCAAGCACCCGGAATGCCCGCAGCTGTTCAATCGTCCAGGGCTTCAGATTTCTCGCGGCTGCATCCTCTGCGCAGAGGAATCCGCCTTCTTTCAGAGAGAATGCAGAAGCTTCCGGTTTTCCGCAGAGTACGCATGCATCGACTTCCGGGCTGATTCCATGAGTTCTCAGCATGGAAGAAAGAAACAGCGCGGCAGTGAGATCCGCAGGTTTCTTCTCATTCAGATGCTGAAAGGAAAGATCGAGCAGCCGGTACGTTTCTGCAGCCGACTCCTCATCCGGCCCTTCCAGCGTCATCGCATCCGCACATTCGGCCATCAGGGAAGCAGCACAGCCAGCCAGCAGATCTTCGTGCAGAAAGCGGTACAGAGAAACGGTGCGGGCTGTCTTCATGCGGAACATCGTCCGATCCGGACGGTAGTCCAGCGAGAACTCTGCCTTCGTATACGGAAGCACGGAACCGGCATTCTTCGAATTCATCTTTCTGACTCCGGCAGCGACCAGGGAAAGCTTTCCATAGTCTTCTGTCAGCACCGTCAGGATCACAGCATTTTCCCGGTAGTCTGTCTGTTTCAGAATCAGTCCGGTGATCTGCTCATTCATCGATATTTCCGTAGCCGTACTGGGAGATGCGGGAATCCCGGTCGCGCCATTCTTCCTCGACCCGGACGAACAATTCCAGTTTTACTGGACATCCGACAAGTTCTGAGATATCCGGAATCGCAGCCGTGCGGATGCGCTGCAGCATCGATCCTCCCTTGCCGATCAGGATGGCTTTCTGCCCTTCCTTCTCGACTAAGATCATGGCCTGCACATAGCACGTTCCTTCCTCAAAAGTCTTCGACTCGACGACTACAGCGGAAGCGTGCGGGACTTCCTGTTCCGTGCAGAGAAGGATCTTCTCCCGGATGATTTCGGCAATCCGGAAGTTCTCCGGTTCATCGCTTACGATATCTCTCGGAAACATCGGATCTCCTTCCGGCAGATACCTGATGGTCGTATCCAGCAGTTCCCGGAAGTTTTCCTGCTTCAGTGCGGAGATCGGGAAGTATTCTGCAAAGGAGAACTGCTTCTGATAGCTCAGCAGCGTGTTCAGAATATCATCTTTCTTCATCCGGTCGATCTTGTTCAGAAGCAGGAAGACCGGAAGACCGGTATTCTTCACCATCTCCAGCACGTATTTATCACCTGGCCCGTACGGAACGCTGCCATCGATAACCAGGTAGATCAGGTCCACCCCCTGGATCACATTGGCAGCCTCTTTGTTCATTCTGGTTTCCAGGCGGTGTCTTGCTTTATGAATGCCCGGCGTATCCGTGAAGACGATCTGGGCATCTTCGGTATTGACGATGCCGCGGATTTCCGAGCGAGTGGTCTGCGGCTTAGCCGAGACGATCGCGATCTTCTCTTTCACCAGGGCATTGATCAGCGTAGATTTGCCTGCATTCGGCCGTCCGGCAATTGCAACGAATCCGGACCTCATCGAATGACGTCCTCCGTCGTAAACTGCAACGGCAGAAGTTCATCGATGTCCGTATCCTGGGATTCTCTGCCATTGGAGAGATAGATCGGGGTATGGTGATCCAGCAGCTCTGAAAGCACCTGGCGGCAGATGCCGCATGGTCCGGCGATCCGGTCGCCGTCGGAGACGATGGCAAGCGCTGCAATTGAATCTTTGCGGTAGCCTCTGCTGTATGCCGCAAAGACCGCGGAACGCTCCGCGCAGTTGGTAGCGCCGAAGCTGGCGTTCTCGATGTTGGTTCCCCAGAATACCGTTCCGTCCTTGCACAGGACAGCGGCCCCGACATGGTATTTCGAATATGGTGCGTAGCTGTTCTTCATTGCCTTGAATGCTTCGGCAATCAGTTCTTCTTTCGTAAGCATGTTTCTTCCTCCTAGTTCAGATGCTCCAGCAGGATCATGACCGCAATCACCAGCGCGGTCAGCGCAGCAATCAGCACGCCTCCTGCCGACATATCCTTGATCACTTCAATCCGGTGATCATATTCCGTGCTGTGCAGATCGCACAGCTTCTCAATGCACGTATTGAATACTTCAGCGCCGATGACAAGGCCGATCGCAAAGACCACAAAAGCCCATTCCAGGATCGTAAGCTTCAGAACGAAACCGGCGATGACGGCAAGGATGCCGAGGATGATCTGAATCCGTACGGCCGGATGCCCCCAGGCGTCTCTCAGACCATGAAAGGCAGGCAGGAATTTCTTTTTCAGCATGACGAGTTCCGCGGCAGAATCGGGTCCAGAATCTCATCCTGCAAAGCGAACATGACCTTCTCGTCTTCGGGTTTCATATGATCGTAGCCAAGACAATGCAGAAGGCCATGGCAGAACAGAAAGCCGACTTCCCGCTTCAGGGAATGTCCGTATTCCTTCGCCTGCCTGGCGGCATAGTCGATGTTCAGAAACAAGTCGCCGAGATCGGCATGTTCTTCCGGCGTCTCGCCGGGATACGAGAAATCATTGGCAGCGAAGCTGATGATATCCGTAGGCCGGTCGATATTCCGGTATTCCCGGTTGATGACATGAATCGTGCGGGAACGCACGAAGGTGACTGAAATTTCCAGATCGTCCGAAAGGCCGAGCTTTTTCTCTGCAGCACTGCTGATCTTCCTGAAAAGCGGAAGATAGGCTTCCGCAGGCTGGTTCGTGCGGTTGATGAGCGTTATTTCCATGAACAGAATCCTGCCTTCTTCTTCCGGTATTATAGCACGTGGGGATTGTTTTCATGCGGTTGACCGAAGACTCTGATCACTTTACAATAACTTCTGAATTACGAATCTAACAAACTCACAAGGAAAGTCTAGAGGGAAGATATGACATTGTCATCCATCAGCTGGGATATGATACTGGGCGGCTTCGGCCTGTTCATGTTCGGTATCAGCTTCATGGGCAGCGGCCTGAAATCCGTGGCGGGAGATCAGATGCGCGATTATATCAATAAGTACACCGCCAGTCCCTTCAGCGCCATGCTGATCGGAATTGTAATGACCATTCTGATGCAGTCATCTTCTGCCTGCACCGCCATCACGATCGGTTTCGTGCGGGCAGGTCTCATGAACCTCGAACAGGCAGCCGGCATCGTCATGGGTGCCAACATCGGCACGACGGTCACCAGCTTCCTGATCTCGATGAATATCGATGAATACGCCATGTACATCGTCTTCGCCGGCTGCATGCTGATTGTCTTCGGCAAGAAAAGAAAGACGCAGTACTACGGCGATGTGATCCTGGGATTCGGCTTGATCTTCTATGGTCTGCGCTGCATGGGCGATTCGCTTTCTGCCCTCAAGGATCTTCCGGAGTTCAGCGATTTTGCCCTGCAGATGAGCAATAACTCCTGGCTGTCGATGATCACCGGTGCCATCATGACTGCTGTCGTCCAGGCCTCTGCCGCAACGATCGGCATGGTGCAGAAACTCTATCAGGCAAATGCCCTGACCCTGCAGGCTTCCCTGCCGTTTATGTTCGGTGCCAATATCGGCACGACGATCACCGGTATCCTGGCGGCGATGGGAGGGAGTCTGGGAGCCAGGAGAACTGCATGCCTGCATACCGTATTCAATATCTTCGGAACGCTGCTGGGAATGCTGCTGTTAACGGCGTATACGAACCTGATCACGTCGTTAGCGAATCTATGGCATCTGAATCCGATGATGCAGATCGCCATTGCAAACATGATCTTCAACATCACGACGACCATCATCTTCATGCCGTTCCTCAAACAGATTGTCGGAATGATCTCAAAGATCATTCCTGGTTCCGAACCGACAAGACCTGAAGTCAGCATCGATAATCTCGATGCGAATATCGGTACGCTCCTTCCGGCAGCCGTCATTGAAGAAGCAGAGCAGGCAATCGGCAAGATGGCTGATGTCGTCCGCCAGGATATCGCGGAAACCCGCGACTTCCTGAATAAGCCCGGTACTGCGGATGACCGCGAGCTGCTGGATCAGAATGAAGCGCTGATCAACCGATGCGACAAGAAGATCACGGAGTTCCTCGTCAGTGCCAGCGTCAAAGCTTCGTTCCCGCCGCAGGATAAAGAGAATATGCGCATGGATCTGGAAGTCATCAAGAACCTGGAACGCATCGGCGACCTGGCCATGAATCTGACGGAATTCTTCCAGATGGTATTCGATGACGACGGCATGTTCACTCCGGATGCGATTGAAGACATCAATACGATGTTTGATATCCTGCTTCATATGTACAGCCGGGCAATTGAAATCTACCGCACGAAAGACAGAAGCCTGTTCGCTTCTCTGGAAGAAGATGAGAACGCGATGGATGCGATGGAATACCGTTCCCGCCAGGCTCATTTCGACCGTATGAGCCGCAATGAATGCTCGTCTGCAGTTGCTGCTTCCGTCTACTGCGACATTCTCGGAAACCTCGAGCGTATGGGCGATCACTGCTGCAATATCGCAAGGATTTCCCTGTCGGTTACAGCGGAAGCTGCCGCAGAAGCATAATCAGGGTTCTCAGGGTGATGGAGTTCATGCTCATCGCCCTTTTTCATGCATGCATAAAAAGATCAGCCTCCCATAAGGAAGCTGGTCGGAAAATGATTCAGTTCTTCTTTTCGTACTTCTCGTAGCGTTCCAGGATCTTCTGAACGAGCGGATGGCGCACGACATCGTCGCTCGTCAGATGCATGATTGCGATCTCATCCATGTCTTTCAGAACCAGCGAAGCATCAATGAGCCCGGATGTCATTCCCGGCTTCAGGTCAATCTGCGTGATATCGCCGGTGATGACCATCTTCGAATGGAAGCCGAGTCTGGTCAGGAACATCTTGAGCTGGGAAGGCGTCGTATTCTGTGCTTCATCCAGGATGACAAACGCATCATCCAGCGTTCTGCCGCGCATGTAGGCTAATGGCGCAATCTCGATGATCCCTTTCTCCATCAGCGTTTCCGTCTTCTCGTTTCCGAGCATCTCATGCAAAGCATCATAGAGCGGCGTCAGATACGGATCGACTTTCTCCTTCAGATCGCCTGGCAGAAAGCCGAGCGATTCGCCTGCTTCCACGGCCGGACGGGTCAGGATGATACGATGCACATCGCCTTTCTTCAGGGCAGTCACCGCTTCAGTCACCGCCAGGAAGGTCTTGCCAGTCCCTGCCGGTCCGATCGCAAAGACGATGTCATAGCGTTCCATCGCTTTGACGAATGCATTCTGGCCTTTCGTCTTGGGAACGATGGGCTTGCCGGAATAGGTTCTTCCGACCAGCACCCGATTCCAGTCTTCAAAATCGATCGGCTGCCCGCTGACTGCCAGCCGGCAGGCATAGATGACATCCTGCTCGCTGATGGCATGTCCTTTCTTCACGGCAGCTACCAGTGCCTGCAGCACTTCTCTGAGCTGTTCTTCTTTCTGATCGGAATCTTCATGCATAGTGAAGACGCCGTCCCGGAAGGAAAGTTCCGTCTGAAGGCATTCTGATAGGATCGTCAGATTGCGGTCGCCGGAACCTACCAGGTCCATTTCCTGGCTGGTGCTCAGATCTTCCAGTCTGATTGTTCTGGTTTTCTCCAAGGAATATCCCCCTTTGTATACGGTGTCATTTTATCGCAAACCACCGGCAAGAAAAAGAGAAGCATCTCTGCCTCTCTTACTTGCCACGTCTTCTTGCTTTGCGGGCAGCTTCGCTCTTCAGCTTCCGCTTGACACCCGGCTTCACGTAATATTCTCTCTTACGAGCCTCAGCAAGGGTTCCGTTGCGAGATACCTGACGCTTGAAACGGCGCAGTGCATCATCAAGACTTTCGTTCTCTTTCACTACAACTCTCGGCATTCTGTATCCCCCCTTCCTGGTTTAGACAGCACGGATATCATACCAGAGCATGACTCTGAAATCAATGGATTTTTCACTCTGAAACAAGTTCGCAGCCATGGCTGGTGCCGATGCGCTCTGCACCTGCATCAATCATCGCCTGGAATTCTTCCGGAGTCCTGACGCCGCCGGCAGCCTTGACCTTCAGCTTGTCTCCGACGGTTTCTTTCATGAGCTTCACATCATGAACAGTAGCTCCGCCAGCTGAGAAGCCGGTCGAAGTCTTGACGAAATCTGCTCCGGCAGCCATCGCATCACGGCATGCCCGGACTTTCTCTTCATCCGTAAGCAGGCATGCTTCAATGATGACTTTCAGCACATGCGCTCCGACAGCTTCCTTGATCTTCCTGATCTCATCTGTCACATAGGCATCATCCCCGTCTTTGAGCTTGCCGACGTTCAGAACCATGTCGACTTCATCAGCGCCTTTCTTCACAGCATCAGATGCTTCGAACACCTTGGCTTCCGTGGTCATGGCGCCAAGCGGGAAACCGATGACGACGCAGACATTGACATCAGAGCCGGCCAGTTCTTTCTTTGCGACATCAATCCAGCATGGATTGACGCACACGCTTGCGAAGTCATATTCTTTCGCTTCCCGGCAGAGTTTTTCAATGGCAGCCTTCTGTGCTTCCGGCTTGAGCAGAGTGTGATCGATATACTTGGATGGTTTCATGAAACAATTAGTCCTCCCTGTTTCCGAAATAGTATTTGCGGACCGCTTCCCGGGCGATCGCATCATCGCCTTCATACGGTTCTCTGCCGAATTCGCGGTAGATGAACTTCTCATCGCCTTTGCCCATGATGATGATCGTATCGCCTTTATCAGCGATCTCGACGGCCTGGCGTATCGCATCATAGCGGTCTTCGATGATGACATATGGCTTCTCATGAATGCCGGAAGCGATCTCCTTGCAGATATCGAGAGGCTTCTCATTGCGCGGATCATCTTCCGTCAGGATGATCATGTCGGCATACTTATCAAGCAGCTGGCCGAAGATCGGACGCTTGGCCGTATCACGCTTGCCGGCAGAGCCGGTGATCGCGATGATGCGGTTTCCTTTCGGCGTGATCGCACTGGCATACTGGCATAGCTTCTCAATGCCGTCCGGCGTATGCGCGAAATCGACGAGGATATTGAACGGCTGACCTTCATCAATCCGCTCCATGCGGCCGGCAATCTGCGGAATATGCTTGAGCAGCGGCAGCATCTGCGTGATCGAGATGCCCTTCTGGTTCATCGCCGCGATCGCAGCGACGAGGTTGTAGATATTGAAGCGGGCAACGAGATTCGTCTCAAGCTCGTATTCCATGTTATTGCAGCGAAGCGTGAAAATCGTGCGGTCTTTCAGCAGCTGATAGCGGGTGACCTGGTAATCTGCAGGGTGATCGATGCCGTACGTGACGACCGGGCATTTGCAGTCGGCCACGATTTTCATGCCATACGGATCATCCACATTCGTGATTGCCACGCAGGATTCTTTCAGATGATCAAACAGCTTCTTCTTGGCCTGAAAGTAATTCTCCATCGTGCCGTGATAGTCCAGATGATCATGCGTCAGATTCGTGAAGATTGCCGCATCAAAATCAATCGCATCGACTCTGCCTTGTTCGATGCCGATGCTGGAAGCTTCCAGTGCACAGCAGCGGATGCCGGCCGAGACCATATCGGCAAGGATGCCATGCAGGTCATCAATGTCCGGTGTCGTCAGCAGCGGCGGCAGCTTGACATTGCCGTATTCAATCGCAATCGTGCCGATATAGCCGGTCGGCATGAACTGGTTCATGACATCGCGGATGATGCAGGCGATGCTGGATTTGCCGTTGGTACCGGTGACGCCGAACATCAGGAGATTGTGGCTCGGATAGCCGTAGAAAGCATCTGCAACCTTGTTCAGCACTGCATTGACGTCTTTGACTTTGATATAGGTGATATCCGGATGCTTGTTTTCCAGAGGCTCGGAATGCACGATGACCTTGGCACCATTCTGGATTGCCTGCTCCACGAAGCGGTGGCCGTCAAACATCATGCCCTTCTCGCAGAAGAAGATGGAATCCGGCCGCTTCTTGCGGCTGTCCACCATCAGACTGCGGATTTCAATATCCGGTACGTTTTCAAATAATTCACTCAGTTTCATCTTATTTCTCTGCCTTTCAGCACTCCGCAGAGCTGATGATCCCGAAGCTCAGCAATCGTGATGGTGCAAAGTTCGCCGCGCGGATGCAGCCCTTCGACACTCACCGGCAGATATTCGCTCGTGTGGCCCTGGGTTTCTGTTTCCGTATGTTCCTCGAACAGGATTTCTGCATCCTTTCCGATCCAGGATGCTTTATACGAGTCATACAGCTGCTCGGACAGCGCAATGCATGCGGCAGCTCTCTTTCTVCGGACTTCCATCGGAACCTGGTCCTTCATCGCGGCGGCTTTCGTTCCTTCTCTTGCTGAGAACGGGAATACATGCAGGAATGAAAAGCGGCACTTCTTCAGAAACTGCATGGTTTCTTCTGCTTCTTCATCCGTTTCGCCAGGAAACCCCGTCATCAGGTCGCATGAAATCGAGATATCCGGAATCCTTCTGCGGATCTCTTCTATTTTAGCATAATAGAATGCCGTATCATACGGGCGGTTCATGCGCTTCAGCACCGTGTCTGAACCAGACTGCAGCGGGATATGGAGATGGCGGGCAATGCGCGGATTCTCTTCCAGAAGATCCAGGAACGGATCATCAAGTTCCGTCACTTCGATCGAGGAAATACGCAATCTGGACAGTTCCGGCACTTCCCTGAGAATCCTCCGGATCAGATCCGCAAGCGTCATGTGATACTCTCTGCCGTATCTGCCGGTATGGATGCCAGCCAGCACGATTTCGTGATGGCTCTTTGCGATGCGCTTTGCTTCAAGGATCACGTGATCCGGATCCATGGAGCGTTCTCTGCCTCGGGCATACGGAATCACGCAGTAGCTGCAGAACTGATTGCAGCCATCCTGGACCTTCAGATACGCTCTGGTCTGGTGTTCGAAACGGTCAATCGGCATCTCATCGAAAGATGCATGTTCCAGATTATCCACGCGCACGATGCGCATGCCATCGCGGAAATACTCATCCAGGGCATCCGGGATTTCTTTCTTATGAGCACTGCCGATCACAAGTTCTGCATCCGGCAGCTTGTCCCCAGCAATCTGCGCATAGCAGCCGGCTGCTACGATCACGCAGTCCGGGTTCAGCTTCCTTGCCCGATGGGCCATCTGCCTGCTTTTGGCAGCAGCGGTATTCGTGACCGCACACGTGAAGATCAGCGAAGCATCGGCAGGCTCTTCAAAAGGAACGCGCTCATATCCGCGTTCTTCCAGCTGTCTGGCAATGCTTTCTGCTTCATAGTCATTGACTTTGCAGCCAAGGTTCTTGACGGAAAATTTCATTCTCCTGCTGCTGTCCTCCTCATCCATAATCTTTTTCTGCCGTTTCCAGATATCCGCTGATCAGAGCACATGCCGAAATGGCCGCAGTCTCTGCCCTCAGAATTCTGGGACCGAGGCTGATGGAAGAAAAGCCCATCTGATTCAGAGCAGCGTTTTCTTCTTCGGAGAAGCCTCCTTCCGGTCCGATCACGATCGTGATCGAAGCAGGCTTCAGAACCTCCAATAGAAACGGAGAGGTCCCGTAGGCATTCTCATAAGCAGCCAGATTGAGCTCTGAAGAGTATCCGGAAAGCTGTCCGAAGGAACAGATGTTCTCCAGTTCAGGAATGCGGTTGCGCTTGCATTGTTCTGATGCTTCCTGCAGGATGCTGTTCCAGCGCTCTTTCTGGCGGTCTGCTTTCTCGCTTCTGGCATGGACGACGCAGCGGCTGGATTCAAACGGGACGATGCGGGTAACCCCGAGTTCTGCTGCCTTCTGCAGAATGAGCTCCATCTTCTCCCGGCGGATCAGAGCCTGGGCAAGCGTGACCTGGAATGGCAGTTCATTGATTCTCGGGTCGATGGAAAGAACTCTCGCAGCGAATTCCTTTCCTTTCGGATAAGCATCGGCAAAATAGCCGATGCCATCATGGACCAGCCGGATCGTCTCATGATTCATCCTCAGCACGGTACCTGCATGATGCGCCTGGGCTTTCGGAAACACATATTCCATGCCGGGTTCCAGCGGCACTTCCGTGAAATACTGCTGCATGCATGATCAGAAAGACGGCCTCAGCGGTCGTCTTCCTCTTCCTCCTTCTTGTCGCTGCGATGATCGCGGCGATTCTCCTTTTCTTCTTTCTTCGGGCGGATCTCAACGCGGATCTGGATGACCTTGCGCTGATCTGCCTTCGTGATCGTGATATGCAGATGGCCGAAATCAAACTCTTCGCCTACCTGCGGAATGTGATCCAGTTCATGGATGACCCAGCCGGAGACGGTGATGAAGTCATATTCATCTTCTTCCGGCTTCTCGCCGAATCGGTCGAGCATATCATCGATATCAGCGTCGCACTGGATAAGATATGTCTGATCATCGATCTTCTGATAATATTCCTTGACCGTATCATGCTCGTCCCAGATTTCTCCGACGAGCTCTTCGATGATGTCTTCCATCGTGATGATGCCGGCAGTTCCGCCGTATTCATCCAGCACGACTGCTAAGTGAACCTTCGCTTTCTGCAGCTGCTTGAGCAGCGTCGAGATCTTGACGTTCTCGCTTGTATAGACGACCGGCTTGATGATCTTGCGGATGATGGCTTTCTCTTTGTCCTGATACAGCAGGTTGTAGAAGTCTTTCTCATGAATCAGGCCGACGATATTATCAATCGAGCGCTCATACACCGGCAGACGCGAGAAGCTGTTCATGCGGAACGTGCGTTCGATCTCTTCCACCGGCGTGCCGATTTCCACGGCGACGACATCGACTCTCGGAGTCAGGACATCGCGGACATCAAGATCATTGAATTCAATGGCTGCAGAGATGAGATCGGATTCATGTTCTTCCAGATCTCCTTCCCGCTCTGCTTCATCTACCATCGTGATCAGCTCATCCTGGATATCGCTGTCATCATTCTCGACATGAATCATATGCTGCACGAGATTCTGCCAGCCCCGGAACACGAGGCTCAGCGGCGTCAGAATGGTCATGAAGAACTTCACGAGACCGACCAGCCGGCAGGCAAAGGCTTCCGGTGCCTGCTTGGCAATGCTTTTTGGAGCGATCTCGCCGAACATCAGCACGAGCAGCGTCATGACGATGGTCGAGATGGTGGCGCCCCCTTCCCCGTAAATGCGGGTGAACAGAATGGTCGCAAGAGTAGCAGAAAGAATATTGACGATGTTGTTTCCGATCAGCACGGTAGAAAGAAACTTATCGTAATGATCCAGAATGTCCAGAGCTCCCTTGGCACCCGGCTTGCCATCATTATCCATGCTCTTGAGCTTGATCTTGCTGGCAACGGAGTACGCCGTTTCAGTTGCAGAGAATATGCCTGAGAAGATCACGAGAATCACCAGGCTGATCACTAAGCTTTCAGTCGACTGGTTACTCATAAATGCTCCTCATCAGGGTGATGCGTTTTCGATCGGGTATAGGATCCACGGTTCCTGTATCTCATCCTTTCCTGTTTTATAAACAGCAAACATTGTATCATTCCGCATGATTCTGCGCAAATTCAGCGCAGCAGTCCTTCCAGCGTCTCAACGACATAATCCGGCTTGCTGGACAGATCAAACAGATCGGTGTTCTCATCGCCAGCCGAGGTCACGAGCACCGAGCGGATGCCGGCGGCTTCCGCAGCCGGGATTTCGCGGCGTGCATCGGCAGCCGCAAAGACTGTAATCTCAGCCGTCGCATTAAGATAGCGCATCGCATGATACAGCAGCATCGGACTCGGAAAGTCCGCATGAAGTGCTTCAGTTCCGGAAGCTGCCTCCAGCATCTTCGATACCGCCGCCGGACCGATCAGAAAACTGCCATCCTGGGAAGGCTCCCGGAACTGTTCTTCCGTCAGAATCAGCCGTGCTCCCTGCTTCAATAGCTTTGCCGCATAGCAGTAATCAGAATATGCCGCATTATGATCACTCCCGAGAAAGATCCAGTCACATGGATCATGGTCCAGAAAGAAGCCTCCCCTTTCCAATAGATCCCGCATGCCCCGGCCGCCGATCATGCTGGCCTGGCGCTTTGATCCATCGGTCCTGGCAATCTCATCGATCGCAGCCATGACCGTGGTATAGAGATCTGCTTCCTCAATCGGAAGCTTCTGTTTCTGAAATGCTTCGGCCATCTGCTGGTTGGTCCTCACGGAGCGATCTGACAGGACGCAGATGAGTGCTCCTTCTGCTTTCTTCTCCTTCAGAAAGCGGACTGCACCAGGCAGTGCATGCTTTCCATCGCTCAGACATCTTTCTGAAATCAGCCAGTTTTCCACGTTCGCTATCCTCCTGATGCAGGGTCATTATATTACATTCGGTGCTATGATATTCTTCATCCGGAGGTGTGCATGAAGGTCGGACAGAAAATCGCAGTGATTCTTTCTCTTCTGATTTGTCTTGGAGGAGCGATGTATTATGATGCATTCCATACGGCTCCTTCCCGCTTCCAGGTGCGTTATGAAACGCTGGAGTCCGTCTTCATTCCTGCGAGCATGGATGGCGTCTCGATTGTGTTCTTCTCGGATCTGGACTACAACCATTTCATGGACGAGGAACGGATGACCAAGCTCGTCAATACGATCAACAGTCTTTCTCCGGATATCATCCTGTTCGGCGGCGATCTATTTGATCAGGATCCGGACTATATCGATGATACCGTCGGTGCAAGGCTCACGGAGCTTCTGAAAGAGCTGGATGCTCCGCTGGGCAAATTCACCGTGCTCGGTGATTTCGATGAAACCGATGACAGCATGGAGTCGTATGTGAAGCAGATTCTGTATGATGCTGATTTTGAGGTGCTCCAGAATCAGAGCGTGCTCCTGCGAAGAGGAGGCAGCGACTCGATCACACTGGTCGGCATTGAGCCCCAGTCTTCCGATCATCAGGATCTCGCAGCAGCCTATTCGAGTGTCTCGCGGACGGCCTATACGATCGCCCTCTGCCATACGCCGGATACGGCTGCCCTGGTTTCTTCGGAGCTGACGGATTACTTCCTGGCCGGCCACAGCCATGGCGGTCAGGCGTACTGGGGATTCGGTGCCCTGTATATGCCAGAGTATGCCCAGGAATACTTCCGGGGCAAGCATACGGTCTCTGGTTTCACCCTCGACATCACGAACGGAGTCGGCACCACGATTCAGGATGTCAGATTCCTGGCGAATGCCGAAGTCGTGAGATATGAGCTGAAGCATAAAGCCGTAACCGATTCCGCCCAGTGAGATTCTTTTCTGAGAATGTCAGAGATTTTCTGTTTTTTCTCCTTTCAGCAGATTCGTAGGATTTCTGCTGTTTTTTTTCATATATGGTCCTATGAATCACATATATTAGGGCTTCTTAAGGTTAATAGTTTTCAGAAAAATTACATTTATCCATGATTTTTCAAAATATTTTTTACTGTTTTTTATTCAAAGTGCATGTCTTTTGCGTTATGATGGAAAAACACGAGGTTGAAGATATGGGATTGATTGAACAGAAAAAAGCTGATAAACGAAGAAGACTTCTGGAAAGTGCGTACTCTCTTTTTGCGGAAAAAGGTGCAGCAAGTACAAGCATTGCTGAGATCTGTGAGAAGAGCGGGATTGCCAAAGGAACATTCTACCTTTATTTTGAAGATAAGCAGGACCTGGAGCAGAATCTGAATTCCAGGATCTCCCACTTTCTGTATTCCGATGGACTGGAATACGCGATTGCGCATCATACCGAATCAGTGTCCGAGAATGTCGTCGGTCTGATGGATTATCTGATTGACCGGTTTGAAGCAGACAATGATCTTCTGAAAGTGCTGCGCAGAGGATTCACCTGGGATTTTTCTCTGCATCCTAAAGAAGGGACGGGAGAAAATCCTGATTTTCTGAAAGCCAAGAAATTTCTGGATGAAGATCCCGCTCTGAATGGCGTTGATCAGGATGAGTTCCTGAAGAAGCTGTGCGTGACTTTCTCAATGGTAGCAGATACCGCCTACTTTGCGATTCTCTATCAGATTCCCGGCACGATGGATGAGATGAAGCCGATCCTCGAAGAGATGATCCGGAAAGCATTCTGAAATAAAAAAACTCCATATGGAGTTTTTTTATTTCAGGACTTTCCGCAGCTTCTTTGCATAGCGGTCGCGCTGATCGGGACCGCAGTTCGAGAGCTGCGAAAGAAGTTCATAGATTTTCAGTTTCTCGTCGGTGGAATAGGTCTGATCCAGTTCCACGGCTTTGACGATCAGGTTCAGGCTGTCCAGAAACTGGCTTTCCGTCTCATGGGCGCCATGCGCATATACTTTGTCAAATGCTTCGGCAATTCCGTTTTTATGTGCTTTATGAAACAATCCCATACGGACCTCCTGGTTCAGAGATAATCTTCTGCTTCGGCAGGATGAACGGTGATCTCCGTGCGGTTCTTCACGCATTCCTCCACCATGGATGCATAGTCAAAGCGGGATTCATAGAATGATGCTTTCTTCGAAGTGGGCTTCGTCACCGGATTCTTCGGATCGAAGATCGTGCAGCAGTCTTCATACGGAAGAATCGATGTCTCATACGTTCCGATCTTCCTTGCCAGGTCGATGATGTCTACCTTATCCACGCAGATGAGCGGTCGCAGAACCGGCATCGAGATCACTTCATTGATGCAGGCAATGGATTCCAGCGTCTGCGAAGCAACCTGGCCGACGCTCTCGCCGGTTGCTAAGGCAAGGCATCCTTCTTCCCTGGCGATCTGCTCCGCGATGCGGAACATCATGCGGCGCATCAGCGTGACTGCATACGGATCACCGGCGGCTTTGTAGATTTCGAGCTGCAGGTCGGTGAATTCCACGATATGAACCCGCATGCGAAGCTGGTTGTAAACCGATACCATGCCCGCAAGATCAAGAACTTTCTGACGGGCATTCTCACTCGTATACGGCGGAGATGCAAAGTGAACGGCTTCGACATCCAGGCCCCGCTTCATGAGTTCATAGGCAGCGACTGGCGAATCGATTCCTCCCGACAGCATCAGCAGCACTTTGCCGTTGATCCCGGCCGGATATCCGCCGGCTCCCGGAATCTTCTCACTGGTCAGATACGTGAAATCAGAATGGACTTCAATCCGGATTTCCAGTTCGGGTTCATGGACATCGACTTTCAGATCGGTCGCTTTCAGGATCTCCCCTGCCACGGCTCGGTTGATGCCATCGGAATTCAGCGGAAAGGTCTTGTCATGGCGCTTCGTGATGATTTTGAACGTATGCTTGCCGGATTCGGACGCAATGCGCAGGCAGGCTTCTTCAATCGCATTGAGATCGGATGGAACCTTCTCCGTGAAAGAGAATGAGCTGATGCCTGAAACCTTGGAGAGCAGTTCCCGGATCTTCTCAGGATCTTCGCCATTCAGACGGATGTAGATGCGGTCAAAAGTCCGCTGGTAGGTCAGGGCTGGAAAGTCCTTCAGCATATGCCGGATATTCTGATCCAGCTTGCGGATGAAGTCTTTCCGGTTTTTTCCTTTCGTGCTGAGTTCTCCATAGCGGATCAGCACAGTATCATAGTTCACCATAATGTCTGATAATCTCCTTCAGGGCTGAGAGAAAACGATCAACGTCTTCTTCGGTATTGTGATAGGAAAGTACGATTCTGATCGAGCAGGAAGCTCTGCGGTCGCTGTATCCCATGGCCGTCAGCACATAGCTTGGGTTATTGGAATTGCTTTCGCAGGTAGAGCGGGCGCTGACCAGGAAGCCTTGCCGGTTGAGCGCATTCTGCATGACTTCGCTCGGAATCTTCTCATAAGAGAAATTGACGGTACATGGCAGATTGTGCTCCGGGCTGTTGAGCTCGATGCCGGGGATTTCTTTCAGTCCGCGGATCAGCCGCTGCTGCAGCGATCTGACTTCGGTTTCGTACTTCGTCTCATTTTCAAGGGCAAGTCTCAGCGTCTTGGCAAAGACGATGTCCGCTGGCGCATTGGCAGTTCCTCCGCGCAGACCGAATTCCTGCTCGCCGCCGGAAATGATCGGCTCAAGCTTCACATATTCCCGACGCATCAGAATGCCGCTGCCTTTGAGACCTTCAATCTTATGCGCGCTGATGCTGGCCAGATCGATGCCATCCATGGGACAAGGGATCTTGCCGATGGCCTGCGTCATATCGACATGGAATAAAGCATGGCTTTCTTTCTGCACGACTTCCGCAATATCAGAGATCGGATTGATTGCCCCGGTCTCGTTGTTTGCCTGCATGATGCTGACTAATACCGTATCCGGACGCAGGGCTTTCCGGACCTGGTCAGCGGTGACGGTACCCTGTTCACTGACGGGAAGATACGTGACTTCATAGCCGAACAGACGCTGGAGCTGCCTCATGGAGTTCATGACAGAACTATGCTCAATGCTCGTGGTGATCAGGTGTTTCCGGGAAGGATCGGCAAGTGCGCTGCCTTTGATGGCCAGGCTGTTGGACTCGCTGCTTCCGGAAGTAAACAGGATCTCATCTGCCTTTACGCCTAAAAGCCCGGCAGCAGCGCTGCGGGCTCTCTCCATCATGCGATGAACTTCACTGCCTTCGTCATACAGGCTTTCGCTGTTGACGAAGTACCGGTCCAGCAGATCCTTATAAGTTTTCAGAACATCCGGATGGACAGCAGTCGTGCTGCCGCTGTCCAGATAGACTCTACGCGGCACTCTTGGCATTCTCCTTGATCATATTCTCATAGTTCCCCGGATGAATCTTCTCGATCGTCGCAATGGCAATCGACAGCGCCTGCGTATATTCGCCATTCCGGAAGCAGAGTTCGGAACGGGTCAGCTCGGAATCGATATCTGCATAGGTAGAACGGTAGCGGTTGCCGAATACGATCGTATTCTCGACCATGATCACTGTGGCGACGACGTTATTCACGTTGTTGTAAAGCTTGTAGATGAAGTCGATGGCTTCCTTGAGCGTGCTGCTGAGCAGCTGCACGTTGAGCGTCGGCGCATTGATCAGACGGTCGATCGAATGAATGTACTCATTCGCCTTGGCCATATCCTCTTCATACTGCTGCGAGATGGAAGGCAGCTTGTACTTGCGGATCTTGACCTGCATCTGGTTCATGATGACCTGCAGCTTGACCAGCTGCTTGCGAGCCCGATCCTCGCCTCCGGCAGTATTGTCGATCTCTGCCCGCAGTTCCTTGAACCCGGAGTTGCAGACGGTGATTTCCTGATTCAGTTCCTTCATCGATGCCATCACGGAGCTGGCCGGAGACTGGTTCTCCTGATACATCTGAAACACTTTCGGCATCTTCGCAGAGACGGTCGCCAGACGGTCTTTCTGCCTGCCGATCCGCTCTTCCATATCAGAAAGTCCGAGCCGCGGCTTCAGACGTGCATACAGATCATCAATATACTTGGCATTGCGCTCCGTCTCATGGAACAGCGTTTCGGTTTCGCCGGCAAACTTCTTGAGTTCCATGAACGATTCGGATTCCTTCTTGACGGCCTGATCCATCTGCGTGAGACGGACTTTGTAGTCATCAAGATGTTCGCGGACCCCGTTCAGATTGCCATCCTTGATGCCGGCAAGGTCTTCCTTGAGACCGGCCGTGATGACCTTGAGGTTCTTATCGATCTGCAGATGATCCAGATAGACGCCACCATCTCTGGCGGTCGTATAGTCCTGATGCAGCACTTCTGCCATCTTCGGAACGACGCCTCTGGCATCGCTGAGCAGATCCGGCAGAGACTGGATCATGCTTTCCAGGCGGGAGATCGACTCTCTGATATTGTCCAGCTCCGCATTTGCCTTCTCGAAGTCGGATGCGTACATCCATTCTTCAAATGCCGAGAACATCTTCTCGGTATCGGAGATATTCTGCTCGATCGTCGGCCATATATAGGAAAGCTGGCTCTGGTTCTCGGCAGCCGTATTGCGCAGATCGCGGAAATGATTCTTGAGCTCCGTGACTTCCTGGCGCTGGGCAGTTTCCTTTTCCAGAATGGAGTCCAGGAACTTGTCGAGCGAACTAACCTGCTGCTCACCGAGCGAGATCGAAGCTTCGAGATCTGCCAGATCCGGCTTCACCTTCTTGAGCTTTCCGGCAAGAATCTCATCTTCCGTATCGGCAAGCTGCTGGGAAATCTGCTTCAGATTCGCTTCTGCTTTGTCGAAGTCATCCTTGGTCTGCGTGACTTTCTGCATCGTATCCGGTTCTACCCGGCTGATGGCCACTGCCTTATTGAGCTTGAACGAAAGCGGAACGGATTTGATCGTGTTGTAGCGGACTTCCAGCTCCTCCAGCTGATGACGGAACTTGTTGCTGCGGATCTTCTGGACGATGAACCATATAATAATCAGTACCACCACTGCCGCAATGGCAATGACGATACGGATATCTGATAGATATTTCAAGACAGTATCCATTCTCAAGCACCTCTAGATTACCCGTTTATTCTAACACAATCATGTGGTCGGTTTTCGTTGACTTTGCCACTGCCCGTCTCTATAATGATGGGGCGTCAAATAATGGCAGCATGCAGAGTCATGCGCAGCGCGTTGCTGAGAGAACGAGGTTCTCCAGCCGGAGTAACTTGCTGCAAAAAGCGAAACGGAATTACAGCAACACAACGCATCGGTGATCTGCACCTGTTGTTGTTTCGCCAGTTGTCATAAGGAGGAACTAACACATGGCACGTTATACAGGACCGGTATGGAAGAAGTCAAGACGTCTGAGCTTCTCCATCCTTGAAACCGGTGAAGAACTCAAGAAGAGAACTTACGCTCCTGGTCAGCATGGCCCAACCAAGCGCATCAAGCTCAGCGGCTACGGCACTCAGCTCCGTGAGAAGCAGAGAGTCCGCAACATGTACGGCATCAACGAGCGTCAGTTCTACAACACCTTCGTCAAGGCATCCAACATGGATGGCATGGCAGGTCTGAACTTCCTGCTCCTGCTCGAATCCCGTCTGGACAATCTTGTCTACCGCATGGGTTTCGCTCGTACGAGAAAGGCTGCCCGTCAGCTGGTCAACCACGGACACATCGAAGTCAACGGCAAGAAAGTTGATATCCCGTCTGCACAGATCAAGCCGGGTTCCGTCATCGCTGTACGCGAGAAGTCCCGCAGCATGAAGCCGATTGCTGAATCCCTGGATTCCAACTATACAGCTCCTGCCTTCGTCAATGTTGACAAGGAAGCTCGCAAGGGCACCTTCGTCCGCCTGCCGGAGCGTTCTGAGCTGAACCAGGAAATTAACGAGTCCCTGATCGTTGAATACTACAACAGGTAAAAAGCAAGGATCTGAGAAGTGTGATGATTATGCGGTTTTTTGCAGAAAGCTGCGTAGTTATCGCACTTTTTTAGTATTCGTCAGTGATGCCAAACGATGCCATCTGAAACGAGTTAGCACCTATTTGTGGCGGAAATGTGGCGGCAATTCTATACATGCAAGCATGAGCCAATAAAAAAAGCCCCCACGGTTTTGTCCGCGGGGAGCAACATACGGAGGCAATATATGCCTTCAGTAATTATTCCATCCCTGGGTATAAACAAAAAATTGAAGTTTTCCAGACTTGATCATATTATTTCTCTGGAACTGGTGATAGAGGCGGACAGGTCAGGAACCCCCGCTGGATTTTCGCCAGTTCTGTTTTTTTCTGTTAATTGCTTTTCTGAACATCCTGAACATGCAGAAGTCCGATAGCAGAGCGGTTCGAAAACGATACCCTGCTTGTACGGACTTCCTTTTCATTTCCGCAGATTGTTTTGTCTTTTCATGAATCTGATGATCGGTGCAGAAAAAAAAGAGAACTGCATTGCAGTCCTCAGAAGTCGCGTTCCATATGATGGCGGATGATTACCCGTATGATATCGGCAGCGAGTTTCACGTCATCGTTGCAGACGACATAGCGGTAATTGCCAGTGCTTTCCAGCTCCTTCTCGGCTTTTGCAAGCCGCTGCTGGACAATCTCTTCCGGTTCAGTCTTGCGGCCACGGATGCGCTTTTCGAGCTCTTTCATGGAAGGCGGTACAATGAAGATTGTCAGTGCATCAGGCACTTTCTCCTTGACCTGCCGGCAGCCGTTGACTTCAATCTCGAGGAGCACATTTCTGCCTTCATTGCGGAGCTTCTCTACTCCGGCAAGCGGAGTTCCGTAGTAGTTGCCGACGAATTCGGTCCACTCGAGCAGTCCTCCTTCATCTCTGACTTTCTCGAATTCTTCTTTAGTTACGAAATAGTAATTGATTCCGTCCACTTCGCCCGGGCGTTTCTCACGGGTAGTCATGGAAACGGAATATGACAGTTTCAGGTCCGGATCATTCATGAACTCTTTCAGAACAGTTCCTTTGCCAACCCCTGACGGTCCGCTGACCACGATAAGCAGCCCCTTCTTTGTCATGCTTGATCTCCTTTTCCCTTGGTAATAATTTACACAGACAGCCAGGCAGAGTCAATGATGGTATAATGCTCCGGTAACAGGAGAACAGCTATGGCACTAGACGGAATTCTGCTTTATAAAATCATGCCGGGAATCCAGGAATGTCTGCCTGCCCGCATCCAGAAGATCTATCAAATCTCCCCTTCGGAGATTCTTTTTCAGATTCACGGACCGCTCGGGAAAAAGCAGCTTCTGATCTCCTGCCATACCGAATACAACCGCCTGCTGATCACAGAACGCAGCTATCCGACACCGGATGAGCCAGGCAATTTCATCATGGTCCTGAGAAAGTACCTTGAAGGCGGCATGATCACCGAGATCGCTCAGGCCGGCTTAGACCGCTGGTGCACGCTCTCCGTGCGCAAGCGCAATGAGATGGGTGATCTTGAGACGTGGAGCCTGATCGCAGAACTGATGGGCAAGTATGCCAACGTGATCCTGGTCAATGCCGAAGGGATCATCGTCGATGCCCTGAAGCGGATTCCTCCGTTTGAGAACATGCAGCGTATCATTCAGCCAGGGGTGAAGTTCACGCCTGCCCCGGCACAGAACAAGCGCAATCCGTTTGCGGATCCTCATCCGGAAGATGGCATTTCCCTCCTGAAGCAGTTCTCAGGATTTTCGCCTCTGCTTTCTGCAGAAGCAGAATACCGCATGGCATCCGGCCAGTCATTTGCGTCCATCATGCAGGAGATTCAGGATTCCGATCAGCTTTATATTGCCAATGATGGCAATAAGCCTGCCTTTCACTGCATTGAGCTGAAGTCCATCGGAGCATGCCGGCATTACCCGCTGTATGAAGGTTTCGATATCCTGTATTACCATAAGGAAGAAAAAGACCGGATTCGGGAAATCACCGGTGATATCTATAAAGTATGCCGGAGGGAACTCAAGCATCAGAAGCAGAAGCTGCCGCGGCTATTGAAAGAGATGGATGAAGCGATGGACTGCGACCGGTGGAACCGGTATGGAGAGCTGCTGTATATGCATCAGGTCAATGATACGAAGGGACAGACTTCCATTACGCTGAATGACTATGAGACGAATGAACCGGTGAAGATCCCTCTTGATGCAAGGCTGGACGGAAAAGGAAATGCCCGCAGATGCTACGCGAAGTATTCGAAGCTGAAGAAAGGCCAGAAATATCTTCAGGAGCAGATCGGGATCACGGAGAATGAGATCAGCTACTTCACCGGCCTGCTCGAACAGCTGGATCAGGCCGATTTCGATACCGCAGAAGAGATCAAGCAGGAGCTGATCAAAGGCGGATATATTGCCGCAAAGCAGACCAGGAAACGGCAGAAGAAACATGCCCAGGAAGGTCCGCATATCTCTTCGATCACGCTGGGTAACGGAGTGAAGATTTCCTACGGGAAGAACAATCTGCAGAATGATGCGCTGACCTGGCACCATGCACGCAGGAATGAGATCTGGCTTCATGCCAAGGATTATCATGGCAGCCATGTCGTGATTCATGAGAGCGATCCGGATGAATATACGCTCAGGCTTGCGGCAGAGATCGCTGCGTACTTCTCTGCCGGAAGAAACAGCTCCAGCGTGCCGGTGAATTACTGCCCAATCTCGCAGTTAAAGAAAATACCCGGCGCAAAACCGGGTATGGTACAGCTTGGCTCCTACAAGACGATCTACATCGATCCTTCCCGTGAAGACCTGGAAGCTGCCGGAATCGAAACAGACTGAGCCATGGCTTCCTGTTTCAGCAATTCAATTTCATGTTTCTGAAGGGGACGGTACTCCCCTTCTTTCAGTTCTCCAAGCGTTAATGAACCCATTGATATCCGCTGCAGGGAAAGAACCGGGTGATGGAAGTAATTCATCATCCTGCGGATCTCCCGATTTCTGCCTTCCTGCAGCGTGATCGAGATCAGCGTCTCCTTCGGGTGTTCCGTATAGGACACAATCTCTGTCTCTGCCGGAAGCGTCATGCCGTCCTCGAGCAGAATGCCATGTTCCAGCTGACGGATCTGCTTCTTCGTGAACTGGCCTCCGACTCTGCAGAGATAAGTCTTCGGAAGATGATGGCGGGGATGAATCAGCAGATTGCTGAACGCTCCGTCATTGGTCACCAGCAGGAAGCCGGTCGTATCAAAATCAAGACGTCCGACCGGAAAGATGCGTTTCCCGTCAGGAAGATAGGAAAGGATCGTCTTTCTGCCGCGGTCATCTGATACCGTGCAGAGCACCTTTGCCGGTTTGTTCAGAAGGTAATAGACTTTCTCTTCAAAACTGATCGGTCTGCCGTTCACGGTGATCACGTCATCGTCATCGGCCTGCTCGCCAAGTTCAGCAATATGGCCATTGACGGATACCTTCCCTGCCCGGATCAGCTCTTCTGCCTTGCGGCGGCTAGCAATGCCGGCGGCAGCGATCTTCTTGGAAATCCGTTCTTTCATGATCAGTGATGATTCAGTGTATTGCCCCAGTAGGCACTGCCGGCTTTGCTGTAATCATTCATCAGCATGACTTCAATCTTCTGAAACGAAGGATCTTCAGCAGCCAGCATCTGACAGGCAGTAAGACGCTTTCTGCCATCGACGCACACATAGCCATCCTCGGTGCGGTTGACATGGACCGGAATTGCCACGCCGCGCTTGCGGATGGAGTCCAGCAGGACTTCACCGGGATCTTCCGGTTCCCAAGAGATTTCTGAAAGATCCGCTTTCGTGTTGATCATAGCCGCCTCCGGGAAGTGAACCTCTTTTTCTTCTGTTCTTCTTCCTCTTCTTTTTTCTTCTGCTCTTCTTCGGCTTTGCGGATTTCCTCGAGATTCATCATTTCGGTGTTCAGGATCTCGATGGCCTGAGTTACCTCCAGCGGCTTCTCACTCTTCTTCTCTTCTTCGCGGTGCATCTGTTCCTTCTTCAGCTTACTCTTTCTCAATGCCTTGAGAATTCTCCAGAGGATCAGCAGGAAGATCAGGGCTGCGCCGAAGGCAAGGCTTGCCCGGATCAACGTCCATTCCATGTCATAGGAACTGGTCTCATGCGTTACCGTTTCAGACGCATCCTCGCTGAGATAATTGTTGCTGGTGCGGCGGGAAGTCAGCAGGAATTCTCCGTCGGCATTCGCCATGAACGTGATCTTGTTGGCACTCTGGCGGGTATAGCATTCCTCGACATCGTCGTCTTCAGGATTGTAGTAGAGTACCGTATACACATCGCCGTCTTCCGCATCAGATGGCTTATCAATTGAGAAGATCAGCGGACCGTCGGTATCATAATCCTTCAGGTTCTTCAGCAGCGTAATCGTGAAGGAATCATTCTCATCGTTTCCCAGGGATACCGCTGCCCGGACCATCGAGGCTTCTGCTTCTTCGCTGATGCCTTTGCTGATTCTGACCCGGTACGTATCTTTCCAGAACCGTTTCTTCGTCAAGGAATCGCCGAGCGGTACCGAAATGCAGAGACCAGACACACCAAGTCCGAATTCATTGGCATCGACGACATAGCGCACATGACCCTGGAATGCTTTATACGCAATCGAATCAAAGGCCCGCAGCTCGTTCTGGGTCAGATATGGCTGCATGTTCCGGTCGATTTCTTCCTTGAGGGCGATGATCCGGTCGGCATCTTCATCGGTGATGATCTCATAGCTGGAATACGTGCTGATGGCATCGAGGATTTCCTGCTTGATCTCTGCCCGCTTCTCGTCTTTCTCCGCACTGACGGAAATCGAATAGGAGATAGAGCAGCCGGCATACGTAACAGTGACCTCCTGATCACCAGCTGCGGTCATATCAAATCCGCTGATCATCGAAGTCGTCAGCGGCGTCACTTCCTCCGTTCCATCCTGGAAGTGAACCGTGACAGTTCCCTTCTGCAGGCAGATCCGGTCATTGAGCTCATATTCGGTCTGCGGCATCGAGGAAAGCTCAATCGAAGAGACTTCCTTGTACTGGGCAGTGAAGGTCTTGTCTTCGGTAATGGAATCCGTGCTGCTGTCCCATCCGATAAACAGTGCATGATCCTTGGTCGGAGCAVCGCAGGCAGCGTTCATGCCATTGGCGATCTGATAGCGGACTTCTGTCTCATTGCCGGCAAACGTTCCGCCATCCGCATTGAAGGTCACAGTTGAATAGGAATCCTGTCCTTCCTTGGTTCCCTGCAGGATGATCTGAATCGCATCCTGGCGGATGTATCCGACATCATTGGCATAGTCATAGTTATAGGAAAGATCCACCTTGGAATCCTGATCCATGGTTGCTTCAGACTGCACGACATACCAGTCACCGCTGTCATTGGAGATTTCACCGAGAATGACAAAGGCGAAGTCCGGAGAGGTTCCGGTGCTGTACAGCACGCCGATGCCGTCCGGATACTGGTAGACTTTCGTCTCTCCTTCTTCGGTCCGGATGCCGAGGGTATACGTATTCTTGTCATTGGCACCGAGTGCTTCATCGAGTCTCCGGTAGTAGGCTGCCGTCTTCTCGCCCCAGTACGGATCCGAGGAATAGCTGACGTTCATGCCTGAAGAAAGATTGCCGAAGAAACTGCCATGGAACTGATCTTTCAGCGGGCTGCAGTAAGCCCCGGAAATATAATAGCGGGCATGCGAATACACGCTGTTTGCCAGCGTCGTGAACCGCGATGCATTGGCTTCTGCATCGTTGTCGTATGCTGCATGCGAGAACAGGTTGTTGCGCGTATAGCTCAGCGCACTGCGGCCGCTGCCGGATTCATCCTGGCTGATGGCAAGCATCATGAGCGCATTAGCCCCGTATTCATACTGATACTGCCAGAAGCTCACGATATTGCCGTAGTACTGGGAGCGGGTCAGCGTATCATTGATGCCGTCTTTCTCGTTATCCGAATAGAAATCGATCTGCCCCTGCACGTCCATCGTTCCGGTCAGATACGATTCCATGTCCTGATACGAGGCATTAGTCAGTGTCCTGTGGCTGACATACTGGTAGTAGTCATACCATGGATTGCCGGCATTGACGGCGGCTTCATGGACATTGTTCCGCAGATCATCCAGCATCGCATACAGACTGTCATCGGAATAGAAATAATGTCCGTCGAAGCTGTAATATGCCTCGCCTTCTTCCAGGAAGTCAGGCGCAGTTCCCTGATCGATGATGACCGCATAGTTGTCATCATCCATCTGGCTCTTGATCTCATGGTAGAGCTTGCCGCCCTCAACCAGATACATCGTCAGACGCGTCGTCACATTCTGCAGCGGCACGATCGTGACATTATCGATGCTTGCCCAGGCTTTTGCCCCGGAAATCATGAACTCCGCTTCTGTCCCGTCGTCGTTCGTCGTGAGATAAGCCGCATCCTTGCCAGCGCATCCGTTGATCTCCCTCGAAGCACCGTCAATGGCATTCGTATAGGTGACATTGTAATCGCAGGCTTCCGTGGTTTTCAGATAGGCCATGGCATATTCTGCTTTCAGGGTCACGGCATCCTTGACGATGCCGAGGTTGACATAATCTCCTTCCAGCTCGCTGAAGCGGGCAGCTGCTTCTTCATAAGTGTCAAATGCTTCGATGTCGGAATTGCCGGTTTCAAAGTCCACCAGATGGTAGCGGCCATCGGATGGCGTATCTCCCGGCTCTATGGCCTGCACAGGCGTCAGCGCCGCGAAAAGAAAAGATGCGCTGAACAGCAGGCTCAGAATCTTCTTCCCATGCGGGATCCGGTTCGTCTTTTTTCTGTTCATGCGTATCATTTTACTATAAATAAGGAAAGTGTTCACTGCCTTTTAGTCCTGAACGACCACCGCAATCGCGACCGGCCAGATTGACCGTTTCTTCAGAAACTCCTCAGGCTTCTCGACAATCCGCTGCCCGTATACCGCATTGTAGAACTGAAAGCGGAATGGAGATCTTCTGCGGAAAGCCGTATAATGCGCCGCGGTCTGATGCCGGTAGAGCAGGATGCCGAAATTGCTTTTCTGCATTGCAGCAGCGACTTTCTCCTGGGTTCCGATCACAAGCGAACCATGCACGCCATGTTTCTTCAGCCAGAAGACGATGCCGGCAAAATCCTGTCCGAACAGTCCGCCGGTCAGGTTATGGCGGCTGAGCCCTTTGCTGGCTTCTTCCATCGAGACATCCTGGTGAAGCATCTTCATGAGATTCCAGCAGGCAATCCATCCGCAGCCCGTTTCGGAAGTATCCCGGAAGCCGAATGGAATGTCCTTCATCCTGCCTTGGTAGATGAGATATCCTTCTTCATCGAAGCAGGAATCCGGGATCCGGTATCTCCATGAATCCGGCACATAGCGCATCAGCCTGCCCTTCGGATAATACCGGCAGACAATGCAGGCATTACGGAAAACCGGCGCTTTCGTGAAGATCAGAACCTCCTGCGGATGAAACAGCTTCAGGATCTTCTCCGTCAGGACATTGATGCCTTCGGCATATTCTTCTTTCTTCCGGTCCTTTTCCGGAATAATCATCAGAACCGCAGTTGTGCCGGAATGGATTCTGATATCAGCAATGGCAAGTTTCCTGCCATTGCGATAGATCTGCCATGCCTGAAGAGGAATCTCTCTCTGCAAACGAAAAAGCTCTTCTGGCCATTGTTCTGGCGGAAAGAGCTCTTCAGCCTGTTCACATGGAATCAGAGCCAGGTGAATCATTCCGCCTCCGTCTGCTCTGACTCGGTTTCCTTCAGAAAGCGGACTGCTTTTCTCAGAAGATTTGCATCGTTATCGTAAGTCAGAAGTGCTGCCGCATCCACCAGGCGCACCCAGTGAAGCTCCGAGATTTCTTCTTCCTGTGCACAAAGCTTTCCTCCATCCGGGTTGGCCATGAAATAGACCACATCCTTCTGAACACCAGGTCTCGGACTATAATGTGTTTCTTCCCGGAACCCGTCGATGAACCGGATCTTCACGCCAGTCTCTTCTCGGACTTCCCGTCTGGCTGTTTCCTGTTCCGTTTCCTGATCTTCCACATGTCCCTTCGGGAATCCCCAGTGGCCGTCATTCTGCCGGATGACCAGGGTGTAGATATCTCCGTCCTGGATCTTGCAGACAATTGCTCCGCATGATTTCTCTTTCGCTTCTGCTGTCATCTCGCAACCTCCCTTACGCTGACATCGTTCAGTATATCACAATCAGACTTTCCGGATTACTTCGCTTCAGCAAGCTTCCGGCCGAACTGTCTGCACGCATTCAGCCCCGCTTCATCCGGTTTCTTCTGACAGAGCATCGGTTCTGCAATCAGCACCATGCCTGCATCCTGGCAGTCCTTCTTCCATGCGTCCATGTAGGCGCCATTGCCCCAGCCCCACGAACCGAACAGAGCCACTTTCTTTCCCTTCAGCTCCGGTTTCAGCTGGCTGTAATAACCCCGGAAGATGCCATCGAGTTCCTCATTTCCCATGGCCGGGCAGCCCATGGCGATCACATCGCAGGTTTCCGGATCTTCCAGTTCATCAATCATGCAGAGTTCCGTCTCTGCTCCAGCTTCTTTCGCTCCCTGCTCGATGGCTTCTGCCATCTCCTGGGTATTGCCGGTATTCGTCCAGTAAGCAATTGCAAGTTTCATCGTCAGTCTTCCTCCTTGTACAGATATGCTTCGGCCAGATCGCATGCGATCCGCACGCAGTCCGGACACGAACAGAGCATCTTTCCGGTATCAATTCCTTTCAGATCACGGCAGCGAAGCGCTCCTGCCTGTTCCTTGAACTTCTTCGTCATCGCGGAAGCGATTGCCATCGTGGTTCCTCTGGTCAGATTGCCAGGATCGCCGCTGCTGTATTTCAGCCCGGCCAGCATCACTGCTGCATTCAGCGCTCCGCACGTACCGAGCGAACATCCGAGGCCTCCGCCCAGTCCTTCCGAGATCTGATACAGTTCTTTTTCAGACAGATCGCACTGATCCGAATAGGTGCAGAGCACTGCCTGGGCACAATTGTATCCGGACATTCTCCGTTTTACTGCCTGTTCTCTTCTTGGTTCCATCGTTCTCCCTTTCCTCTACCAATTATAAGAATTTCCGGTTCAGAACAAAGCATGAGACTTTCTGATTCATACAGATTGCGGAAAATGACAAACCAGAACAAAGACAGGCGGAAGCTCATTTCCGTCTGCCAGCATGATTCAGTCCAGGGTGCCGTTCAGGTATTCGATCGCATAAGCCGCATACATCGCAACCCCGACTCTGAGGCAGTCCTCATCGATATCGAAGTGCGTGTCGTGGTGCGCGACTCTCGTTTCCGGACGGCTGTCGTTGCCGGAGCCTACATAGGCATAGACGCCAGGAACCTTCAGAATATACTCTGCGAAGTCATCGCCGCCTAAGGCAGGTGCACGATTCGTGATAACATGCTCGCTGCCGAAGAGACCGATGGCAGTCTTCTGCGCTTCAGCAGCTGCCTTCTCATCATTGATCAGCGGCGACGTATTGTCATTCCATTCGAAGCTTACCGTTCCGCCATAGGATTCTGCGATATTCGTCGACAGGCGTTCGATGTCTGCTTTGACCTGCTTGCGGATCTCTGGCTTGAAGACCCGGATCGTGCCTTCGAGTTTGGCTTCTGCGGCGACGATGTTGTAGGCATCGCCGGAAGTGAACTTCCCGATGCCGACGAGGACATTGTCCATCGGCGAAGTGCGGCGGGTGATCAGAGCCTGGATCGCAACGACGATCTGGCTGGCGATATACAGTGCATCGATACCTCTCTGCGGAACGGAGACGTGGGCTGCTTTGCCGTGGACCGTGATGCGGAACCAGTCGACGCTGGCGTTGTTCGGGCCCGGAGTGATGGCGATATCCCCTGCCGTCACATCGCTGGCGAGATGTTCGCCGAACGTGCGATCTGCGCCATCGAGGTCTCCTTCATCGACGATGACTCTGGCGCCATAGCCGATCTCTTCGCCTGGCTGCCAGGTGAAGCGGATCGTTCCGCTGAAGAGATCCTTGTTGGCATTCAGGATTCTGGCTGCTCCGATCAGGGCAGCGTCATGGGCATCATGTCCGCATGCGTGCATGCGGTTCGGAATCTGGCTCTTGTAAGGGCAGTCATGTTCTTCCTGCTCCGGCAGAGCATCAATGTCGGCCCTGAGAACAATGGTTCTCTTTCCGGGGAGATTGCCTCTGATTTCGGCATAGACGCCGGTTCCGGCAATGCGCTTATGCGGGATGCCGAGCTTGTCGAGTTCTTCCTCGATGCGCTTCTGCGTGTTGAATTCTTCTTTTGCGATTTCCGGGTGTTCGTGGAAATAGCGGCGCAGACCGACCACATAGTCATGGTCTGCAATGGTCTGATCCATGATTTTCTGTTCCAGTTCGTTCATATGATATGCCTCCCTGAAAGGAACAGCCTCGCGGCTGTTCCTGCTTGGTTATTCTGCAGCGGTTCCGGCAGCTGCCTTCAGATCATCCAGAGAAGAATACTTCTTGGAATAGAGAGTCAGAGGAGCGATGAGCGTGTCGCCGATTGCTTCGATCTCATACCCCTGTGCTTCGACTTCGTTAGCGAGGTATGCCTTGTGCTGGAAGGAGTTCAGATCGATGTCACCTGCATTCAGAGCATCGTTCGGAAGATCATAGGAATCAAAGGAAACAAGTTCGATGTAGATGCCTGCATTCTCATCATCGAGAACTTTCTGAACTGCTTTCCACTGATCGTTGTTGGCGCCGCAGACACCGACGGTGACGACAGTCTTGCCATCTTCAGAGGATTCATAGGAATCGACTTCTTCGACTACAGAAGCCTTGTTCTGTTCTGCTTCATCAGCGTCATAATCGAAGACCGGATAGAATGCATTCTCGTATTTGCCGAGGATGTAGTCAGCGACATACTGAGTCTGGAATGCTGCGACGATGGTCTTGTAGGTTTCATTGTCCTTGTCAGCAGTGCGGGCAACGATGACATTGACATAAGGGTTGTCTCCGCCTTCGCCCTGGTCTTCAATGATCAGGCCGTCTTTTTCAGGATTCAGGCCAGCCGGAATTGCATAGGTTCCGTTGATCGTAGCAGCGCCGAGGTCATCGAGGGTCTGCGGCAGCGTATCAGCAGACTGCGGAACGATCTCGATATTGTACAGATACTTCGTGATGTCCTTGGTTTCCGGAGCATAGCCGGCAGCCGGATCGACTTCGATCAGACCTGCGGATTCAAGCAGCTTGATGGCACGGCCGCCGTTGGTCGGATCATCCGGAATCGCAATCTGAATCGGATCGCCGGATGCAGCAGCGACCGCGGTGCTGGCTGCAGATGCGGATGCGGCCGCAGAAGCTGCTGCAGCAGTGCCGGAAGAGCTGGAGCCGCAGGCGGTCAGCGTGCTTACTGCGAGAATGGAAGCAAATACTTTTCTGATGTTGTTCATATTCTTTTTCTCCTATTTTCTATTTCACATATTTCCGGAACAGTGCCCGGTTCGTAGTCTTTTTTGCAAGTGCATTTCCTAAGGTCTGAAGCAGGGATACGAGGATCAGCAGCAGAATCACGCATACGTTGACGATGTCCTGGTGGTGCAGACTCTGGCCGTAATTGATTGCGAAGCTTCCGATTCCGCCTGCACCGACGGCGCCTGCCATCGTGGTCAGACCGATCAGGCTGATGGCGGTTGTGGTGGTGACGCGGATCAGTTCCGGAACTGCTTCATGCAGGTATACCCGGAAGATGATGTCTTTCGTGGTGCAGCCCATCGAGCGGGCTGCTTCGATCTTTCCCGGATCGACGTTGGCCAATGCGGTTTCCACTTGTCTCGTATAGAATGGCACGCAGCCGAAGACGAGCGGGATGATGGCACCTTTGACGCCGATGGCCGTACCGGTAATGGCGCGGGTCAGCGGGATCAGGAAGATCAGCAGGATCACGAACGGGATCGAACGGAACACGTTCACAACCACATCCGTGATGTGATACAGGCCTTTATTCGGGCGGATGCCGGAAGGTTTCGCAGCTTCGAGAATCACGCCAAGGCATAGCCCGATCAGGAATGACAGGATTCCGGCCAGCCAGAACATCTGCCAGGTAGCAGCAACTGCCTTCTGGAACTCCTTCATGTAATCGAAGAGGTTCGGGAACAAGTTTTCAAGAAATCCGTTCATTTTCAATTGCCTCCACCTGTACCTGACAGCTCTTCATGAATTCGATTGCTTCACCGATCTTGCTGCGGTCGCCGCGGATGAGGACGATCATGCCGCCAAGCGGCTTTCCCTGCAGCATCTCAACGTTTGCGATGACGATGTTCAGGTCGACTTCGAACTTTCTGGATACCATCGAGATCATCGCATCGCCGACGCTGTTCTCATCAAACTGCAGCTTCAGCAGCCGGCTGTCCTTGTCCGTTCTGACTAATGTGCTGTCTTCGCTCAGCAGACGGTTCACATTGCCAAGTCCGCTGGATTTCGAGACGAAGCGTTTCGTGATCGGCTCAACCGGATGGGAGAAGATGTCATAGACCGGACCTTCTTCCACGACTTTGCCGTTTTCCATGACGGCAACCCGCTGGCAGATTTCCTTGATGACCGCCATCTCATGGGTGATCATTACGATCGTGACGCCGAGCTTCTGATTGAGATCCTTGAGCAGCTTCAGGATTGATTCGGTGACATCCGGATCGAGTGCGGAAGTTGCTTCATCGCTGAGCAGGATCTTCGGATCATTCGCAAGCGCTCTGGCAATTGCGACCCGCTGTTTCTGGCCGCCGGACAGTTCGCTCGGATAGGAGTTCAGCCGATCGCCGAGATCCACGAGATTCAGCAGCTCCTTGACCTTCGCATCGATCTCTGCCTTGGATTTTCCGCTGTATCGCAGCGGAAACGCGACGTTCTCATACACCGTGCTGCGGTCAAGCAGATTGAAGTGCTGGAAGATCATGCCGATGGATCGGCGCATTCGGTTCAGATCTTTTTCGCTGACCGGCTTTGCATTCTCAGGCTTGCTGGAAGCTCCTTCCGGAATGTAATACATCTTCCCTTTCCTGGCGCTGATCGTTCCGAATCCGCCGATCATGATCTCTCCGGAATCCGGAGTCTCCAGGAAATTGATACATCGCACGAGCGTGGATTTGCCGGCACCGGAATATCCGATAACACCGTAGATTTCTCCATCTGCGATTTTCAGACTGACATCATCTACCGCATGAATCTCGTTGTCCTTCATATAGAATGTCTTGGAGATATTTCTGATTTCAATCATGCGTTTCCTCCTTTAACAAAAAACCGTCCCAGGCATAAACTGCCAAGGACGGGAATCATTCCGTGTTACCACCTTGCTTCATCGGCACATCACTGTGCAGACCTCATCGAGTACAGACATACTCTATTCCGTTAACGGGGAAATCCGTCATCTCCTAATTCAGTTCGGAGATGCAGCTCCAGGACCATGTTCACCTGCCTTCCGCCTGTTCCCTTTCAGCGTACAGGAACTCTCTATGGAGGTTTCCAGCAGGTTACTCTTCCCTTCTTCGCTTGTATGCCCTTAGTTTAGTCACCACCGGACAATTGTCAATCAGGAATTTCAGAAAGTTTTCATCAGAGATTCAGAATCGTTTTCAGAAATGTAAATATTTTCAAAAAGAGGCAGGCACAGAAGCCTGGAATCAAATGCCTGCAGGGCTCTGATCCATTCTTCAGAAAATCATTCAGAAATATCCGTCTTCCGGAACCAGAACCAGGATCAGAAATCAGGAATTCATAGGATTTTAGAGATCTTATTTATGTTGTTTTTCCAACATGCAGAAAATGAGGAAGAAATCATGCATGCAGGTGTCATGAAGGCAGAAAAAAGGCAGACATTTCAATCTGCCTCAGATCACTCAGTTGCGGGAGAAGAAGTTCGGAATGGTATCGTCTTCCTCTTCTTCGACACGTGCTCCGGAAGTTCCGAAGGATAATCCGCTGCTGCTCTCCACTTCCAGCCCCTTCTGATTGCTGACGGGAGAAGTCACGGCAGCCGGAGCAGCACTCGGGATCGCTTCCGGTTTCGGAAGATCGAAGCCCGTTGCGATGACGGTGACGATGATGGATTCGCCGATCTTGTCGTTGATTGCAACACCGAAGATGATATCGATATCATTGCCGGCTGCGGAACGGATATAATCCACTGCTTCCTGCGCATCGTAAGCACTCATGCTTGCGCCGCCGGTCACATTGACGATTGCCGACTTCGCACCGGTGATGGATGCTTCAAGCAGCGGGCACTGGATTGCTTTCTGAGCAGCTTCTTCTGCCTTGTTCTCGCCAGATGCCATACCGATTCCGATCAGGGCGCTTCCCTGGCCTTCCATGACAGACTTGATATCTGCGAAGTCGAGGTTGATCATTGCCGGGACTGCAATCAGATCAGTGATGGTCTGAACACCCTGGCGGAGAATGTTGTCAGCTTCCTTGAATGCATCTTCAAACGGGATATGCCCGATGACTTCCAGAACTTTGTTGTTGGAGATGATGATCAGGGAGTCTACGTATTCTTTCAGCTGCTCCAGACCCTGTTCTGCCTGAACCATGCGCTTCTTGCCTTCAAAAGAGAACGGCTTTGTGACGATGCCGACGGTGAGGCAGCCGAGTTCCTTGGCGATCTTTGCAAAGAGAGGAGAAGCACCGGTACCAGTACCTCCGCCAAGACCTGCGGTAAGGAAGACCATGTCAGCTCCTTCCATTGCCTTGCGGATATCTTCTTCGCTTTCTACTGCTGCCTTGCGGCCATTATCAGGATTTCCGCCTGCACCGAGGCCAGCCTTTCCGAGCTGAATCTTATTCTGAACCGGCGAGACATCAAGTGCCTGCAGGTCGGTATTAGCGACATAGAACTCAACGCCCTGGACGCCTTCCTGAACCATGCGGTTCACAGCGTTGCTGCCTGCTCCCCCGATGCCGAACACCTTGATTCTGGCAACCTGGTTGTAAGTTAAGTCTGACATATTTCTTCCTCTCTTATTTCTTTGTATCGAAGAGAATCCCCTTCAGTTTCTTGGTGATCGTGTCTTCCGGATTGCCGGCCGCACGAGCCTCACGGTACGAAACCGATTTGATAAACGCATCCATGTCAAGACTGTTATCGGTATAACCGGTAATCGGGAGCTTGTCCTTGTATGCATAAAACAGTCCGAGGCAGGCAGTCAGGCCGGCATTTCTGCCGCCGAGTGTTTCCGGAATATAATTGCGTACCTCGCACTTCAGCTGGCGCTTCAGAAGGTCATTTAAACCCTGCATCTCGCCACCTTCACCGGTAATAATAACAGCAGTTTTTCCGGCTTGCAAGATTGGAGCGCATAATTTGGACATGGAGTCAGTCCATGCATCAACCTTAGGCTGAATGCATTCGACGAGCTGCTGCTCCGTGATCTTGCGGGCTTCGCCTTCTGCCTGCCAGATATAAACTGGATTGGCAGAATATACCTTCTCACCGAGACGCGCACTGTACTTCACGAGCTCTGCCGCATCGGCACTGTTCAGCCCGTACTGATCCACCAGGGCTCCGGCAATCGTTCCGACCCCTTCCGGATCGATGATGCAGGACGTCAGACGTCCTCTGGAAAGCAGTCCGAGCGTCGTGCTTTCCCGTTCCATCTTCAGAATGATCACGTTCTGATCCACAGCCTGTTCAAACAGCGCTGCTTCCTTCGCCGCACCATAGACATCCAGGAAGATGTCCATGACCTGAAGACCGGACTGTTCGACGCAGCCGACCAGATCAAATGCAAGCTTGCGGTCTGCACAGAGCAGATCGATCTCGACAGTCAGCTCGGAAGCCTTCTCGCCGATCGGAATCCGGCGGCTTGTGATGCCGTTGACGGTATACTTGACGCATACGGTCTGAATCAGCGCATAGGACTTGCCGATCTCCACCGACTGAGCTTTATCGATTGCCCGGCGGATATCATTCACGGTGATCTCGCCGTCGATGCCGTCGATCTGCACGGTGGACTTCAGAGAATAGCGGCGCATGTTGTAAGAAGGAATGCCGAGTATGACTCGTTCCACCTTTGCCCCGATCATCTTCCGGGCATCGTCGGCAGCCTTATGAATCGCATCGATGACTGCACCTGGATCAGCTACCTGATCATACGACATGCCTCCGCACGGAATGCGTTCTACTTTGATAATATTAAAACGGGTGTTGAAGAACTCCCCGACGATCAGACGAACTTCATGGTCACTGATTTCCAATGACGCAAATATCTGCTTATCGCTCACTGATGAAAACTCCTTCCGTCTATATGCGTTATTTTAACACAGCTGATGACTCATCGGTCTTATAAACGGAAAAATCGCATCAGCACTGCATTCCAGCGGGATTGCGGTGCTGGATTTCATGTTGCATTTCACTTTCATTCATGATAATCTTATCTAGCATTGTGAGAAAAGTAAGGAGGTGCTGGTCATGTCCAAGGTTTGTGCTGTAACTGGAAAAAAGGCGATGTCTGGAAACGCTCGTTCTCATTCTCTGCGCGCTACACGCCGCAAGTGGAACGTTAACCTGCAGAAGGTTCATATGGTAGTCGATGGAAAGCCGCAGACAGTTCGCATTTCTGCTCGTGCTCTGAAGACGCTCAAGGGCGGTGCCAGAAAGAAGGCATCTGCTCCGAAAGAAACTGCAGCAGCTGAGTAATTAAAAAAACTTCCGCAAGGAAGCTTTTTTTATGCGCAGCCGCAATCTCCGCCGCAGTCGCCGCAGCACCCGCAGGCATCCGGATTCTCCAGCATCAGCTGGCCATCCGTCACAAACAGGCGGAAGTTCTGAGAAAGCGCGTCGGTTTCCGGGTCCATGAACACGGTCATCCCGCTCACTTTCATCCGGTTCAGTTCTTCGTCTTCTCCTCTCAGCATCAGCGCAATCGATCTGCCATGGCAGGTTTCCGTCTGCTCAATGGACAGAAGCGTGCCCGGATGCTGGCTCAGAGCTTCTCTGAGCATCTGCTGTGCTTCTTCTGTGATTACCAATCTGTTTCTCCTTTCAGTCTTCTGAACGGATCATGAGCACAGTGCCCTCATGAACCGTGACAATTCCTTTTTCTTTTGAGATCCGGTTCGATAATCCGTAGAGATCTTCAAACCGGATGGTACGGTGATCCAGATCCCAGACAAATCCATTCAGGCTGATCACTGCCGGATAGACCGCAAAGAACGAGATGAAGCCATGGTTCTTTGCGCTCAGTTCATAAGTGCCAGGCAGCAATGCCCGGATGCGGTTTCTGCCGGATACCAGGATCACTTTGCCTGGAAACAGATATGCCAGCCTCAGATTCACTAATTCATGGTCGATGCGGCCGCCCAGTGCACCAGTGATGTAAAGATGCTCATAGCCTCTTGCCAATGCAGTGCGCACCGCATGCTCGCTGTCGCTGTCATCCTTGATCGGATTGAGACGGATCACTTCCTCAGCATATGCTTCGATTCTGCTGACATCGCTTTCCTGAACCGAATCAAAGTCGCCGACCGCAAGGCTCATGCGGATGCCGGCATCAGCCAGCGTCAGCGCACCGCGATCGACGCCGATGAAATCAGCAGGCTCTTCCGGCGTATAGGAAGTGCCGTTTTTCAGAACGAGGACTGCCGCCTTATTCAAGCGACTTCACTGCCTCTCTGATATTGCTGCGGAACACATAGGAACCAGCCACGAGCACATCCGCACCGGCCTCCTTGACGATCTTCGCGGTTTCGGCATTGATGCCGCCGTCGACTTCGATATGGGAAGAGAGTCCCGCTTCATCCAGCCAGCCGCGCAGCGTGCGGATGCGGTCAGCACTCTCAGGCTTGAACTTCTGGCCGCCGAAGCCAGGTTCCACCGACATGATCAGGAATACATCGAACAGAGACAGATACGGCTTCAGATATTCAATCGGGGTTGCCGGCTTGATTGAAATGCCGACGGACTTTCCGAGTTCATGAGCGTGTTCTGCCATCGTGACGATCTTCGCCTTGTCTTTCACTGCTTCTTCATGGAACGTATAGTTGTCTGCCCCTGCTTCATAGAAGCGGTCCATGAAGAACTCCGGATCATTGATCATGACGTGAACATCCATGAACAGATCACTTGCTTTGCGGAATCCTTTCAGGATATCCGGTCCGAAGGTCAGGTTCGGCACGAAGCTTCCGTCCATGACATCGAAGTGGAGCCATTTCGCCCCGGATTCATTGAGTTCCCTTGTCTCTTGTTCCATGCGGCTGTAGTCCATGGAAAGCACAGATGGTGCAATCAGCGTCTGTTTCATCAGTAAGTCTCCTTCCGATCCTGGATCATTTCCAGGACACCAAGATAATCTTCATATCGTACCTGCGGGATCTTCCCCGCAGCCACTGCTTCTTTCACGGCACAGCCCGGCTCATTCTGATGCACGCAGTCATTGAAGCGGCACTTCGAGAGATACGGGCGGAATTCCAGCACCGACTCAGCCAGATCCGTTTCATCCATCTTCGAGAAATCCAGGGAGCTGAAGCCCGGCGTATCTGCAACCAGTCCCCCTGCCACCGGATGAAGCTCGCTGTGGCGGGTCGTGTGCTTGCCTCTGCCGAGGGCTTTCGAGATTTCCTGGGTTGCAAGATGAAACGTCGGATCCAGCGTATTGAGCAGCGTGGATTTCCCGGCACCGCTCTGGCCGGTCAGCACGGTGACCTTGTCTTTCAGAATCGATCCGAGTTCCGGATCAAGCGAATCTTTCTGCGTTCGGATGACGCGCATCGGCCCAGCTTCATATTCGCGGATGCGGGCTTCGGTTTCTTCCGTGATACCGAGGTCGCACTTCGTTACGCACAGCAGCGGTTCAATGCCGGCATTCACGATCAGAAACGAGAGGCGGTCAATCAGCACGCACGAGAAATCAGGATCCTTCACGCTCATGACGATGAGCGCCTGATCGATGTTGGCACAGCGCGGCCGGATCAGATGGTTCTTCCGAGGTTCGATCGATTCAATGCCCCAGACGCCATCCCGGCAGACAGCGTCGACCAGATCCCCGATGACCGGCTTATCCTGCAGCCGTACTTTGCCCATAGCAACCGCGAGAATGCGGGTGCCATCTTCCATCTGCAGCGTATAGTCCTTGGAAAGGATGCGGACAATCCTTGCTCTCATTCGTTCCCCTGTTTCTCAATAATAATACAGAATGACATAGTTATCTTCTTTCTGCGTGAATTCGCTTCCGGCCTGCGGATCGGAATTGATCACAACACCAGTCTGCAGGTTGCCGATCTCTTCTTCAGTCAGGCTGGACGTGTCCAGGTTCGAAGTCAGCACCTTGACCCCGAGGGCCTCGAGCTCTGCGGTGGCTTCCTCAATGGTCTTGCCATTCAGGTCATCCGGGATCGTGATCGTCGGATAGCTTGCATAGACCAGCGTCACTTCGCTCGCTGCTTCCGGATTGAACATCGTTCCGGCGGCCATGCCGTCCTGCGAGATCACGGTTCCGGGAGTCTTCGAGTCATCCTGTGCTTCTTCCGTTTTCACCTGCATGCTCGGATAATTCTGTGCAATGTCATTCATCGCATCATTGATATTCCAGCCGGAATAGTCCTTCATCGTCACGCCGATGCCGCTGGAGACGGTCACGGTGATTTCCGTTCCTTCTTCGACGGTAGTGCCGCCATCCGGAGAACTGGAAATGATCTGTCCCTTCTCGGTATTTTCTGTCAGCGTATAAGTGACATTATCGGTATTCAGGACAAGATCCTGTTCTTCGCAGAGCGTTCTGGCATCCGCCAGCGTCAATCCGATCAGCTGCGGAACTTCCCGCTCCTTGCTGGCAGGGTTCAGAATGCCGCTGGCATTCAGTGCCAGATAGATTCCCGAAACGCCAAGCAGGCAGAGCAGCACGATCAGAATGATGAACAGCGGCTTGTTGCCCTTCGGTTTCTTCCCGACGGCAGGATGAGATACCCGGGATGGTTCTTCGGTTTCTTCCCTGACAGGACGGTTCTTTCTGGAAGGAGTACGGACTGGTTCTTTCTCTTCCTCGAGGTCTTCGAGACTCTTATGAGACACCTTCGGCAGATAGAGCTTCGGTTCATTCAGCCGCTCCGGTCTGAGACAAGTGCGGATGTCTTCCAGCATCTCATTGCAGGAACGATAGCGCTGAGCCGGATCCTTGGCAGTTGCCCGGATGATCACATTTTCCAGAGACTGCGGAATCGAAGGATTGATGGCGCGGGCAGAAGGCATTTCATTCTTCATCTGCATCAGCGCAACCTGAACGGCACTGTCTGCCTTGAATGGAACATCTCCCGTCAGCATCTCAAAGAGAACGATGCCAAGGGCATAGATATCGGACTGAGCCGTTGCGCTTTCGCCTCTTGCCAGCTCCGGGGCAAGGTAGTGGACCGAGCCCATGACATTATTTGCCTGGGTCAGCTGTATCGATCCTTTGGCCAGCGCGATGCCGAAGTCAAGGATCTTCACTGATCCGTCTGATTTCACGATGACGTTCTGCGGCTTGATATCGCGGTGGATGATCCCTCTGCGATGAGCTTCCGCAGTAGCCGAGAGCAGCTGCTTCATGATGTCGACTGCTTCTTCCTTGAGCAATGCACCCCTCTGCTGGATGACTTTCTTCAGCGTCTTTCCGGGGACGTATTCCATCACGATGTAATGGTGGCCTTTATACTCGCCGACATCATAGATCTCGACGATATTCGGATGCGAAAGCGCGGTCGCCGCCTGGGCTTCGCGTTCAAAGCGCAGCACGGAAACCGCATCCGTGCAAAGTTCCGAACGCAGGATCTTGATCGCGACCTGACGATTCAGAATCGTATCGACGGCTAGAAATACATCGGCCATGCCGCCCTGGCCGATATGCTGGAAGACTTCATAGCGGTTGGCAATCAGATTCTTAGAATTGCTCATGGGCTTCGTCTCCTTCCAGGTCAATCAGGATGGCAGTGATATTGTCATAGCCGCCGGCATCCATCGCTGCCTGATACAGCCGGCGCACCCGCAGTGCAGGATCGGTTTCACGGTCGAGCACGATCGTGCGGATCACGGATTCTTCCACATAGCCATGCAGCCCATCGCTGCAGATCAGAAATCCGCTGAGTTCTTCGTTATGCACGAAAATGTCTGCATGAACTTTCTCCCAGACTCCCAGCGCATTGGTCAGCACATTCTTGCGGGGAAACTTCTCTGCCTGCTCCGGCGTGAGCTCTCCATGTTTCAGCATATCGTTGACCAGCGTATGGTCTTCGGTCAGAAGNCGGAAATATCCGGCGGAGGTATAGCTGTACGTCCGGGAATCACCGATGTTGACAACATATCGGCCATGTTTCGTGATCAGCACGCCGCTGAGGGTCGTGCCCATGCCATGCAGTTCCGGCATATTCCTGCCGGTCTCGAAGATCCTGGCATTGGCGGAATCCACCTGTTCTCTCACCCAGGCTTCGGTTTCTTCTGCCGAGCTGAAGCCTTCGTTTTCCGAGAATGCCATCGAGAAATACGATACGGCGATCCGGCTGGCCACATCGCCGCCCTTGCCGCCGCCGATGCCATCGCAGACCATCGCAAAAACATCGCCGGTCTGGTTTGTGGCGATCACATAGCTATCCTGATTGGAACGGCGGAGCTTGCCGCGGTCAGTGATCCCGTAGTATTTCACTGTGGAAGCTTCCCTTCATGCTTCGCACGCAGCTGTCCGCAAGCCGCATCGATGTCTTCCCCATGCCGGGTGCGGAGCGTTGCCTTCACGCCATGCTTCATCAGCACGTCATAGAAATGCAGAGACGTCTTCGCGTCCGTCGTGCGGAAGCCATTCTCATCGACTTCGTTATAAGGGATCAGATTCACATAGGCATTCATGCCCCGGATCAGATCTGCCAGCTGAATGGCCATGGCATCGCTGTCATTGACGCCCTTCAGCAGAATATATTCAAACGTCAGCCGCCGGTTGTTCTGGCTGCTGTATTCCTTCAGTGCCGCCATCAGTTCAGGCAGCGGATAAGCCTGATCGATCGGCATCAGCTGCCGGCGCAGCTCATCATTCGGCGCATGCAGGGAAATCGCCAGGTTGTACTGATAATGACCAGCCGCAAATTCGCGGATCTTCGGCACGACGCCGCAGGTGCTGATCGTGATATGTCTGGCGCCGATGGCAAGGCCATGGTCGCTGTTGATGATGCTGCAGAAATCCATGATATTGTCATAGTTGTCAAATGGCTCGCCGGTTCCCATCAGCACGACATTGTCAACCCGCTTTTCTTCGGCATCCAGTTCTTTCTGGATATACATGATCTCCCCGGTGATTTCGCCAGCGGTCAGATTGCGCTGCTTCTTCAGAAGACCAGATGCGCAGAATGCACAGCCCATGCTGCAGCCGACTTCCGTGCTCACGCATACGCTTTCACCGAACACGAAATGCATCAGGACGGTCTCGATCGTCGAGCCATCCTGAAGTTCAAACAGATATTTCGCTGTGCCGTCCTTGGCAGTCTGCTTCTCCAGCAGCTTCACCGGCATGATGCAGTAGCGCTCTTTCAGCGTCTCAATCAGAGATGCCGGCAGATCCGTCATCTCGGAAAAATCTTCTGCCCGCTTGCGGTAAAGCCAGGTATACAGCTGTTTTGCCCGATATGGTTTCTGGCCCAGTTCCTTCAGCATTACCGTCATCTGGTCCGGTGTCAAATCATAGATAGTCTGCATAAGTGTTATTTATTTTACCATAGCACTCCCCGTTTTGGTGAGGACTGCCGCATAGAAGCCATCACTTTCCAGTTCATACGGAAACCAGGTTTTTTCTGAGATCCTCTCGAATTCCGGATGCCGTTTCAGAAACGTATTCACCTGGTTCTCATTCTCCTTGCGATTCAGCGTGCACGTGCTGTACACCATTCTGCCGCCCTTCTTCAGATACGCAGCCGCATTCTCGAGAATCGAAGCCTGCAGCTTCGTCAGCTCATCCAGGCTCTCCGGCGTGACATGCATGCGGATCTCCGGCTTATGCGAAAGATCGCCAAGCCCCGAACATGGCGCATCGACGAGAATCCGGTCCATGGATTCCGGCTCCATTCCCATAATCGGCTTCGAGGCATCCGCTGCTCGGCAGGAAACGATCGAGACTCCGGTCTTCACCATAAGCTGTTCAATCAGCTTCACCCGCTCTTCATGGAGATCCAGGGCTGTGATCATTCCCTGGTTCTTCATCTCAGAGGCAATCTCCTGGGTCTTGGTGCCAGGGGCTGCACAGGCATCCAGCACGCACATGCCTGGTTCCGCTTCCAGCAGCCGTCCGACTGCCTGCGAGGCCCGATCCTGGATGAGCACCTTCCCTTCATCAAACCACGAAGTTTCCGTCAGGATGCCGTCATACGTAAAGCAGTCTGCTTCCAGAAAATGAACCTTCCGGTCTGAGAACAGTTCTTCCCGGCTGATCTTCAGCGGATTGCGGCGGCCGTAGACAATTGGCCTCTGCTGATCTGCTTCGGCAATCTTCACTGCATTCTCCATCCCGTAATGCGCGCTCCACAGCTTCAATAACCAGAGCGGATGAGAAGTCTCAAATGCCATCCGTTCCAGTTCATCATGAAACTCCGGGGCGATCATGCCCCGCTTCTGCACCTTATGAAGTACGGCATTGACGAATCCCTTCTCTTTTTCTGAAACCAGAGAACACGCCTCATTGATCACAGCATAATCCGGAATGCGGTCGAGAAAGAACAGCTGGTACACACTCATATTCAGAAGTACTGCCGTCTTCTGCTTCACATGCGAAGCAAGGTCTTCCCATTGATAGCTGAGTCTTGTGTAATTGCGCAGCGTTCCGTAGACGATCTCGCTGATCAGCGAACGGTCTTCTCTGGAATAGCCCTCCATTCCTCTCAGGATCAGACTTGCATAGCCATGTTCCAGAACGATGCGGTTCAATGCCTTCCAGGCATAAGCTCTTGCACTTTCCATATCAGTCCAGGGTCATCGGATTCACATCGATCCGGATGTCCTTTGCCTTTCTGTATTCCTCCGTACGGAATAATGCCCGTACGTCTTTTCTCATCTCTTCAAGATCTCTGCCCTTCAGAAGAATCCGGAACCGGAAGCGATCCTGGATTTTCAGAAGCGTGATCACGCCGATCGTCTTGTAAGTCCCGTGCAGAGAATTCTTCAGCCAGAGCGCGGTGCGGTTTCCGGCAGCCTCATCTGCATCAGATACCGTGATTGCGATCAGATACGTATACGGCGGATACATGCCCGCATGGCGGAACTGCATCTCTTTGGCAAAGAAGGTGTCATAGTCCTGATGAGCAGCACACTGCACGGCATAGTGATCGGGGTCGAACACCTGCAGGACCACTTCGCCCGGTTCTTCGCTTCTGCCGCTGCGGCCGGATGCCTGCATCAGGAGATCAAACGTCAGCTCACAGCTGCGATAGTCCGTATGGCTGAGGCCTTCGTCTCCATTCAGGATGCCGACCAGCGTCACATCCGGATAGTCCAGTCCTTTGGCAATCATCTGGGTTCCGAGCAGAATATCTGCCTCATGCCGGCCGAAGGCATTCAGGATCTTCGCATGGGCATTCTTCCTGCCGGTCGTATCTGCATCCATGCGCAGAATCGAAGCTTCAGGAAAAGCAGCCTGCACTTCCTGCTCGAGTTTCTCCGTGCCGAAGCCGTAGGCAGAATAGCCTTCCCGGGCTCCGCAGGATGGGCAGACAGCGGGAACCCGCATCTGATAGCCGCAGGTATGGCATTTGAGCAGATGCTCCTGACGATGATAAGACAATGCAAGATCGCAATGCGGGCACATCAGAACTTCCTGACATGCGCAGCAGCGCAGCGAAGTGCTGTAGCCTCTGCGGTTCAATAGGAGAATCACCTGCTGATGGCGGGCAAGCCGTTCCTGGATCTTCTGCTTCAGTTCATTGCTGAGGATATACGACTCCCCTCTTTTCATAGCTTCTTTCAGAGGGATAATCGTGACTTCCGGCAGGGTATCGTTGATCCGATGATCCAGCGTGACCAGATGATAGACATGCTTCAGGGCTCTGGCATAGCTTTCCAGAGCCGGTGTCGCTGAGCCGAGGACGACTTTGCAATGATGATAGGCACCGCGGTGAATGGCGATATCGCGGCAATGATAAGCCGGCTGATTTTCCTGTTTGTAAGACGTATCCTGCTCTTCGTCCATCACAATGAGTCCGAGATTCTGAAATGGCAGAAATACCGAAGATCTCGTGCCGACCACGACTCTGGCGCGGCCGGAGCGGACCATGCGGTACTGCTCATATTTCTCCTGGGGGTTGAGGCCGCTGTGGTAGATGGCAAGCTCTGTCCCGAAGCGGCTGCTGACGCGTTCAATCATCTGCGGGGTCAGGCTGATCTCCGGCACGAGAATCAGCACCTGCCTGCCTTCTGAAAGCGCGTCTTCCGCCAGGTGCAGATAGACCTCGGTCTTGCCGCTGCCAGTAACTCCGCGCAGCAGGAAAACCATATCCGGACTCGTTCTGATCTCATCATAGACACTTTGCTGGTCTTTCGTCAGAGGCAGCGGCTCTGAAGGATGTTCCGAAACAGTTTCTGCTGCTTCTTTTTCTTTTGTCTCGAGATGAATGGCACCCTTTTCGATCAGCGCTCTGGCCTGGTTCGGATACTGCTTTCTGAGATCGCTGTAGCGAAGCGGCTGATGGTTTTTCACATACTGAAAAGCCTCCAGCTGCTTCGGAGTCAGACTGAACTCTCCCTCGGAAAGCACTGCCCAGTGTTCCATGACGACCCTGGCATTGCTGGTGATGGGCTTGATCTTTCCCGGCAGCATTGCCTGGAAGCAAGATATCGTCGTCGAAAGCGTCGTGTTCTTCATCCATAAAGCAAGGTCATGGAGTTCCGGAGTGATCAGGCTTTCCTGATCGAGAACAGACAGCACCGGTTTCAGACGGCAGTGCAGCCTGGCCTCGGCCTGCTCAAGAGTTTCATCGGTTTCTTCGCACGATTCCACAAATCCTGTCACTTCGCGGTGAGCAAAGTTCACGCGAACGCGCATACCGCATTCTGCAGGTTCGTCTGAAGTATATGTAAATGGCTGATCGATCTGCCGGACAGGATGTTCAATCCAGCAGGAAATGAGATACATAGGCGTCCTCCGGAACTATTCTAGCGTAATTGCATCACGCCTGCATTCCGTTTTATACTTAGGCATTATCGGAGGTATTCTCTTATGGAACAGAAACGCAGATTCACGATCGGGTTTATCGGTCTTGGACATATGGGGCTTGCCATTGCCAGAGGAGCTGCAACCAAAGAGTACGTGGAACGCTATGAGATTGCGGTCTATGACCCCTCTGTCCGCACGGCGAAGCTCTGTCAGGAAGAAAGCTTCACGCAGCTGAACAGCGAGAAAGAAGTGGCAGAGAGCTGCCATATCGTACTGCTGGCAGTCACTCCTCAGCATATTGAAGAAGTGCTGGATCATCTGAAAGGGGCAGACATCCAGTGCCTGCTTTCCATCGTGACCGGCGTATCCATCGGCCATCTGCAGGAGAAACTCGGCAAGGTTCCGGTGATCCGGGCAATGCCGAATACGCCGCTGCAGATCGGGGAAGGGGCTACCGCTCTCTGCATGTCAGAGAACTGCCCGGCAGATGATTATGACTTCGTATTCAAGCTGTTTTCCAGCATGGGGCTTGCCCGCACGCTGAAGGAATCGCAGCTGACCGAAGCAGTAGCGCTCAATGGCAGCACCCCTGCTTATTTCTACTATGTGGTGCAGTGTCTGATGGAAGATGCGGTAGAACGCGGCATTGATGAAGAAGCTGCCCGGGCGCTGATCGTGCAGACGATGATCGGTTCCGGAAAGCTGCTGCAGGAGAACAGAACAAAGCCGCTGGCAGATATGATCGATGAAGTATGCACGAAAGGCGGCACGACGATTGAGGCAATTCAGTCTCTGAAAGACCAGAACCTGAAGAACGTATTCCATGAAGCGGATGAGAAGTGCATTCATCGGGCAGAAGAACTTGGAAATCACTGAGCGAAATTTTTTCAGAAAATGCTTGACATGTTTCTGAAAAATAATTATAACAAACGCAACAGCAATGATGAGGAAAAGTATCCAGCTGAAGCAGCAAAGTGAGCAGCGGAACAGTGAGAACCCTGCCTGCTGACCTGGTGAAAGAACCCCTCGGAGCTTCGGCTCGAACGAGTGCATGCTCTAGTAGAACCCGACGGAGGCAGCCCGTTAGCAAACTGCTTGGCTATGGTAGTAGGCAAAAAGTGATCGGCATTGCCGGTAATCTGGGTGGCACCGCGGAGTACAGTCCTTCGTCCCAAGTATCAGGGATGAAGGACTGTTTGTTTTTTCCGGAGGTCAGATATGTGCGGAATACTGGTAACAACCGATCCGAAAACGGATCAGAAAGCATTTGAAAAAGGATTGGCAGAACTGAAGGACCGCGGCCCGGATATGGGCAGGATCATAGTTCTGAAAGGAAAAGGCATTCTCGGATTCCAGCGACTTTCCATCATGGGACTGGATGAAACCGGAATGCAGCCATTTGAGAAAGATGGTTCGTATGTCGTATGCAATGGCGAGCTGTACGGATTCAGACCAGTCAGGAAAGAACTGGAAGCGGAAGGATACGCCTTCCGTTCGGACAGCGACTGTGAGATCATTCTTCCTCTTTATGAGAAATACGGAACTGGCATGTTCAATCATCTGGACAGCGAATATGCCATGGTCATCTATGACGCGAAGAAGGACTCCTTCATCGCGAGTCGCGATCCGATCGGAATCCGGCCGATGTTCTACGGCTATACCGAGAACGGAAAGATCTGCTTCGGCAGCACGCCGGCAAGTCTGATGCCGATTGCGCATGACATTCATGCATTCCCTCCGGGAACGTATTATGAAGATGGCAGATTCATTCCTTATACGACCATCTGGCATGCGGAAGAGACTTCTTCCGATGATCTGGAGACCGCATGCAAGAAGATTCATGACAAGCTCACGGATGGGGTTCTGAAGCGTCTGGATGCGGATGCCCCGATCGGGTTCCTGCTCTCCGGCGGTCTTGACAGCTCGCTGGTCTGCGCAATTGCGCAGAAAGCCTGCAGCAAGCCGATCAGAACCTTTGCGATCGGCATGGATGTTGATGCGATCGACCTGAAGTATGCAAGAGAAGTCTCTGAATATATCGGCAGCGATCATACCGAGATCACGATGACGAAGCAGGAAGTTCTGGATGCCCTGCCGGAAGTGATCAGGGTTCTGGGAACCTGGGATATCACGACGATCCGGGCCAGCATGGGCATGTACCTGCTCTGCAAGAAGATTCATGAAACCACGGATGTGCATGTGCTCTATACCGGAGAGATCAGCGATGAGCTCTTCGGATACAAATATACGGATTTTGCGCCAGATGCAGAATCATTCCAGCTGGAAGCGGAAAAGCGCATCCGGGAGCTGCATTACTATGATGTGCTTCGTGCAGACCGCTGCATTTCCAGCAATTCCATGGAAGGACGTGTCCCCTTCGGAGATCTGGCGTTTGTCCGCTATGTCATGAGCATCGATCCGGAGCTGAAGCGCAACCATTACCATATGGGCAAGTATCTGCTGAGACATGCATTCGAAAAAGATGAGATTCTTCCGAAAGATATCCTCTTCCGCGACAAAGCTGCCTTCAGTGATGCAGTCGGTCATTCCCTCGCAGATGATCTCAAAGAGTTCGCGGAACAGAAATACAGCGATCAGGCCTTTGAAGAAGGATGCCGGAAATACTCGTGGTGCCCTCCTTATACCAAGGAATCCCTGATGTACCGTGATATCTTCGAATCATTCTATCCAGGCATGGATGATATGATTCCTGCTTACTGGCTTCCGAACCAGACCTGGAAAGGATGCCAGGTTACCGATCCGAGTGCCCGCTATCTTTCTAACTACGGTGCTTCCGGAATCTGATCAGTCCGCCTTCCCTCGAAAAGACTCCGGAGAAATAATCCGGAGCCTTTTTTCTGATTCTGTTCCTGAAAAATCAATCCCTATTTCCGGATCGATGCCTCATATTCATCCAGCAGGTTCTGAGCTTCTGAAAGGTTCCGCAGGTATTCTGAGCCGATTGTCATCAGCTGATCGCCCATTCTGACGCAATGATGCCTGGCAATCCGGATCATCGCCCCCGCAGGCAGATCAGGCTTCATAGCCGCCAAAAAGCGGAATGATCAGCTGCTCATTTAAAAAAGCTGATCCATACAAAAGATCAGCTTTCATTAATTCTGCCCATGACAGCCAAAGCTAATGCTTCTCAAGAATCGCATCATAGCTTCTTCTGCAVCCTGCAAAGCTTTCCTGCCAGAGATGCGTCTCGATCGCAGAGACCATCAGATTCAGACTGCCGGCAAATTGTGCAAGCAGTGAAGTGCTGCCGATGATGCCGAATCCTTTCCCGTATTTCCGGCAGAGATCCGCAACCTTCCGGATCCCCTCAATCTCATCTTCACTCTGAATCACATCCGGATGTCCAGATGAAATCGCAAGATCTGCCGGACCGATGATGGCTGCATCAATTCCTTCCGTTTTCAGAATAGCTTCTGCATTCCGGATCCCTTCCACCGTCTCAATCTGCGCAATTGCAATGGTCCGCTGGTTGTCTTCCTGCATATGGAAAGAGTGGTTTCCGGAACTGGCATAGCCAGTATGTGCACCGCCGGAATAGCTTCTTCTTCCAAGCGGCGGATACTTCGCCCAATCGGCCAGTTTCCTTGCCTGTTCTGCACTTTCCATCATCGGCACCATAACGCCCGATGCCCCGAAGTCCAGGATTCTGGATACCCATGCCCTGCTCAGTTCCGGGACTCTTACAATTGAGGGAAGATCCAGGGCATTTCCGCAGAGCATCAGATCATGCAGTTTCTCATACGGAATGATGCCATGCTCGCAATCATACAGGACGAAGTCCAGACCGGACTGTTTCGCGACATAGAGCACTGCGGGGCTGTCAGAGAACTGAATCAGAACCCCTCCGAGCGGCTTTTCCATCATCCGCTGCTTCAGATTGATCTCAGTCATTTTTTCTCAGAATCCTCCAGGTCATCGTTTTTCATCATTGCATAAAGCATCAGAAGAATTCCCGGCACCAGCATGGTGACCGCATTCGTCAGAACGATTGAAGATAAGGACTGACTTGCAGTCAGCGGATTATACGTACGGAAATCACGGAAGGTAACTGCCGAGAAGATCACGAACAGAATAGAACTCAGGAGATACATCATGTTGATCTGCAGGCGCAGATCAAAGCTGACTTTCTTTTTCATTATGGTCTCCTTTCTGATTGATTCATTATATTACAAGAAAACAATTTTCCTTCATCGAATGCCCGGAATATGCAAAAACCGCATTTCTGCGGTTTCGTGATGGTGGTCGGTATGGGATTCGAACCCATGACCCCACCCCTGTGAAGGGTATGCTCTCCCGCTGAGCTAACCAACCATGCCTAGATAGTTTACCATAGACAGGATGGTTTTGCAGGACTTTTTCACTTCAGTTTTCCCTTTTCGGTCACGACATGATCCAGGGTCACATCCCATGGATCAGGCTCAATGGAAGACATGCACTGACAGGAGAAGGCCAGGCCGATCTTCTTCTGGCAATGAGAAAGAATGCTGTCATAATACCCTTTCCCGTATCCGGTGCGATGTCCTTGTGCATCAAAAGCAGAAAGCGGAACCAGGATCAGATCGAACTGATCCGGAGAAAGAATCTCTCCGCCTTCCGGTTCGAGAACTCCGAACACGCCCGGCTTCAAATCGTCCCTGGAGTGAATGACATGGAATTCCAGAGTATGCTTCAGCGTTTTCGGAACCGCCACCGTTTTCTGATGAGAGAAGCACCAGTCCAGAATCTCTGCGGTTGATACTTCATCGCGCATCGAGACAAAGCAGGAGATGATGTCTGCCTGTTCAAGTTCCGGCAGTACATGCAGAAAGATCTGATGGCTGAATTCTGCACGATCCTCAATAGAAAGAGAAGCACGGTTTCTCAGTCCCGTGCTTCTTGCACTCTGCTTATCCAATAGAATTGGTCATGTCGAGTTTCAGCAGCTGGTTCAGCTCCACTGCATACTCCATCGGCAGCTCCCTGGTAAACGGCTCCAGGAATCCCATGACAATCATCTCCGTTGCCTGGGCTTCCGTGAGACCTCTGCTCATCAGATAGAAGAGTTCTTCTTCACTGATCTTGGAGACCTTCGCTTCATGTTCGATCGTCGAAGTATCGCTTTCATTGATATTCAGCGGAATCGTATCGCTGCGGCTGAGATCATCGAGAATCAGCGTATCGCATTCGATCTTCGCCTTGGAATTAGCGGCTTTCTTCGAGAAACGGATCCAGTCGCGGAAGTTCGTGACACCGCCGCCTCTGGAAACGGACTTCGAGACAATCGAAGAACTCGTATGCGGAGCCAGATGAATCATCTTGGCACCGGTATCCTGGAACTGTCCTCTGGAACCTACGGCAATCGAGATGCAGAGACCATGGGCATATTCCCCTGCCAGAATGCAGGCAGGATATTTCATGGAGATCCGGGCACCGATATTTCCGTCTACCCATTCCATCGTGCCATGCGCATCTACCTTAGCCCGCTTGGTGACAAGGTTCAGAATATTGCCGGACCAGTTCTGCACAGAGCTGTAGCGGCACTTTGCACCTTTGCCGACAAACACTTCGACAACGGCTGCGTGCATGGAGTCCTTGGAATACTGCGGGGCCGTGCATCCTTCAACATAAGAGCATTCCGCACCGTCATCGACGATGATGATGGAGCGCTCGAACTGGCCCATGGATTCCGAATTGATGCGGAAGTAGGACTGCAGCGGCTTCTCAAGCTTGACACCCTTCGGAACATAGATGAAGCTGCCGCCGGACCACACCGCACTGTTGAGCGCTGCGAGCTTGTTATCAGAAGGCGGAACGATCGTTGCGAAGTACTTCCGGAACAGATCCGGATATTCTTTCAATGCACTATCGATGTCAAGAAAGACGACGCCCTTCTGACGTACTTCATCAAGCATGTTGTGATAGACAGCTTCGGATTCATACTGCGTCGTGACGCCGGCCAGATACTTGCGTTCTGCTTCCGGAATGCCGAGACGTTCGAATGTATTCTTGACTTCCTTCGGAACTTCATCCCAGCTCTTCTCTGCTTCCTGGGAAACACGCTTGAAGTACGTGAAGTCCTGGAAGTCGATCTCAGACAGATCCGGTCCCCAGGAGGGCATCGGCATGGACTCGAAGGTCTTCAGGGCATTCAGGCGGAATTCGGTCATCCATTCCGGTTCATTCTTCAGCTTGGAGATTTCGCGGACGACATCTTCATTCAGGCCTTTTCCGGTATCGACGATAGAGACATCCTTTTCCCGGAATCCGTATTTGTAATCATCCTGGGAAGTGATGACATCGTTCTGCTCATTTGCGATCGTTTCCTGGCTCATGATGCTTTCTTCTCACTTTCATCGATCATCTGCTGCATGGCTTTCCAGCCGATGGTCGCACACTTGATCCGGTTTGCCTGCTTGTAGACATTCTTCATGGCCACTGCTTCTTCCAGAAGCTCCGGATCATATTCCTTCTCATCAATCATTGCGAAGTAATCGGCGATGATCTTCTTGGCATCTTCGACGCTCTTGCCTTTGACCAGATCGGTCATCATCGAAGTGCTTGCTGTGCTGATCGTGCAGGCAATGCCGTCAAAGCGGACGTCTTCGATCTTGCCGTCCTTGATGAGCGACTGCACCGTAATGTCATCGATGCAGGAATCGCTTGCCATATGCACGGACTGATAGCCTTCTGCATCTTTCTTCAGTCCGTGGTTATGCGGGTACTGATAATGATCCATGATGAGCTCCCGGAGCACCGAGGGATCATTCAGCATTGTTTCCATTTCACTGCTCATATCAAACCTCCTAGAAGAAGATACCGACTGCGTTCTCAAGATTCGTGTCCTTCACGGCAGCGACGCAGCGATCAACTTCTTCTTTCGTGTTGTAGAAGTACAGCGATGCCCGGATTGTGGAATCGGTGCCGATCACATCATGCAGAATCTTGGCACAATGATTCCCGGAACGGACCGCGATATTGCGGCTGGCCAGATAACCTGCCGCATCCTGGCTGAATACGCCCTTCACATTGAAATCAATCGGGCCGTATTCATTATCCGGGTTGTAGACTTCGACATTATCGAGCTTCTGCATTTCCGAAAGGAAATATGCACGAAGCTCTTTCTCGTATGCATGGATATTGTCCATGCCGATGGACATCAGATACTTTGCCGCTGCACCCAGTCCGATCACGCCTTCGATATTCGGAGTGCCTGCCTCGAACTTCGTCGGAGCTTCTTTCAGCTGCATCGTTCCGCAGGACTGAAAGCGGGCATTCATATCCCCGCCCAGGAAGATCGGATCCATCTGCTGCAGAAGATCATATCTGCCCCACAGGACGCCGACCCCATCCGGGCCGCACATCTTATGCGCGCTGAAGCCGAGGAAGTCGATACCGAGTTCCTTCACATCCACTTTCATGTGCGGAATGGACTGCGCACCGTCGACAGCGACTAACGCACCGTTTTCATGGGCGATCTCGGCAATCTCTTTGATCGGCTGAACAGAGCCGAGGACATTCGTCACCTGGGCAAGCGCGACTGCCTTGACGCCCGGGTGCATTGCCTTTCTGAAGTTCTCAACGGTCAGATTAGCTTCCTTGTCGAGAGGAACATACTCAATGTGAATACCGTAGTCTTCCTGCAGCCGGAAGAACGGCAGCAGGTTCGAGGCATGCTCTGCTTCACTTGTCAGCAGCACATCGCCCGGCTTCAGAAAATTCCTGGCCAGGCCATAGGCAACCTGATTCAGAGAAGCAGAGACATTATGCGTGAACACGACCTCCTTCGGATCGCAGTTGATGAACTTGGCGATGATGGAACGTGTCCCGTCATAGAGACGGTCGTTTTCTGCGGCAATGGCATAGTCGCCGCGATGGACGTTGGACGTATGATGCGTATAGAAATCCGTGACGGCATCAATCACGCACTGCGGCTTCAGAGAAGTCGCGGCGCTGTCAAAATAGACTAGATCCGGATTGTTCCGGAACATCGGGAAATCAGCCCGGATTTTCTCGACATCTAGCATAGGCTGCTGATCTTCCCTTCCAGTTCCTTGCGCAGCGTATTCCGCAGCTCCTCCTGATCGATGACATCTGTGATCGGCATCAGGTACCCCGTGGAGATCAGACTCGTGCACTGCTGCATGGTAAGGCCTCTGGACATCAGGTAGTAGAGCTGATCATCATCAACTCTGCCCATGGACATGGCATGAGATGCCTGCACATCATTCTCATCGATGAGCAGTTCCGGCAGGATCTCCGCATTCTGTCCTTCCTCAAAGGCAAGAGCACGGGAAGTCTGATGAGACTCGCTGGCCTTGGCGCCTTTGACGATCTTGCCGATGGCATCGATCATCAGCTTGCCGCCCTTCAGGACGACTGCGTAGTTCTCGATATTGCCGAGCGTATGCGGTGCGAAGTTCACGACTTCCATCGAGTAGTTCTTATCAGCTCTGACCAGCGATGCGCTGGATACTTTGCCATGGGCGCCGTTTTCCCGGAGGGTCATATAAGTCTTGCGCTTCGAAGCTGCTTCATTGCATTCGCCATAGGCAACGGTCACCTCAGCATCGCCCATGACTTCGTGCGACTCATCGCAGTTCAGCGGTTCTTTCATATCATTCCAGAACAGATAGGAAACTTTGGAGTCTCTGGCATTGAAGGTGCGGATTCTCAATGGTCCGCAATGGATGATCCGGACAAATACCTGGACATTTCCTGAAGCAGAGAAGGTCAGTTCCAGGCTGCGATCCGTATCGATCTCATATTCATGATATCCGTCAGACAGCTGGATATCCTGGTTCACACGAATCGGCGTCATGCGTTCTTCGGACCCTGGACTGCTTCCTTGACGGCACACGTGCCGATACTGCTGAGAACCGGACGCTTGTTCTTCTCTTCTGCTTCTGCGGCCGGTGCTACATTGTATTCCTTGTAGATCCAGTCATAGCCTTCCTTATCGATCTTATCCGCGAGTTCCGGACCGCCTTCCAGCACGATGCGGCCATTGACGAGCACATGCGTGAACTGCGGACGGATCAGCTGATAGAACCGTTCATAATGAGAAACGACAATCAGCGCAAGATCCGTTTCATCATGCATATGATTGATCGCATCTGCGACGATATGCAGAGCATCGACATCGAGGCCGGAGTCAATTTCATCCAGCATGCCTAGAGTCGGCTTCAGCATTTCCATCTGCACGATCTCATTGCGCTTCTTCTCGCCGCCGGAGAATCCTTCATTCAGGAAGCGGTGAGCAAGGTCTTCTTTCATCTGCAGGTCATTGATCGTCTTCTCCATGGCCTTGATGAACGTGAACAGCGGTACCGGTTTGTCTCGGCGCACATTCATCGCAGCCCGTAAGAAGTCGCTGTTGGTGACGCCCGGGATTTCCTGCGGATACTGCATGCCCAGGAAAATGCCAGCCCGGCTGCGCTCATCGACGCTCATCTCGAGAATATTCTGGCCATCATAGGTAATCGATCCGCTGGTCACCTGATACTTCGGGTGTCCCATGATTGCAGCAAGCAGAGTGGATTTGCCATTCCCGTTCGGTCCCATCAATGCATGCACTTCTCTGTCTTTTACCGTGAGGTTGAGTCCCTTCAGTATTTCTTTTCCCTCCACGGAAACGTGGAGATCTTCCACTACAAGGTTCTTCATGTTCTAATCACCTTCCATTTTTCCTTGAGGATTATATCATGTAATGATTTTCTGCGGTTGTCAGATGATCATGCCATGGTTCACAGAAAGTTCAGATTTCATGCGGTTTTCTCAAATTGCAAATGCGTATTCCCTGGAATATAATAGGAAAGCGTTTTTTCAAGGAGGAAGTATGGGAAATTTTCTGAAAAAGAACTGGTTTGTCTCCCTCTTGATTGTCGTATTCGCAGTGATCAGCGTCTACTACATCTACGACACCAACAAAGGCAAGCTGAAAGGAAAGACTGCAGACGGCGAAGACGTCGTCTATGAAGTCAATGGCGATGATGTCACCGCTTCCGAGTTCTACGATTCACTTTACAAGAACAATGGCGGATCTGCCCTGTACCGCGCATTCGCTTCTGCGGTCACCAAGTCCGTGGATACGACGGATGAGATGAAGAGCGAAGCACAGAGCCAGGCTTCACAGATCATCTCGAACTACTATTCACAGTATGGTTCCAGCTATCAGAGCACGCTGAACAGCCAGCTGAAGAACATCGGCTACAGCGGATATGATGATCTTCAGAACTACCTGATCGACTATCTCAAGGAACAGCAGATCACCGCTGACTACGCAAAGGCCAACTTCGATGATCTGAAGATCCGCGACATCTCGTATATCCTGATCAAGTTCGAAGATTCCTCGAAAGCAAATCCGGTTCCGACTGAAGATGAGAACAGCCGCATGACCGCAGTCGATAATTCCCTGGCATCCGGAACGGATTTCGCTCAGGTCGCTGCAGATTATTCGGAAGATTCTTCCACTGCTTCCAAGGGCGGCGTGCTCGGCGTCATCGACAAGAATGTCACGAGCCTCGATGCCGACTTCCTGGCGGCTGCGCTCGAACTGAATGAAGGCGAAGTCAGCGACTGGGTCTACAGTGAGAACTTCGGCTGGTTCAAGATCAAGTGCAACTCCGCAAGTGCTGATACGATAGCGGCGGTGTATGCTGCAGAGCAGAATGCCACCTACACCTCTTCCGCAGAAGCAACTGCTTCTCCGACACCGTCTGCTTCTGCATCTTCAGAACCGGCTGTGATTGATGAAGATGCTCCGTATAACGATCTGGTTTCCAATTATGATACCAAACTGATGCCGACAGCTCTCTGGGCTAAGGCACAGGAGCTTGGCATGACCTTCACGGACAGCGAGACTGAAAGCCGTCTGAAGTCCTACCTCGGTCTCTCTGACAGCACTGATTCTTCGGATACCGAAGCTTCTGCTTCTCCGGAAGCGACTGAAGAAACTGCTTCCCCGGAGGCTTCCGCATCGGCTGATGCGAGTGCTTCACCTGAGGCTTCTGCAGGTGCAGATGCCACTGCTTCTGCTGAGGCAAGCGCTTCCGCAGAACCTTCTGCCAGCGCATCGGCAGAGTCGAACTGAGGAGGCGGAACGAATATGAAGAAACTTACAGCAATTCTCGCGTCCGGATTCATGCTGGTATCGCTCACCGGATGCTCTGATGCAAAAGCAAAGCTCAAGGACAGCAGTGATGTCGTCATGACCATCGGCAATACCAAAGTCACTAAVGGTCAGATCTATGAGACAATGTTCAATTCCGCTGCTGAATCCACTGCGATCAATGATGCCAAGAATGCCATTGCCGCACAGGAAATCGAGATTACGGATGACATGCGTTCCTCGGCCAAGAGCACGCTCTCCTATTACACCTCAATGTATGGCTCCACCTTCACTTCCTACCTGGAAAGCTCCGGCATGACGGAAGATGATTATGTCAACGATGTTCTGATTCCTGCACAGCAGGCTGATGAGCTTCTGAACAAGTACATCGAGGAGAACTTCGACAGCCTCTGCGATTACTACAATCCGATTCAGGCTACGGTCCTCTCCTTCACTACGGAAGATGATGCCAATGCGGCACTGTCTGAACTGAAGGATGGCACCTCCACTGCTGCTGAAGCAGCTTCCAGCAACAACAGCTCTTCTTCCGGAAAACCGGAAATCATCACGATTAACACCACTTCCTATGATTCCACTGTCCTCTCAGTTCTGCGCAGTGCTTCTCCGGATGACGGCTGGACGATGCTGCCGGGAAGCAGTGAAGACACCTACTACGTTGTCCGCGTTGAATCCAATACCCCGGAAGACTACAAAGATGATGTGATCAGCACCCTGTCTGGCATCACTGCTGTCCAGGATGACTCGAATACCTACTGGTTCCGCAAGTACAACTTCCATGTCTATGACATCGATCTGTACAATGCGATTGAATCCGCTGACAGCAAGTATCTGGTTCAGGCAATGGCTGATCCGACTCCTACCCCAGCAGCTGCATCTGAAGCAGCAACCGCTGAGGCTACTGCTGAAGCATCTGCTTCTGCAAGCGCTGAAGCTAACTAATTTAATTCAGCAAACGCCCTTCCGGCTGGCCGGAAGGGCTTCTTTCTTCTATAATACAGTGGAGGAGGCAAATCTATCTATGTGCGTATTCTGCGATATCATCGATCACAAAATTCCATCCAAGGTAGTCTATGAAGATGAGAATGTTCTGGCTATCCTGGATATCTCCCAGCTGACCTACGGCCATACGATTGTCATGCCGAAGAAACATGTCCGCAACTTCGTCGAAGCAGACGAAGAAACCATCGAACAGGTCATGCATGTCGTGCACATGCTGGCAGGTCAGATCATGAAGAACACCGGTGCGGGAGGAGTCAACGTCATCACGAACTGCGGCGCCGCAGCCGGTCAGAGTGTCGATCATCTGCACTTCCACATCATCCCCCGCTATGGCAAAGATGACGGCTTCGGTTTCAGGGAAACTCCGACCAAGCAGGATCTGGACGAAGTGCTGGCAAAAGTCACGGCAAAATAAAAGGCTGAACGAATCAGCCTTTTGTTTCGTCATGTACATGCAGACGTTTCAGCATGACTTCTCTTGCCTTATTTTCCAGCGTATCATCAAGCGGTTCCAGCGTGACTTCGCCGAACCGCTTTTTCAATGCACGCCTCGTCACAAGATCGGCGATCTTCGGATTCTTCGGCAGCAGTGGTCCATGCATGTAAGTAGCCAGAACCTGGTCATTCACAAAACCCTCATTGCGGCCGTCAAATGTATTGCCATGGCCGCTCAGCACTTTGGCCAATGGCGTTGCGACATTCCTCGTCTGGCCGCCATGGTTCTCGAAGCCGACTGCCTCAAACGTATCGCCATCCATATGTGCTTCTACCGCAATATTGCCGATGCAGCGATGATCGCGATCTGAAGCTTCCGTATAATAATCAAACAGATTCAGACCAGGGACCTGATTCCCATCCTGATCGCGGTAATACTTTCCGAACAGCTGATAGCCGCCGCAGATCAGTAAGAACGCAGTTCCCTGGGCCATCGCTTCTTCAATCAGAGGCTTCCGGGTCAGAAGATCCTGGTAGATCATCTCCTGCTCCCGGTCTGCTCCTCCGCCTAAGAAGAACAGATCATAATTCCTCGGATCCCGTTCCTCGCCGATGCCGCAGGTATCGACGATACACGGAATCTTCCGTTCGGCGCATCTAGTCTTCAGGACCTGGATATTTCCCTTGTCGCCATAGAGATCCATCAGGTCATGATACATCCACAGTATCTTAAGATCCATGATGTTTCGCAGCCTCCCGTTTCAAGATTGCCCTGGTCGGATGCAGAGCTGTATACGTGGAGATCACATAGCTCTGAAGATTCTGCTCATCCAGCCAGCGGATTGCCTCTGTGCTGTCCTCGATGACGCGGATGCGCGACATCGGAATATCCTCATACTTCAATCTCAGTGCCATATCATAGGCCCTCAATCCCGAGCAGACGATGGTTCTGATCAGCGGATCCCCGAGCCGCTCGAAATGGGCATCCCAGATCCAGGAGATGTCATGTCCATCCTGATCATTGTCATTCAGGAAAATACAGAGATTCTTTTCTCCAGGCTGGGCGCAGATGAATTTCATAACTTCATTGGCCCCCGTCGGATTCTTGACCAGGTTGATCGTGCATGGCTGGCTGAGCTCGAATACCTCATTGCGGCCTTCTTTGAGCTGATAGGTCGCAAATACCTGATTCGCCGCAGAAGGATCCAGCTTCAGCGTCTTCATGAGACAGAGCACTGAAGCACAGTTATATACGGCATAGATCGTATTCAGGAACGAATGATAAACCGTTCCATCGGCCGTGAATGTGCCATGATCATAATCTACTTCTGTTACCTGAAGATCCGGTCGGATATTGCCGAAGCCATCATACGGACAATGGAACCGTCCAATATGAGAATACTGATAATAGTCATAGATCAGCGGTCTGCCGCATCGCGGGCAGAACTTGCCCTCACTTGCTTCATCGCTGACATTGCGGCTGATCATATTCTCGCCGACCGAGAAGTAATGAATCCTGGCTTTCTTCGCGTTCTCCCCGATCCTGAGAACATTGGGATCATCCCCGTTCAGAATCAGATCGCCCTCAAAGTTCTCGGTGACTTTCATGATCTTGCGTATGATGGTCTCCATCTCACCAGCCCGATCAAGCTGATCGCGGAAGAAGTTCGTCACGACAAGAGCCGTCGGATGCAGGTTTGCAAACTGGCGGTACAGGGTCAGTTCATCAACTTCGATGACCGCTGCATCTGCCTGCACATGAAAATGCGAATCGCTGCTGCTAGCTAAAAGCGTGGCGATTCCGACATTCAGATTGTCGCCGCGATGGTTGTTCACGACCTTCAATCCCGAAGCCCTCAAGCTTTCCGCAATGAGATTTGAAGTCGTTGTCTTGCCATTGGTTCCCGTGACCAGGACAACGATCGGCGGCATGCGGAATTTTTCCAGAAAGTGCGGATCCAGTTTCAGCGCAAGCGAGCCGGGAAGCGATCCTCCCCTTCCTGTCTTCGAGAGAACCGCATGCATTGCCTGAACGATGCCTAAACGGATATCCATACGCTACTTCTCCAGTTTCGAACGATAGAACTGCCGGTTCTCCAGCGCAAACAGCCGCTGGCTCCACTGCCCGGGCTTTACCGTGGAAAGTGTCTGGTTCAGCGTATTCATCCGAGCATCCATATTATCAATTAACGAAAGTGCCTCCGCCTCCGGAACCTCCGGAAGCACAGGGGAACCGAATTCCTGCTTGCCATGATGGCTCAGGATCATATGCCTTAACAGCAATGCTTCTTCCGTGTGCTCAAGTCCTTTCTGCTCGGCAACCTCCATCAGCCAGCCATGGCCGATCGAGATATGTCCGGTCAGTCTTCCTTCTTCGGTATACTCTGAAGAAATCACGCCGCCAAGCTCTGCCGTCTTGCCAAGATCATGCACGAGAACTCCGGAAATCAGAAGATCCCGGTTCAGAAACGGATACAGCCCGGCCACATCCTCGGCCAGCGCCGCCATGCCAAGTGTATGCTCTGCCAGCCCCCCGAGATAGTTATGATGAATTCTCGAAGCCGCCGGATAATCATAGAACTTCTTTCCGACCTTGTCATACATGCCCTGCACCAGCGTTTTCAGATTCGCATTGGAAATCGAGCAGATATAGCCATTGATCTTCTGTTTCTGCTCTTCTCTGCTCATGCGCGAAGACATCACATACTCGCTGAGATCCACTGCATCCTGATCGAGATCCCTGATCCGGTTGACCCGTAACTGCAGGTTGTTATTGTACTCCAGCACCTCAAAGCTCAGCTCTGCCACATGGCCGGCAACCGCATTCTGCATGTCTTCCGGCTTGGCATCCCAGAGCTTTCCGTCTATGATGCCGGTATTGTCCTGAAGGGCCAGATTCAGATAAGGAGCCCCTTTCTGCGTGACTCCCTTCACGCAGCTCTTGATCAGAAGAGGCTGCGTCAGCCGGTCCTTTTCCCGAAACTCTCTGACTTTCGTCATCTCTTATTTCCACTCCATTTCATCCAGTATTGCGTAGATATCTTCCGCCTGATAACCCTGGGCCACACAATAGCGGAACACATGATTCCTTAACTGCGTGGAGTCATACTTCTTCTCATAACGCTTTCTGGCCTTCTGGGCACAGCGGCGCAGATTTTCCAGCTCATTATGCTCATCCTCCGTGAAATCCATCTCCCGGATCACGGAATCTGAAATCTCTGAACTGAAACCCCTCTGCATCATCTTCGACTTCAGCTTCTTCTGCTTCATCAGCACACTGTCATCATGAATCGAATTCGAAGCCTTCTCCGCATACTCTCTCGCATGTTCCAGTTCATCGGCAGGCCGTTCCGCAAGCTTCTGCTGAATCATCTCTGCCGGTATGCCGCGCTTGCGCAGTTCGCGCAGAATGCGCTCTTCGCCTAGAAGCGCTACCTTCATGCGGCTGATGTTCTCTTCGCAGTACCGCTCATCGTTCAGGTAGCCCTTCTGCTCCAGGCGGTCGACGATGCGGTTGATTGCCTCAATGCTGCAATCCGTATTCTGGGTCAGCCAGTCATAGATTTCCTTGCGGGTGCGATCTTTGGCAAGGATCCGCTTCAGGCAGCCTTCATAGGCCAGGACTGCCGACTCATTGTTCCGGATCTCTTCAATCTTGTGGCTGGAAAGCTTTCCGCCTTTGCGGATGCCTTCATTGTAATAGTCATCCAGAGTCATGGAAAGACGGATATCCTCGCTGCCGCCCTGCATATCAGAAAGGAACAGCTGAACGATATCATCCTTGACTCTGACGTCTTCGACAATGAGCATATGCTCATAGGAATCAATCGCATCATGGTAGACCTGCAGCACCTTCTCATAGAACGTTTCGCTGCTGTATGGCTTCACCTGATTCAGTGCCGCTGCACTCATCTCCTTCAGAGCCTCATCAGAGGTATTGAGGAAGATCTCGAGATGATCAGCAAGACTATGCGCATCGCTGAAATACCAGCCGGTCTTCCCATCGAGCAGCAGCTCTTCAAGTACGACATCTTTTCTTGCAAAGAGCGGCAGACCGCTGGCCATCGCTTCAATGAACGTCATGCCCTGTGTCTCGGACAGAGAGGCGGACACAAACGCATCGGCAGACCGATAGTAATCCGCAACCTCTGAGGAAGGAACTGCACCGGCAAAGATGATGCGGTCAGACAGACCGAGCGATTCGACTTTCTGCTTTTCCTTCTCGGCATCCGGGCCGCTTCCGACAATCAGGAAATAGATATGATCCCCGCGCTGATCTGCCTCGGCAAATCCGTCGATGACCATATCCAGCGATTTCTCTTCGGCAATGCGGCCGACATATACAACCAGCTTCGCATCCAGCGGAATACCGAACTTCGTGCGGATTTCCGTCCGCTTTTCCGGATTCTTTCCTGGCGCAAACTGATCCAGTTCCAGACCGGTAGGAACAATGTGAATGTCAGAACGGACATGATACTTTTCCAGCAGCTCCTTCGTCTTCATCGAAGGCGCAATGACCTCAACCGAGCTGTCTCCGTAAAGACGGGACAGATAGGCAACCGCTTTCTTGGCTTCCTGATCAAACCGCTCAGAATTGAACAGGTTGGCATAGTGCGTATAGTCTTCGTACGTCGTATGGTACGTGCTGACCAGCGGAATCGAAAGATTCTTTGCGCAGATCCGGGCAAAGATGCCGACTCCGAATTCGGTCTGAGCATGGATCACATCAAGATTCAGCTTGCGGATCTCATTGAGGGCATTGATATGGAACGGACTCGTCATCACATAGCCATAGAGCTGCTTGAGCTCAATGCCTGCTAAACGAAGAACCGTATGGTCTTCATTCCATTCTGCCCAGCCTCTTCCGGCTCTTGGCGCAACGACATAGACCTCATGGCCATGTTTCTTCAGTTCATTGCGCAGGATGGAGGTGCTGTTAGCAACACCATTGATATCAGGCGGGAAAGTGTCTGAAAATAATCCGATTCTCATTTGATTCTCCTTTACTCTATCCGTTCCTGCATCGTCGGAACGTCTTTCTGATTCCTGGCGATCAGGAAGACAATGCCCCCGAGAGCCATATCAAAATAATACGTCATGAAACGCCAGATCAGCATCACCGCACTGACATGATTTCTTCCGAAAATCGTTGAGAACATCAGCACGAATACGGCTTCGCTTCCCCCCGCTTGCCCCAGGCAGCGGCACAAACGAAGTGACCATCGAAACAAACGAAGACAATGCCAGGACATCGAGAAGCGCGGAGATGTCCACCGGCATGTGCAGCGCTTTGGCACAGAAATACGGAATCGCATAGTACAGCATCAGCCGCAGCAGATGCGTGCTGACAACCTGCGGAATCTTTTCCTTATGATGGCGCAGAATATCAACTTCCCTGCCGAACCGGTCCAGCTGCTTGTTCAGGCTGTCGATTGCCTTGTCCTTGTCCTTGATCAGATGAAGCTTGCTGCCGATCATGACGCCAGTCGTGCATACCCAGGTATAGAACTTCGGAAATCTGCCCATAGCCCATAGTCCAACGATGACTGCCGAATTCACGATGAAGCCGAGAATGACAATCAGGAAGAACTGGGAATAAGTCGTATAGAAGTGATGGAACCGCAGCAGGATCAATAGAAACACCGATCCGACCATCGTGCTCTGGTACAGGATGAAATTCATCCACAGTACTCCCGCAGCGCTGCTGGCCGGAATTCCCTGCTTGCGGAAGATATATACCTGGGCAAACTGTCCGCCCGTAGCACTCGGAGTGATCTCATTGAAGAAGCCTCCGGTAAAGGCATTGACCACGCCCTGCAGCCAGGTATACTGCGGAAAGCTCAGGTTGCATTCCCATTTGATGGCAAGCCCGTTCAGAAGACGGATTCCGATCACCATTGCGGCAACCAGAATCAGCCACCCGCGGTCCGCATTCTTCAGCATCTGCAGCACTTCTGCAGAATTGTTCTGCAGGGTCAGATACAGCACCAGGACGGCAAGGCCCACAATCAGGAGGGAATTGAACCAGTAGCTCGAAAATAATTTCTTGAGACGCTTCATAGAAAGAATCCGCTGCTCAGCCAAGCAGAGCAGGATCTTCCGGATCGAACTGACCGCTCAGCACGGTTTCATAGACATGTTTCAGCTGCTGGCCGATGCGGTCAATCGAACGGGTCTTCGCAACTTCATAGCCGGCATCGCATGTATCCGGAATCTGATGTTCCACGCACTGGCGGATCAGATGGATGAATTCGCTGTTGGAGGTTCCCTTATAGCAGTTCACGCCGCTCTTGAGCCATGGATCAAATGCGCCGATATCACGCACGATGACCTGCTGGCGGCTGGCAAGTGCTTCTAGAACCACAATTCCTTCCGTTTCTTCATAAGACGGGAAGAAGAAACAATCCGCCGCAAGATAGGCTCCCTGGATGATCGGTCCTTTGACATAGCCCGGGAACAGGCAGTTGATCGGATGATTCTCAACGACTTCATTGATTTTTGCAGGGACAGCCAGCGGATTGATTTCACCGAACCAGATGAACTTATATTCCGGCATCCGCTTGGCAATCTCGACGAAGTCCAGAATGCCTTTGCGTTCAAATGGCAGACCAACCGAGAGGATCACTTTATCCCCTTCCTTCAGGCTGAAGTACTGGCGATAAGCCTTGACCTTCTCTTCATCCGGCTGGAACTGATCCAGCTCAATGCCGTTGCTGACCGGATAGATGGGAAGCTTGATGCCATAGTTCATCAATAGCTTTCTGGAATACGGAGTCGGTGTGATGATCGCATCCGCCTGCGTATACAGAGAGACAAGACGATTCTTGAACACCGGTGCCATCAGATTCGACAGCACGAAACTGTTGCGGAAGTCTTCCTCCGTGGAATGCGCATGGTAGATCACCTTCTTGCCGAGCTTTCTTGCATGGCTGATGATCGCATTGGAATTGACTCCGTAGGTATTGATATGAAGAATGTCGTAATCCTCATCCCACGGATCTGTCGTATATTCGATTCCAGCCGAAGTCAGAGCTTCTTTCTGATGCTCAAAAGCCCTTCCGATTCCGGAAGTCTGAATCAGACTTTCACTTTCAAAATACAGGAGAATTTTCATAAAACATTCTTTCCTCGTGAACATGTCTATTGTACTCCGTAGTATCTGCAAAAAGATAGTCAAGGATCATTCCCGGAATCTGTAATCTTTCTTAAGAATTGCTGAATTCCTGCTTTTCAGGCATAAAAAAAGACACCTCCCATTTCTGAGAGATGTCTCTTCGTGATTCAGGAATTACTGTTCGTTCTGCAGCTTGACCTTGCTGACAAGCTTGTTGTAACGGACCTGTGCATCGGAGAGTGTCTTTGCGAACATCTTCTCTGCAACTTCCTCGCCTCTGACTTTCGGCAGATTGAAGTAACGAGCCTCATTCATCAGGAAGGCATTGAACTTCGTCCAGTCAGGCTCCTTGGAGTCGATGGTCAGCGGCTTCTCGAGACGCGGATCATAACGGTACAGAACCGTGTAGCCGCACTCTACTGCTGCCTTCTGGACAAGCGGAGCCTTGATCAGGCCGCCCTTGATACCATGCTCTGCGCAAGGGCTGTAAGCGATGATGATGGACGGACCATTGTAGCTCTCAGCTTCCTTGAATGCACGGATGGTCTGAGTCTGATTTGCACCCATGGATACGGAAGCAACATAGCAGGTACCATATTCCATGAAGATCTGGCCCATGTCCTTCTTAGCAGTCGGCTTGCCGCCAGCAGCGAACTTCGCGATTGCAGAAGCCTGGGAGGACTTGGAAGCCTGTCCGCCAGTGTTGGAATAGGTCTCGGTATCGAGAACGAGAACGTTGACGTTCAGGTTGTTAGCCATGATGTGATCGAGTCCGCCGTAGCCGATATCATAGGACCAGCCATCGCCGCCGATGATCCAAACGGACTTGCCGACGAGATCGCGTTCCATATCGAGCAGTTCCTTGACTGCTTCGTTGGAGCTTGCCTTGAGGTCAGCAACGAGCTTGTCCTTGACAGCTCTCTGCTTCTCACGGTCATCGTTCGCATCGATATAAGTCTGGAAGTCTGCCTTAAGTTCCGGTTCAACCTTATCGAGGTTCTCTTCCATGATCTTCAGGATACGAGCTTCCTTGTAAGTCTGTGCAACAGCCATACCGAAGCCGTATTCAGCGTTGTCTTCGAACAGGGAGTTTGCCCAGGTGACACCCTCGCCATTCTCATCCGTAGCAAACGGAGTAGAAGGAATAGCGGAGCAGTAGATCATCGAGCATCCGGTAGCGTTAGCAACCATCATGTCCTTGCCGAACAGCTGGGTAGCAAGACGATAGTACGGAGCTTCGCCGCAGCCCGGGCAGCAGCCGGAGACTTCGAAGTACGGACGCATCAGAGATATGCCAGCTTCGGTAGCAGGGTTGCCATACTGAGGCTTGTAAGAAGTCTTCTTGTAGAGGTAATCAGCAACCGGCTCTTCGTTGCGCTGGGTGTTGACATCCATAGCAGAGAGTGCCTTGGTCGGGCAGACGGTAATGCAGACGCCGCAGCCTACGCAGTTCATCGGGCTGATCTGGATACGGAACTTCAAGCCGGCATCCTTAGCTCCCTTGTACATCGGGGAAGCATCCTTGACGGACCACTCAGCACCATTTTCCTTAGCGATCTCAGCAGCCTTAGCCTCTTCTTCCGGAGTCAGCAGGAAGGAACGGATCGTAGCATGCGGGCATGCAAATCCGCACTTGCCGCACTCGATGCACTTAGCAGAATCCCATGCCGGAACCAGAGCAGCAATGTCTCTCTTCTCGCGGAATGCGATGTTCTCAGGAATCGATCCATCGATGACATCTTCCTTCATGAATTCGGATACCGGCATATCTTCACCTTCGAGGGCGTTGATGCGCTGGACGAAATCATCATAGTGGCGATCGCCTGTGGTCGTGTACAGCGGAGCGCTGCAGTCGAGATCAGCCCATTCCGGCTTCACATCGACCTTGACCAGTCCGGAGCCGCCCATCTCAATTGCGGAGATGTTGGCATTGACGACATCCTCACCCTTGCGAGCATAGGTGTGTCTAGCACTGTCCTTCATGAGCTCGAGGGACTTGCTGTACGGCATGATCTGCTCGTTGAGCTTGAAGAATGCGGACTGCAGGATCGTATTGGTATGACGGCCCATATGGCACTCGATCGCCAGACGGGTAGCGTTGATGATGTAGAAGTTTGCATGCTTCTTAGCAAGACCTGCGAGCATGCGGTTCGGCATCTTGGAAGCAATCTCGTCTGCAGAGAAGGTTGTGTTCAGAAGGAACGTGCCGCCTTCCTTCAGCTGACGGACCATGTCGAACTTGTAGCAGTAGCTGTCCAGCGAGCAGGAGATGAAGTCTGCCTGATCGATGTAGTACGGAGAATGGATCGGGGACTTGCCGAAACGCAGATGCGAACGGGTAACGCCGCCGGCCTTCTTGGAGTCGTACTGGAAATAAGCCTGGGAATACAGATCCGTGTTGTTGCCGATGATCTTGACGGTGGACTTGTTCGCGCCGACAGTTCCATCAGAACCAAGACCGAAGAACAGGCAGGAAGTATAATCGGACTTCACCTTCAGCGGAACCGGATCCAGAGACAGATGCGTCACATCATCGTTGATGGACAGCGTGAACTCTTCCTTCGGATTTTCCTTCTTGAGTTCTTCATAAACTGCATTGATGTCAGACGGGTTGGTATCCTTGGAGGACAGTCCGTAGCGGCCGCCGATGATGGTCAGGCCTTCATGATGCTTGAGGGCATCGCAGACATCCAGATACAGCGGCTCTCTGGAGCCGATTTCCTTGGAACGATCCAGAACAGCAATCTTCTTGACCGTCTTCGGGAGAACTGCTTCGAGATACTTGACGGAGAACGGACGATACAGATAAACCTTGATCAGACCTACCTTCTCGCCTTCTGCAGTCAGCGTATTGATCGTCTCGGTGATGGTATCCGTAACGGAACCCATAGCGACGATGACACGCTCAGCATCCGGAGCACCGACATAGGTGAACGGTGCATAGTTGCGGCCAGTGTGCTCGGAAACAGCCTTCATGTACTTAGCAGCGATATCAGCAACTGCTGCATAGTGCTCATTCTGAGCTTCACGAGCCTGGAAGAAGACGTCATCGTTCTCGTTGCCGCCGCGGACAATCGGATTGGTATGCGGGTTCATCGCATGCGCACGGAATGCCTCGAGCTTATCAACCGGCAGCAGAGACTTCAGATAGTCATAGTCCATGACTTCGATCTTGTCGATTTCGTGAGAAGTACGGAAACCGTCGAAGAAGTGCATGACCGGTACAGAACCGTCAATGGCAATCAGGTGAGCAACGCCAGCCAGGTCCATGCAGTCCTGAACGGAGTGAGAGCACATCATGACAACGCCAGTCTGACGGCATGCATAGACGTCCTGGTGATCGCCGAAGATGGAAAGTGTATGAGTTGCTAATGTACGAGCTGCGACGTGAAGAACGATCGGCAGCATTTCTCCGGACCACTTGTAGAGGTTCGGGATCATCAGCAGAAGTCCCTGGGATGCAGTGAACGTTGCCGCAAGTGCACCGCCCTGAGCAGCTCCGTGAACGGCACCAGCAGCGCCGCCTTCTGCCTGCATTTCAACCACCTTAACCTTATCGCCGAAGATGTTGGTGCGGCCTGCTGTAGCCCATGCATCAACGTTCTCAGCCATCGGTGAAGACGGTGTGATCGGATAGATTCCTGCTACTTCAGTAAACGCATAAGCACTATGCGCAGTAGCGGTATTTCCATCCATTGCTTGGAAAACCTTTTTCTCTGAACTCATATGTCCTCCTGTTATGTTACGGGTTCATTATATGACAAATTTTTATGAAATATGAACTTGTTTTCTGCGGGATTTCCCGCATGAATCCATGAAATATGCAATTCTGTATATTATTTCAGCAATTTCTGAAAAAATGAAAAAGCCTTCCGGAAGGCTTTCTCCTGTTGTTATTTCTGCTGCATCGAGCGCATGACCGCTTTGATCTGCGCTTCGCTAGGCTTTCTGCCCATCTGCATGAACATTGCCCGGATCATCTTCTCCGTAACCGGAGGATTCTCCTTCAGCTGCTTCTCGAAATTCTTTCTTGTGAAATAGAAGCTGATCAGCGCGCCGACGGCGCCGCCTAATACAAACCACAAAAGGGAAGACCAGAATACTGACATAACCTCACTCCTCTATCTGCCTTGAAACATGCTTTTATTCTATCTTGAAACATTCCCCTTTTCAATCCTGCGTTGCCTATCAGGTGTCTTCGGTTCTAGAATAAAAGTCATGAAATTACTGCGATTAGCCTGCTGTCTCGTGCTGCTGTCGGCCAGCACATCTGTTCCTGTCTCTGCCGAAGAATCTGCATCTCCTCCTGAAACTTCCATCACGGATTACGAAGAAACCAATGCGCCTTCCATCACCAGCACGTACTGCTATCTCATGGATGCCGATACGAACCAGGTGCTGCTGGACCGCAATGGCGAAGAGCGGATGGAACCTGCTTCGATGACGAAGATGATGACTGCTATCCTGACAATTGAGCATCTCGATCTCAATCAGGAAGTCACGATCACCGATGCGATGTGGGATGGCCTCATTGAGGCCAATGCCAGCGTCGCCGGCTTCTGGCCAGGCAATACGGTAACGGTGAAAGACCTGCTGTATGGAATTCTCTTGCCCAGCGGTGCCGATGCCGTGCAGGCAGCTGCGATCACGGTCAGCGGCAGTGTCTCCTCCTTCATCGATCTCATGAATGAGAAAGCTGCAGAACTCGGCATGAATGATACGCACTTTGCCAATGCGACCGGTCTTCATGACAGCGATCATTACAGTACCGCCCATGATATGGCCATCCTGCTGCAGTACTGCATTCAGAACGATACGTTCTGTCAGATTCTCTTAACCCCTTCCTATACGACCGGACCGATTGATGCGTCCGGCACGACGGTAACGCTCTCCTCCTCTGTCTGGTCCATGGTCAACAATGGCGAGAACAGCTATTCCATCGATGGCTTCCTCGGCGGGAAGACCGGCTATACGACAGAAGCCGGCAGATGTCTCGCCAGTCATGCCGAAGTCAATGGGATGCATCTGATCCTGGTCACCGGACAGAGCGAAGGAACCGGCCATGTCGCCGATGCGGCCACGCTTTATAACTGGTATGCCCAGAACTACAGCCGCAGAACCATCTTAGAAGCCGGCCAGTCCATCGCCTCGATCCCGGTCGTCTATTCCCTGCCGGAGGCAACCTTAGAAACTTCCGCAGCAGATACCGTGACCATGGATCTTCCGTCAGATGCAGAAGTCTCCATTGTCTCAGATCTTCCGGAAACGATCGAAGCACCCATCAGCGTAGGTCAGCAGCTTGGTACCTATTCTGTGTCAGTGAATGATCAGATTCTCTATACTGCTTCAGCAGTTTCAGATCAGTCCGTATCCAGAAGCACGCTTGCCGTGATCCTGGCCAGGCTGGATGATCTCTGGACGAATCACCGTGTCTTCGCCATAGCCCTGATTGTTCTGATTCTTCTCTTGATCCGCATCATCCATGTGCAGATCCATAATGCGAGAGTCAGAAAAAAGCGCCGCAATCGGAAACATCGGCGCCACAGCTGAAGCAAGGAATCATGCATGCAGGGAGCAGCCATTCAGCTGCTCCCTTTCTCTGTCATCAGAATACCTGCAGATCTCCGCTGGTCGTCGTGACATCAATCCGGTTGGTTCCCTGGATCAGATGCGTGCGGATTTCCGCATCTCCGGACACCGATGTGAAGTTCACTTCTGCTCCGGAAATACGGGAAGTATCAATCTCATAATCACCGGAAGCAGATTTGATCCTGAGATCCTGAAAATCATTCTTCAGGTTCAGATGTCCATCGCCGCTTGCGGACGTGATCGATCCTTGTTCAAACCCGGGGAATGACAGATCGAGGTCACCTGAAGCAGTCCTGATCGCAAAGCGTTCTGCCTGAGCAAGTTCCCCGTTCAGATCCCCGGAGGCAGACGTAACAGACCATTCCTCTGCCATCGGCTTCTCAAAGTTCAGGTCGCCGGAAGCAGTATGAATCGTGACCTTCTGAAGTCCTTTCGGAAAACGCACGATCAGATCTTTATCGGAACCATCGGAGATGCTTAACCCGAAGAACCTGCTGATGCGGGTATGTTCCTGGATCGTCAGCTTATTCCCGGACACATGCTGGTCCATATTGCTGCCGCATTCCACTTCCAGCAGACCGCTGTCCGTTCCGACCAGAACAACATCAGTGCTGGTAACATTGATTTCCAGTTCCGTGATTTCTTTCGGATAGTTTTCCGTAGTTTCTGATTCATCTGATTCCTGCTGAGAGGCAGCCATCACCTGCAGGGAGTTCCGGAGATTCATCGGGCTTCTGCCCTCCTTTTTCCGGATTTCTTCAAGAATTCCGGAAAGATCTCCGATGGAATCGATCACGGTCATGAATGCTTCTGCCTCACTCTGCCCGCTTCCGATGCATTCCTGATACCGGTCCTCGCAATTGGCGAGCAGTTCTTCCTTAAGCTCTTCTACTTCCTTCGAAGAATCAAAGCTGGCAAATAATCCCTCAATATAAACTCTGAGACGATTCATATCATTGTCCTTTCTTTGTCGCTCACTTCTGATCATCCGAGCGGATCAGCTTTTCAATCAGGTTCTGGGCATCTTCCCATTCCTGAATTCCCTGTTCATACCTTGTTTTTCCTGAATCCGTGATCCGGTAATACCGTCTTCTTGCTCCGTTGTTTTCATCACCCCAGTAGGATTCAATCAGCCCATCCTGCTCGAGTCTGCGGAAGGCGGTATACAGGGTAGCTTCCTTCAGTTCATACTTTCCCTCTGACAGTTCCCGGATCTTCTTGTTGATTTCATAGCCATAGCTATCATGATCCTTCAGAAACCGGAGAATGATGAGATCAGTATTCCCACGGATCAGATCTGCAGCAATTCCAGCCATCAGCTTCTCCTTCCAGTATAATCAATCACGCCATGAACCTTTGCCAGGTTATTCTCCCATTCCGTTACCGGCACATGGTAGATGCGGATTTCTTTCTGGTCTTTCCGCAATGCTTTCTTCTCGGTTTCATTCTTCTTCATGGCCTTCACCTCACACCCATAATATATTCTTAGTCACCTCATCTGTCAATGTATCTTTATATAGAATATATTGTGCTTATCGTTGATACTTAAATGTCTATCAGAAATCGGTCTGCGGAGAATAGATGATCGTTCCGCAGATTGAAAAACTGCAGTCCTGAAGATTCAGAACTTGCAGAAATATGTTTCCGCAGAATGCTCTGAAGAAGATTATTTTTTTCTGAAGAGTCAGAATTTCTGCTCAGTCTTTCTGCAGAAATACTGCTATGTTTCCTACGTGACAATCAATGGAAAAGGCACAGCAGGCCCATGATCCGCCGCCGTTCTCAGAAGGCAGTGCACTACCAGCATCAGCTCTGAATCGTACTCAATCATGCACGCTGGGATCGTATTTCCAATCATATTATGCAGAATTCAGAACTATGCGGCGAAAGAAAAGCGGGCACCATACTGATGTCCGCTCATTTCTCAATATTACCGGAAGGTTGATATGTTCCCTCTTAAGTAGAGGTGGGTGTCCTTGGTCTTCCATCAGGATTCCCGGGCGCACCGGGCATTCACAACAGGCGTCGCCAGTCAGAACTCCCTTATATCAATGTGTTGGAAAAATATGTGTTCCCTCCGGCAATTAAACTATATCAGATCCCTGTTCTTCATGTATAGTCTTGACAACCGGCAATGATGTGAGAAGAGAGGTTCCTGATCCAGGTCTTCTGTAATAGTTTTCAGAAGATTACTGTTTCTTTGAAATCTCGATGCCGAGTACTTTCAGCTGATCGTCATCGACGACATTCGGAGATTCACTCATCAGATCCAGCGAGCTGTTGGTAGTCGGGAAGGCAACGACATCACGGATATTGTCCGTTCCGAGAATCACCATGCAGAGGCGTTCCAGACCGATTCCGACTCCTCCATGAGGCGGAGTGCCGAACTTGAAGGCATCCAGGAAGAAGCCGAACTTCTGCTTGGCCTGTTCCATCGTGAGGCCGATGGCTTCGAAGACCTTCTCCTGCAGTTCCTGATCGTGGATACGGATGGAACCCGAGAGCAGTTCATAGCCATTGAGCACGAGGTCATAGGCACGGGAGCTGACGTGTTCCGGATCCGTGAAGAGCTTGTCGATATCAGACTCTTTCGGAGCAGTGAACGGATGATGTGCCGCAACCCAGCGCTGATCGCTTTCAGACCATTCGAACATCGGAAATTCCGTAACCCACAGGAACTTGAAGACATTATTCTTCACGAGTCCGAGTTCATGGGCAAGCTTCACACGCAGTGCACCGAGAGAGGTTTCTGCAACCCGCGGCTTGTCCGCAACAACCAGGACGAGATCATTGTCCTTGAGGTCCAGTCTGGAAATCACTGCCTGCTTCTCTTCTTCGGAAAGCCCCTTGGCAATGGAACCGGAGAGCACTCCGTTCTCCATCTTCAGGTAAGCGAGCGCATGTGCCTTGAAGCCGGAACGGATGAATTCCTGCAGCTTATCAAGAGCTTTTCGGCTGTACTTGTCAGCTGCGTTTTCAAACTTGATCGCATCGATCTCACCGCCGTTGCTCAGGCAGTCCGCAAAGATATGGAACTGCGTGTCCTTGAACAGATCAGAGAGATCCTGGATCTCATTGCCGAAGCGCAGATCCGGCTTATCGGATCCGAAGCGCTTCATGCATTCATTCCAGGTGATGCGGATGAAGTGGTCTTCGAGTTTCACATGGCGGATATCGCGGAAGATTTCCTTCATCAGATGCTCGACAACTGCGAAGATGTCTTCTTCATCGATGAAACTCATCTCAATATCAATCTGAGTGAATTCCGGCTGACGATCTGCACGCAGATCCTCATCGCGGAAACAGCGAGCAATCTGGAAATACTTCTCCATGCCGCCGATCATCAGCAGCTGCTTGAAGATCTGCGGGGACTGCGGCAGCGCCCAGAAGCGTCCGTTGTAGATTCTGGAAGGAACGAGATAGTCTCTTGCCCCTTCTGGGGTCGAGCGAGCCAGGATCGGAGTTTCCACTTCGACGAAGCCTTCGGAATCCAGGACATTGCGGGCAATCATGCAGATGCGATGGCGCACCATCAGATTATGCTGAAGAGACGGTCTTCTGAGGTCCAGATACCGGTACTTCAGACGGACATCTTCCGAAGCGTCGGTGTCGTCGCTGATTGTGATCGGCGTCGTATTGGCGGTGTTGATGATCTTCACCTTCTCAGCATGGACTTCGATCTCGCCGGTTGCCATCTTCGGATTGGCATCTTTGCGCAGCTGTACGTTTCCCCATACCTGCAGGATGTATTCCGAGCGGACGTCTTTTACCTGCTCAGCCATCGTCTCATCAAAGACGATCTGGCAGATGCCAGAGCGGTCTCTGAGGTCCACGAAGACCAGGCTTCCGAGGTTTCTTCTCTTGCTGACCCAGCCGATCAGCGTGACAGATTTGCCGGCATCTTCTTTTCTGAGAGTGCCGTTTCCACATGTGCGTTCCATTCTGTTATTTCCCTTCTTCCCACTGCTTCAGGATATCGATCGCCTGATCGAGGCGGACATTCACCTGTTCGCCGCCTGCTTTCTTCAGGTTGACGGTGCCGTTCTGAACTTCTTCTTCGCCCATGATAGCGATGTACTTCGCGCCGCTGCGATCCGCGCTCTTGAACTGCGCCTTGAGGGAACGGCCGACAAGATTTCCTTCGGTGACAAAGCCTGCCGTACGCAGCTGTTCAGCAAACGGCAGCACTGAGGAAGCAGTATTGCCGATGCCGATGACATAGACATCGGTCGTATTCTCATCCGGAAATACATGGCCTTCATCTGCAGCCAGAGACAGCAGACGCTCCATGCCGATCGCAAAGCCGATGCCGGACATCTCGGGTCCGCCGAAGTATTCGATCAGATGGTCATAGCGGCCGCCGGCGAAGATCGTCGACTGGGCGCCGGCATCCGGACGGACGGATTTGACTTCGAAGACCGTATGCGTGTAGTAGTCCAGGCCTCTTACCAGGCGGTCGTCAACTTCATACGGAATGCCAAGCGCATCCAGCGAAGCAAGCACTTCCTGGAAGTACTGTCTCGAGGCTTCGTTGAGATAGTCGCTGAGCCGCGGAGCACCTTTGAGAATCGGGCTTTCGGCATCCACCTTGCAGTCGAGAATTCTCAGCGGATTCTGTTCCAGGCGGCGGTGGCAATCGCTGCAGAGCTCATTGATATGCGGCGTAAAGTATTCCTTCAGAGCAGCCCGGTAGGCAGCTCTTGACTCATCATCGCCGAGTGTATTGATGCATACCTTCACAGAACGGATGCCGAGGGCTTTGACAATGTCAATGCCAAGGGCAATGCACTCCGCATCGAGCTGCGGAGAACGGACACCCAAGGCTTCGACGCCGAACTGCGTGAATTGTCTCTGTCTGCCCTTCTGCGGACGCTCATGGCGGAACATCGGTCCCATGTAATAGAACTTGGCCGGCATTTCCATCGAGCCGTAGAGCTTGTGCTGATCGAAGGCACGGATGACGCCTGCCGTTCCTTCCGGTCTCAGGGTATAGCTTTCGTCGCCGCTGCCGAAGCTGTACATCTCCTTGTTGACCATATCGGAGCTGTCGTTTTTGCGGGCAAAGACGGAGGTAGATTCGAAATAAGGCGTGCGAATCTCATGGTAGCGGTACAGACGGCATTTCTCGCGGATCAGGGCTTCGGCTTCATGCCAGCGGCTGATCTCATCAGGCAGAATGTCATACGTGCCTCTTGGAGTCTGATAATTCATGAATGGATCCTCCTTACAGAAAAATAAAAGCGTCCTTCAGATGAGGACGCTGGATTGCGCGGTACCACCTCGATTCATGAACCGGAAGGTTCATGCACTCATTGGTCCTTAACGCGGAATACGGAGCTCCTTACTGAGTTCGGGAGTCTTCTCGGAAGTGTCGTTTTCCTGTTTCGGGAACCATTCCTTTCACCAGCCGGAATGTCTCTGCCAGTCCTTCTTCAGGAAATTTCTTCGTCTAGGAATTTGTACGACTGCATTATACATGCGCAGATCGGGTTGGGCAAGCGTTTCTAGTGCACCGCCCGCTCGACAGAAATCACGCTTTCCACCTTGCGCAGATTTGCGATCAATGTGGTGAGCTGGGCAAGATTATGAACCTGGATCTTCAGCTTGATGAGGGTCATCAGGGTTTCCTGGTTGGCATCCGCACTGACCTTGATCAACGGTGCTCTTGATTGCGAGACAGCTGTCACGATATCCGTCAGCAGGAAGCTGCGGTCATGGGCAGAAATCGTCAGATCGCTGTCATAGACACGATCCGGATTCTCCTCGTCCCATTCGACATGCATGATGCGGGCTTTTTCCGAGGCGACATTCGGACAGTCGGCCCGATGGACTTTGACGCCCTCGCCTTTGGTCACGAAGCCGACAATGTCATCGCCATATACCGGCAGACAGCACTGGGCAATCGAAAGCTTCATGGCTTCGATGCCAGGAATGATGATGCCGGTACGAGTCTGGACGTGCTGCTTGCGGGAAGGTTCCCGGGAGAGCAGCTTCTGCATGGACTCGTTGTCATTCAGCGAGCGCTTCTGGTTTGTCAGCTTCTCGCAGACAGAGGTCGGGTTGATCGTCTTGACAGCTAAGCCGTACATCAGATCGGTATAAGTCTGGGCAGAGAACTGGTTCGAGATATTCTCGAGCTTCTTCTTGTCCATCCAGTCTTTCGGATCGAAGCCGCGCTTGCGCAGTTCATCGCTGAGCACTTTCTCGCCGGCATCGATCAGCTGCTCGCGCTTTTCGGTTTCCTTCTTGGCGAAGTAGGCTTTGATCTTCTGCTTAGCCTGATTCGTCTTGACGAATTTCAGCCAGTCTTCGGAAGGGCCGGTGCCCTTCATCGTCTTGATCTGAACGACATCGCCCGTATGCAGCTCGGTATTCAGCGGCACCATCGCATCATTGACGATCGCACCGACGGCGGTATGGCCGACATCGGTATGGATGCGGTAGGCAAAATCAATCGGGGTGGCGCCATTCGGAAGGTCAATGACCCTGCCCTTCGGCGTCATGACATAGACGTTTGCCTCAAAGACATCCTTCTGCAGGGTGGCCATGTATTCCGAAGCAGATTCGTTCTCGTTCTCACCGGTGAATACGGCGAAGTCGCGGAACCAGGAGAGCTTGTCTTCAATCTCTTTCTGCTCGGTCTTCGGATCGTATCTGGAGCCTTCCTTGTAGCGCCAGTGTGCGGCAACGCCTCGTTCAGCGATGGCATCCATCTCTTCGGTACGGATCTGCACCTCGAAGATCTTGCCTTCATCACCGATGATCGTCGTATGCAGGGACTGGTACATGTTCGTCTTCGGAACGGCGATATAATCCTTTAGCCTGCCCGGGATCGGCCGGTACTTTGCATGAATGTATCCGAGGATCTCATAGCAGTTGAGCTCAGTCTTCGTGACGATGCGGATCGCCAATAGATCGAGGATCTCATCGAAGCGCTTGTTGCGGATGACCATCTTGTGATAGATGGAGTACAGATGCTTGGAGCGGCCGAAGATGCGGAATTCCAGCCCATGTTCTTTCAGCATCGCCGAAATCTCGGCAATCATCTTCTGCACGGACGCATCGCGTTCGGTCTTCTTGGCCTCAACGAGATGCGCGATGCGGTAGTATTCTTCGCGGTTCAGGTAATAGAAGGAAAGATCTTCGAGTTCGTTCTTGATGGAACTGATACCAAGCCGGTGGGCAATCGGCGCATAGACATCGAGCGTTTCTGCGGCAATGCGCTGCTGGCTGGCTTCCGGCTGATATTCCAGCGTCCGCATATTATGGAGACGGTCGGCGAGCTTGATCAGGATGACGCGGACATCCTTGGCCATCGCAATGAAGATCTTGCGGTGATTGGCTGCCTGGTATTCCGGATCATCTTTGCCTTTGTATTCGAGGGTTCCGACTTTCGTGACGGCTTCCACGAGATCTGCGATCTCCGGATCGAATTCGGCGGCCAGTTCTTCTTTCGAGACGCCGGTATCTTCAATCGTATCGTGCAGGAAGCCTGCGGCAATGGTCTTCGGTCCGCATTTCAGCGTGGCCAGGATGTAGGCTACATTATTCAGATGAACGGTATAAGGTTCGCCGCTGCGCCGGAACTGGCCAGCATGGTGTTCTGCCGCATAGTTTGCCGCATGCTGGATCAGCGCCAGATTCTCCGGTTTATGAATATACTTCCCCGCTTCCTCCAGCACGTCGCTGACGCCTGCATTCTTGACTTCTGCCATTGACCCGCACCCCCTTTCTTTACAAAAAACCGAAGAGAAGAGCTCTTCGATTTTTCAGTGCATTCTTAAAAGCCAGATCAGTGATCGGAGAGATTCATGATGCGGAAGACATCATAATCCTTCAGTGTTTCTCTGCCAGGCAGACCATCCAGTTCGATGACGAATGCGCAGCCCGCAACGACGCCGCCCATCTGTTCTACCATCTGAGCAGTTGCTTTCGCAGTTCCGCCCGTAGCCAGTAAGTCGTCGATGATGACGACACGCTGTCCCGGCTTGATGCTGTCCTTGTTCATGAACAGCTCATTGGAACCATACTCCAGATCATACTTGCAGGAAATGGTCTCGCGCGGAAGCTTGCCCGGCTTGCGGACAACTGCGAATCCGACGCCCAGGCTGATCGCAACCGGGCAGCCGAAAATGAATCCGCGGCTTTCCGGACCGGCAATCATATCCGCATTCACGCTTTTTGCATAATCAGTCAGCTGACGTACTGCCTCCTGGAATGCCGGACCGTTTTCCAGAATCGGGGTTACGTCGCGAAACAGGATTCCCTTGGTCGGGAAATCAGGAATGCTGGCAATGTAGTCTTTCAGATCAATGGCCATGAATGTGTATCTCTCCTCCCTCATGTGAATATCGTTATTATACAACTTTCCGGTCTATGTCAAACAGGCGTTACTCAATGGCTTCCAGGTCCATCTGCACCCGGACCAGACTGCGCCAGCGATTGATCGAAAGCGGTCCTGCCGCAAAGACCGGAGACTCCGGAGCCGGAATCCCTTTCCGCGTGTACAGCACCCCGTCAAACCCGGTGCTGTCATTGCCGAACGAATACTTCACGACCTTCGGACTGCGGAACACATGCTCAGTCACAGGCCGCTGAATCGCAAAAACGGCAGGAACCATCTCCTTGGGATACGGAGACAGAAGCTTCAGATCCGCGACATGATCCAGCGTGATCAGATCCGATGGAATCAGCACTGCTTCCGGAACCGGTTCTTCATAGATGAACGAAGTCTCCTTCATCTTCTCCTTCACATGCCGGCAGAATGGTTCATACTGTTCTTCCGGAACCGAAAGCCCGACGGCCATCGCATGACCCCCGAAGGCAGAAAGCTCGCTGAAGTCGGAGAAGAAGTCGTACAGATTGAAGCCGGCAACGCTGCGGCCGCTGCCCTTGTAGAGATTGCCGCTTCTTGCCAGGATGACCGTCGGGTGATGCGTTTCCTGGGCGATTCTCCCCGCCACCAAGCCGCAGATACCTTCTTCAAACGACTCATCAAAGATCAGCTGGAAGTCTTCTTCATCCACCATCTTCTCTGCTTTCAGGCTCATCGAACGGGAACGGTTTCTGCGTTCTTCGTTGACCTGATTGAGCTGAGCAGCATAACGCAGGATCGTGTCCGGATTCCTGCTCAGCAGGAATGGCACGAGCGTATTCACATTCGAGATGTCATTCATCCTTCCGACACTGTTAAGCTTCGGGATGATCTGGAAGGAAAGCGAAGTCTCATCAAAGACAGAGCCCTCCCGAAGCAGTGCGGATGCCGAAGGCAGCGCATTCTGATTCAATAAGCGCATCCCTGCTTTCACGATCCGCCTCGTCTCTTTCCATAGCGGCATCACATCTGCAATTGCCGCAATTGCGGCAAGACAGGTATGAGGCGCATAGTCGCCGATCAGCGTCCTGGAAATCTGCAGGGCTACCCCGGCTCCGGAAAGCGTTGTATAATCCGGCTCCATGTAATCCGGATGGACGACAATCTCTGCCGGTACGGGATCCTGGATTTCATGGTGATCGGTGACGATGATGGATAATCCGAGTTTCTTTGCCTTGGCGATCGCATCAAATGCCCTGACGCCGTTATCGACGGTCAGGATCAGCGTATAACCCTTCTTCGCCGCAGCTTCCACCGTCGAGGCAGATAGGCCGTAGCCCTCCTTGAAGCGGTTGGGAATGTAGTAGCCATTGGGGATGCCTAGTTTGTCGAGCGTATCTTTCATGATCGCAGTGCTGCAGATGCCGTCGGCATCATAATCACCGCCGATGAATACTTTCTCGCCGGCTTTCTTTGCGGCAAGGATTCTGGCAGCAGCTTTCTGCACGCAGATCGCCGAAGAGACCGTCGGCGTATCAGAGCCGTGCAGCAGTTCTTCAATCTGTTCTTCTGAAAGCGAAGAAGAAGCGATCAGCGCTGCAACTAATGGCGAAGTCGGAAAGCGTTTTGTGATGGAAGCGAGATCCGGGGTGTGAAGGTTATAATTCATCCTTGGCCATCCTCGCAAATACATCGCCGCGCTCTTCAAAGTTCCTGAAATGATCATAGGAACTTGCGGCAGGAGACAGCAGGCAGATATGATGCGGGCGGGTTGCCGTTCTGGCAATTGCCATTGCCGAAGAAAGATCGTCAGTCAGCACCATATTGTCNGTCAGTCTGCCCTGTTCCTTCAGTTCTTCATAAATGCGCTTTCCGGTCGCATACATGAAGATGATATGAAGATCATTACGGGAAGCGAGATAGTCTTCCAGTTCCTGATATTCAATGCCGCGGTCCATTCCGCCGACAAGAACCGTATCGGTTTCCGGAAGCGTCTTCAGGGCCTGGATGCACGACTGGCCGATCGTCGAGATCGAGTCGTTCACATAGCGGATGCCATGAAATTCTCCGAGGTCCTCCAGCCGGTGATGCAGAGGCTGGAAATTTGCAGCCGCATGGAGGAACTGGCTGTCCGAGATGCCATAGCGAAGCCCGATCTCATAGGCCACCGCCAGATTCAGATAGTTATGCGAACCGATCAGACGGCAGTCGTTCACATCGATCTCATGTCCCGGGACAATGAGATGATTGCCTTCTGCCCGGATGTCTTTTCCGATCAGAATGGCATCCGCAACTTCCCTGCAGTACGGGAGATTCTGATTCAGGATCGTGAGATCGCCTTTCTGCTGGTGGCGGAAGATATTTGCCTTCGCGGCCCCGTAGCGTTCCAGGGTTCCATAGTGATCGAGATGTTCTTCAAACAGATTCAGATAGACTGCCGCATGCGGGCTGTACGGGCAGAATTCCAGCTGGTGGCAGGAAAGTTCAAATGCAGCGAGATCCCCTTCCTGCATGTCCGGAGTCACGTCGAAGCATGCTTTTCCGATATTGCCGACGAGATGCGTCCGGTACTTCTCAGATAATACTGCATGGACGAGGCTGGTCGTCGTGGACTTGCCTTTCGTGCCGGTGACGCCGATTACCTGATTGCGGTAATGCTTCAGAAACAGCTGGGCTTCGCCGGACAGATGTTCTTTCGGAAATCCTTCCGGAATGACGATGCCCGGGGATTTCAGAATCAGATCATACTCAGAGAAATCCACGGCAGCGTCTGAAAGGACTTCCGTATCTGACGTTTCCTTCCTGATATTTTCCAGACGGTCTTCGTTTCCGGAATCTGCGATCATCAGCTTCTGATCGGGAAGCAGGGACCGGATGAAAGCATAGGAAGACTTTCCTTCCATGCCATAGCCCCAGATCAGGACTTTCTTTCCTTCGAATTCAGCTTTCCAGGATTCTAATTCCATATGCGTTGTGCCTCATTGAGTTTTTCATGAATCAGTTCTGCATACTCTGCCGGCACCTGATTCTCACGGTTCCACATCTGATAGTCCAGCGTGCGATTGCGGAAAGATTCATAGTAGGATGTGCCCTTGTAATATTCGTAAAGCTTCGGCAGCGGCGTGCCGGAAGCCTCGTGATGGCGGATCGACATCGCGATCGCCACATTGACTTCTTCTCTTGTTCCGACGCATTCAAACGGCTTGTCATCGAGAATGCCGGTGAGCTGCTCGAAGAGATCCTGCATCGTTTCATCATTCAGCATGTCCGCATGGAAGATGTTCAGCAGGTCTTCGTCTTTCAGGAACGCACTCAGCATGATGCAGACGAACAGGCATTTCGCGCAGTGCCCGCACCATTTTTCTTCTTTCTGCCCGACATTGCAGGAGCGGAACACGGAATGGTACTGCTTCAGGGTTGCGAAGATGCTCGTGATCTGCAGTTCGGACAGCGGTCTCAGCAGACTGAAGTAGTGCACCTGATCCGTGACATACCTGGAAAGATACCGGGTAAAATTCTGCTCGAACTCAAACGTCTTCGAGTACTGATGGTTGACTTTCGAGCCATGGATGGTCGACTCATTGGCACTTGCCTCATTCGAGAGGCAGACATACTTCCGACCGTAGATCACTGCCGTCAGGCAGCTGGCAAATGCGGCCAGCGCGGAGAATGGCGTATGGCCATTCAGATAGCCCTGCTTGTTGAATTCCAGCATGCGCGGATCCAGCGAACGTTCCGCCTGGATCAGATGTACACCGGTGTAACCAGCTGCTTCGGCAGAGTGGATCGCCGAAGGAACCCGGCCGATGACGAACGCATCGTTATCTGCCTTCATGCCCTTCAGAAGCTCCAGGCTCACGAACGAATCCTTGCCTCCGCCGACTGGGATCAGATTGCCGTGATAGGTTCTTGGATCCTCTTCGCCGATTGCCCGTTCGCCGATGGCCGTTAGATCCATGAAATTCTCCTCGGTCAGATCAATGTGATTGCGGTAGAAGAATTCTCCGAGTCCGCAGTAATACAGATGCTTCCACCAAGCAATCTGCTTCTGATCGAGGAAGCCGCATTCCACGATCACCTGATGGCTGCAGGTCAGCTTCCAGTAGGAGATGAGCTCGATCATGCCGAGCGAGAAAGCCATCTCTCTTACTACCCTGAGATTGCCGGCATTCACGGAGCCTTCCGGCTTCTTCAGCGTGAACTCCGGATTGAAATGACTCAGTCCTTCGATTTCAAAATCAAAATGCACCTGCAGTTCCGTATCGCTCTCGATGATTGCAAAATCATGGTAGCAGAATACCGGATACTTCCCCTTCAGATCTTTCCATTCCATAAAACACTCCCCGCTGCGCTTCGAAAATTATATAGTTCTTTCCTGCGGCAGGCAATTCCCCTGCCTGCTCTGTTTCAGAAGATCAATCACCTGAGAAAGATCGCTGCACTGAAACTCCATAGCTTCCTTCATCTCTTCATCCGGAACGATCGTATCCGGAATGAAGCACCGGTGCATGCCTGCCCGCATGGCCGCCAGGATACCCTGCTTGGAATCTTCCAGAACCAGGCAGTGTTCCGGCGATACAGAAACAGCTGCTGCCCCTTTCAGGAAAATCTCCGGGTCCGGTTTGGCGTGAGACACCTGATTGCCGCCGATCAGCGCATCATAGGAAATCGGCTTCGACACCGTTGACAGCAGCGCCTTCACATAGTCCTCAGAGCTGCTGGAACAGATGGCAATTTGATACTTATGAGTTTCCAGATAGGAAACCAGTTCCAGCAGCCCCTTCTTGTTCAGGCAGTCTTTCTGGATATGACCCCAGAACGACAGATCGAAGCGGCGCTGGTAGATTTCCGGAAGATGTTCTTCCAGACCCGGAATCGAGCGCATATACGCATCGCTGTCATTTCTGGAAGCACCGGTGATCTTCAGAAAGAAGTCCGGCGGCAGCTTCACGCCGTATCGGTCCATGAGATTCTTCCACATCAGCTGGGAGACAATCTCCGTCTCGAACATCAGTCCGTCGCAATCAAATAGTACTGCCTGGATCTCCATAAACTCTGTCCTTTCTCAAAAACAGACAGCAGATTCTTCCGCTGTCCGTTGGATTCCTTATGCGTTGATTCCCTTGATCGTGTACTCGTCAAGCTTTTCTTTCTGTTCTTTCTTCGGCTTGCGGTTCTTCGGCTTATGATGCGTGCGGATGTAATACCAGACATCCGGAGCCAGGAACAGGGAAGAGAACGTTCCGGCGATCATGCCGATGAACATGGCAAACGTGAAGGTGAAGATCGAATCCGATCCGAAGATCAGAAGGAAGATGACCGGCAGCAGCGTCGTCAAGGAGCTGTAGACCGACATGCTCAGCGTCGAATCCAGAGACGTATCGATGACCCTGCGGTAGTCTTCCGGCTTCATATTGTTCTTCTCGCTCTTCATATTCTCGCGGACCCGGTCGAAGACGACGATCGAGTTATTGATCGAATAGCCGATGATCGTCAGGAGCACCGAGATAACTTCCGTATTCACTTCAAGCCGGAAGATCGCAAACACGGCCAGCGTGATCAGGACATCGTGAATCAGGGCGACCAGACATCCGATTGCGTAGTCCCATTCATAGCGGAACGCAATGTATGCAAGCATGGCGATCCAAGCGACGATCGTCAGAATGAAGGCATTGCGCACGAGTTCTCTGCCGACGACCGGAGTGACGACGTTGTCGCCAGGCTCTTCGCCGTACAGATCCTTGAACGCACTCTTGATCGATTCCAGATCCTCAGTGCTGAGAGAATCCTTCGTCGTCGCATAAACGGTCGTATCGCCTGCTTCCTGGTAGCTGAAGTTCGTATAGCCGAGGCTTTCCATCTCGGTCTGCACATCGCTGATCGTGACTGCCGATTCGCTCGTGATGGTCAGCTTCGTACCGGAAGAGAAGTCGATGCCGAGGTTCATGAAGCCATTGCCTTTTGCCGTGTTGACGATGCCGAAGACCAGAGCAACCGCAAGAATTGCAAGTGCCGTACGGATTTCATACTTGGCAAAGCTGAGATAATCCACGCCATGGAAGCGTCCGAAGTAGAACTGTTCCTGACCCTTCGTGATGTCCGGAATCTGATTCTTCTTCACGCCGAATGCCTGCGGCTTGTCGTCAAGGACACCGCTGTTCACCACGAGATTCAATAAGAATCTCGACAGAGCGACGTTGACGATCAGAGTCATGAACACAGTCACGATGAGCATCGTCGCAAATCCCTTGACGGCGCCATTGCCCCAGATATACATGATGAGACCGGCAAGCAGCGTCGTGAACTGCGCATCGAAGATTGCCGAGAAGGAAAGCTTCTGGCCTTCTGCAACCGAAGCACGTACGGAACGTCCCTTCCAGAGTTCCTGGCGGATGCGTTCATAGTTGATGATATTCGCATCTACGGTCATGCCGACGCCGAGCACCAGTGCGCCGATGCCAGGCAGCGTGAAGACTGCCCCCATCAGAGCATATACTCCGAATACTGTCCAGAGATAAGCCGCCAGCATGATCGAAGCGATGACGCCCGGAATGCGGTAGTTCCAGATCATGAAGATGATGACCGCAATGACGCCGATCAGTCCGGCAAATGCGGTTCTGGACAGGGCATCCTGGCCATATTCCGCACTGACCACGTTGGAGCTGATTTCCGTAAGCTTCACCGGCAGTGAGCCGGAGTTGATCAGATTGGCAAGCGTGGTAGCTTCCGTAGCGGTGAAGTTTCCTTCGATGATGCAGTCGCCGCTGATCGTGCTGTTGACGCTCGCAGCGCTGATGTACTTCGGCTCTTCTCCCTGGGCTGCTTTGGCAGCTTCGGTCTTGTAATCATCGCCATCTTCATAATCAAGCCAGATGACCATGATGTTGTCGCCGCTGCTCATCTTTGAGACGGTGCTCGTGATTTCGGCAAACTTTGATTCATCCGCGATCTTCAATGAGACGACCGGCTTGCCATCCTGATAGGCAAGTGATGCGCCGCCCTCCTGGATGATGGAAGAATCCGCCAGCAGGTTGTTATTCACATCACGGAATGTCAGATTGGCAGTCGTGCCGATCATCTCACGGGCACTTTCCTGATCTGCAACACCCGCCAGCTGAACCCGGATCCGGTTGTCTCCCTCTACGGTGATGACCGGTTCCGAGACCCCGAGCACATTGACACGCTTCTGAATGCTGTTGGTGACTGCGGTCATATCAACCGTTCCGCCATCTTCCAGCGGCGTGACTTCGTACAGGATCTCAAATCCTCCGACCAGATCCAGACCGAGATTCAGATGTTCCCGGATCACGCCGAAAGTACTGCCGATCAGCACGGCAATGACTGCCAGGACCGCCCAGAACCCGGCCAGACCTTTCTTTTTCTTCTTTGATTCCATGACTACTTTCCTCCAATTACATCTGCGAAGTCAGACAGCTTTCCGCGTCTTCCTTCAAACAGTGCCTTCCTTGACATATAATGCACGATATCATCAGCAGTGACTCTCAGGATCTGATCAGCCGCGTCATGAAGCGAAGAAGGAAGCTTGTCCTTCCAGAGCTTCTCACTGACATATTCTTCCAGGCATCCATAGGTCAAGGTCGGCAGGACTTCCCTCTGAAGCTGCTGCAGCTTGACTACCAGGATCATCTGTACCTGCGTATTATTGATATCAAACTGCTCACTTTTCATGAAATGTCCTATCTCCCTGTGCAACCTGTATATTATACCGGAAAAGCACCGTTTGGTAGAAATAATTGAAACCACCCGCTCAGAACACTCAGAACCGCATGCCGCACACAAAGACCCCGAAAAAAAGCCGGACCTCAAAATGAGATCCAGCATCCGTTCAGAGATCCTGCAGCACGCCATTCTTCAGAAGCACCCGATGATCACTGAGCTTGGATACTTCATTGGAATGCGTTACTGCGATAATCGTCTTTCCGTATTTCTCGCTGAGCATCTGGAACAGCTTGATGATTTCCTGTTCTGTTTCCGTATCCAGGTTTCCAGTCGGCTCATCGGCGAAGATCAGATCCACGTTTGCGGCAATGGCTCTGGCAATTGCGATACGCTGCTGCTCGCCGCCGGAGAGATGCGTCACCAGACGATCTGCCTTCGTATTGGCAATGCCAACCATGTTCAGCAAGGCATATGCCATGTCTTTATGGTTCCCCGGAATATCATTATCCGTCTCCGTCATCGCTACCAGGATATTCTCAAGACCCGTGAGATACGTAATCAGGTTATAGGACTGAAAAACCACCCCGATCTTGTTTCGGCGGTACTGGTAGAGTCCCATCTGATCGATGTCTTCATCCTGATAGTACACATGCCCGCTTTCCTGCTTATCCAGGCCAGCCATAATTGATAGCAGAGTGGTCTTTCCGGATCCGGAAGGACCAAGAATCGTATAGAACGTTCCTTCTTCAAAGCTGTAGGAGAGGTGTTTCAGAATCTCACGCTTATAGCCGCCGTCAATGTAGCCATAGCAGAGATCTTCCAGTTTCAGTATCGCTGACATAAATACCTCCTCAGTTCTGTTCCAGCAGAATCTGTTTCGGATTGAGACGCATGATCATGAAGGAAGGAATGATGATGGCAATCAACACCACACCCGTTCCAAGCATATAGATCTTTCCGATCAGAAGCGGCGATACCGACACATGATACTGGGACAGCAGATCTTCCTGCGTTACTTCCGTGAAGTAGTCGACATCCCCGCTGAAATAGTAGCCCATATCATCGTCATCACTTGCATACTGCGCATCATTTGCCGTCTGATAGCTGAGCACCCTGTCCCCCACTTTCCCGGCAAGCAGGGATCCCGAAACCGACGCAAGTGCAAAGCCCACGATCGCAATCAGGAACAATTCTGCAAACAACTGCAGCACTACCTTAAATTTCGATACGCCCATCGAAAGCAGCACGCCGATCTCAAATTCCCGTGTCTTCAGTGTCAGTGCAGTCACCAGGGTGATGATCACCACCGCATTGACCACGACAATCCATACCACGATGTCCGAGAAGAAACTCAGTGTATCCAGCGGTCTGGACAATTTCCTGAACTGTTCATTGTTCGCATTGAGCAGCGTATAGGAGGTCAGAGCACCGCTATGATCTTCCACAAACTGATCCACATGCAAAGGATCATCCAGCAGATAGACCACAGAAGTAGGCGTCTCTTCAAACGAGGACAGAACTTCCTCCAGGGTCGTATCTTCAAAGTACTCCGGATGAATCCGATAGACCGTGGAGACATATTGTTTTATGTATTCGGTATAAGCATTCATCGGAATAAGAATGATATTCTTCGGCGACTCATACGGATACATCCACTGATAGTATTCGGAAGAAGGATCCACATCATTTGCCGTGGTATAGATTCCGGCAATCTCCAGTTCCATATCCAGGTCTTCTTGTGCTGCCCCATTTGCCAGAGCATCACGTTTCGTATCATCATCCAGTGTGGAAACAGAAATCGTATCCCCGACATGAAGCGCATTCTGATCGGCCAGTTCCTGCGTGATGACAGCGACGTTCTTCGCGTCATCGATATCACTCTGCGTGAACATGGAACCGGAAACGATCTGGAACGTCCCTTCCGCAAACTCAATCAGATTCGGATACTTGATGGCATAGATCATGAGATTCGGATTCCGGTATGTAACCTCATTGCCATTCTCATCGGTATAAGTCGTCATATCGGAGCGATTTTCTTCATTGCCGACCGGCACATTATCAAACCCATTGCTGTAGGCAATCGAGGTGGTCATGTAATTGAATGCAGTTACCCGCTCATCCTTGGCAAATTCCTGGGCAGCAGCAGGATCAATCTGCGGGTAGTTCTCATAGGCCGCATTGATCTCATCCTGATCCGTGAGCGTATTGATATAGCTGTAATAGCCATCGTAATCCACCTCATAGCTCACTGCTGCCCGCATCGACTTCCGGGTCAATGTCTTGGCATTGTCTGCAGCCTCAGAGATTCCAAGTCCCAGAATCACCAGATTGCCGATCAGAAAAAACGTAATCATCAGAAGAATGGTTTTGGCAGGTCTGCGCCGGACATAGGCCCAGGCACGTTTCAGTGCATTCATAAAGCCCCCTTCTCTATTGTGGATGGTGTTCAACTGCCATGGATGCTGGCATGTTTCCGGATGCTCTGAAATTGCCAGTCAGAGATCCGGAAATGACGGCTTGTTCGCTTTCAGTATAAAAAAGAACCGTCATTCCTGCAATGAGGCTGACGGTTCTCTCTTCGCTCAGAGATGAGAATAATGGCTTAATGATGCGGTTTCAGAAATAATCCTTCAGAAATTCCTAAGAATGCATGGATCAGTTCAGGCCAACCCATAGACCTGCAAGCATGAACAGGAATGCGGCCAGCCAGAACAGATGGACGACCTGACGTTCGCCCATGCCCTTGATCACAAAGGCATAGTGAATCGGCGTATACGGGAATACTTTCTTATGACGGAGCTTCACGCTGGAAATCTGGATGATGACGCAGAGCGTCTCAATCACGAAGACGCCGCCGATCACGATCAAGGCCAGTTCTTTCTTCGTGACCATGGCCAATGCGGCAAGCACTGCGCCTAAGGCAAGACTGCCGGTGTCGCCCATGAAGATTCTGGCCGGCTTCACATTGTAGTGAAGATAGCCAAGCAGTGCGCCTTCCAGTGCGCAGATGAACGTAGCCAGCGTGAACTTCGACTGCTGCAGGCAGAAAACCAGGAACGGAATCAGAGAGAATACCATGCAGCCAGCAGCCAGACCATCCATGCCATCGGTCAGATTGACGGCGTTGGATGCACCAGCAAACATGAACAGAATCAGCAGACCATAGAACCCGCCGAGCACCCAGGCATGATCCGTGAACGGAATATGGACCGCAAGGTCCGCGTTATTCCGGTAGATCACGTAGAACACGATGGCCATGAAGATCTGCATGCCGAATTTCTGCCATGGCTTGAGGCCGTCGTTGTTATGCTTGATGACAATCAGGAAGTCATCGATGAAACCGATCAGACCATACATCAGAAAGGTCATGAACACGATCGTATTCTCCAGTGCAAATGCCCCTTTCGGATCGAATAGAATCGTCACGAGAATCGGAATCACGATGAACAGCACGCCGCCCATGATCGGCGTCTTTGCTTTTTCCTTATATTCTTCCAGACTGTATTCGCTCACAGTCTGGTTGAAACTGAGCTTTTTCAGATAATCGATCCAGTGCGGCATCAGGATCAGCACGGCTGCCAGGCTGATTGCCCAAGCCAGAAGAAGTTTCAGTGCTATCATCGTTTTCCCCTTATCTTATCTGCAGATATCGCTGTTAAAACGGGACCATTATAACTCCCGGAATCAGCCGAACTCAACTTCTATTTCGGTACCCTTGGTCACAGTCGTGCCGGCAGCGATATTCTGGCTCGTCACAACGCCTTCGCCTTTCAGGCGGAAGCCGAACTGAGTGACCTGCCAGAGGGCCGCGACGTCTTTTCTTGTCCAGCCGGTCAGGTCAGGCATCGTGAAGCTGTTCGTATCGGTGACTAAGAACACGCGTTCGCCATTGCTGAGTGATTCGCCTTCTTCCGGATACTGAGCGATCACGGAATCGCCATTGCCTAGCGTATACAGCGTGATATCCAGTCCGTTCAGCTTCTCATCTGCATAGCTCAGAGAATGGTTGACGAGATTTGGCATCGTTCCGGATACGAGAACCGCATCGCCGTCTCCGGCAGAAGATTCAGAAGAGCTGCCTGCGGAGGTATTGCTTGCAAAGCCAAGTTCAATGGCCGTTCTGCTGAGCAGGTTCTTCACGGCATCGGTCTTGTAATGGGCATCATGGTTGTATGGTGCTTCAAAGCAATAGTAGACAAGGACCTGCGGATTGTCTGCAGGCATGGCGCTCATCAGAGAAGCAATCGTATAGCCGGACAGGTAGTTTCCGTTGGAAGCGACCTGCGTGGTTCCGGTCTTGCCGATGATTTCTGTTTCATCGATCTTATAATATTTTGCCGTGCCGTACGTATCGTTATTGACAACCTGATACAGCAGGGCCTGCATCTGCTTAGCGGTGTCTTCGGTGATCGGGGTTCCGGTGACTTTCGTGGATGCCTGGTAGAGAACCTTGTTGCTGTCATAGCCATCGCGGATGGATTCGATGTAATACGGCCGCTTCATTGTGCCGTCGCCGAAGATGGCGCTGTATGCCTGCAGCATCTGCAGCATGGTCACGGTAGAGCCCTGGCCGTAGGAAAGCGAGATCTTGTCGCCTGGCCATGTAAACTGCAGATAGCCGGATTCTTCCGGCATGCCATCGGAGCGGACCGGCTGGAAGAAGCCGAACTTCTTCTCGTATTCCAGCAGGATATCCGGCGTGATCAGCGAGGTTTCAATGGTTGCGGCAGCGACGTTGCTGGACAGCATCAGGCCCTGGTCATAGGTGATCCAGCCCCAGTTGTTGCCGGAAGCGTTCGTGATGACAAAGTCCTTATGATAGTCAACCCGGTATGGGTTCCGGTTTTCATCCCAGTCGTAATAGAACGGGCCGGAATACAGCGTATCTTCGCCATTGTAGACGCCTTCATTGATGGCTGCCGACCAGGTGATGCCTTTGAGCGTAGAGCCTGGTTCGTACGGAAGCTGAGAACCGTAGTTGTTGTAATCGGTGATATCGAGCGTATTCGGGTCAAAGGATGGATACTGGCCCCAGGCAAGGATCTTCCCGGTGGAGATTTCCATGACGGCACCCCAGATGCGGATCGCGCCGAATGTGTCTTCCGTCATCTGGAACGAATCTTCCAGGGCCTGCTGAATGGAGACATTCAGAGTTGTATAGACATCATTGCCATTGACGGCAGCCTGGGTATCTTCTTTCATGCCGGGCAGTATATAGCCGTTCTTATCTGCCTGATACGTGCGATAGCCATCGGTTCCGGTGAGGTAGGAGTTCAGGTAGAGCTCTGCTCCCATCTTGCCGACGACGGATCCGTTTTCATCAGACTGCGCAAAGCCGATCAGATTCGAGGCAAACTGGCCGAGCGGATAAACCCGCTTGATGGAATTCGTGAATTCGATGCCAGGCAGGTTCAATGCTTCGATTTCATCCTTCACGGATTCGGAGAGATTTCTGCCCGCCGTTCCGAGTTCGGTCTGATAGACGTCCTGATTCAGGTAATTCAGGCACGTATCGTAATCGATCTTCAGAATCTTCGAAAGCTGTTCTGCCGTTCCTTCCTTGTCCTGAACATAGCTGATCGTATCGCCGACCGACGGACGGCTGGAATCGAGGATGCAGATGATGTTGTAGGTGCGGCTGTCCTCGGCAATCACGGTGCCGTCAGAAGCATAGATATTGCCGCGCATGGCTTTGGTGACCTCGGTGCGCAGATTATCCGAATCAGCATAAGCGGAAAGATCCGTGCCGGAGCGGAGATGTTTTTTCTCGATAGCAACGAAAAAAACATCGGCTGCGAGCAGAATCATCACAGCCAATGCCAGCAGAAATATGCTTCGCACCGCCCGATCTCCGCGGTTTTTTTTCATTCGTCAGTCTCCGCTGTCACCCTGCTTCGTGATCGTGACGATGTTGTCCTGGTTCAGGGACAGTCCGTCTTCCTCGGCAATCGAGGAAACACGATCCTTGCTGTTAAGGGTATTCACTTCTACCGCAACGGCCTCATTCTGAGTTTCCAGCGTCGAGATCTTCGTTTCGAGCTCCTGGCACTGAGTGCTGAGGCTGTTGTTGAAAGAGCGCAGAAATAATGCGCTTACGAGATAGCATATCACAGATATCATGAAGCAGAAGAACGTAAAGTTCACCAGCTTCAGACTCTTCTTTTTTCTCTTGCGTGCTGCCATAGTTCATTTACCCCGTTTTCCGTTCAATGCCCCTCAGCCTGGCGCTGTGCGAGCGGTGATTTTCTTCAAGCTCTTCTTCGGATGCAGTGATCGCGTGCCTGGTAAGAAGTACAAAGGAGGCCTGCTCCAGTTCAGATTCCTTCAGCGGAAGCTTCGGGTCTCTGAATGGAGCAGAGGATAAGCTTCTGAAACAGTTCTTGACCATGCGGTCTTCGAGCGACTGGAAGGTGATGACGGCGCAGCGTCCGCCCGGATTCAATAGATCGCAGGCTTTGCGAAGTCCTTGCTCAAGCGAATCGAGTTCGTGATTGACTTCAATGCGCAGTGCCTGGAAGGTCTGTTTAGCAGGGTGTCCCTTCTTCCGCAGCACCTTTTCCGGAAGTGCGGATTTAATGACCTCTACCAGCTGCAATGTTGTCTCGATCGGTGCTTCTGCCCTTGCGCGCTCGATGGCACGGGCAATCTGCTTTGCATTCCTCTCTTCTCCATACCGGAACAGAATCCGGCACAGATCTTCATAGGAATACGTATTGACCACTTCATAGGCAGAAAGGCTCTGGCTCTGATCCATGCGCATATCCAGCTTCGCATCGAAGCGGTAGCTGAAGCCGCGAGAAGGATCATCGAACTGCGGGCTGCTGACCCCGAGGTCCATCATGACCCCATCGACTCCGGTCACGCCGTACTCGGAAAGACGTTCCTTCATGGTGCTGAAGTTGTCGTGGATCATCGTGACCTTGTCCATGTCCCCTGCAAGCACCTTGCGGCTTTCTTCGATCGCAGTCTCATCGCGGTCAAATGCATACAGATGACCGGTCGTGAGCTTGGACAGCAGCAGTTTGGAATGTCCGCCTCTTCCCAGGGTGCCATCCACATAGATGCCATCCGGTCTGACCTTCAGAAGATCGACAGTTTCATGCAGCAGCACACTCTTGTGTTCCATCACTTCAGGTACTCCGTCAGCGACTCTGCCAAATCATCGAAGTTCTCTGCCGTATCGGCGTTGTACTTCTGCCAGCGCTCTTCGCTCCAGATTTCAACGTAATCGTTTGCCCCGATGATCACGCAGGAATGATTAATCCCTGCATAAGTGACCAGGTTCTGCGGCAGCTGGATTCTTCCCTGGCTGTCACAGGAGCATTCGGCGGCACCACTCGTCATGAAGCGAATATACTGGCGGGCTGCACGGTTCGTGGTCGGCAAGCCGTCCAGCTGTTTCTGAACCTTGTCCCATTCATGGCCGGTATAGATGGTCAGACATCCATCCAGCCCTTTGGTGACAACGAAAGTATCCCCTAGTTCCTCGCGGAGGCGGGACGGAATGATGAGCCGGTTTTTCGCATCGAGACTATGCTGGTATTCACCGATGAACATCAGGCTCTACTTCCCTCCACTTTCTGATACTTTCTACCACAAGTCTACCACAGGAGGACCGTTTTACAAGAATCTCTCTTAAGAAAAACTTAAGAAACAGCAAAAAAAACCATCTCCATGAAGGAAATGGTTTCAGAAAATCCGGACTTCTCTGTTTCTTATGCCTGTTCTTCAGCCGGCTGTGCGGTCTTCTTCGCATCGCCGACGGAACCGCAGACCGGGCAAGCATGATGCGGCTGCTTATATGCACCGCAGACCGGGCATTTAACCAGAGTCGGAGCAGCGAGCTTATAATGCGTTCTTCTCTTATCTCTTCTGGTCTTGGAATTTCTTCTCTGCTGTACTGCCATCTGTCTGACACCTCCTGTTATTCTTTACCGTAATCTCTGAGCTTTGCCAGACGCGGATCACCCTTCTCTGCCTGACTCTTCTCGAACTCCTCTTCGGAAATCACCCGCCAGCCATCGCCGCTCGGATAATCTTCAGGAGAGGCCTCCGTCACCTGCAGCGGCACTTCGGAGAGGATCTCTTCGATCACGACCGGAAGCAGCTCGATGACTTCATCCTTAACGACCCAGACGTCATCTTCATCAGTGTCTTCAAATGCGAAGACCTGTTCTCGTTCCGTCTCGAAGGGGCATTCAATCTCCAGACCGGTCACTGCATCCGGGAGACACATGATGCCATGAATCTCCATCTTCACATAGAACCGTTCTGAAGCTTCCTGATACAGCCCAGTTCCGGATACCCGGACATCCTTGACTCCATTGATGCGGGAATTGGATGCGAATACTTCCGGGTCAATCTCAACAGCTTCATCAAAGCGAATCTCTTCAGATGAAGAACCGCTCAGCATAGACCTCGTCCACTTCACCGCCAGGGCCTCCTTCGCTCGTTAACGCCACAATTATAGCAGACCATGAAACAAAGTCAATGCACGTTTTCAGGCTCAGCAATGCTCGTCCAGCCAGTTCCCGACGGCCTCAAATACCTGCATGCGATCGGTTTCGTTCAGAATCTCATGACGCATGTTCGGCCATAGTTTAGCATCTACATCCTGATAGCCTGCTCTGCGTAGGGTGGAAATGCTGTCATTGAAGCCTTCATCTCCTCCGCGGCACGGATCGCCTTCGCCGCTGATGAACCAGATCGGAAGATCCGGCTTCGTGACATGATACCCGGAGACATTGTGCATGCGCTTCATCAGTTCCATCTCATCGAGATAGCCCTGGATCGTGAACGGGAAACCGCACAGCGGATCAGCCAGATAAGCATCCACATTTGCCGTGTTGCAGGACAGCCAGTCAGACTGGGTGCGGGGATTCTTGACACACTTGTTGAACGATCCTGTCACTGCCTGATCCATGAAGCGGGAGTGTCCCTTCTTTCCCTTGAAGAAGCGGATCACCTTTCCGGCAGCGATGCCGCCGTCTGCGGCTTTCTGCCAGCATGGTGCGCCCGAGAGAATCAGGCCGTCCAGTTCCTGATCATGATCCTGCAGCAGGCAGCGGGAAATCATCGTGCCCATCGAATGTCCGAAGAGGAAGAGCGGAACATCCGGGAATGTTTCCCTGGCCTCGCGAAGGCGGTCGACCGCACTGTCAATCAGCATATCCGCACCGCCGCTTTCTTTGAACCACCCGAGTTCTTCGGCGTGTTCGCCATGTCCAGGCAGGTCATACGTAACTGCGCCATAGCCCCGATTCTTCAGGTATTCGGCAAAGTCCCGGTAGCGCTTCTGGTGCTCGCTCATGCCGTGAACGATGGCAACTGCACCTTTTACCTCCCCTTCCGGACGGTAAATCGTATCAAATGAATTCATATTATGGAAATTCCTTTCGCTGAGTTCAGTATAATACAATTCGAAAGACGAGGGATCAGACAGATTATGACAAGTGTTCTGGCCATAGCTGCAGAATATAATCCGTTCCACAAGGGACATCAGTATCAGATTGAAGAAGCAAGAAAGAAGACAAACTGCGATGTCGTGATGGCAGTCATGAGCGGCAACTGGGTGCAGCGCGGTGAGCCGGCGATCCTGGATCAGTTTGCAAGAGCAGAAGCTGCGGTCCGGGGCGGGGTGGATCTGGTGGCGGAGCTTCCTTATATTTATGCGACTCAGAGTGCCACGGGCTTTGCCCATGGCGCAGTTTCGGTCATGAAGGCGGCGGGCGTGAACTATATCAGCTTCGGCAGCGAGTGCGGCAATCTCGAAAATCTCAAAGAAATTGCAGAGACTCCGGTAAATCCGGATCATCTGCATCAGTCCATGGATACAGGCATGAGTTTCCCGAGGGCTTACAGTCTATTGACTACAAGCATGCGTCCGAATGATATCCTTGCGGTCTCCTACCTCAAGGAAATTGCCGGTACGGCGATTGAGCCGGTTCTGATTCCGCGCACGACTTCCTATCTGGATCCGGAGCTTCATGAGACCAGCAGTGCGCTCGCCATCCGGACTGCATTGAAGGAAGGAAAAGATCTCGGAGAAACAACGCCGATGAAAGAAGCATTGCTGAATGGGCATCGTGTCTATATGGAACAGTTCTACCCATATCTCAGAACGTTCCTGCTGACGAGCAGACCGGAACGGCTTGCCGAGTTCTTCCTGTTCCGGGAAGGAATTGAGAATCATCTGATTGCCAACGCAAAGAAGGAAAGCACCTGGGATGGCTTCCTTTCGGCATGCGTGAATTACCGTTATACGVCCGGACGGATCCGCAGGACATGTCTTTCCGCAATGATGCAGTTGGAGAAGAAGGAAGTAAACGCCCTTCCTCCTTATGACACCATCCGTGTCCTGGCATTCAATGACAGGGGACGGCAGTATCTCCATGACATGCGCAAAAGCGGCGTGAGATTTGCCAGCCGCTTTGCGGATGTCCCCTATCCGTACCGGGAGATGGAGTACCGTGCATGTCTGCTTTATACTTCAGTGCTTCCGGAAAAAGAACGCACCCGCATTCTCAGAGAAGAGATTGCAGGTGCTCATTATGTGAAATGATTAGCCCTTTCTGCCTAACAATTCCAGATCATGCTTGATCTTGGTGGTGGAGATGCCTTCGGTGCGAGGGAGATACACAACTCGGCAGAGATCGGAGAGATCGTCGAACTTTCCTTTCCAGTCATCGCCCATCACGAAGATGTCTGCCTGGTATTTCACGATATCGGACCGTTTCTGTTCCCAGGTTTCTTCCGGGATCACGAGATCGACATAGCGGATGGCTTCAAGCATTGCTTTCCGTTCTTCATAAGGATGGTAGGCTTGCTTGCCTTTTCCGGCATTGAATTCATCTGTGGAGAGACCGACGATCAGATAGTCGCCGAGGGATTTTGCCCGCTGCAATAGACGGATATGTCCCCAATGCAGCAGGTCATAAGTTCCATAAGTAATTACACGTATCATGGCTCCAGTATAGCAGAATCAGAAACCCGGGCAACCCAATTACTCCGGTCCTGAAGGGCCGTGGTTTCAGATCGAATGAATAGTCAAATGAAAACCCGGCAGATGCCGGGGTTTGCTTCAGCCTTCCTGTACGTTGGAATAGACTTTGTTGACATCATCGATGTCATTGAGTGTATCCATGAGCTTCTGGAATGCGGCCTTGTCTTCGTCGGAGTCCAGAGTGACCCATTCATTCGGATACATCGTCACTTCGCAGGTAGAGAATTCCACATTCGGAAGAAGCTTCTCGATTGCGTCCTGAGCTTTGCCGAAGTCCTGGAATGAGGTCTTGACCTGCATGATGCCGTCTTCAACGCTGATGTCCTTGAGATCTACGTCTGCATCCATCATGGCTTCCATCATCTTGTCTTCGTCTTCATAAGGGAATTCGAAGAGGCCGATCTGCTCATAGCCGAAGGAAACAGAACCTGCATTAGCGATCTTGGAGCCCTTGCAGCGGTTGAATGCGGTCTTCACTTCAGTATAAGAACGGTTTGTGTTGTCGGTGAGGCAGTCGATGATGACGGTGCTTGCGCCAGGACCGAATCCTTCATAACGGCACTCCGTATAGTTCTCGTCTGTACCGCCCTTTGCTTTCTCGATTGCTCTCTTGATGACGTCTGCCGGTACCTGGTTGGACTTTGCTTCCTTGATTTTTCTTGCCAGAGCAAGGTTCATATCAGGGTCAGGCACGCCGGATTTTGCTGCAATATAAAGTTCCTTTCCGAAGCGAGAATACAGCTTGGACTTTGCAGCAGCTGTTTTAGCCATTGAGGCTGCGCGCACTTCATGTGCTCTTCCCATATAATCAATACCACCCTTCAGTTTTCCTAGAGAAATACCTGTGACATTATAGCAAAGACCTCCATTGATGAAAAGAAAAAATGCTTATTCATCAGTGATTACTCAATTGCAGAAGTGAACGCAAGGGATCTGTTGCATTAACTTAATCGAAACAGAAACCATGATGCTGTTGCAATCAGTTGCTTTGATTCCGAATAATGATTTCAGGTCAGGTATAGCCGATGAAAGAACTAGGAGGAACTTTCATCATGACTGCTTTTTCTAAGCTGGATCTTAATAAAAGAATGCAGATCCAATCATTTCTTTCAGAAGGATTATCTCTTTCTGCCATCGCTCGTAAGATTGGTGTTACCACTTCTACCGTTTCAAGAGAGATCAGGCATTTCCGAGTTGAAGATGGCCGCCCTGGACGTTTCAGCAGGAACAGCTGTGCGTTTCGCAAAGAATGCAAGCGTTGCAATCTCTGCGCAGCAATGGAAACCACATGCCGAAGAAGAGGGAAATCCTGTGCTCACTGCAGATCGATCAACTGCAATACCGTCTGCAAGGATTACAGAAAAGAAGTATGCCCCAAACCGGATCGCCCTCCTTATGTGT